>NZ_RFAR01000030.1 GCF_003693445.1 Aquitalea palustris | reverse complement strand
CTGCGCAGCTTGCCGCATTCGGAATGAACACCAAATTTAGTCATGATCAAACTCCTTCAATGTGTGGTAGGGGAGTCGGGGAGCGCCTGGTAGGCGCTCCTCAATAAACAGTTGTTGTCTTTAGAGGGTGAGCTGACCGGTAAACAGTTCGTAGGTGGCGATGGCACCCAGTACCACGATGATGGCGGCCAGTACGGCTTCAGCACCCTTGAACGGCTTCTCGCCATGTTCTTTCTTGGCCCACAGGTAGAACAGCAGGCCCGGGGCATACAGCACCATCGACAGGAACAGATACTTCACACCAGCGGCGTAGATCAGCCATACACCGTACACACTGGCGATACCGGCAATACTCAGGTCACGACCCTTGCTTTCACCTGCTTGGTAACCTTCGCCACGCTGGGCCACCATGAAGGAGTACACAGAGCACAGCAGGTAAGGAATCAGAATCATCGAGGTCGCCAGCGACAGCAGTGCCAGGTAACCGGCCGAGCTGAACAGGGTGATGACCAGGAACAGCTGGATCAGGCCGTTGGTCAGCCACAGCGAGGCAGCAGGCGAACCATTGGCATTGGTGGTGCCGAAAATGCGCGGCATCACGCCATCTTTACCAGCCAGGTAGGGTGCTTCAGCGGCCAGCAGGGTCCAGGCCAGCAGCGCGCCACCGACAGAGATCACCAGACCAGCGTTCATGATGTTGGCACCCCAGGGGCCAATCGCCTTTTCCAGTACATAAGCGGTGGACGGGTTCTTCAGTGCAGCCAGTTCCGGCTGGGTCATCACACCCAGTGCCAGTACCGATACGGCAACCAGCAGGGCGATGGTCAGCAGGAAACCCACTACAGTAGCCTTGCCCACATCACTCATCTTCTCGGCACGGCCCGAGAACATCGAGGCCCCTTCGATACCGATGAACACCCACACGGTCACCAGCATGGTGCTCTTCACCTGATCGACGATGGAACCCAGTTTCGGATTGCCCCAGAAGTCCAGATTGAAGGTGTCAATCTTGAAGGCAAACACCACCAGTACGATGAACAGCGCCAGCGGTACCAGTTTGGCAATGGTGGTGATGGTGTTGATGAACGCCGCACCATGTACGCCGCGCAATACCAGGAAATGCAGGCCCCATAACAGGACAGAGGCACAGATGATGGCCGTCGGCGTGTTGCCGTCACCAAAGGCATGGAACCAGAAGCCCAGTGCCGAGAACATCACGACAAAGTAGGAAACATTACCGATCCAGGCCGAAATCCAGTAACCCCAGGCCGAGTTGAAGCCCATGTAGTCACCGAAACCGGCGCGGGCATAACCATAAACCCCGCCTTCTACCTCCGGTTTGCGGTTGGCCAGCATCTGGAAGGCAAATGCCAGCGTCAGCATGCCCAGAAAGGTAATGGCCCAACCGATGATGATGGCGCCTGCTCCTGCGCCTGCCGCCATGTTCTGCGGTAGCGAGAAGATGCCGCCGCCTATCATGGAACCCACTACCAGTGCGGTCAGTGCGCCCAGTTTCAGTTTGGGTGCTCCGCCACCTTGTACTTCCGTTTCAGTGGACATTTTCGTTCTCCGTGAAATACATTAACCTGAAAACTATCTGTATATTATTAATTTCTTATTCGTTGATGTAATGATAATGACGAGACACAGCAGATTCCAGAAACGTCAAACACATGTTTGATCAGGATCAAATGGGCAGAGCGGGCAAATCCTGGCTGGTAGTAGGGGTAACGAGGAGGTTATAGGTGGCAGCGGGAAGATATCCCAATAGAATTTTTAAATTCGTAGCGGACAAACATTCACAAAAACTAAGTTAAATCATTTTTACAAATAATCGCAGGCAAAAAAAATGGATACGGCCCACCACCGTATCCACCAACACACACATCAAGAGGAAATCTAGACACCAATCAACATCAGGCCAGCTCAGTCATTGGGGCCGGCGTTTTTCACTTTGCGGCTGATAACGAAGATCACACCGCACACTACAACCGTGGCAAACACGATGGTCGCCAATCCCAGTACGCCGACATCGTCGGATAGAAGTTGTCCCAGCAGTTCCATCTTCCACTCCTCTAGCTGGCGGTATGCCGCCTTGATTGATTAGTCGATAGTCATAATAGCCATACTCAAAATAGGGATGTTGATGCAGGTCAAAAATACGCCTGCCGGGCCGAATGCTGGCCATAAATGTGGCAATTGAGATGATGACAGGCAGAATGCTGCCATCAGTACAGATCGGGTTTGCAAATGAAAAACCCCTGCATGCAGGGGTTTCGTGGTGTTGCTATTGCCGGCTTGCTTACTTGCCGCCAGCCATGTCCTTGGACAGGAAAAAGGCATCCGAGAAGAATTCGTCTTCCGGCAGCTTGCGTTCCTGAATGAAGCTGCGATGGGCGGACTCCACCATCACCGGTGCGCCGCAGGCATACACCTGATAGCCGGACAGATCATCAAAGTCGTCCAGCACCGCCTGGTGTACAAAGCCGGTACGGCCCTGCCAGGCATCTTCCGGCAAGGCTTCGGACAACACCGGTATCACCGTGATATTGGCATGCTGGGCCTGCCAGCTGGCAGCCAGTTCGGCCATGTACAGATCGGCCTTGGTCCGGGCGCCCCAGTACAGCACCATCTGCCGCTGGATGCCGTGATGGATGGCATGCTCGATAATGCCCTTGACCGGGGCAAAGCCGGTGCCACTGGCTACCAGAATAATCGGTTTGTCCGACTCTTCGCGCAGGAAGAAGGAACCCAACGGGCCCTTGAAGCGCATGATCTCGCGCTCCTTCATCTGGCTGAAGACGTATTCCGAGAAGCTGCCGCCCGGCTGATGGCGGATGTGCAATTCGAGGAAGGCATCGTCATGCGGCGCATTGGCGATGGAGAAACTGCGCTTCTTGCCGTCCTTCATCAGGATGTCGATGTACTGGCCGGCGCGGAACTGCAGACGCTCCGATACCGGCAGCTTCAGCTTGAGCACCGCCACATCATGCATTTTCACCATGCTTTCCACGCGGCACGGCAAGGTCTTGATCTGGATATCACCGGCACCGGCCACTTCACGGGCTTCGATGGTGATATCGCCTTGCGGACGGGCACAGCAGAACAGGGCCATACCCTGCACGCGTTCGCTTTCCGGCAGGGCTTTTTCCTGATAGCCATCCTGGCTCACGTCGCCTTCCAGCACTTTGCCCTTGCAGGCGCCACAGGCACCATCGCGGCAGCCATAAGGCAGGCCGACATTCTGGCGCAAAGCCGCTTCCAGAATGGTTTCATGCGCTTCAACACTGAACGTATGCCCACTCGGGAGCACTTTGACCTGGGAACTCATTGGGTACCTTTATTCCAAATCTGGGTAATATGCTGCCTATGCGTACATTATTGATTGCAGGTCTGGGCGATGTCGCCCGGCGCGCTCTGCCCGAGCTGGTCCGGCACTGGCGCGTTTTCGCCATTGCCCACCATCCGGCCGCAGCCGAGGCAGCACGCCAGGGCGGCGCCCTCCCCATCATGGCCAATCTGGACTGCCAGGAAAGCCTGCGCCGCATGGCGGGACTGGCCGATGACGTCTGGATTACCGCCCCGCCTCCCGCCAGCGGCCTGCGCGACAATCGCACGCGCAAGTTGTTGTACGCACTGGCAAAAGCCGACAGGATACCACAGCGTATTAGCTATATCAGCACTACTGGCGTGTATGGAAATGGGGACGGAGCCTGGCTCGACGAGTGCTCAGCGCTACACGCGCAGACCGAGCGCGCCCGGCGTCGGGTCGATGCCGAAAGCACACTGCGCGACTTTGCCTGCCGCCATGGCTGTCAGCTGAATATCTTGCGCGCACCGGGCATTTACGCGCTGGAACGTCTGCCACTGACCCGCCTGCTGCAAGGCACCCCGCTGATCCTGCCGGCGGAAGACAGCTATAGCAACCATATCCATGCCGATGATCTGGCGCGCTTGTGCATTGCCAGCCTGCAACAGCAACGGGGCGGCATCCGGGTATTCAATGCCTGCGATGACGAACCACTGACCATCACCGACTGGTATGCCATGCTGGCCGAGGCACTGGCACTGCCCATACCGCCACAACTGAGCCGTGCCGAAGTCCGGCAGCAGGTCAGCCCTGCCTTGTGGTCGTATATGGCGGAATCGCGGCGCATCCGCAATGTGCGCCTGGCGGAGCTGGGCGTCGCACTACGCTACCCCACGGCGCGGGAATTTGTCGCGCAACTGGCGGCAAATCCAGCCTGGCAAGCCGTGGCACTCGCTAAGGCAGGCAAGATTCGGTAACATGCGCGTCTTCCCGCAATTATCTGTTTGAATCACATGGAAAATCCGGCATTCGGGCGCGCCATCAGAAGCTTTGTGCTGCGTCAGGGACATCTCTCGGCAGGCCAGCAACGCGCCATGGACGAAGGCATGCCCAAATGGGGCATCGACTATCAGGCGGAAGCCATCGATCTGCAGCAGGCTTTTGGCCGCCAGGCACCCAAGATTCTGGAAATCGGCTTTGGCATGGGTGGGGCAACGGCGGAAATCGCTGCGGCCAACCCCGAGCGCGACTATCTGGGCGTGGAAGTGCATTCGCCGGGCGTGGGCAATCTGTGCAAGCTGATTGCCGAAAAGGAGTTGAGCAATCTGCGCATCATCCGCCACGATGCGGTGGAAGTGCTGGACCACATGCTGGCCGATGGCTGCCTGGATGGAGTCCATATTTTCTTCCCCGATCCCTGGCACAAAAAACGCCACAACAAGCGCCGGCTGATCCAGGCGCCGCTAGTGGAAAAACTGGTGAAAAAGCTGAAGCCGGGTGGCTATCTGCACGCTGCCACCGACTGGGAAGACTACGCCATCCAGATCATGGAAGTGTTCAGCGCCAATGGCGATCTGGCCAATAGCGCTGACGGCTATGCGCCGCGCCCAGACTATCGTCCGCTCACCAAGTTTGAAGCTCGCGGCATCAAGCTGGGGCACGGCGTGTGGGACATCATCTTCCGCCGTAAATAAACCATGGCGGGCATCAGCCGCTGGCTGCTGCCCGTTTCAGCAGGTTCTCGATATCCTCCCGCAGTTCATGCGGTTCCACCGCCGGCTCGTAGCGCTTCACCACCCTGCCCTGCCCATCTACCAGAAACTTGGTGAAATTCCACTTAACCGGGTGCGGGTGCGGCGTATCAGCCTGGGTCAGCCAGCGCCACAACGGGTCGGCCTGCGCACCGTTGACCTCGACCTTGGCCAATACCGGAAAGCCAACGGCAAAACGGCTGCTGCAAAAATCCGCAATATCCTGATCGCTACCCGGCTCCTGCCCGCCAAACTGGTTGCAGGGAAAGGCCAGCACGCTCAGCCCAGCGGCTGACAGCTCTGCATGCAGCTGCTGCAGTCCGGCATATTGCCGGGTATAGCCACATTCGCTGGCTGTGTTCACCAGCAAAACCACTCGACCTTGCAGACTGGACAGGGGTAATGGGCTACCCGAGGTGGTCAGGGCCGAGAATGCGTAAAGCGTGGTCATGGCTATCTCCCTTCCGTATAATCCTGGCTTATCCGAGAAACGTACTCAGGTATTGCACATGCTGTTTTCACCCAGCCGCCAGGATGCGCGCGGCTTCTTCTTCGACACCTGGAAAAAGCACCAGAATGGTGTGGTATTGACCGATCTGGAAAAGATCGTGCTTCCCATTCTTATAGACCACCCTGAGTACCACTCCATCCTGAATCATCCGGAAAAATATCTGGAACAGGAATGGACCCCGGAAATGGGCGAGACCAACCCCTTCCTGCATCTGGGCCTGCACGTGGCTATCGAGGAACAACGCTCGATTGACCAGCCCTTCGGCATCCGCTCACTGTATGCGCAGCTTGCCTTGCGCCATGATGACGAGCACCGCGCCCAGCACGAGATGATGGAATGCCTGGGTGAAATGATCTGGCATGCGCAGCGTTACGGTGGCGGCCCGGATGTGAACCGCTATATTTCCTGCGTGCGCGGCAAACTGGGCATGGGCGAGGAAGAACGCCCGCGTATCAATCCCAACGACATTCCGGACTGAACGGTCCGCCCTGACACTCCCCGGTGCTAGCCGCTTTTGCTGGCAGCGCAGCCCGCTGTGGACAAAAAAAGCGCCGTGGAAGACAGAGCAACCACGGCGGATCAAGCGGGGCAGCCTGAACCCGTCTCGGGCCCAGACCACTTAATACTATGCCTTAATTCAATCATTAACAATATTTTAAGCAATGCCAAAGGCATTATCAGACAGGATCAGCATTGCTATTTTAATATTTTTTCTGATTAAACAATATTTAACAAGAAGTCAGGTTTGGCCAAGCGCCAGTGCCTGGCTCACACCAGCCGGTTTTCTGCCCGGCCTGCCACATAGGCGGCAATATTGTCGGCCAGCTGCTGCGCCAACCGCTGCATGGCCTGCTGGCTGGCCCAGCCGATATGGGGCGTCACGATCAAATGCGGCAGACGGGCCTTGAGCAGCGGATTACCCTGCGTCGGCGGCTCGGTACTCAGCACATCAAAACCGGCACCTCCCAGCTGACCGTACTTCAAGGCGGCAACCAGCGCCTCTTCATCCACCAGCCCACCGCGCGCGGTATTGATCAGGATGGCCCCCGGCTTCATCGCCATCAATTCGTCCTGGGCAATCATGTTGCGGGTGTCATCATTGAGCGGACAGTGCAGGGACAGCACATCGGACGTTGCCAGCAAGTCGGCAAAGCTGACATAGCCTTCACGCACCACGCTCGCCCCTTTGCGCTCACCAAACTGCACCCGCATGCCAAAGGCGCGCGCGCGCTCAGCCAAAGCCTGACCGATGCCGCCAGCGCCGAAAATCCCCAGTGTGGCACCTTTCAGATCGCGGATTGGCGCACCAAAATGGCAGAATTGCTGCGCCTGCTCCCACACCCCGGCGGCCACATCACGCTGATAGGCCGGCAGGTTTTTCACCAGCGCCAGCATCAGCGTGAAGGCATGTTCGGCCACGGTTTCATCGCCATAGTGGCGAATGTTGGCCACAGCGATACCGCGCTCACGACAGCATGCCAGGTCGACATGGTTGTAGCCGGTCGCGGCAATGGCCAGCATTTTCACGCCAGGCAGTTGCTGCAGGGTTTCACGGGTGAAGGCCACCTTGTTGGTAATAACGATGTCGGCATCACCAACATTCCGGATAATCTGCTCCGGGGTGGTAGCGGCAATTTCGCGGTAGGCATGCTCAAACGGAAAAACGGGAACCGGGACAGGCAGGCTGTCCCGGTCGAGGAATACGATGGATGGGTGGGTCATCGGTCAGGCATCAGCTTTCATAAGTGATCATGGCGCGGTAGGCATGCCAGCTGGCCAGTCCAAGCAGCGGCATGATGATGATCAGGCCGATGAAATAGGTGGCAAAACCCACGGCAGTAAGGATCACAATCATAGCGGCCCATACTGTCATCGTCAGCAGATTCTTGTATACCGCCTGCAGGCTGTTGACCATGGCTGTCACCGTATCAACCTCCTTGTCCAGCAGCATGGGGATGGCCACCACACTGAGTGCGAACACCGTCGCCGCAAACAGGAAACCAACACCAAAATAGGCCAGCAGGAAAGGCAGGTTGGCGGGCAGCATGGCATTGGCGAGCAGCTCGTCCAGACTCGGCAGGGCTGCCGTGTCGTAGAACAAGGCAAACAGCAGCAAAGACACGCGGAACCAGCCAAACACCAGCACCGCCAGCAAGGCGGCAAACAGGGTGAAGCCCGGCAGATTAGCTTTCCAGGCAGTCATGCTGTGCCACAGGCTGACGCGCTGCGGTGCACGCACCTCCTCGTGCTGGCGCGCCAGGTCATACAGGCCGATGGCCAGAAAAGGCCCGCCAAGCAAGAACAGTGTGCTGAGCGTCAGTACAAACTGCGGCGCGCTATCGAAATAGCTGATCAGCAGATAGCCCATCAGCACAAAAGCGGCGCCGTAAAACAGGGCATCGGCAGGCGCTTTGCGCAGGTCGTTCAGGCCTTGGCGCAGCCAGAACAGTGGTTGGGTAACGGATACATGGTGAACAACCGGGTGCTCCCGGGACGTGCCGTGGGTAATGTCCATGACGAATCCCCTTCTGGTGGTGGGTGGGTAAACCAGACAGTTAATTTCTTTATAAGCCATTGATTGTAAAATACAAATACAATATGACGATCCAGCAGCCATACAAGCAGGTGAATGGTACAATTTCGCCCTGCTTGAACCAGATACAAGGACTACGACAAGATGAGCGCATTGATCATTGAAGACCTGACCGTCGGCGAAGGTGCCGAAGCCGTTGCCGGTGAAGAAGTCACCGTGCACTACACCGGCTGGCTGACCAATGGCAGCAAGTTCGACTCCAGCAAGGATCGCTATCAGCCCTTCAGCTTCCCGCTGGGAGCCGGCCATGTCATCAAGGGCTGGGATCAGGGTGTTGTCGGCATGAAGGTGGGTGGCAAGCGCAAGCTGACCATTCCGCCGGAACTGGGCTATGGTGCACGCGGCGCCGGCGGCGTGATTCCGCCGAATGCCACCCTGGTATTCGAAGTGGAATTGCTGCAGGTGGGTTGATTCTGGCCCGAAAAAAAAGCCACCGTCAGGTGGCTTTTTTCATGCTCGGCAAGCTATTTTTTCAGTTCGGAAGCAGCACAGCACTTTTTGCGGCGGCACAGATAAACAATGAGCAGCACCGTCAGCAGCACACCGACTGCCGAGAGAATGCCCACTTGGCCGCGATGCACCATGTGCATCAGCCATTCGCGCTGGGTGGCGCCGTAGTGGCCCAGATACACCCAGACAGGTACGGAAATCAGTGCGGCAAAGCCATCCATCAGCAGAAAACGCCAGTAGGGCACGCGCCGGGTCATGCCGGCAGTGATGAAGATGGGCGAACGCAGGCCGGGCAGAAAGCGGGCAACGAACAGCACCCAGGTGCCATACTTTTCAAACTTTTCCTGTACAGCCTCGAAACGCTCCTGCGTCAGGATGCGCGCAATCGGCCGGAAGCGCTGAACCTTGTGCCCATAAAAGCGGCCGGCTGCAAACATGATGCCATCGCCCGCCAGCACGCCGGCCATCCCCACCAGGAACATGATGTCCACATCGGCATAACCCAGGCCGGAAATGATGCCACCGGCGACCAGAGTGATGTCCTCCGGAATCGGAATGCCAAACCCACACACCAGCAATACGGTAAAGACAGCCACATAACCGTAACCGGTAAAGAAATCGAGAAGTATCTGCAGTATGTCCATAGTGCTCCGCCGACCGGCGCGGTCTTGTCCTGACACAAGATTTGGCCGCGGGCTGATTGTCCGAGTGCATGATCGGGCGCTTATAATAGCACACCTCGACCTTATCCTTTCTTGACATGACACGCCCTATACGGGTGGAAATCAATCATTCCGCCCTGCGCCATAATTATTTACAATCCCGCAAACAAACCTCAGGCCGCCGTGCCCTGGCCGTGATCAAGGCGGATGCCTATGGCCATGGCAGTCTGGGCTGTGCACAGGCTCTGGCCGACATGGCCGATGGCTTTGCCTTGCTCAACATCGAAGATGCCATCGCTCTGCGCCAGGCAGGTATCCAGCAAGACATCATCCTGCTGGAAGGCCCTTTCGACCGTGCCGAAGTCGAAGCCATGGCCACATATCGCATTGGCGGCGCCATTCACTCCCCTCACCAGATTGCCTGGCTGCGCGAAGGTTCCCTGCCCGGCCCTGTCGAGGTATGGCTCAAGATCAATAGCGGCATGAACCGGCTGGGCTTTCGCCCGGAGCAAGTCGCCGCCACGCTGGCCCGTCTGCAGTCCCTGCCCCAGGTCCACACCAGCACCATCATGACCCACTTTGCCACCGCAGATGATGCCCGTGGCGTAGCCGCGCAATGGCAGGCCTTTGCCCCAGTAGCAGCAGCCAGTGGCCTGGCGGTCAGCGCTGCCAATTCGGCAGCGGTATTCCGCCATCCGCAAACCCATGGCGATGTGGTACGGCCGGGCATCACGCTGTATGGCTGCTCGCCCTTTGCCGAATGTCACGGTGCTGCGCTGGGTCTGCAAACCACCATGACACTGAGTGCCGACATCATCGCCACCCAGCAGCTGCAAGCCGGCGATACCGTGGGCTACGGGCTGAACTTCCGCGCGGAGCACGCCATGCGCATCGGCATCGTCGCCTGTGGCTATGCAGACGGCTATCCGCGCATTGCCGCCAATGGCACACCGGTGATGGTGGCCGACCAGCGCAGCGCCACCGTGGGGCGAGTATCCATGGACATGCTGGCCATCGATCTCAGCCACCTCCCCGCTGCCGATATCGGTAGCCGGGTGGAGCTGTGGGGGCCGAATGTGGCAATTGAAGAAGTGGCTGCCGCAGCCGGCACCATCGGCTATGAGTTGATGTGTGCCATTGCCCCCCGGGTGCCACGCCAGTTGATCTGAACTACCCGAACTGATCGCTGCTGCCCATAAAAAAAGCCGCTGCATCGGGCAGCGGCTTTTTCTTGCACTCGGACGGAATCAGGCCACGCGCTCGATGGTGGCAGCAATGTCTCTTGCCCACTTTTCCGACAAGCTACGGTCGCTGGCCTCCACCATCACCCGCACCACCGGCTCGGTGCCGGAGGGACGCAATACCACGCGCCCCACACCGACCAGCGCGGCTTCGGCAGCGGCCAGCGCTTCGGCAGAAGCGGCTTTCCAGTCGCAGCCATTGTGGCGGACATTGATCATGGTTTGCGGGAATGGCGTCCAGTCGTTACAGGCTTCTTCCATGCTGATGCCCAGTTCGGCCAGGCTGGCCAGCACCTGCAGGCTGGAGATGATGCCGTCGCCGGTAGTGTGCTTGTCCAGACACAGGATGTGGCCAGAGGCCTCGCCGCCTACCTGCCAGCCATGGGCATGCAGCATTTCCAGCACGTAGCGGTCACCCACCTTGGCACGGCCAAAAGCCACACCCAGCTTGTTCAGGGCCAGCTCCATCGCCATATTGGTCATCACGGTGCCGACCACGCCGCCCTTGAGCTCACCGCGTGCGGCACGGGCTTTGGCGATGATGTAGATCAGCTGGTCACCGTCATACACCTTGCCGTTGCGATCCACCATGATCAGCCGGTCGCCGTCGCCATCCAGTGAAATACCGAAATCGGCATGGTGTTCCAGCACGGCGACTTGCAGGGTCTTGGGATAGGTCGCGCCCACCTTGTCATTGATGTTGTAACCATCCGGCTCGCCACCAATGACCACCACTTCGGCACCCAGTTCGTGAAACACCTTGGGCGCGATATGGTAGGTGGCACCATTGGCGCAATCCACCACCAGTTTGAGCTGCTTGAGGTCGCGCTCGCCCGGGAAGGTGCTCTTGCAGAACTCGATATAACGTTCGGCCGCACCGGAAATACGCCGGGCACGCCCCAGCTCCACCGAGCCATTGGTGGTCATCGCTTGTTCCAGCATGGCCTCGATTTCCAGCTCCAGCGTGTCATCCAGCTTTTTGCCACCTTCGGCAAAAAACTTGATGCCATTATCCTGATACGGGTTATGCGAGGCCGAAATCACCACCCCGGCCTCCAGCCGCAACGCACGGGTCAGATAGGCAATGCCCGGAGTCGGCAGCGGCCCGGTCAGCAGCACATTGACACCGGCAGCGGTAAAGCCGGCCTGCAGCGCCGCCTCCAGCATATAACCGGAAATCCGGGTGTCCTTGCCAATCAGCACGGTGGGGCGATGCGCCTTGTCATGATCCACCAGCACCCGACCGGCGGCATGGCCCAGCTTGAGAACAAAATCCGGCGTAATGGGAAACTGCCCTACTTCGCCACGCACACCATCCGTTCCAAAATATTTGCGACTCATCTCATTATCCTAATCACGTTGCCGCCACTTGGCTGGCAGCGCATAACAGCAAAATGGCCCCTGCGGGAGTAATGCATTGTACCTGTGCCCCAAGCTGCTTGGCAGCTGTCGCACCGCAAAACGCTGCGGGTCTGCCGGCTGGCATCAGCCGGCATAGGCTTGCATGGCACGCCATACCTGCAGGGCCTGATGACTGGCCTTGACATCGTGTACCCGTACTATCCTGGCACCCTGCTGCAAGGACAGCAGCGCTACGGCCAGGCTGGCTCCCAGCCGCTCGGCGGGAACGGCCTCGCCGGTAATCGCACCCAGCATGGATTTGCGCGACAGACCAACCAGTACCGGAAGACGGCTGATGGCTTCGATGCGACGCAGGCCTGCCAGTAGCTGCAAATTGTGCTCCAGCGTTTTGCCAAAACCAAAACCGGGATCGATCAGCAGGCGGGCATCGGTAATGCCGGCAGCGCGGCATAGCTCAACCCGGCGCAGCAGGTACTGCCCCACCTCTTCAACCACATCCTGATACGCCGGGGCCTGCTGCATGGTGTCGGGGTTGCCCTGCTTGTGCATCAGGCACAGCGCTACATTCGATGCAGTCACCGCCTCCACCGCGCCCTCATCTTCCAGCGCGGAAACATCATTGATCAGATCCACCGCGCCCAGTTGCAAGGCGGCGCGCATCACGGCGGTACGGCGGGTATCCAGCGACAGGGGAGCGCCTATCTCCTTGAGCTTCTCCAGTACCGGCATGACCCGGTCCAGCTCTTGCTGCACACTGACTTCCGGCGCACCGGGACGGGTGGATTCGCCACCGATGTCCAGAATGGCCGCACCGTCTGCCAGCATGCTTTCGGCACGTTGCAGCGCACTATCCAGGGTATTGAAGCGACCACCATCGGAAAACGAATCCGGCGTGACATTGAGGATGCCCATGATCATGGGCTGGGTCAGATCGAGCTGAAAACGCCCGCATTCAAGCAATTGCATGGAAAATATCTGCCTGATAAATGCAAAACAGGGCGACAGCCTAAGCTGCCGCCCTGCAAAAACCGGTGATCAGAGTTCCTGAGCCGGCGTCGATGTCGCTGCTGCCGGGCTGGCTTCCGCCGGCTTGTCTTCCGGCTTGGCAGGGAAACCGCTGCCCGGTTTGGGCGGACGCGGCGGCTTGCCATCCATGATGTCGTTGATCTGCTCGGCATCGATGGTTTCCCACTCCAGCAGGGCGGCGGTCATGGCTTCCACCTTGTCGCGATTGTCTTCCAGCAGACGGCGGGCCAGCCCGTACTGCTCGTCGATAATGCGGCGGATTTCCATATCCACTTGCTGCATGGTGGCTTCGGACAGGTTCTTGTGCGTGGTGATGGAACGACCCAGGAACACTTCGCCTTCGTTGTCGCCATACACCATCGGACCGAGCTTGTCGGACATGCCGTAGCGGGTCACCATGTCGCGCGCCATTTGCGTGGCACGTTCGAAGTCGTTGGAAGCACCGGTGGTCATCTGATTCATGAACAGCTCTTCGGCAATACGACCGCCGAACAGAATGGCCAGTCGGTCCATCAGGTAGCCGCGATCATAGGCAAAGCGGTCCTGCTCCGGCAACTGCATGGTCACACCCAGCGCACGGCCGCGCGGAATGATGGTGACCTTGTGTACCGGATCAGACTTGGGCAACAGCTTGGCGACAACGGCATGACCGGATTCGTGATAAGCCGTATTGCGCTTTTCCTCCTCCGACATCACCATGCTGCGGCGCTCGGCACCCATCATGATCTTGTCCTTGGCCGACTCGAAATCCACCATGTCCACCAGGCGCTTGGCGCGACGGGCAGCAAACAGCGCAGCCTCGTTCACCAGGTTGGCCAGATCAGCACCGGAGAAACCCGGCGTGCCACGTGCGATGACTGAAGGTTCCACATCGGCAGCAATCGGCACCTTGCGCATGTGCACGGACAGGATCTGTTCGCGACCACGGATATCCGGCAGCGGCACCACCACCTGGCGGTCGAAACGGCCCGGACGCTGCAGGGCGGGGTCGAGTACGTCAGGACGGTTGGTCGCAGCGATCACGATGACAGTGGTGTTGGTTTCGAAACCATCCATCTCCACCAGCAGCTGGTTCAGCGTCTGTTCGCGTTCATCGTTGCCACCGCCCAGACCAGCACCACGCTGGCGGCCAACAGCATCGATTTCATCAATGAAGATGATGCACGGCGAATTCTTTTTCGCCTGCTCGAACATGTCGCGGACACGGGCAGCACCCACGCCGACAAACATTTCCACAAAGTCCGAACCAGAGATGCTGAAGAACGGCACCTTGGCTTCGCCGGCAATCGCCTTGGCCAACAGCGTTTTACCGGTACCCGGCGAGCCACACAGCAGGATGCCGCGCGGAATGCGGCCACCCAGGCTCTGGTAGCGGGACGGATCACGCAGGTAATCGACGATTTCCTTTACTTCTTCCTTGGCTTCATCGCAGCCGGCCACATCCGCAAAGGTTACGGTATTGGTGTCCTGATCCAGCATGCGCGCCTTGCTCTTGCCGAAGGAGAAAGCACCGCCCTTGCCGCCGCCCTGCATCTGGCGCATGAAGAAAACCCACACGCCAATCAGCAACAGCATCGGGAACCAGCTGATGAAGATGCTCATCAGCATGGACGGTTCTTCTTCCGGCTTGGCGGAGAAGCGTACATTGTTCTTGATCAGGTCTTCGACCAGTTGCGGGTCGTACGGAGCGTAGGTGGCAAATGCCGAACCGTCAGTCCGCTTGCCCTTCAGCCACTGGCCACGCAGGGGATGGCCCTCAATGCTCAGGGATTGCACCTTGCCGGATTCGACATCGCTGATGAATTGCGAGTACTCGATCTGGTTCTGGGCGTCCTGGCGTTTGTTGAACTGATTGAATACTGTCATCAGTACCAAACCGATGATGACCCAGATGGCTATATTTTTGCCGATATTGTTCACGAGTAGCGGACTCCTCTGTGCCCTGACTTTGCGGTTGCGTATTTCATTGGTATGGATTGTAAACCCCGGGGGGTTGTATGTCAGCGTCGGCCCTTGCCCAGCAAGTAAATTTCGCTGGAACGATCGCGCGAGGCCTTGGGTTTGCGGGTGACCACCTCTTCGAACAGCTCGCGCATGGCCTGGAGGTAGGACTGGAAATCACTGCCCTGGAACACTTTGACGAGAAAACTGCCGCCGGGTTTCAGGTGATCGCGCGCAAATTCCAGCGCCAGCTCACACAGGAGAAAACTTCTGGCCTGATCCATGGCGCTCATTCCTGAGATATTGGGTGCCATATCGGAAATTACAAGGTCCAGCGCACGACCATCCAGCAGGTCGACAAACTGCTGCAGAATTTCTTCTTCACGAAAATCGCCCTGGATGAATTCCACATCGGCAATCGGATTCATCGGCAGAATATCCAGTGCAAACACCTTGCCCTGCTCGCCAACGATACGGGCGGCCACTTGCGACCAGCTGCCTGGCGCGCTCCCCAGGTCGGCCAGCACGGTACCTGGGCGTATCAGTTTGTCTTTTTCGTTGATTTCCAGCAGCTTGTACGCTGCTCTTGCCCGATAACCGTCTTTCTTGGCCATCTGTACATACTGGTCGTTAACATGTTCGCGCAGCCAGGTATTGCTGCTGGTACTTCTTGCCATGGGTAGCTTTCTGCCAATCTCGTCCAGCATAGCCGGTGGGCTATCCTGTTGTTTTTCAGTCTGTTTGTGGCCAGAGTTTGGGCAAAGGGCCAAACTCTAGTAGAATCCCGTTTTGCTTTGAAACCAAGCCTGTCCAATGAAAATCGAACTGCAACCTTTCCAGCGCCAACACCTCAAGGGTCTGGCCCAGACACTCAACCCGGTCGTGATGATCGGCAATAATGGTCTGAGCGACTCCGTACTGCGCGAAATCGCCATCAGCCTGGATGCCCACGAGCTGATCAAGATCCGCGTTCAGGGTGATGACCGCGTTGCCCGCGTCGCTCTGTACGAGCAGATTTGCGATGAACTCGGCGCTGCGCCGGTACAGCATATCGGCAAACTGCTGGTGCTGTGGCGTCCCAGCGACAAGCAGCGCATCGTGCTGCCGAAAAACAAAAAGGCACTGAAACTGGCGTCGCAATCCTGAGCCAGCTCTTGGCCGGTATAGCAAAAGCGGTGGGACTCCACCGCTTTTATTTTGTCCCGGCCATGCTTGTGGTCAGCTTCGTTCAGTCACTACGCAGGATGTAAGCCAGGCCCATCAGGCTTTGCACCAGATAGATCAGGCTGGAAATGGCATGCCAGGTGGCAAAGCCACCGCCAAACAGCCCTTCCGCCGCATGGTTCATCTGCAACTTCAGCTCGGCGATGATGGGAGTGACGGCAAAGTGGTTGATGACAGTGCACAGCAGCATGCCGACGATCAGCCAGAAGCTGCTTTCCTTCATGCCGCGCACGCCGTTGCGCCAGATATTGTCCACCAGCAGAAACACCCCGCACACCAGACCGACCCATGCAATGGCGGCAAACAGCTTGCCGGCCACCATGCCTGCGGTCACCGTGTCCAGCATCTTGAACAGCACCGGCGTGACAATCAGGCCGATGACCCACAGCCCGCCTATCCAGAAGGTTCTGGTAATCGCTCGCAATCCGTCCATGCGTGCTCCCTGACTCCACAGCAAAAACGCGCGAAAGCGCGCGTTTGATCTGACAGTTTTAGATGTACTTGACGTCTAGCACTTCGTATTCGCGGATGCCGCCCGGAGCCAGTACCTCGGCCACGTCGCCGGCTTCCTTGCCGATCAGCGCACGGGCAATCGGCGAATTGACCGATACCTTGCAGACCTTGATGTCGGCTTCATCGTCGCCCACGATCTGGTAGGTGACCTTGTCTTCGGTTTCCAGATCCATCAGTTCGACCGTGGCACCAAACACCACGCGACCATCCGCATCCAGCTCGGCCGGATTGATGATGATTGCATTGGAAATCTTGCCTTCGAGATCGGCAATACGGCCTTCGACGAAGCCTTGGCGTTCCTTGGCGGCGTCGTATTCGGCGTTTTCCGACAGGTCGCCATGCGAACGCGCCTCGGCAATCGCTTCAATAACCGCCGGACGTTCCACGCTCTTCAGGCGTTGCAGTTCTTCCTTGAGAAGCTCGGCGCCACGCAGAGTCAACGGGACTTTGTTCATTCGGGTGTTCTCCTGAGGCGGTACCCCGCCGTCATCAAAAACACAAGCCGCCGTACGAGACGGCGGCTTGGGTGTTGCGGGTTCAATAGCTAGATTGTAACGGCAAATCGCTTGCGGTTCAAAGCTTCAACGCAGAACTTGTCCCTTAGCTTCCAGCTGGCAACAAGATTAGTGCTTGATGGAGGCGTGCAGTTCCTGAACGCTGTAAACATCAAACTCTTCCACATGCGCCATACCCACACACACGGCCTTGGCACCAGCCAGGGTAGTGTATTGCGGAATACGCGCCTGCAGTGCGCTGCGACGGATGGAGTGGCTGTCCTGAATGGCCTGGCGCTTTTCATCCACGGTATTGACCAGCACGTCGATTTCGCCGTTCTTGATCATGTCGACGATGTGCGGACGGCCTTCGTTCACCTTGTTGACCACCTGCACCACGATGCCGGCTTCGGCCAGGGTCTTGGCCGTGCCACGGGTGGCACATACACCAAAGCCCAGACGTTGCAGTTCGCGTGCCACATCAACCGCGCCATTCTTGTCGGACTGGCGTACCGACAGGAATACCTTGCCAGTGCGCGGCAGCTTGTCGCCGGCAGCCAGCTGGCTCTTGACGAAGGCTTCGGCAAAGCTCTTGCCTACGCCCATCACTTCGCCAGTGGACTTCATTTCCGGCCCCAGGATGGTGTCGACGCCAGGGAACTTGATGAAGGGGAATACCGCTTCCTTCACCGCGTAGTACGGCGGGATCACTTCCTTGGTGAAGCCTTGTTCGGCCAGGCTGATGCCGGCCATGGCGCGGGCAGCGATCTTGGCCAGCGATGCACCGGTCACCTTGGAGACAAACGGCACGGTACGCGAGGCACGCGGGTTCACTTCCAGCACGTAGATGGTGTCACCCTGGATGGCGAACTGTACGTTCATCAAGCCGACCACATTCAGCGCACGCGCCATGGCTTCGGTCTGGCGACGGATTTCGTCCTGTACGGCCGGGAAGAGGCTGTACGGCGGCAGCGAGCAAGCGGAGTCTCCGGAGTGCACACCAGCCTGTTCGATATGCTGCATGATGCCGCCGATGACGACATCCTTGCCGTCGGAGATGCAATCCACATCGACTTCGATGGCGTCGTTGAGGAAGTGATCCAGCAGTACCGGGCTGTCGTTGGACACCTTCACCGCTTCGCGCATGTAGCGCTCGAGGTCGGCCGGCTCGTGCACGATTTCCATCGCACGGCCGCCCAGTACGTAAGACGGGCGCACCACCAGCGGATAGCCGATTTCTTCAGCCAGCTTCATGGCATCGGCCGGGGTGCGGGCGGTGCGGTTCGGCGGCTGCTTCAGGCCCAGATCGTGCAGCAGCTTCTGGAAGCGCTCACGGTCTTCGGCAGCGTCGATCATGTCCGGGCTGGTGCCGATAATTGGCACACCATTGGCTTCCAGCGCACGCGCCAGCTTCAGCGGCGTCTGGCCGCCGTACTGTACGATCACGCCGAACGGTTTTTCGATGCGGCAGATTTCCAGTACGTCTTCCAGCGTCAGCGGCTCGAAGTACAGGCGGTCGGAAGTGTCGTAGTCGGTCGATACGGTTTCCGGGTTGCAGTTGACCATGATGGTCTCGAAACCGGATTCACGCAGCGCCAGTGCGGCATGCACGCAGCAGTAGTCGAATTCGATACCCTGACCGATACGGTTAGGGCCGCCACCCAGTACCATGACCTTCTTGCGGTCGGACGGGTTGGCTTCGCACTCTTCTTCGTAGCTGGAGTACATATAGGCGGTGGAGGTGGCAAACTCGGCCGCGCAGGTATCCACACGCTTGTAGACCGGATGCAGGCCCAGTGCCCAGCGCTTGGCACGCACTGCAGCCTGGTCGGTATTCAGCAGCTCGCCCAGACGACGGTCGGAGAAGCCCTTGCGCTTCAGGCGACGCAGCTCGTCAAAGCCCAGCTCTTCCACCTTGCGGCCGGCCAGGGCTTTTTCTTCGCCCACGATGTCTTCGATCTGCGCCAGGAACCACGGGTCGATCTTGCTCAGGGCAAACACGTCGTCACGGCTCATGCCCACGCGGAAGGCGTCGGCCACGTACAGGATGCGTTCCGGTCCCGGGGTGCTGACTTCGTGACGGATGGTTTCTTCGTTGCTGGTTACCGAGTTGAAGCCGGACAGGCCGGTTTCCAGGCCACGCAGCGCCTTGTGCATGGATTCCTGCAGGGTGCGGCCCATGGCCATCACTTCGCCCACCGACTTCATCTGGGTGGTCAGGCGGTTATCGGCCTGCGGGAATTTTTCGAAGGCAAAACGCGGAATCTTGGTGACCACGTAGTCGATGGACGGTTCGAACGAAGCCGGGGTCGCGCCGCCGGTGATGTCGTTCTTCAGTTCGTCCAGGGTGTAACCCACGGCCAGCTTGGCAGCGACCTTGGCAATCGGGAAGCCGGTGGCCTTGGAAGCCAGCGCCGAGGAACGCGACACACGCGGGTTCATCTCGATCACGATCATTTCGCCGTTCACCGGGTTGGTGGCGAACTGCACGTTGGAGCCACCGGTGTCCACGCCGATTTCACGGAGTACCGCAATCGATGCATTACGCATGATCTGGTATTCCTTGTCGGTGAGGGTTTGTGCCGGGGCCACGGTGATGGAGTCACCGGTGTGCACGCCCATCGGGTCGAAGTTCTCGATGGAGCAGATGATGATGCAGTTGTCATTTTTGTCGCGCACCACTTCCATTTCGTACTCTTTCCAGCCGAGTACGGACTGCTCGATCAGCAGTTCATGGGTGGGGGACGCTTCAAAGCCGCGCTCGCAGATCGCCAGGAATTCTTCCTTGTTGTAGGCGATACCACCACCGGAGCCGCCCATGGTGAAGGACGGGCGGATCAGCGTGGGGTAACCCACCTTGGATTGCGCTTCCAGCGATTCTTCCATGCTGTGGCAAACGAAAGACAGCGGGCAGGACAGGCCGATCTTGGCCATGGCTTCCTTGAAGCGGCCACGGTCTTCTGCCTTGTCGATGGCGTCTTCGGTGGCACCGATCAGCTCGACATTGTACTTTTCCAGCACGCCGTGCTTGGCCA
Source organism: Aquitalea palustris (assembly GCF_003693445.1). GTDB lineage: Bacteria > Pseudomonadota > Gammaproteobacteria > Burkholderiales > Chromobacteriaceae > Aquitalea > Aquitalea palustris. The sequence goes on along the minus strand of NZ_RFAR01000030.1, from coordinate 24,021 downwards.
AGTCCAGCGCACAGTTCAGTGCGGTCTGACCGCCCATGGTCGGCAGGATGGCGTCCGGACGTTCCTTGGCAATGATTTTTTCCAGAACAGGCCAGGTAATGGGTTCGATGTAGGTGACATCGGCCATGTTCGGGTCGGTCATGATGGTGGCCGGATTGGAGTTCACCAGAATGACTTTGTAACCTTCTTCACGCAGGGCCTTGCAGGCCTGGGCGCCGGAGTAGTCAAACTCGCAGGCCTGGCCAATCACAATGGGGCCAGCGCCGATGATGAGAATACTCTTGAGGTCGGTACGTTTCGGCATGTTATCGCTCAGTCAATTTCAATTGTTCAGTTCAGGCTGGCTGCCGCCAGTTTGGCCCCGAAGCCCAGAAACAGCGCGCCCACTCCGCCAGACATGGCAGAGGACAGTTTGCGGCGGCGGCGGAAGGCTTCGGCCAGTCTTGCTCCGGACACGATGATGGTGGCCAGATAGAGGGCGCTGCAGCATTGCAGCAAGCCGCCCAGCACAAGAAAGGTCAGCACCGGGTGCGGATAGGCCGGGTCGACGAATTGCACGAAGAAGGACACGAAGAACAAGATGGCCTTGGGGTTCATCAGGCTGATGACCAGCGCCTTGACGAAGGGACGGCTGGCGTCCACTTCGCGCTGTGCTTGCGGCGCAGCGTCTTCCGTACGGGAAGTGCTGCGCCAGGCACGCCAGGCGCCACGCAGCATCTGCAGGCCCAGCCAGGTCAGGTAAGCACCACCGGCATACTTGACCATGGCAAACAGGGCCGGATTGGCCTTGAGCACCCCTGCCGCCCCTGTGGCGGCCAGCGTCATCAGGATGGCATCACCGGCAAATACCCCGCAAGCCCCCACAAAGCCGCGGCGGATGCCGCGCTGTGCCGCCACCGACAGCACATACATGGAGTTGGGGCCTGGCAGCAGCACGATGATGATGGTGCCGATCAGGTAGGTGGTGATATCGGTAATGCCCAGCATGCTTGTTCTCCGTTCTGGTCCGTTTACTTCGCCTGGCTCATCGCCGTGATGAAGCGGTCAAACAGATAGGCCACATCTTCCGGGCCCGGGCTTGCTTCCGGGTGACCCTGGAAGGAGAAGGCCGGACGGTCGGTCAGTGCAATGCCCTGTACAGTCTGGTCGAACAGGCTGCGATGGGTCACGCGCACATTGGCCGGCAGGGTGGATTCATCCACCTGGAAGCCGTGGTTCTGGCTGGTGATCATCACGCGGCCGCTGTCCAGATCCTGCACAGGATGGTTGGCACCGTGGTGGCCGAACTTCATCTTGCTGGTCTTGGCACCAGTGGCCAGACCCAGCAGCTGATGACCCAGGCAGATACCGAATACCGGCAGGCGGGTGTCCAGGATTTCGCGGATAGCGGTGATGGCGTAGTCACACGGCTCCGGATCACCAGGGCCGTTGGACAGGAACACGCCATCCGGCTGCAGCGCCAGCACGTCCTTGGCCGGAGTCTGCGCCGGCACCACGGTCAGCTTGCAGCCGCGTTCGGCCAGCATGCGCAGGATGTTGTGCTTCACGCCGAAGTCGTAAGCCACCACGTGGAACTGAGTCTCGGCCTGTTCGCTGTAGCCGCTGCCCAGTTTCCATTCGCCCAGCTTCCACTGGTAGGATTCGGTGCAGCTGACCACCTTGGCCAGATCCTGACCGGCCATGGAACCGAAACCGCGTGCCAGTTCCAGTGCGCGGGCTTCGTCCAGATCGGCACCGGCCATGATGCAGCCGGCCTGAGCGCCTTTTTCGCGCAGAATGCGGGTGAGGCGACGGGTGTCGATATCGGCAATGGCCACGACATTGTTCTTGGCCAGGTAGTCGGACAGCGAATCTTCGGCGCGGAAGTTGCTGTGCAGCAGCGGCAGATCACGAATGATCAGACCGGATGCGAAAACGGCGCGGGATTCGGTATCTTCCGAATTCGCGCCGACATTACCGATATGGGGATAAGTCAGGGTGACGATTTGTTTGGTGTAGGAGGGATCGGTGAGGATTTCCTGATACCCGGTCATGGCGGTATTGAATACCACTTCGCCGACCGTATGGCCGGTGGCTCCGATGGCACTGCCCTTGAAGAGGGTACCGTCAGCCAAGACGAGGATCGCTGGTACGGTTGACACTGACTAGCTCCTGTTGCGTTTCGCTTGTATGTTTTTGCGGATTTTTATGTGAATAACGGGACACGACGTTTTGCGCCTGTCCCGTTTGGTTAAACCTTACCATCATACCGCTTTCGGCCAGTTGAAACAAGCCACAAGCACCTGTTTTTGCATCACTTCCTGCTTTTCCCTGCCTTGCTTCCCATACTTTTACATAAAGAAACAGCCACCCGCAGGTGGCTGTTCAGCAGAATAAAACGCCAGCTTAGAACAGGCTGTCGTCCAGCTCCAGCACGCTGTCCGCACCATCCACAATGGCTGCAGCCAGGCCGGAAACCTGCGGCAGCAGATGCTCGGCAAAGAAGCGGGCGGTGATGATTTTGGCCTTGAGGAAATCCTCGTCCACACCATCTTCACCCAGCTTTTCGCGCGCGATCAGTGCAGCGCGGCCCAGTTGCCAGCCACCCAGCACAATACCCATCAACTTGAGGAAAGGCACCGAACCGGCAGCAGCCAGCTGCGGCTGCGCGCCAAAACTGCCCAGAATGAAGGCCACGCAACGCTCAGCCTCGGCGGCAGCCTGCTGCAGATTGCTCGCCATGCTGGCGTAACCGGCAGCAGCCAATTTCTCAGCGGTGGCACGTGCTTCATCCAGCAGCGCACGGGCAGTGGCACCGCCTTCACTGAAGGTTTTACGGCCGATCAGGTCCAGCGCCTGAATGCCGGTGGTGCCTTCGTAAATGGCAGTGATACGAGCATCGCGGTAATACTGCGCCACGCCGGTTTCTTCGATAAAGCCCATGCCGCCATGCACTTGCACCGCCAGGCTGGTCAGTTCGTTGGCCTGCTCGGTATTCCAGCCCTTGACGATGGGGATGAGGAAATTCACCAGCGCCTGATTACGCGCGGCTTCACTGGCCACCGGATGGCGCGAGGCGCGATCCAATGCAGCGGCAGTATAGAAAGCCAGTGCGCGCTGGGCTTCGATCTGGCTGCGCATGGTCATCAGCATGCGGCGGATGTCGGGGTGCTTGATGATGGCCACACCAGCCGGGTCCGGCGAGCCGACGGCACGGCTTTGCACGCGGTCGCGGGCATATTCCACCGCCTTCTGGTAGGCACGCTCGGATACCGACATGCCCTCCACGCCCACGCCCAGACGGGCGTGGTTCATCATGGTGAACATATAGCCCAGGCCCTTGTTGGCCTCGCCTACCAGATAACCGATAGCACCGCCATTGTCGCCAAAGCTCATCACCGCAGTCGGGCTGCCATGAATGCCCAGCTTGTGCTCCAGCGAGACGCAGCGCACGTCGTTACGCGCACCGAGGCTGCCATCAGCATTGACCAGGAACTTGGGCACGATGAACAGAGAAATGCCCTTCACGCCGGCCGGCGCATCCGGCAGACGGGCCAGCACCAGATGGACGATGTTATCGGCCATGTCGTGCTCACCCCAGGTGATGAAAATCTTCTGGCCGGTGACCAGATAGCTGCCATCGGCCTGCGGCACGGCACGCGAGCGCACCTGGGCCAGATCGGAACCGGCCTGCGGTTCGGTCAGGTTCATGGTGCCGGTCCATTCGCCACTGGACATGCGCGGCAGGTAGACTGCTTTCAGTTCTTCCGAGGCATGGTGGTGAATGGCCTCTACCGCACCCAAGGTCAGCAGCGGGGCCAGCGAAAAAGCCAGATTGGCAGAACACCACATCTCTTCGGCGGCAATGGCTACCAGGGCCGGCATGCCCTGCCCGCCAAAATCAGCCGGGGCACGCAGGCCCACCCAGCCAGATTCGACATATTGCTGCCAAGCGTCCTTGAAGCCGGGGGCGGCGGTCACTTCGCCATCTTTCAACGTGGCCCCCTTGTCGCCCTGCTTGTTGATGGGCGCCAATACGCCTTCGGCAAACTTGGCGGCTTCTTCCAGAATGGCATCCACCAGTTCGACCGAGCAGTCTTCATAACCAGGCAGGCTGCACACCGAGGTCAACTCGGCCAATTCATTGAGAACAAAGCGAATTTCTTTAACTGGCGCATTATAAATCATGAATCTCTCCTTATTCTTGCTGCACTATAATCGTCGTAGATATGAAAAAACCGGCTCGCCGTCTACCTGATGCATGAGCATGCCCACCCACCGCGAGCTGCGGCGGGAAAGCTTGCTCCTCCATGAAGCAGACCGGTCGTAGCCGGTTTTTATTTTTTGATTCCGGCGGCTATCTTGCCTGCTCGGATGGGGAGGATTTCCCCTCCCCGTACTGCATTACTTGGACAGCTCGGCCAGCAGTTCCGGCACCACGGTGAACAGGTCACCCACGATGCCGTAATCGGCTACCTGGAAGATCGGCGCTTCTTCGTCCTTGTTGATCGCCACGATCACCTTGGAATCCTTCATGCCGGCCAGATGCTGGATGGCACCGGAAATACCCACGGCGAAGTACAGCTGCGGCGCCACTACCTTGCCAGTTTGGCCGACCTGGTAGTCGTTCGGCGCGTAACCAGCATCCACTGCGGCACGGGAAGCACCGACAGCAGCGCCCAGCTTGTCAGCCAGCGGTTCGATCACGGCCTTGAACTGTTCTTCCGAACCCAGCGCACGACCACCGGACACGATGATCTTGGCGGCGCCCAGTTCCGGACGGTCGGACTTGGTCAGCTCCTGGCCGATAAAGCTGGACAGTTGCGGATCAGCAGCCACGGCCACGCTTTCCACCGCAGCGGAACCACCCTGAGCGGCCGCCGCATCGAAAGCGGTGGTGCGCACGGTGATCACCTTGATGGCATCAGCCGATTGCACGGTAGCCAGTACGTTGCCGGCGTAGACCGGGCGCACGAAGGTGTCGGCCGATTCGATGGCGGTGATTTCGGAGATCTGCGCCACATCCAGCAAGGCAGCCACGCGCGGCAGCAGGTTCTTGCCAAAAGAGGTAGCCGGCGCCAGCACATGGCTGTAGCCCTTGGCTACTTCCACCACCAGCGCGGACAGGCTCTCAGCCAGACCGTGCGCGTATTGGGCGGCATCGGCCAGCAGCACCTTGCTCACACCAGCCACGCTCTTGGCGGCATCGGCAGCAGCAGCGGCATTGTGACCAGCCACCAGTACGTGTACTTCGCCCAGCTTGGCAGCGGCGGTTACGGTATTCAGGGTGCCTGCTTTCAGGCCCTGGTTGTCGTGTTCAGCGATAACGAGAATGGCCATGGCTTACAGCACCTTTGCGTCGTTTTTCAGTTTGGCTACCAGCTCGGCAGCATTGGCTACCTTGATGCCGGCAGAGCGCTTGGCAGGTTCGGCCACTTTCAGCGTTTTCAGACGCGGCGTGACATCGACACCCAGATCGGCCGGGCTGGTCTTTTCCAGCGGCTTTTTCTTGGCAGCCATGATGTTGGGCAGCTTGATGAAACGCGGTTCGTTCAGACGCAGGTCGGCGGTAACCACGGCCGGCAGGCGCAGCTTGACGGTTTCCAGGCCACCGTCGATTTCACGGGTGACGTCCACCGTTTCGGCAGCCACATCCACCTTGGAGGCGAAAGTGCCTTGTGCCCAACCCAGCAGCGCGGCAGCCATCTGGCCGGTCTGGTTGGCATCATCATCAATGGCCTGTTTGCCGACGATCAGCAGTTGCGGCTGTTCCTTGTCCGCCACGGCCTTGAGCAGCTTGGCCACGGCCAGCGGCTGCAGTTCGGTATCGGTTTCCACCAGAATGGCACGGTCAGCGCCCATGGCCAGAGCGGTGCGCAGGGTTTCCTCGCACTGCTTCACGCCCATGGAAACCACAACGATTTCGGTGGCCTTGCCGGCTTCCTTCAGACGTACGGCTTCTTCCACCGCAATTTCGTCAAAGGGGTTCATCGACATCTTGACGTTGGCGACATCGACATCAGACCCGTCAGCCTTCACCCGAACCTTCACGTTGTAATCGACAACGCGTTTAACAGCGACTAGAACTTTCATATTCCTCCAGCGAATAGCTCTCTGGGTTAATCGAACTCGGAAGGGACTTGCTACCGTGGTGTTTCCCGAATTATGCCCCAACGCCATTTCAAACGAGCGTTTGGTTGAATTTTAGTGTGTGGCACGTAGCAAAAAAACAACTGATTGCAGATACTACGTCATTTCCGCTTAATTTGCATTTCGTCTGCTGCATGGCACAATGCAGTGCAGCAATTTCAACGTCATAGCCGGAGACACCCTCATGACAGTCTACTTTGAAGATATCAAGGTCGGCGATTCTGCCGAATACGCCAAAACCATTACCGAAGCCGATATCCTGATGTTTGCAGCTGTTTCCGGTGATGACAATCCGGTGCACATCAATCAGGAATTCGCTGAAACCACACCGTTTGAAACCCGCATTGCCCACGGCATGCTGACCGCCAGCCTGATCTCCACCGTAGTCGGCACCAAGCTGCCAGGCAACGGCACCATCTACCTGTCGCAATCCACCCGCTTCAAGGCACCGGTGCGCATTGGCCAGACCGTGACCGCGCGCGCCACCGTGGTGGAAATCTTCCCGGAAAAGAAACGCGTCAAGCTGGCCACCCAGTGCCTGGTACAAGGCAAGGTGATTCTGGATGGCGAATCACTGGTGATTGCACCGTCCCGTGGCGACTGAAATGGCCCTGTCTTTGCGCATCGTGCCGCTGACTGACGAAACCGGCAAGGTCACCGAGCCGGAATTGCTGGCACGGTGCAGCAGCCTGCATCGCCAGCTGCGCCCTACTCTGCCGGAACACGGCCACAGCTATGCGGCAAAAATGCAACGCGTCTGTTCGTTTGGCGCACGCATGGTGGCGGCACTGGATAGCGACGGCAAGCCGCTGGGTCTGGCACTGTACCGCGTGTACGAAAACACCTATGAAGACCTGCGGCTGTATATCGATGACCTGGTCAGCGATGAAGCCCACCGCTCACAAGGTATAGGCAGCCAGTTGCTGGACTGGTGTGCCGACGAAGCACGGCGGCTGGGCTGCGGCTTTCAGGTACTGGATTCCGGTACCTGGCGTACCGAAGCACACCGCCTATATTTCCGCCAGGGATTCAGCATTACCTCGTTTCACTTCACCAAGCCGCTCAACTGAGTTGGCTGGAGTCATGCATCGGGGAGCCGCAAGGCTCCCTTTTTCATTGGCCGCTCGCTGCGCGCTCGCGCTGTTGCTGCAAAGCCCAGCGTACCGGCTCGGCCACCAGTTCTTCATCGGCATGCTGATGCTCTTCCAGTGCAACAACGATAGCCGGATCGTATGGCGCATTGCCCAAGCCAATGGCCAGATTGGACAGCCACTTGGCGTAACCGATGCGGTAGATCGGACTACCCGCCAGCTTTTCCTTGAACATGGCTTCGCTCCAGCCAAACAGCTCGAGTAGCGATGCGCCATCGAGGCCATGCCGTACGGCAAAATCGGCCTCGACGGTATTGACGGCAAAGCGGTTCCACGGGCAAACCAGCTGGCAGTCGTCGCAGCCATAGACCCGATTGCCGATCAAGGGCCGCAGCTCCAGTGGGATGGCTGACTTCAGCTCGATGGTCAGATAAGAAATGCAGCGGCGCGCATCCACCTGATAAGGCGCGGTGATAGCCTGGGTCGGACAGATATCGATACAGCGCGTGCAGCGGCCGCAGTGCCCGTCCTCCTCTTCATCCACCGGCAAGGGCAGGTCAGTAAACAATTCGCCCAGAAAAAACAGCGAGCCCTGCTGCCGGTTCAACAACAGGGTATGTTTGCCGCGCCAGCCCAGACCGGACTGTGCAGCCAGCGCCACCTCGGCCACCGGCGCACTGTCGGTAAACACCCGGTAACCGAAATCACCAATAACCTGGGTGATATGGTCGGCCAGCTTTTGCAGGCGGGCACGCAAGACCTTGTGATAATCACGCCCCAGCGCATAACGTGACAGATAGGCCAGACGGCCATCCTGCAGCACCGACTCGCTGGCCTGCGCCTCGGCCGGCCAGTACGGCATGCGCACGCTGATGATGGTCAGCGTGCCGGGGACCAGCTCGGCCGGTCTCACCCGCAGTGCACCATGCCGGGCCATATAGTCCATTTCGCCATGACAGCCTGCGTCCAGCCAGGCTTGCAGCTTGCGCTCGGCCTCCTCGGGTAGCTCGGCTTTGCCGATTCTGGCATCGGCAAAGCCCAATTCTCGAGCCCAGGCTTTGATTTGACGCGCCAATTCGGGATAATCCATGTTTTGATAGGATTTCTCAGTCATATGGCCATGGATGATACCAGCGTTCACTGCGGCAGCCTGCCCGATGAAGCCGCCACCCTCGCACTGGGCGGCGCACTGGCGCGTGCCTTGCAAGCAGGCGTGGTGATATTCCTGCAGGGCGACCTGGGTGCCGGCAAAACCACCTTCAGCCGCGGCCTGCTGGCCGGTCTTGGTCATGCTGGCAGGGTAAAGAGTCCGACGTATACTCTGGTGGAGAGCTATCCGCTGGCCGGCCTGACCGTGCACCATTTCGACCTGTACCGCTTTGCCGACCCGGAAGAATGGGATGATGCCGGCTTTCGTGACTACTTCGGCCAGGACACTGTCTGCCTGGTGGAGTGGCCGGACAAGGCTGGCGACTTATTGCCCGTCGCCGACCTGACGCTGGAACTAGAAGTCAGCGGTCAGGGTCGCACGTATCGTTTAACCGCAAGCACAGAAACCGGACAGTCATGCCTGACTCGACTTTCGACCCCACCCGCCGCCGCCTGATTGGCGCGGCAGCCGCCACCTTCCTGCTCAGCGTCAGCAAGCTTGGCTTCGCAGGCAACAGCCAGGTGGTTGCCATTCGCATCTGGCCGGCCTCCAGCTATACCCGCATCACGCTGGAAGCCAGCGATGCCATCAAGTTCAAGCAGTTCACCATCAGCAATCCCGACCGACTGGTGATCGACCTGGAAGGGGTGCAGCTCAACAGCGTGCTGAAAGACATCAGCAGCCAGATCGCTGACGCCGATCCCTACATCAAAACCGCCCGTGCCGGCCAGTTCAGCCCCGACACGGTAAGGCTGGTGCTGGAGCTCAAGACCGACGTCAAACCACAGGCCTTCACCCTCAGCCCGGTAGCCGAATACAAGCACCGGCTGGTGGTCGACCTCTACCCAGCCAGCGGCACACAAGATGATCCGCTGATGGCACTGCTGGACGACTACAACAAGGGCAAGCTGACCGAACCGCCACCGCAGGTGAAACCAAAGAAAAATGATGCCAACCGTCCCATTGTGGTGATGCTGGACCCGGGACACGGTGGTGAAGACCCGGGCGCCATCGGCATGAACGGCACCCGCGAAAAGGATATCGTGTTGCGCATTGGCAAACAGTTGAAGCGCATGATTGATGCCGAGCGCAATATGAAGGCCTTCATGACCCGCGAGGAAGACATCTTCATTCCGCTGGGCGTGCGCGTGGCCAAGGCACGCAAACTGAATGCCGACCTGTTCATCTCCATCCATGCCGATGCCGCGCCCAACCGCAGTGCCCGTGGCTCATCGGTATTTGCCTTGTCCGAGAAAGGTGCATCCAGCGCCTTTGCCAAGACCATGGCGCAATCGGAAAACAGCTCCGACCTGATCGGCGGGGTGAAAATTGCCAGCAAGGACAAGTTCCTGGCGCACACCCTGCTCGACCTCACCCAGACCGCTACCATAAATGACAGCCTGAAGCTGGGCAAGATCATGCTGGGCAAGGTGGGGGGCTTGAACAAATTGCACAGTTCCCAAGTGGAACAAGCCGGTTTTGCCGTGCTCAAGGCCCCGGACATTCCGTCCATCCTGGTCGAAACCGCCTTCATCAGTAATCCGGAAGAAGAGCAGCGCCTGCTGGATGGCGATTTCCAGCAGCAGATGGCAGGTTCCATCCTCAGCGGTGTCAAATCCTACTTCACTCAGGGAGCCGCACTGGCCGCCCGTGCCTGAGTGTCCCCCCGCAATGATCAAGGCCCGCAATTGCGGGCCTTGTTTTTTTATATCGCCGAAACGGCTCAGGAGTAGCGCGAAGGATCAATTTCGCTGTCCGGGCTTTCCTCCTGCGCCGGTACACGATAAGTTTCGCTGGCCCACTCACCCAGATCGATCATCTTGCAACGCTCGCTGCAGAACGGGCGAAACTGACTGGCAGGCTCCCAGCGCACGGCAGCGCCGCAGGTGGGACAAGGTACGGTACGAACGGCTTGGGACATGGCTCAGAACTTGCAGTTGGTCAGGGTAAATTCGACATCGCACTCGGTCTGCCGTGGGCGGCTTTCACCGGTTACGGCACTGACAAAGCGCACGTTGATCGCATATTTGTTAGCGGACAGCTCCGGCAATACATTCAGGCCGGGGTCATAAGCGATGCGGATCATCTGCACCACCTTGCCACCGGACATCTGCTGAAAAGCACCATTGCGGGCGACATAATGATGTGTCTTGCCGCTGTCGCGCAGCAGATGCAACAGGATGCGCGCAGCCTCGGCCGTCGGCATCAGCGGTGCGGCCCAGCGCCGCATGTCGCGCCGCCGCTCTTCAGCCGGCTTCTGCTGCCACAGATGATAAGAAGGCAAATCAAACTGGCAGGTGCCACCGGGAATGCCGGCACGCTGCTTGATGGCCATCAGCCACTCGTTTTCACGCAGATGCTGGCCAAACTTGCCGGTGACGCCCAGCAACTGGCTGGAAGACAGCTCGATTTCATCCAGGACCTTTTCCAGCGTTTCTTCCGCCACATTGGGATTTTCGCGCAGCGCTTCCAGCACCTGTTTCTGCCGCTCGAGCTCCTGCAACAGATCGGCCTTCAAATCGGCACGGGAGGCCGTTTCCAGCAATTCGAACAACACCAGCAGCCCGGCATGATGATCCAGCGGATGATCCTTGCCAAGAAAATAAGCCAGCCGGTCATACAGCTGCTCCAGTCGAAGCAGGGTACGGGTTCGCTCGGTGACAGGAAACTCAAAACTGATCACAAGACGTTTGCCCTTCTTGGTGGCTTGGAAAATGCCTTGTCACTGGCTGTGGGCAAGGTTTGCAAGATAATACTGGTGTTTGGCCTCAACTTGAAGCTGCAATGCCGCAAGCGAGCCGTCATTATCGATGACATCGTCTGCCCGTGCCAGTCTTTGCACACGCGGCATCTGCGCCGCCATGATGGCGCGTACCGCATCTGCGGTCAAACCACTGCGGGCTTGCACCCGTGCCAGCTGCACTTCTTCCGCACAATCCACCAGCAGGCTGCGCCGCACCAGTGCCAGATAATCCGGATTTTCAAACAACAAGGGCACCACCAGTAGCGCATAGGGCCCACGAGCGACATCCAACTGGCGGACAGATTCGGCACGAATCAACGGATGCAGGATGGACTCCAGCCGGCGGCGGTTAGCCGGATCAGCAAAAGCCAGCGCACGCATGGCGGCACGGTCCAGCGCACCACTCTCAGCCACCACCTGACTACCAAACGCAGCAGCAAGCAGCGGCATGGCCGCACCATCCGCCGCAGTCAGTGCATGCGCAATGACGTCGGTATCCACCACCGGTACACCCAGTGTGGCAAAGTGCGCAGCGGCAGCACTTTTCCCGGAACCGATGCCACCGGTCAGGCCGACAATATCAATGGGCATAGGCGCTCAAATACCAGCTGACAATATCCTGCCCCCACAGCAAGGCAATCCAGCCGGCGGCGGCCAGGTAGGGGCCAAATGGCAAGGCCTGACCACGGCCCATACGCGCCAACAGAATCAGTACGATACCGACCACCGCCCCCACCAAGGAAGACAGCAGAATGATCAGCGGCAACATGCTCCAGCCCAGCCAGGCGCCAAAGGCTGCCAGTAACTTGAAATCACCATAACCCATGCCCTCCTTGCCGGTGGCTAGCTTGAACAGCCAGTACACCAGCCACAAGCTCAGATAGCCAGCCATGGCACCCAGCACGGCATCAGAGAGTGCGACAGTGCCGGTCAGCAGATTGAACAGCAGGCCGGCCCACAGCAAGGGCAGCGTCAGACTGTCTGGCAGCAACTGGGTATCGGCATCAATGAAGGTGAGCGCCACCAGAACCGCAGTCAGCGCCAGGTAGGCCGGCAATTGCACACTCCAGCCATAATGCCAGGCCAGCAGTGCAAACAGGCCACCGGTGAGCAGCTCCACTGCCGGATAACGCAGACTGATCGGCGTGCTGCATGCATGACAACGACCACGCAACAAGGCATAGCTCAACAGGGGAATATTCTGCCAAGGGCGAACTTCTTGCCGGCATACCGGGCAATGCGATGCAGGGACCAGCAGATTGTACTTGGGCTGTACCGTGGGCTCCCGCCCCAGATAGGCATCACACTCCTGCTGCCAGCCCAGCTCCATCATCTTGGGCAAGCGATGAATCACCACATTGAGGAAGCTGCCAACCAGCAGACCAAGCAACAATACCACCAGCACCAGCAAGCCAGCGTTGCCAGCGAAAACACTTGCCATTTCACCCATGCTTAACCTACCACCTGACCCATCTTGAAAATCGGCATGTACATGGCGATGACCAGGCCACCAATCAGTACCCCCAGAATCACCATGATGGCCGGCTCCAGCAGGCTGGAAAGCGAAGCCACCGCGTTGTCGACCTCCTCTTCGTAGAAATCGGCAATCTTGTCGAGCATCTGGTCCAGGGAGCCAGACTCCTCGCCGATCGAGGTCATCTGCAACACCATATTGGGAAACAGCCCGGTACGCTGCATTGAAAAGCTAAGGCTGGAACCGGCACTGACATCATTCTGAATCAGCTTGGTGGCTTCGCTATAGACCTGATTACCCGAGGCCCCCCCCACTGAATCCAGCGCTTCAACCAAGGGCACACCAGCCGCAAACAAGGTGGACAAGGTTCGCGTCCAGCGGGCAATGGTGGCTTTGCGGATGATGTCGCCAATCACCGGCAGCTTCAGCAAGATGCGATCAAATTGCTCCTGCAGCTTGGGGGTGCGCTTGAAAGCATAAAAGAAAGAAAAAATGCCACCGAAGATGGAACCGAAAATCAGCCACCACCAATGAACGAAGAAATCCGACAACCAGATCACCACCAATGTCGGCGCAGGCAGGTCGGCACCAAAGCTGGAGAACAGGTCCTTGAAGGCCGGGATCACGTAAATCATGATCACGGCGGTAATGATGAAGGCGGTAGCGACAATCGCCGTCGGGTAGATCATCGCAGATTTGATCTTGCCCTTGATGGCCATCACTTTTTCTTTATAGGTGGCCAGCTTGTCGAGCAAGGAATCCAGCACACCGCCAGTCTCGCCCGCAGCAATCAGATTGCAAAACAGCTTGTCAAAATACAGCGGCTTTTTGCGAAAGGCTTCTGCCAGGGACAGACCTGTCTCGACGTCGGCACGAACCTCCAGCAGCATCTTGGTCACAGCCGGATTGCCGTGCCCCTTCGCCGTGATATCAAAGGCCTGCAGTAAAGGCACACCGGCCCGCATCATGGTGGAAAGCTGGCGGGTAAACAGCGTGATGTCTTTTTCGGTGATCTTGCGCCCAAAACCAGCCCTCCGGCGCTTTACCTTGAGAACATTGATGCCTTGTCGCCGTAATTGCGTCTTGGCAACGGCCTCGGTTTCCGCACGCAGTTCGCCACGAATCACCTTGCCGGCCCGGTCCTTACCTTCCCACTCCCAGATAAACCCCGGATTTTTCTTTTTCGCTACGGTCGCCATGCTTGTCTTTCTTGTAGCTAGTCGTTGGTCACTGCCTCGATTTCGGCCAGCGAGGTCAGCCCTCTCTTGACCTTGAGCAGGCCCGCATGCCGCAAATCGACCATGCCCTCTTTCAAGGCCAGGTCATTGATATCAATCGCGGTACCATTTTGCATGATCAGCCGGGTCATGGCATCGGTAATCGGCATCACTTCATAAATACCGGTACGCCCCTTATAGCCGGAGCCGCGACACTCATCGCAGCCCACCGGGCCATAGGGCTTCCAACTACCATCCAGTTCTTCCTGCCGGAACCCCGCCCTCAGCAAAGCGGTATCAGGGATATCCACCGGGGCCTTGCAATGACTGCACAAACGACGTGCCAGACGCTGCGCCATGATCAGCAATACCGAACTGGCCACATTGAACGGCGCCACCCCCATGTTCAGCAAACGGGTCAGGGTGGCCGGAGCATTATTGGTGTGCAGCGTGGAGAATACCATGTGGCCCGTCTGGGCGGCCTTGATGGAAATATCCGCGGTCTCGAAGTCGCGGATTTCACCCACCATGATCACATCAGGATCTTGCCGCAAGAAGGCTTTCAAGGCAGAGGAGAAGGTCAGGCCAGCTTTTTCGTTGACGTTGACCTGATTGATGCCGGGCAAATTGATTTCTACCGGGTCTTCTGCCGTGGAAATATTGATATCCGGCTTGTTCAGGATATTCAGGCAGGTATAAAGCGACACCGTTTTACCGCTACCGGTTGGCCCGGTGACCAGCACCATGCCATAGGGACGGCCAATGGCCTCCAGCAGCAATTTCTTCTGTTCCGGCTCAAAACCCAACTGCTCGATATCCAGCGATGCCGCAGACGCATCAAGAATACGCATCACGATCTTTTCGCCATACAAGGTAGGCAAGGTGCTGACACGAAAATCAATCGAGTGTGTCTTGGAAATAACCAACTTTAGTCTGCCATCTTGTGGCACCCGCTTTTCCGAAATATCCAGGCGCGAAATCACCTTGATGCGGGAGGCGATCTTTTCTTTAAGCAATAAGGGAGGCTGGGCAATTTCCTTGAGCTGGCCATCGACCCGGTACCGGATACGGTAAAATTTCTCATACGGCTCGAAGTGAACGTCGGAAGCCCCGCCAGTAATGGCATCCAGCAGCACTTTGTGGATGAACTTGACGACCGGCGCATCATCGACATCGGGCTGATTGGTTTCGCTATGTGCAGTCGGCGCATCCGGATCGACAAACTCCAGATCACCAAAATCCTCGTTTTCCAGCGCCTTGATGGCAGCCGTGGCATCCTCAGTATACTTGCCAATCACCTTGGAGAGCTTGTCATCCTCGACTACCACCACCTCGACCGTCAGGCCGGTCTTGAAGGTAATCGCATGAAAAGCCGAGGTCTGGGTCGGATCGGAAGTACCGATATAAAGCTTATTGCCACGCTTGAACAAGGGAACCAGGCGGCGACTACCGATCAGCTCCTCATCAACCATGCTCTTTGGGAGTTGAGCGGGATCTATCGCCCCCATATCCAGCAAAGGATAACCAAATACCCCAGAGGCAAAGGTCGCCACCTCGACAGCTGACATTTTCTTGCTGGCAATCAACTGCTCGACAAAGCTGATACCGGAAGCCTGCGCCAGACGCTGAATCGCCTCCGCATCCTGCAACAGCAGGGCATTATTCTGAACAAGTGCCCGCCCCAGGCCAGATATCCCTGCAGAAGCTTCCATAAAATCCCTTTGTCTATTCTCAGCACACCCAACGCTGGGCATTACCAGCACTGGGCATTACCACTGCCATGCCGGCATTATATGCGCAGGTGACACAAAGTGGCAGCACCGTCAGCACTCATAGAAGCCAAGCGACTCAGCGGAAAACAGCACGGATCGCAACACCGACCCAGGAATAAAAAAAGGACTGCCTAAGCAGTCCTTTTCATGAGTTTTAACTCTCTAGTCGAGAATTAGAACTTGTGCTGAACGCCAACAGCAACAGTGTGCTCGTTGGAGTACTTGTCGCCAGCGGTGTTAACAAAGCTATTTTGAACGTAGCCATAGGAAGCGTAAGCAGTGGTGCGCTTGCTCAGAGCGTAGTCAGCACCCAGCACGTACTGGTTCAGGTGACCCTTAGCCTCGACGCCATCAACCGAAACA
This sequence comes from Aquitalea palustris, assembly GCF_003693445.1. Classification (GTDB taxonomy): domain Bacteria; phylum Pseudomonadota; class Gammaproteobacteria; order Burkholderiales; family Chromobacteriaceae; genus Aquitalea; species Aquitalea palustris. The sequence continues at coordinate 8,082 of NZ_RFAR01000030.1, read as the reverse complement.
CCCCATACACGGCCGTAAGAGAACTTCGGAGTGATAGCACCAAAGGTGTAACCCAGAGTCAGACCAGCTTCTTTCTTTTTCAGCTCTTTACCATCAGCTGCTGCTGCATCAGTTGTACTGAGGACGGAGGAGAAAGTAGCGTCTACACCTTTGGAACTATCCAAACCGTCGGAAGAGGCCAACTTGGACTGACCATAGTAAGCAGCAGCCAGGATGTTGTTGGCATTGTAGCCAGCTTCCAAGCGCCAGTAGTTACCCGGCTTCCATTCACCACCATCGGTCTGGTAGTTGTTGTTGTAGCGCTGATAACCGAAAGTACCAAAGTAACCGGAGTTGGTGTAGGTAGTACCAATGCTGAAGGTGTTTTGCTTGTTGGTGGCGTTGGTTTCGTCAACACCGTAAACAATAGCACCGCTCAGGCCGGCAACAAACTCAGGAATGTCGTAACGGATGGCGTTCTTAACACGACCGTCCAGCTGGTTGATAGAGCTGTAGGATTGACCGTTAACACCCTTGTTACCGTAGATCCAAGCATCCGGAGCGCCTGCATCGGAGTTCAGGAAGGTGCTCAACTTACCGATACGTACCTTACCGAAAGCGCCTTGCAGACCCACAAAGGAGTCACGGGAGGCGAAAGTATTACCGTAGCCGTTACCGGAAGAAGAGCCGGTGGTGCCGTCGATGTTAAGGCCTTGCTCAACTTGCCAGATGGCTTTCAGGCCATTGCCCAGGTCTTCGTTACCCTTGAAACCGATCAGGGAACCGGTGTCGTCGATACGGGTAACAGCCTTCGGCTTGTTGTTCACGTCCTTAACGCCGTTAGCGTAGGTCTTGCTGCTTTCCATATCGGCTTCGATGGTGCCGTAAATGGTTACATCAGCCATTGCGTGGGCTACCGGCAGAGCGGCCAGAGCCAGGGCGATCAGCTTCTTGTTCATCGCTAATTCCTTTCGAAGTCAGTTTAATGTAGTCCTGTTAGATTGCCCCTTACAGCTGAGGCACCCGGACATTTTTTCACTGCCGATTGATCGGCTAGTTGCTGCCTGAAATATAAAGCGCTCGTTGCAAAAATACAAAACATCGCAGCAGACCACTCAGCAAGCACTCAGTCCACACTAACAAAAAAACAATGTAAGTTATTGTTTTTTATTAGATATAACCAAAAAATAGTAAAAAATTCCGCCAAACCAAAAATACAACACACCCGCAAATGTGTTGCAAAAATGATGAAAAATTGCATCATCACTCCCTAGATATATCAACGAGACTGAGCATGAGCATGCCTCAAACACATATTTTCTGGTTCCGGCGGGACTTGCGCGTAGATGACAATGCCGGCCTGTTCCATGCCTTGAAGTCTGGCGCTGCAGTGCGCTGTGTTTTTGTGTTTGATACCGACATCCTTGCCTCATTACCGCCAGCAGACCGGCGCATCGCCTTCATCTGGGACTGCGTGGCTGACTTGCGCCAACGACTGCAGGCTGCCGGCAGTGATTTGCATGTGGCGCATGGCCGGGCACAGGACATCATTCCTGAGCTAGCCCGACAATGGAATGCAAGCAAGGTATTCGCCAACCGCGATTATGAGCCAGCGGCGATACTGCGCGACGAGCAGGTAGCCGCCAAGCTGGCTCAACAGTCGGGGCAACTGGAGCTGTTCAAGGATCAGGTGATTTTTGAAACTGACGAGGTACTGACTGCTGCTGGCCGTCCTTATACCGTGTTCACACCTTATAAGAATGCTTGGCTTAAACGGCTGACACCATTCTTTGTTCAGTCCTATCCCAGTCAAAACCATCTAGCGCAGATGGATTGCTGGCAGACTCCGCCCTCCCCCTCACTGGAGACGCTTGGCTTCAAGCGGGCACACACGGCCTTGCAAGGTGGAAGTGAAGACGCGGATCAACTCTTTGCCGACTTCATGCTACGCATTACCCACTACAAGAGCTGGCGCGACTATCCTGCCGCAAAAGGCGTCTCTTACCTGTCGACGCATTTGCGGTTTGGTACCATTTCCATCAGGAAACTGGCGCAATTTGCCTGGCAACAAGGAGGAGAGGGAGCCGAATGCTGGCTGGGAGAACTCATCTGGCGGGATTTTTACCAACAGCTGCTGTGGCATTTCCCCCAAGTAGTGGGTAACAGCTTTAAGGAAGAATACCGCCAGCTAGAATTTGAAAATTCGCCACAGTGGTTCGCTGCGTGGCAGGAGGGACAAACCGGCTATCCCATCGTTGATGCGGCCATGCGGCAATTGAAGCAAACCGGTTATATGCACAATCGCCTGCGTATGATCACCGCCAATTTTCTGGTCAAAGACTTGCTGATTGACTGGCGCTGGGGAGAAGCCTACTTTGCCGAGACATTGCTAGACTTCGACCTGGCAGCCAACAACGGCGGCTGGCAATGGGCGGCATCGACCGGCTGCGACGCACAGCCTTACTTCCGTATTTTCAACCCGGTAACGCAATCGGAAAAATTCGACCCCGAAGGCAAGTTTATCCGGCGCTATGTGCCGGAACTGGCATCATTTAACAACAAGGACATTCATGCCCCTTGGCTAGCCAAAAATCCACCGCTGGGTTTCCAACTTAAACGCGACTACCCTGCCCCCATTGTGGATCATGCGGTACAACGTCAACACGCCTTGCAGCTATTCAGCAAGAACAGGAGCTAGAAAAACAAAGCGCCCTGCCGGGCGCTTTGTTTTTGCAAGCAATGCTTATTTCTTTGCCGCTGGTTTGGAGGCTTCTTTCTTGGCTACTACCGGCTTACCTGCTGGAGCTGCAGCCTTGGCAGGGACAGCAGCTGCAGGAGCGGTACTCGCCCCACTAACAGCGATATCCTTACGCAGCTTTTCCAGCGTTTTATCACCAATACCCGATACTTTCTTCAAGTCATCCACTGACTTGAAGGCACCGTTCTTGGTGCGGTAATCGATAATCGCCTTGGCTTTGACAGGCCCGATACCATTGAGGGACTCAAGCTGTTGCTGGGTAGCGGTGTTGATATTGACAGCAGCAAAAGCTGAGGCGCAGATAAACAACAGGCCAACAATCATGGCAAACAGTTTTTTCATGGAGCAGCTCCTCGTTTCAGATGGAAGTGATGACAAAAATAGCAATCCACAACAACAACTTGTTCAGACACGATGCAACAACAACTCCAAGACCATTTTGCTGCCGATATAAGCCAATAGCAAAGCTGCGAAACCAGCCAGTGTCCAGCGGATCGCCACTTTGCCACGCCATCCCTTGAAGTGACGCCCCAGCAGCAGCGCCGCAAACAACAGCCAGGAAATAACGGAAAAAACCGTCTTGTGACTGAGCGCAACTGCCTTGCCAAAAACCTCTTCAGAAAAGACCACGCCAGTCAGCAGAGACACAGTAAGCAGCATGAAACCGATGCCAATTACCTGGAACATCATCTTTTCCAGTGACAGCAATGGTGGCAATTGCCTTACCAAAGATAACCAGCGCTTGTCATGCAATGCCTTTTCCAGAAACAGCATCAGCACCGCCAGCAAAGCGGCAATGGCAAACAGACTGTAAGCCACAATAGAGACCAATACATGCAGGGCAAAAGCCGGATTGCCCAGATCGTGCATAATGTGCTCGCCGGGGAAAACCAGCGCAAATCCCAGCGTCGTCATCGCCAGCGGCATCATGAACAGTTGCAAGCCCTCCACCCGATAGAAGAAGCTGCAGGTCCAGTAGATCACCAGCATCATCCAGACCACCACCGACAAGGCACGGCCAACGCCCAGTGAAATCATGTTGCCTTCAGACAGCGGGGACATCACTGCATAGGCATGCAACAGCAAGATGATACCCAACAAGGTATGCTCGAAACGGGGGTTGCGCGGCAAACTGGCCACACCCTTCCAATTGCCGATAAAGTGCCAGGAAAGGCCGCCATAGGCGCAGATGAGCAGGATTGTCAGAACAAAAATAAAAGCAGTCATGGTGTTAGCGCCATCATTTGCGGGCGTCAACCCGGCAGCTCGTGGTAAAATCGACAGTTTGAAAGTCTACACCAACCTGTCCCTCGTTGGCAGACAGAAGGACTCAGCATGCTAGACAACCTGACCAACCGCCTGTCCGGCGTCATCAAGAATCTGCGCGGCAATGCCCGCCTGACAGAAAGCAATATCCAGGATGCCCTGCGCGAAGTGCGCATGGCCTTGCTGGAGGCCGACGTCGCACTACCTGTCGTCAAATCCTTTATCGCCCAGATCAAGGAGCGCGCCCTGGGCCAGGAGGTCATGGGCAGCCTGACGCCAGGCCAGGCCCTGGTTGGTGTGGTGAATGACGAACTCGTCAAATTGATGGGTGAAAAAAACGACGCCCTCAATCTGGCCGCCGTTCCACCCGCCATTGTACTGATGGCAGGTTTGCAGGGTGCCGGTAAAACCACCACAGTGGGCAAGCTGGCCAAACTGCTGAAAGAAACGCAGAAGAAAAAGATTCTGGTGGTATCGGCCGACGTATATCGCCCCGCCGCCATTGAGCAGTTGAAGCTGTTGGCCGAGCAAGTCGGCGTTGAGTGGTTCCCCTCGGACAGCCAGCAGAAACCTGTCGATATCGCCCGTGCTGCTGTTGATCATGCCAAGCGTCACTTCTTTGATGTGCTGATGGTCGATACAGCCGGTCGCCTTGCCATCGACGAAGCCATGATGGCGGAAATCAAGGCCGTGCATGCTGCGATCAATCCGGTGGAAACGCTGTTTGTCGTCGATGCGATGCAGGGCCAGGATGCCGTTAATACTGCACAGGCTTTCAATGAGGCCCTGCCGCTGACTGGTGTCATCCTGACCAAGATGGACGGTGATTCACGCGGCGGTGCCGCACTCTCCGTACGCCACATTACTGGCAAGCCGATCAAATTTATCGGCGTAGGTGAAAAAGTCAGTGGGCTGGAAGCCTTCCACCCTGATCGTATCGCCAGCCGCATCCTGGGCATGGGCGATGTGTTGTCGCTGATTGAAGAAGTCCAAAAGGGCATCGATCAGGACGAAGCCGCTGCCATGGCCAAGAAATTGAAATCCGGCAAGGGCTTCGATCTGGAGGACTTCAAGGCACAGATGCAGCAGATGAAAAAAATGGGCGGCATGTCCAATCTGCTGGAAAAAATGCCGGGCCAACTGGGTCAGATGGCCAAGGGTATTCAAGGTGCAGAAGCCGAAAAATCCATGCGCCGCATCGAGGGCATCATTAACTCGATGACGATGGAAGAGCGTCGCAAACCGGAACTGCTGAAAGCCAGCCGCAAACGCCGTATTGCAGCCGGCTCCGGCGTGACGGTGCAAGAGGTCAATCGTCTGCTCAACCAGTTTGAACAGACGCAAAAGATGATGAAACAGTTCTCCGCCAAGGGCGGATTGATGAAAATGATGCGTGGCATGAAGGGCATGATGCCCGGGATGTAAGCGAAACGGGTGCCAGGCACCCGTTTTTCTTGACGTGAAGGAAATGCATGCAGTTTGATGTCATCGTACTGACGAAGCAATCCCTGCTCCAGCTGAATGAAGCCGACTGGTATAGCCGTCAGGTTCATCATGAAGATGGGCTGGTCATGGCGGCTCTGGCTGCGCAGGGCTTGCGCGTTACTCGCAAGGCCTGGGATGACCCGGATTTCGACTGGACACAGACGCGCTGCATACTGTTTCGCACGACCTGGGACTACTTTGAGCGCTTTGCCGAGTTTGGCCCCTGGCTCAATCAGGTTGCTAACCAAACGAGGCTATTTAATAGTGCTGAGCTGATCAGCTGGAATATCGACAAACATTATCTGGCAACACTGGAAAAAAAAGGCATCAACACGGTCAACAGTCACTACATTGAGAGAGGTGACTCCCGCAGCCTGGAGCAGTGCCTGTACGACTGCGCATGGGAGCAGGCCATTCTCAAGCCGGTAGTGTCCGGCTCGGCACGCCACACCTATCGCCTGAATGCAGGAAACAGTGCCGCGCTGGAATGTACTTTTGCCGAACTGATCCAGCAAGAAGCCATGATGTTGCAACCATTCCAGCAGCACATACTGAGCCAGGGCGAGTTGTCACTGATGGTGATCGATGGCGCTTTCAGTCATGCCATCCGCAAGTTACCACAAGCAGGCGACTTCCGGGTGCAGGATGACCATGGCGGCAGCGTCCATGTCCATCAGGCCACGGCGGAAGAACGCACTTTTGCCGAATCCACGGTGGCTGCACTACCTTTTGATGTGCTATATACCCGTGTTGATATCATTCGCGACAATCATGGAAAGCTGGCCTTGATGGAAGCAGAAATGATCGAACCCGAACTGTTTTTCCGCTTCAAGCCGGAAGCCGCCGACAAACTGGCTGCCGGACTAGCACGCAGGCTGACATACCAGCCTGACTGAAACGCTTTGTTTTGTACTGAAACCTGCCAGCCCGACTGGCAAACCACGCTTGGAAATACCTCGTCATGAATCTGAACCCGCTGACCGCCCTGAGCCCGCTGGATGGCCGCTACGCCGCCCAGGTTGAAGGCTTGCGCAACTTGTTCTCCGAATATGGCCTGATGAAGTTCCGTATCAAGGTTGAACTGGAATGGCTGAAAATGCTGGCTGCCGAGCCGGGCATCGAGGAAGTGAAGCCCTTCTCCGAGGCAACCATCCGCGAAATCGATGAGGTCATCAGCAACTTTACCGTACAGCACGGCGAAGAAGTAAAAGCCATCGAAGCACGCACCAACCACGACGTGAAGGCCATTGAATACTGGCTGAAAGAGCGTCTGTCGGGCAATACCGAAGTAATGGCCGCCAGCGAGTTCATCCATTTTGCCTGCACATCGGAAGACATCAACAATCTGTCGCATGCATTGATGCTGAAAACCGCGCGCAATACCGTGGTGCTGCCGGCGCTGGACGAAGTCATCCTCAAGCTGCAACAACTGGCACACGAACTGGCCGACCTGCCGATGATGTGCCGTACACACGGCCAACCGGCCACGCCCTCCACCATGGGCAAGGAAATGGCCAATGCCGTCTATCGCCTGAAGCGTCAGCGCGAACAGCTGGTCGCCCAGGAAATCCTCGGCAAGATCAACGGCGCAGTGGGCAATTACAATGCACATCTGGTTGCCTATCCGCAGATTGACTGGGAAAGCCTGTGCGGCCGCTTTGTGTCCGGCCTGGGGCTCACTTTCAATCCCTATACCATCCAGATCGAGCCGCATGACTATATGGCCGAGTTGTATCAGGTGGTGGCCCGCGTCAACACCATTCTGATCGACCTGAACCGCGACATCTGGGGCTATATCTCGCTGGGCTATTTCAAACAGAAGGTGAAGAAGGACGAAGTTGGCAGCTCTACCATGCCGCACAAAGTCAACCCGATCGACTTCGAAAACTCCGAAGGCAATCTGGGCATGGCCAATGCCATCCTGAACCATCTGGCAGAAAAGCTGCCACTGTCACGCTGGCAGCGCGACCTGACCGACTCCACCGTGCTGCGCAATATGGGCGTCGGTTTCGGCTACACCATGCTCGGCTTCAAAGCCTGCCTGAAGGGCCTGAACAAACTGGAAATCAATCCGGCAGCCATCACTGACGAGCTGGGCCGCAGCTGGGAACTGCTGGCAGAACCGATTCAGACCGTAATGCGTCGCTACGGCGTGCCCAATCCCTACGAGCAGCTGAAAGAGCTGACCCGCGGCAAGGATGGCATTACCCGCGAGACTCTTTCTGCCTTCATCAAGGGCCTGGAAATTCCCGAAGCCGAAAAAGCACGCCTGCTGGAGCTGACACCGATCGCTTATGTGGGCAAGGCTGCCGAGCTGGCAAAACGCATTTGAACTGCAGAGCAATGACAAAAGCCGCCTTCGGGCGGCTTTTTTATTGACACTGAACCAGGAACACAAAAGAATGGGCCACATCCCTAAGAATGCGGCCCTAAATAGATGACTCGAGGGAATACGTTCTGAACAGCAAACCGAACGTATATACTGCAGTGTGCTAGACACACACAAGAAAAGACCACTCATAAGAGTGGTCTTTTCTTGAAAACTTGGTTGCGGGGGCAGGATTCGAACCTACGACCTTCGGGTTATGAGCCCG
>NZ_RFAR01000142.1 GCF_003693445.1 Aquitalea palustris | reverse complement strand
GTGGTGGCCGATGAAGTGCGCAAGCTGGCCGAGCGCACGGCTTCTGCCACGGTGGAAATCGCGCAGATGATCAATAGCGTGATGAGCCAGACCGAAGTGGCCATCGGTCATACCAGCAAGACCAACGAGCGGGTAGCCACCGGTGTGGCCCTGTCGCGTGAAGCGGCTGACAAGGTGGGCAAGATCAAGGCCAGCACCCACGATATCGCGGGTCGCATGTCGGAAATCACCAGCTCGACCAAGGAGCAGAGCACGGCCACCACCGTCATGGCGCAAAGTGCCGAACGCATTAATGCCAAGGCGCTGGAAAGCGATGAAAACGTGCAACGCATCCTCAGCATCATCCAGGATCTGTCGCGTCGTGGCGGCGACCTGCGTGCGCTGGTGTCGCAGTTCAAGCTGTAGCCGATGTGGCAGTGCTGACTTGCTGCTGAACAGAACCCCCGCCATGGCGGGGGTTTTTTTATGGCGGTCTGACCATGCCGGATGGGTGGTGGTCGGCTTCGCGCCATCCCTGATGAAAAGGACAGTTTTTCGCTCGGAACTTTCAGCTCACGACAAGGAAGTGTCAGCTGTCAGCCGCTGGAATGAATTGCCAAGATAGCTGACAGGGCGCTGCAGCGCAGTCTGACAATCTATCTGGAGGTGTTGGTGATGAAAGCCTATCTACTGACCGTGGTGGAGCAGGATGGCCGTCGTTATACCGTGTGTGCATTGGCCAGCAGTTGCGGCGAGGCCTGTCTCAATGTGCTGGAAATGCTGGGGCGGGTGGCCGGCATCAGCGGGAGACGCATCAAATGAAGGCCGGTCTCTATCACTGGCTGGGTGGCATCTTGCTGTCCAGCCTGTTCATCGCCGCCCTGGCATTGGCCCAGGCGCTGGAGTAGCCGGGTATTAGCCGGTCAGGTCCGGGCTGCCCTCGTCGGCATAGGCCTGATGGATTTTCAGTATTTCCGGCAGTGCTTTCCTGAAGGCGGGTATCAGCTCCGGATCAAAATGCTGGCCAGACTGGCTGTACATGTAGTCGAGCGCCTCTGCCAATGGCAGTGCCGGCTTGTAGGGACGTACTGACAACAGGGCGTCGAACACATCGGCAATGGCCACGATGCGCCCAACCAGCGGGATGGCATTGCCGCGCAGGCCGTGCGGATAACCGCTGCCATCCCAGCGTTCATGGTGGGTGAGGGCGATGGTACGGGCGATTTGCAGCAGCTCGTCATCATGAGTGCCGATGATGTCGGCCCCCATCAGCGGATGCTGCTTCATCAAGGCCCATTCGGCGCTGTCCAGCTTGCCCGGTTTGAGCAGGATGTGGTCGGGAATGCCGATCTTGCCGATATCGTGCATGGGGGCGGCCAACTGCAGTATTTCCTGGGCCTTGTCGCCCAGGCCGGCCACTTCGGCGATCAGCCGCGATGCATGTGCCATGCGGATGACGTGATTGCCGGTTTCATTGTCCTTGAACTCGGCGGCCCGCCCCAGTCGCTGGATGATCTGCTGGCGCGAAGTCAGCAGTTCGCGGGTGCGCTGGGCCACCATGCGCTCCAGTTCGCGCGTCTGGTCGTACAGCGCCAGCTGGGTACGTACCCTGGCCTTGACGATGGGCGGGCTGATGGGCTTGGTGATGTAGTCTACCGCGCCGATTTCCAGCCCCAGCTTTTCGTCCTCCACCGAGCACATGGCGGTGACGAAGATCACCGGTATGTGCTGGCGGTCGGGGTTGGCCTTCAGCCGGCGGCAGACTTCATGGCCGCTGAGTCCGGGCATCATTACATCTAGCAAGACCAGATCCGGTGGCGAATCGGAATAGACGATCTGCAGCGCCTTTTCGCCATTGGCGGCCACCTTGATGCTGTAATCGTCCTCCAGAATGGCGGCCAGCAATTCGATGTTTTCCGGTACGTCATCGGCAATCAATATGCTCTGGCGCAGTCTGAGATCGGCCATGGTATGGGCTTTCAGTTGGCTTGCTGGGTCTGGTCGGGCTGCAAGCGCTCCGCCAGCTGGTTTAGCTGCCGCAGGGCAGCATCGTAGTCGTACTGCGCCGCCAGTCGTGACAGCTGGCGGGCGGCGTCCGCTTCGGCATGGCCGGCCAGTGCCCGGTACAGTTCGGCGGCACTGCGGCTGGCCTTGATATCGTTGTCTTGCAACTGGCTGGCCAGCGTACGCATTAGTTGCTGGCAGTCGACCAGCGTACTGGCTTCGCTGGCGACCGGCTCTGCCGGGTGTTCTTGTTCCACATGCACGAGCAGTCGCTGCAGTTGTTGTTGCAGCTGCTCGATGGCTTGCTGGCGCTGGTGGTCATTGCCGTCCAGGTGGTATTCCAGATGGCGGCAGGCAGCGGCCAGGGCATCCGCCCCGATATTGCCGGCCAGGCCCTTGAGATTGTGCACGATGCGCCGTGCCGTATCGGCTTCGCCTTGCTGCAAGGCCTGCTGCAGGCGCTGGGCGGCATCGTTCTCTCGCTCTTGAAAGCGGGTCAGCAGCCGCTGGTACAGGGTGTGATCGTCGCCCATGCGCAGCAGGGCTGACTTGCGGTCGAGCAGCTGTTCGCCAGGCGCCACCGTGGGGGCAGGGCTGCTGGCGGGCGCCAGTGGCTGGCCGGGGCGCAGGTGACGTAGCAGCACGGCGTAGAACAACTGGATGTCGATGGGCTTGGCGATGTAGTCATCCATGCCGGCATCCAGGCAGCGTTGTTCTTCACCAGCCATCACATTGGCGGTCATGGCAATGATGGTGAGTTCCCGGCCATGCGGCTGCTGGCGCAGCCGGCGCGTGGCTTCCAGGCCGTCCATCACCGGCATCTGGCAGTCCATCAGCAGCAGTTGAAAGTCTTGTTCGGCCACCATCTGCAAGGCCTCGGCACCGTTGCCGGCCAGCTGGGCCGTGATGCCGATCTGCCGCAGCAGCTCCAGTGCGACTTCCTGATTGGTCAGATTGTCTTCCACCAGCAGGACGCGACTGCCCTGCAGCAGCTGGCGCAATTGCGCCAGGTCGATGCGCGGCGCGCTGCTGGCCGGCAGCGCCGGTGCCTGGTGGCGGCAAGCGGTGTGAATGGCATCCAGCAGGGTGGAGAAGGTGGCCGGCTTGTCCATGATGCCATCCACCGGCGTTTGCCCCAGCGCCTGGCTCAGGCTGTCACTGTCGTGGGCGGTGGCCAGCAGGCAGACCGGCGCGGGCAGGTCGCTCAGTGCATGGATGCGTTGCAGGGTTTGCACGCCGTCCATGCCCGGCATTTTCCAGTCTATCAGTGCCAGCTGGTAGGGCTGGCCGGCAGCATGTGCCTGCTGCAAGGCCTGCAGCGCGGCCGGGCCGCTGTCGACAGCATCGGCCTGCAACTGCAGTGCCTGCAACATATGCACGAAGACTTCGCGCGCGGCTGCATTGTCGTCCACCACCAGGCAGCGCATGCCACGGATGTCCGGCAGGCTGGCAGGAATGGCGGCCGGTGACTGTGCTTTGCCCAGCCGGCAACTGAAGCTGAAGCAGCTGCCGTGGCCGGGGGCACTGCTGACGCTAATCTCGCCCTGCATCAGCTGCACGATGTGCTGGCTGATGCTCAAGCCCAGGCCGGTACCACCGTAACGGCGGGTGGTGGAACTGTCGGCCTGAGAGAAGGCCTGGAACAGTCGCTGCTGTTCGAGCTCGCTCATGCCGATGCCGGTATCGCGGACGGAGAAATCCAGCAGGACCGATTGTTCGTCTTCCTCACGCAGGCGGACGGCCAGCGTGATTTCGCCCTGTTCGGTAAACTTGACGGCATTGCCCACCAGATTGTTCAGCACCTGGCCCAGCCGCAGCGGGTCACCCCGCAGTTGTGGCGGCACCGCCGGGTCGATGTCGAACAGCAGTTCCAGCCCCTTGTCACGCACCCGCAGGGAGAGCAGGTCGGCTACCTGGCCGATGACGTTTTCCAGCGAAAAGTCCACCTGCTCGCAATGCAGTTTGCCCGCTTCGATCTTGGAGAAATCCAGAATGTCGTTGATCAGCCCCAGCAGGCTGTTGGCGGCGGCATGCGCCTTGTCCAGATAATTGCGCTGCTGTGGGGTCAGCGCGGTTTGCAAGGCCAGCTGGGTCATGCCGATGACGGCATTCATCGGGGTGCGGATTTCATGGCTCATATTGGCCAG
>NZ_RFAR01000141.1 GCF_003693445.1 Aquitalea palustris | reverse complement strand
ACATTGGCGCCCTGGTCGTAGCAGGCCACTTCGAAAGCACAGCGGGTACGGGTGGAGGTCTTTTCGAAAATCAGGGCGATGTTCTTGCCCTTCAGGTGTTGCTGTTCGGTGCCGGTGTACTTGGCGCGTTTCAGGTCGCGGGCCAGGTCGAGCATGTAGCGGATTTCGCGCGGGGTGAAGTCCAGCATGCGGAGGAAGTTGCGGTTGCGCAGATTGAAAGCCATGGTAACGCTCCTTGTTTCGGTGCCGGGTGGCGGGCTTGGGCCAACGCCACCGGGCGAGATTGATGTGTTTGCTGTGCTGCGGGGGCAGCGACTTAGATCTTCACTTCGTCACGGATGATCGGGCAGGTCATGCAGTGACCACCGCCACGGCCACGGCCCAGTTCGGAGGCCGGAATCTCGATCACTTCCACCCCGTGCTGACGCATCAGCTTGTTGGTGTAGGTGTTGCGGTCGTAGGCCACCACCACGCGGCGATCCAGTGCCACCACGTTGTTGCCGTCATCCCATTGTTCGCGTTCGCGCTGGTAGGCATCGCCAGCGGTCTGGATGATGTGTACTTCTTTCAGGCCCAGTGCCTGGCGTACCACTTCGGTGAAGACCACGCCTTCGTGGCGTTCGAAGCGGATTTCGCCTTCCTTGTCACCGGCATAGATGCTGGTGCAGACGATTTCGTTGACCACGTCCGGGAACACCGACAGCAGGTCGATATCCAGGAAGCTGAACACGGTGTCCAGATGCATGGCAGCACGGGATTTGGGCATCTGGCAGGCGATGACGCGGGTGGCGCCGCCTTCCTTGCCCAGCACGCTCTTGGCCACTTGCACCACGGCTTGCGGGCTGGTGCGTTCGCCCATGCCGATCAGTACCACGCCGTTGCCGATAGGCATCACGTCGCCGCCTTCCAGCGTGGCCGGGCCGTGGTTCTTGTCACAGTCGCCCCACCATACCTTCACCTTGCCGGCGAAGTAGGGGTGGTGTTGATAGATCGATTGCAGAATCAGGGTTTCCTGACGGCGAGCCGGCCAGTACATCGGGTTCAGCGTCACACCTTCGTAGATCCAGCAGGACGGGTCGCGCTGGAACAGGCTGTTGGGAATCGGCGGGATAACGAATTCGGACTGGTCCAGATAGCCACCGAACAGGCCTTTGGGGTCGAACGGCAGTTCGAACTTGGCGATGCCGCCAATCAGGTGCTCGGCCAGTTGGGTGGAGGGCATTTCGTCCAGCCAGCTGCGCAGGTCGGTCAGCATGCCGATGCCGACGTTGTCAGCCTTGACCTTGCGGTCCAGCAGCCAGCTGCGGGCGGCCTTGTCGTCCAGCACCTGGGCCAGGGCGTCGTGGGCTTCGATCACGTGGATGCCACGGGCACGCATTTGCTCAACCATGAAGGCGTGGTCTTTTTGTGCACGTTCGACCCAGATCACGTCATCAAACAGCAGGTCGTGGCAGTTGTCGGGGGTGAGGCGTTTGTGGGCCAGGCCCGGACGGCACACCATCACGCTGCGCAGCTTGCCGCATTCGGAATGAACACCAAATTT
>NZ_RFAR01000140.1 GCF_003693445.1 Aquitalea palustris | reverse complement strand
GCAAGGCGCGCCGACGCAGACAGTACAAGGTGTACGGCCAGGAGGCGCAACGCAGCAGCAGGGTTTTTGTTCGCTGATCTAAACAAAGCGGCAGCTGATGGCACCCAGCGGGCCATAGTCCACATGGAAGGTATCGCCAGCGCGGGCCGGCACCGGGCGGGTGAAGGAGCCGCCCAGAATCACCTGACCGGGTTTCAGGCTGACATTAAACGGCGCCAGCTTGTTGGCCAGCCAGGCCACGCCATTGGCCGGATGGTTCAGCACTGCTGCGGCCACGCCGGATTCCTCGATCACGCCGTTGCGGTACATCAGCGCGGAGACCCAGCGCAGGTCCAGCTCCGACGGTTTCACCGGGCGGCCGCCCATCACCACGCCGGCATTGGCGGCATTGTCGGAAATGGTGTCGAACACCTTGCGCGGCCGGCCGGATGTCGGGTCGATGGACTGGCTGCGCGCGTCGATGATTTCCAGTGCCGGGATGACAAAATCGGTGGCCTCGTAGACATTGAACAGGGTGATGTTCGGGCCTTTCAGCTCCTTGCCCAAGATGAAGGCCAGCTCCACTTCCACCCGTGGCACGATGAAGCGGCTGGTGGGGATATCGCTACCGTCGTTGAAGAACATGTCGTCCAGCAGGGTGCCGTAGTCCGGTTCGTTGATCTGCGAGGACATCTGCATGGCACGCGAGGTCAGGCCGATCTTGTGGCCCTTGATCGTCCGGCCTTCGGCCAGCTTCATCTCCACCCAGCAGCGCTGGATGGCATAGGCGTCCTCGATGGTGATGTCGGGGTAGTCCAGCGAAATCTGGCGGATCTGTTCACGTTGCTGCTCGGCCTGATGCAGACGGAGCGCGGTGTTCTGGATGATGTCTGGTGTCAGCATGATGTCTCCTTATTGGCGATGCCGCCAAAGCACAGGTATTTGGTTTCCATGAATTCTTCCAGCCCCAGCCGTCCGCCTTCACGGCCTAGCCCGGACTGCTTGATGCCGCCAAAGGGGGCTACTTCGGTGGAAATGGCACCTTCGTTAATACCGACCATGCCGGCTTCGATGGCTTCCGCCATCCGCCAGCAGCGGCCGATATCGCGGCTGTAGAAATAGGCTGCCAGGCCGGATTCGCCGCTATTGGCCAGCCGGATGGCTTCGGCCTCGTCGTGAAAGCGGATCAGTGGAGCCAGCGGGCCGAAGGTTTCTTCCTGTGCCACCTGCATCTGTTCGGTGACATCGGCCAGCACCGTGGGCTGGAAGAAATTGCCACCGCGTGCATGTGCTGCTCCGCCGGTCAGGACCTTCGCCCCCAGGCTGACCGCGTTGGCTATGTGACGCTGCACCTTGGCCACAGCGGCCGGGCTGATCAGCGGGCCTTGCTGCATGCCGGGTTCGCTGGCCGGGCCAACCTGCAGTGCCGCCACAGCAGTGGCGAGCTTCTCGGCAAAGGCGTCGTAGATGCTGTCCTGTACCAGCAGGCGGTTGGCGCAGACGCAGGTCTG
>NZ_RFAR01000029.1 GCF_003693445.1 Aquitalea palustris | reverse complement strand
CCCCTCGTCAACACTTTGTGTGAAGAAATCTGCAGATTTCACCAGAAATTAACGCAAGTATTTGATTTTCAATAAAACTGAAAATCATTGATCGACAGAAGAATGGCGCAAGCCATGGAAAACTTGTCACTGACTCATGATAATAGCCGCTTCCTAATACTTGCTTTAACCCTCCACATGTCTGCCCCTACCTGGATTTTCGATCTCGATGACACGCTGCATCAGGCGAGTCTGGGCATTTTTGCCCATATCAGTCGCATGATGAATTTGTATATGGAGCGGCATCTTGCGATGACAGAGGAGGAAGCCCGGCGGTTGCGACTGCAATACTGGCAACGCTATGGTGCAACGCTGCAGGGTTTGGTACGCCACCATGGGGTGGATGCCCGACATTTCCTGCAGGAAACACATTTGCTGGATGAACTGTATCGCTGGCTGGTATGGGAACCGTCACTGGTGGCGACCTTGCGCACTTTGCCGGGCCGCAAGATCGTGCTGTCCAATGGACCACAACACTATATAGAGGGGCTGCTGCATAGGATGAATATCCGCCAGCAGTTTGCTGCCTGTTATGGCATGGAGAAAATGCGCTTCCAGCCGAAGCCGGACCGCCGTGGCTTTCGCTGCATGCTGCAGGCGGAGCGGCTAGATCCGGCGTTCTGCATCATGGTGGAGGACTCACTGCCCAATCTGTATGCCGCAAAATCATTGGGCATGCGTACCGTGTGGATCAGCCGGGAGTGCCGCAAGCCCGCGTTTGTCGATGTGCGGATCAGCAAATTGAGCCAGTTGCTGCGGCAGCGCTGGTAAGCGTCGCCGCAGTTTCGCCTGCCGATTTACCAGCGGCCCTCGAAGAAGAAGCGGCGATAGCGCTCGACCCAGGGTGCGATCTGGTGGCCGTTATCCTCCAGCCACTGCTGGTTGTAGTAGCTGTTGAGATAACGGTTGCCATCATCACAGATCAAGGTGACCACCGAGCCGTGTCGGCCATTACGCACCATATCGCTGACCAGTTCACACACGCCGAACAGGTTGGTGCCGGTGGAGCCACCGCATTTGCGGCCCATCACCTCCTCCAAGAAATGGATGGCAGCATAGCTGGCCACATTGGGCACGCGGACAACCTTGTCGATAACGGTGGGGATGAACGATGGTTCGACACGAGGGCGGCCGATGCCTTCGACGCCGGAGCCACCTTCGCAGCGACAATCGCTGTCGCCACTATAGTAGCTGTCGTAAAACACCGAATTTTCCGGATCGACCACGCAGATCTGCGTTGCCAGCTTCTGATAACGTACATAACGTCCAAAGGTGGCCGATGTGCCGCCGGTGCCCGCCCCGCACACAATCCACTCCGGCACCGGATTCGGTTCCAGTTCCATTTGTTTGAAAATGGTATCGGCGATATTGTTGTTACCACGCCAGTCGGTGGCACGTTCGGCATAGGTGAACTGGTCCATGTAGTGGCCGTTCAGTTCTTGTGCCAGGCGTCGCGATTCTTCGTAGATGGTGGCCGGGTCGTCGACCAGGTGGCAGCGTCCACCGTAGAATTCGATGGAGCGGATTTTCTCGGCCGAGGTGCCGCGCGGCATCACTGCAATAAAGGGCAGGCCCAGCAAACGGGCGAAGTAAGCTTCGGATACTGCCGTACTGCCACTGGATGCTTCAATGATGGTGGTGTTGTAGCGTATCCAGCCATTGCACAAGCCATACAGAAACAGCGAGCGTGCCAGTCGATGTTTGAGGCTGCCGGTGGGATGGGTGGACTCGTCCTTGAAATACAGCTGGATCTGCGGCAGGGCAGGAATCTGCAGCGGTATCAGGTGGGTGTCACTGGAACGGTTGAAATCGGCTTCGATCTTGCGTACTGCGGTGCTGGCCCAGTTGCTCATGCTATATCTCCTGATCTTATAAATAAAGAATACAATATTCTATTATCAGAAAATAAAAAAGCGCCTCAATTTCGAGGCGCTTTGTTGCGGCAAGGCCAGTTGCTTAGAACTTGGTGCCGATACCCAGGCCGACAACCAGCGGGTCGACCTTCAGCGTGCCAACATAAGTGCCGTTAGAGGCCACGCTTACGTCGGTCTTCATCCAGATTTTCTTCACATCCACGTTGATGAAGAAACTCTTGCTGATCGGGAAGTCAGCACCGATTTGCAGGGCCGGGCCGAAGCTATTCTTCTTTACTTGCAGGTCAGCATTAATGCCCAGATTGGCCGCATTCAAACCAGCATTGTAGAAGCGGGTGTAGTTGATACCGGCACCTACGTACGGACGGAATACAGTGCTATCCGGGGTGAAGTGATATTGCAGAGTAAGGGTCGGCGGCAGGGCAGATACCTTGCCCAGGCTCTTGTCACCAGTACCTGCATTGCCAGTAATTTCATGACGGCTGGTACCCAGGATCAGTTCGGTGCCGATGTTGTTGGTGATCATGTAGGTGAAGTCCAATTCCGGTACGGTATCGTCCTTAGCATCTACAGTAAGACCAGAAACTGCACCAGAATTGCTCCAGGAAGCAGACGGATTTACGTTGATCACGCGGAAACGCGCGATGATGTCGCCTTGAGCAGCGAAGGCGCTAGCGGAAATCAGACCGATGGCCGCAGCCAGAGCAAGCTTTTTCATTTGTATTCTCCAAGAGTGTAGGCAAGTTCACGGTCTTGGGCTTCTACCGTAATTGACTTTCTAATAGGTCGGCAGTAGCTTGCGACGTTCAAGCGGAGGTTAACCAAACCTTCCGGTCAAAACTTTGCTTAAGATCATGAAACAGTCATGAAATATGCCGACCTGCGGGACTTTGTTGCTCAATTGGAACAGCAAGGCGAATTGAAAAGAATCGGCCTTCCGGTCTCGCCACATCTGGAGATGACCGAGATTGGCGACCGGGTGCTGAAAGCGGGTGGCCCTGCCCTGCTGTTCGAACAACCTCGGCACGATACGCAGACTTACCACATGCCGGTACTGGCCAATCTGTTTGGCACACCCAAGCGGGTCGCCATGGGCATGGGAGCCAGCGATGTCATGCAATTGCGCGAAATCGGCAAGACCCTGGCCTACCTGAAAGAACCAGAACCGCCCAAAGGGCTGAAGGAAGCCTGGGACAAGCTGCCGCTGCTCAAGCAGGTGTTGTCGATGGCGCCCAAGGTGGTCAGCAAAGCCCCCTGCCAACAGATTGTGTGGGAGGGTGATGAGGTTGATCTGTCGCGCCTGCCCATCCAGCATTGCTGGCCCGGCGATGTGGCCCCCTTGATTACCTGGGGGCTGACAGTTACCCGGGGGCCAAACAAGAAGCGGCAGAATCTGGGCATCTATCGCCAGCAGGTGATCGGCAAAAACCAGGTCATCATGCGCTGGCTGGCCCATCGCGGCGGGGCGCTGGATTACCGCGAATTCCGCCAGCAAAACCCGGACCAGCCCTACCCGGTGGCGGTGGTGCTCGGTTGTGATCCGGCAACCATTCTGGGCGCAGTCACTCCGGTGCCGGATACCTTGTCCGAATACCAGTTTGCCGGCCTGCTGCGCGGCAGCCGTACCGAGCTGGTAAAGTGTATCGGCTCTGATCTGCAAGTGCCGGCGCGGGCCGAGATTGTGCTGGAAGGCCATATCCATCCTGAAGACATGGCACTGGAAGGCCCGTATGGCGACCATACCGGCTATTACAATGAGCAAGACTACTTCCCGGTGTTCACTATCGACCGCATTACCATGCGCGAGAACCCGATCTATCACAGCACCTATACCGGCAAACCGCCGGATGAGCCGGCCGTGCTGGGGGTGGCGCTGAACGAGGTGTTTGTTCCCATCCTGCAAAAGCAGTTTCCGGAGATTGTCGACTTTTACCTGCCGCCGGAAGGCTGCAGTTACCGCATGGCGGTGGTTAGCATCAAGAAGCAATACCCCGGCCACGCCAAGCGCGTGATGATGGGCTGCTGGAGTTTCTTGCGCCAGTTCATGTATACCAAGTTCATCATCGTGGTGGACGATGATGTGGATTGCCGTGACTGGAAGGAAGTGATGTGGGCCATCACCACCCGCATGGATCCGGTGCGCGATACCACGCTGATCGAGCATACCCCCATCGATTATCTCGACTTCGCCAGCCCGGTATCCGGCCTCGGCGGCAAGATGGGGCTGGATGCAACCAACAAGATGCCGGGTGAAACCAATCGCGAGTGGGGGGTGCCCATCGTGATGGATGAAACGGTTAAACAGAAGGTTGACAGCCTGTGGCAGCAACTGGGGCTGTAACGATTGCCGTGGCAGCCGCTATTTTCCTGCCGCCCGGCAATGCCTGTTATCATCGCCACGTCTTTTTGTAAGGAGTCATCATGTCCGATCTGCACAACCCCAACTCCGCCCAGCGCCTGAAGCGTCTGAACCATCGTCAGCGCAAGAAAATGCGTGTTGGCGAATACCGTGAGCTGGGTTTTCACCTGATCGCCACCATCGCCAAGGGTGTTGATACCGATGCGCTGCTGGACGACTGGCTCAACTGCATCGACGATGCCGCCATCAGCTTCGGTGGCCATTTCGATGGTAATGAAAAGCTGGAAGGCGTGGTTTTCCCGGTGGGTGAAGTAGCCATTACCGAAGAAATCCGCAGCAAGCTGGTAGCCTGGCTGCAAGCACGCAGCGAAGTATCGAATGTGGAAGCCGGTGACCTGATCGATCTGTGGCATAGCGCCTGATTGTTCGGTCCCGATAAAAAACCGGCCTTGAGCCGGTTTTTTTATCTCTGCACAAGCCGCCAGCAGCCCGAGTATCAGGACAGCTTGCGGAATACCCGGTAGCCGACATATAGCCAGGTTTCCCGGACCAGGAATTTGACCTTGTTGCTCCAGCTGACATAGCGGCTGGACTCGGTAGGTGCCGGTGCGGCCACCATGTCCAGGTCATGCGCCATCAATACTGCGCGCCGCATGTGCAGTGGATCGCTCACCAGCAAAAAGGAGCGAATGCCAAACGGTGCCGCCAACTTGTGGGCGTTTTCCAGGTTCTGCCAGGTGGTGCGCGATTCGTTTTCAGCCAGCATGGCGGTCATCGGCACCCCCTGGCGCAGGGCAAACTCGCGCCCGACATCGGCCTCGGTCGGATAGCCCGGCTCCGGCGTGCCACCAGTAAACACGATCCAGCGTACCCGGCCTTGCTTGTAGAGGGTCACCGCGTGATTGATACGCTCGCGCAGCACTGGCGAAGGCTTGCTGCCCCAGGCCGCAGCACCCAGTACCAGTGCGGCATCCGCAGGCTGCGTGGCGGGCTCAGCGGCATAACGGACAATGCCCCAGGCCATGTAGCCAAAGCCCAGCAGCACCAGCAGCACGGCCAGCAAGAAACCTTTGAGCATCAGACGCAGATAAAGCATGAACCTTGGGCACAGGGGGAGAGAAACCCTGATTGTAACGCCGTTGGCCTGATGATGGCAGACATTGGCCGCCAGACAGGTGGCCGGCACCGACCAGCCACAGGGAGTAGCTGGCCAAAAAACAGGCGCGAGCGACCTATTTTTCCAATTCCCAGATAGCCGCCTGCAGCGACTCCATACGGCTGCTCAATGCTTGCTGCGCATCATCCAGCGCCTTGTTATAGATCTGCCGGCCTATCCTGGCGGCGACGAAATCCAGCAGGAATTGTGCGTCGAACTGCCCGACCTCAAGATTCAACTGGGTAGCCAGATAATCTTGCAGCTCGGGTGCCAGTTGTTGCAGTTGCTGCTGGCTGAGCATGGATTGGCTGGACATGGCAGGGCTCTCTGAATGCGTAAAGAGCGGCATTGTGCCCTGCCTGGCAGCGACTGCAAAGGCATTCGCACCGCCACGGCGCCACAATCAGCGCGACAGGGCGCGCCCGATATCAACCAGACCATGCAGGCAGGCCTCGCCGGTGCGCTGCTGCAGCCGCTGGCCCAGGGCATACAGCTGGCAGGGATCGTGTTGCGGGGCGGGTAGCTGGCTGCATAGCTGCAATTGCACCTCGCCACTGCCATAAAGCAAGGTGATGGCATCGGAACAGGAGCGGCGCAGCAGGCGGGACAGCTTGTCCGGCAAGGGTGCCGGGCTGCACAGCACGTGGCCGGTATGGAAGGTGGCTGCGCGCAACACTTCTTGCTGGCGGCGCCATTGCGCGCTGCAGCAGCTTAGCCAGCGGGGGCTGTTCTCCAGCCACCAGATCAGGGCTTGTGTCATGTTCCACTCCTTTTTGTGCAATGCACAATACACTTATACATCCAGCCCTTGCTTGGCACAAGCCAGCAAAAAAAATGGCCGGGCAAATACCCGGCCAACACAGGAAAGTCGGTACCGGACAAGTACCGACAGCAGAACACCGTTTAAGACAGCCAGCGCGGCTGGGTCAGTGCCTCCGGCTGCAATGCCTCGTCCAGCTGGGCGCGCTGCATCAGCCCGCGTTCCAGCACGATATCGTAGACACTGCCACCGGTGGCGTGAGCTTCGGCAGCCACCGCGGTAGCTGCGGCATAGCCGATAATGGGATTGAGCGCCGTCACCAGGCCAATGGAATTGAGCACGTCGGCACGCAGCTTAGCCTCGTTGGCGGTAATGCCCTTGACGCAATGTTCGGTAAGCGTGCTGCAGGCATTGGCCAGATGGCGCACGCTGCGGAACATGCTGTAGGCGATGACCGGCTCGAAGGCATTCAGCTGCAGCTGGCCACCTTCGGCGGCCATGGTGATGGTCATGTCGTTGCCGATGACTTCGAAGGCCACCTGGTTGACTACTTCCGGAATCACCGGATTGACCTTGCCCGGCATGATGGACGAACCCGCCTGACGGGCCGGCAGATTGATGTCGCCAATGCCGGCGCGCGGGCCGGAGGACAGCAGGCGCAAGTCATTGCAGGTTTTCGACAGTTTGACTGCCACACGCTTGAGCACACCGGACAGCTGCACGAAGGCACCGCAATCCTGGGTGGCTTCGATCAGGTTTGGTGCGGTCATCAGCTTGAGGCCGGTCAGCTCGGACAGGTGCAGACACACCAGCCGGGCGTAATCAGGATGCGCGGTAATACCGGTACCGATGGCAGTGGCACCCAGATTGATTTCCAGCATCAGCGCACGGGCTTCGCTCAGGCGCTGTTCGTCTTCACCCAGCATCACGGCGTAGGTCTGGAACTCCTGCCCCAGCGTCATCGGCACCGCGTCCTGCAGCTGGGTGCGGCCCATCTTCAGGACATTCTTGAATTCTTCCGCCTTGGCGGCAAAGGCTTCGCGCAACACGAACATGGTGCGTTGCAGACGCAGCACCCCCCAGTAAGTGGCCAGGCGCAGCGCGGTGGGATACACGTCATTGGTGCTCTGACTCATGTTGACGTGTTCGTTGGGATGCAGCTTGTCGTACTCGCCACGGGCATGACCCATCAGTTCCAGCGCGCGGTTGGCGATGACTTCGTTGGCATTCATATTGGTGGAAGTCCCTGCCCCACCCTGAATCACATCCACCACAAACTGCTCGTGCAGCTTGCCATCCACCAGTTCATCGCAGGCATCGACAATGGCCTGGGCACGCCGTGCATCCAGCAAACCCAGATCACGGTTGGCCTGGGCAGCGGCTTTCTTGATCTGCGCTAGGGCGATGATCAGGTCGCCATAGCTGGCAATGGTCTGGCCAGTGATGGGAAAGTTCTCCACTGCGCGCAGGGTGTGGACACCCCAGTAGGCATCCGCCGGAACGGCGCGATCGCCAAGCAGGTCGTGTTCGATACGTGTGGACATGCAGAAGCCTTTGTCGATGGTCTCCGCCAGCGCGGAGTGATGGGGGCAGACTGTAGGCTGCCAGCAAGCGGCTTGGCCAATTCCGATTCGCAATCAGCTCATGCAAATTTTGCATAACCATGGAAAATGACCGGCAAGAGTGCGGGCTGACCAGCCAAATACAGCATGCCCGCCAGCAGGGTGGCGGGCGCTTTGCTCAGACAGGGCTGCAAGCAATATGGCTTGAAATATCGCGGGAGCAGCCCTTGCAGGAACTGGTGACGGCTTCAGCGCGGCTGCTGATAGCTGACATCGCCCGCTTTAAGCAGCTGGTACTGGCCATTCTGATAGCGCAGCAGGGTGATGCTGCTATTGGGAATATCGGTGTTCTTGGCCTGACCCGGTACAAAGATATCGAGAATGCTGAGAATGGCACCGCCATGACTGACCAGCAGCACATTGCCACCACCCGCCGCCACCGCCTTGCTCACGACATCCTGCATGCCGGAACGCAAGCGCGCTTCGATCTGCGGATAGGTTTCGGCCCAGCCACGCGGGTCGTTGTCGTGAATGGCCTGCGCAATGGCCCGGTCATTCATCTTGTGGGTAAAGTCCGTCCAGTTGCCCCAGCCAGGATCGAATACCATGCCCTGCTGGCGGAACAGCGGTGTCCACATCTCGGCATCCGGCCGGCCTTCAAAACTGCCGTAGTTCCATTCACGGAAGCGCTCGTCCTCCTGCAAGGGCAAGCCATTGCGCTCGCCTTGCCCCAGTACGATTTTGGCCGTGGAGCGTGCCCGCCCCAGATCACTGCTGTAAGCCGCAATGAACGGCGTGCTGGCCAGCCCTCTGGCGGCCGCCTCGGCACCCTTGACCCCGGCGGCGGTCAGCGGGGTATCCGACCAGCCCTGCACCTGGCTGGTGGTATTGAATAGCGTCTTGCCGTGGCGTAATAAATAGATATCCACCACCGCTTCGCTGGCAGCACTGGGGGCAGCCTGCGCGACCGACCCCGACAGTACTGCCAGGCAGCACAGTATCCATTGCAAAGCTTTCCTGCATTTCATCTTGGCCTCTCCAGTGTTGAGCAACATCAGGGGTGGCCATGCTAGGAAAATATTCAGTTGCCAGCAGCAGGCAAGCGCCTAAAAACGGATAGGTTTCGTCCTTATCACTACCGATGGCTCAAACCGGATCCGCACTGGCCGCCAGATAATTCCAGAAGGCGTCCAGTTCCGGCCGGCTGCGCTTTTTGTCGCGGTACAGCCTCACTTCCATATCCACGCTCCAACCCTGCTCTGCCGCCAGTACCAGTTGGCGCGAACGCAATTCGCGCTGTATCGAACTGGTGGGCAAAAAGGCCACGCCATGTCCTTCCAGCACCATGTTTTTCAGCCCCTCGGCCATATCGGTTTCATAGCGCAACGACAGAAAAGGGGGCTCCGGGGCCGCTTCCAGGATCAGGTCGGTCATCAGGCGGAAATAGGCATTGCTGGCATAGCCCAGAAAGGGCAGCGGCTGCGCGGCACTGCCGGGCAAAGCATGGCGCGGGCTGCGATCCGGATTGCTGCGCACATAGGGCCGCAGCGACTCTACCCCCAAGCGCAGGCCGCTATAGCGTGGATCGGCCAGGTCTACCGGCTGCTTCGGGTGGTGATAGCACATCAGCAGATCACAGCCGCCCTCGACGAAGGCCAGCAGCGCATCATGCACATTGCTGGCTTGCAGGCGGCAGGACAGCGGACCAAAGCCCTGCTCCACGCTGCTGAGCCACTTGGGGAAAAACGAGAAAGACAGCGTGTGCGGCACCGCCAGGCTAAGGGTGCCGTCTGGCAGTGGTTGCAGGCCGCGCAGCTGGGCACGGGTGCTGTTGATCTGCCCCAGCATCAGCACCGCCTGTTCGCGCAGCAGCTCGCCGGCGGCGGTGAGCCGGGTGGGGTAGGTGGTGCGGTCGATCAGATCGGCACCAAACCAGCTTTCCAGTGACTTGATGCGGCGAGAAAATGCCGGTTGGGTAAGGTGGCGGATTTCGGCCGAGCGGGTAAAGCTGCCGGTATCGGCCAATACCAGAAAATCTTCCAGCCAGCGGGTTTCCAAATGGCCGCCCTCCTTTGTCTGATGGCATTAAATATTATTTAAAATCAGCCAGCTATTCAGAGAATTCGCGACCAATTTCCGCATCATTTGATATTTTACAAGGTCGGGGAGCACATTGCCCCTACAATGCAGCAAACTAAAAACTTGTCTGACAATGAGAATCACACACACCATCTGGCGGCGGATTCTGGGCCTGCTGCCCGGCGAGATCGCCAGTAATGAAACCGGCTGGCTGTTGAGCCCGCACCAGCACATGCCCTTGCTGCAGCAACGCCGTGCGCTGATGCTGGTCAATCGCGTGCGCCTGTTCTCCCTGCTGTTTGCCCTGCTCACCCCGCTGTGGATCGTGGTGGACGTGATGACCCTGCCCTCCGGGCTGTGGCAAATGCTGGCCACCATGCGCGTGCTCGCGACCATGGCCTTTGTCGGCCTGGTATTGTGGTGTCCGCAGGATGGTCAGCTATCAGGTGCCTATCGCGGCATGACCATCCTGTTTGCCATCCCCACGCTGTTTTACATCGGCTCGCACCTGCTGATGACCCAGTACCACCTGGAAGGGGTATCGGCAGCGATCGGCACCGGTTATGCCTTCCTGCCCTTTGTCTTGCTGGCAGCATTTTCCATCTTCCCGCTCACCCTGATCGAAAATCTGGCCTTTGCCACACCGGTATTGCTGGCTTATGCCATCGCCTGGTCGCTGGACTGGTCGGTGGCCAGCTGGCCTTCCTTTGGCGGCGAGTTCTGGCTGCTGTCGCTGCTGGCGAGCGTGTCCTCGCTGGCCAGCATCAGCCAGCTGGCCTTCATCATCGCCCTGGTCGGCCAGACCATCCGCGATCCGCTGACCACCGCCTTCTCGCGCCGCAGCGGCATCGAAATGCTGGAGCTGCAGCTGGTCAATGCCGAGCGCAACCAGATGCCGCTGGCCATCGCCTTTATCGACCTGGACCACTTCAAGAGCATCAATGACCAGTTTGGTCATGCCGCTGGCGACAAGACATTGAAACAGCTGGTACACAAGACACTGGCCTGTGTGCGGCGTGGTGATGTGCTGGTGCGCTGGGGCGGGGAAGAGTTTCTGCTGCTGATGCCCAATACCGACATGATCCAGGCCCGGCTGGCGCTGGACCGGCTGCGCCAGCAGGGGCTGGGCCAGCGGCCGGATGGCACGCCACTGACCGCCAGCATCGGCCTGGCCGAGCGGCTGGCCGACAAATGCAATCACCGGCGCCAGCTGGTGGAAATCGCCGATTCCCGCATGTACCAGGCCAAGCAGCTGGGCCGTGACCGGGTGGTCAGCGACTGACTGCCTGCTGCATCACCACCCAGTCCTGGGTGGCCGGGCTGGCCCGGAATTCATGCACCACCTGCTGCATCAAGGCAAAGGCACTGGCCGCATCCAGTTGCTGGCAGGCCTGTGCCAGTTGCTGCATGAAGTGCGCCAGTTCCGCTGCGGACAGATGGTATTCCTGGGCGCGCAAAATACGCGGATGGTCAGTAGGCAGCACGTTGTCGCCGATCAGCAGTTCTTCGTACAGCTTTTCGCCCGGCCGCAGGCCGGAGAAGCGGATTTCGATATCGCCGCTCGGGTGCTTGTCATCGCGCACTTCCAGCCCGGACAGATGGACCATGCGTCGCGCCAGATCGGCAATCTTCACCGGCTCGCCCATATCCAGCACGAACACATCCCCGCCCTCGCCCATGGCCCCGGCCTGGATCACCAGCTGAGCGGCTTCCGGAATGGTCATGAAGTAGCGGGTGATGTCCGGATGGGTCACGGTCACCGGACCGCCGGCCTTGATCTGCTTCTTGAACAAGGGCACCACCGAGCCGGAACTGCCCAGCACATTGCCAAAGCGCACCATGACAAAGCGGGTTTTGCTACCACGGGCATGACGGCCCTGCAAGGTAAGCTCGGCCAGTCGCTTGGTGGCACCCATCACATTGGTGGGGCGTACCGCCTTGTCGGTGGAAATCAGCACAAAGGTATCCACCGCGCAGTCTTCCGCCGCCTGCGCCGTGGTATCGGTACCGAAGGCATTGTTGAGGATCCCGGCCACCGGATTGTGTTCCACCATCGGCACATGCTTGTACGCCGCTGCGTGATATACCGTTTCCACCTTGAAGGCGCGCATGATCTGGCATAGCCGGGCATGGTCGGTGACCGACCCCAGTACCGGCGTGCGCGGGATGGACGGAGCCAGCTGCGACAGCTCGTGGTCGATGGCGTAGAGGGCAAACTCGGTCAGTTCAAACAACACGATACGCGCCGGATTATTGCGGGCGATCTGCCGCACCAGCTCGGAGCCGATGGAGCCGCCCGCCCCGGTCACCATCACCACCCTGCCCTGGATATTGCGCGCCAGCAGCTCGGGGCTGGGCGGCACCGGGTCGCGGCCCAGCAGATCCTCGATTTCCACTTCCTTCAGCTCTTCCACTCGCGCTTCGCCGGAGACCAGATCGGCCATGCCGGGCAGGCGCTTGATGGGAATGCGCAGATGTTCCAGCGACTCCAGGATTTCACGCTGACGACCACGGCTGACCGAGGGCATGGCCAGCAGGATGCAGCTGGCTGCAGTTTCCTCGATCAACAAGGGCAGGTCGGCCGGCGCATGCACGGTCAGGCCGCGATAGGTACGCCGCCAGCTGTCCGGATTGTCATCGACAAAGGCCATCGGCCGGTATTCCTTGCCCGCCTGCAAGGCCAGCATCAGTTGCACCCCGGCCTGACCGGCACCGTAGATGATGACGTGTTCACGCGGCGCATCCACCGAATCTATCCGCCGCACCAGGCCGCGCAGCACAAAGCGGCTGCCGCCGATATAGGCCATGGCGAACATCCAGAAGATGATGATGGACGAACGCGGAAACGGCGCAATGCGCGCCATGACAATCACCGCCGTCAGCACCAGCACCGCCAGACTCACCCCGGTAAACACGGTGTAGACGATCTTGTCGTCCAGATACTTCAGCACCGCGCGATACAGCCCCAGCTTGACGAAGATGGGGATCACCCATAGTGGCGGCACGATGAAGATCCACAGATACGGATCCAGCTTGGGGTCCCAGTAGCCGCCCAGGCGCAGCACCACGGCACTCCACAGGGCCAGTGGCAGCAGCAGCGCATCCATCAGCGCCAGCAGCGCCATCTTGTTGTGGCGGGAAAAGGTCAGCAGTTTGTCTAGCATGTCGAATCGACTTTCACGGCCATCAGCGCAGCACGATTTTCAGCAAGGTGGCGAAGATGATGCGGATATCTTCCAGCAGGCTGTGGGTTTGCGCATAGCGCACGTAGTAGCCCAGCTTTTCCGGCAGCACCTGTTCGATATAAGCGCGCTCCGGATCGGCGGCACGACCGAGGATTTCGTTTTCGTCGATCATACGGATGGAGGCCCAGTCGGTGATGCCGGGGCGTACCGACAGCACGATGTCGCGCACCTCATCCGGGTAGTGCGCCACATACTTGGGCACTTCCGGGCGCGGGCCCACCAGGCTCATGTCGCCAAACAGCACGTCCAGCAGTTGCGGCAGTTCATCCAGCTTGCTCTTGCGCAGGAAACGGCCGGCACCGGTAACGCGGCTGTCCGCGCCCACGGTGAGCTGGCCCTGCACCTCGGTGTTCACCTGCATGGTACGGAACTTGTGAATGCGGAACAGCATGCCGCCACGCCCTACCCTCACCTGGCGGAAAAACACCGGCCCGGGAGAATCCAGCTTGATCCACAAGGCTACCAGCAACAAAGGTCCGGCCAGCAGCAGCAGGCCGGCACTGGCGGCGATCAGGTCGAATAGCCGCTTGAGCAGCGCCGAACCCGCCCGGCGCTGCACCAACGGCGACAGGGACGGCTGACTCATGCGCCCAGAATCTCACGCACGGCGGCAATCACGCGGGTCTGGTCGGCCTCGCTCATGCGGGTGTACAGCGGCAGGGTCACTTCGGCCTCGAAGGCGGCATCCGCCACCGGGAAGGCACTGCGCTGCAATTGGTAGCCATCACGCCATACCGGCTGGCGGTGCAAGGGGATGAAGTGTACCGAGCAGCCAATGCCTTTCTCGGCCATGCGCACGATGAAGTCGTCACGGCTGATGCCGGCTTCCGGCTTGATACGTACCGGGTATAGATGCCAGGCATGCTGGCCAGCGGCATCGGCCGGGCGTGCCGGCAGAATCAGCGGCAGATCGGCCAGTTCGCGGTCGAAACGGGCGGCCATCAGCTCGCGCTTTTGCTGGAAGCCGGCAATTTTCTTCAGCTGATGAATGCCCATGGCGGCGGCGGTGTCCGGCATATTGTATTTGAAGCCGGGGGCGACCACTTCGTAGAACCAGGCCGGGGTCTTCGACACATAGCGGTCGAAGGCATCGCGGCTGATGCCGTGCAGACGCATGATCTTGCAGCGGGCGATGATGTCCTTGTTCTTGGACACCACCATGCCGCCTTCGCCAGTAGTCATGGTCTTGTTGGCGTAGAAACTGAACACGGTGACATCCGAATCCAGCGTGCCGATCAGCTTGCCCTTGTAACGGGTGGGCAGCGCGTGGGCGGCGTCTTCCACCACCTTCAGGCCGTGTTCGCGGGCGATGGCCAGAATCTCATCCATCTCGCAGGCAAGGCCGGCAAAGTGTACCGGCATGATGGCGCGGGTTTTCGGGGTGATGGCGGCACGGATGGCAGCCGGGCTGATATTGAAGCTGGCCGGGTCCACATCGACACATACCGGATCAGCCCCCAGATAGCGCACCACTTCGGCAGTGGCGGTAAAGGTGTAGCTGGGGACAATCACTTCGTCACCGGGCTGGATGCCGATGGCTTCCAGCGCCAGGTGCAGGCCGGCGGTGGCGGAGTTTACCGCGATGGCTTCCACGCCTTCGCCGATGAAGGCGGCAAAGTCGGCTTCGAATTGCTTGGTCTTGGGGCCGGTGGTCACCCAGCCGGAA
Organism: Aquitalea palustris; assembly: GCF_003693445.1. Taxonomy (GTDB): domain Bacteria; phylum Pseudomonadota; class Gammaproteobacteria; order Burkholderiales; family Chromobacteriaceae; genus Aquitalea; species Aquitalea palustris. Next base: position 231 of record NZ_RFAR01000029.1, on the reverse strand, counting down.
CGCAGGGCATCCACCACTTCATTGATTTCTTCTTCGCCGATATCCGGCAGGGCAAAGGGCAGGAATTTCTGTTCGCTCATCTTCGTCATCTTCAATAGCGTCATTGTTCATGGCTGGCAGCCGACGGAGGTTGCCAGTCGCGTATTCGGTCTTGTCAGCGGCGCTTGGAGCGGCTGACAAAATAGCGTAGCGGCCCTGGGGCAAGGCGGCGCAACGCAGCAGCAGGTTTTT
>NZ_RFAR01000139.1 GCF_003693445.1 Aquitalea palustris | reverse complement strand
GACAAGGTGGAATGGCATGAATGCGTAGTTCTACTGAGTGCTACATAGGGTTTGCGCTGTCATCGCGGCAGCTGCGTAGCGGGGCTGAATAGGTTTGGAGAGAAGGGGTGGCAGGCGGCTATATAAAAGAAAACGCCGTGGACGGGATGCCACGGCGTTTTGTTGCTCACTGTCTGGTCCGGCTCAGCATTCCACGACGTTGACTGGCACTTCGATCACATTGATGGCCAGCCCGCCGCGGGCGGTTTCCTTGTACTTGGTGCTCATGTCGCGCCCGGTGTCGCGCATGGTCTTGATGACACGATCCAGCGACACGCAGTGCTGTCCGTCACCGCGCAGCGCCATGCGGGCAGCGTTGATGGCCTTGATCGAGGCCATGGCATTGCGTTCGATGCACGGTACTTGCACCAGGCCGCCCACCGGGTCGCAGGTCAGCCCCAGGTTGTGCTCCATGCCGATTTCCGCCGCGTTTTCCACCTGTTCCGGCGTGCCGCCCATGACTTCAGCCAGCGCACCGGCGGCCATGGAGCAGGCTGAGCCCACTTCGCCCTGGCAGCCGACTTCCGCGCCAGAGATGGAGGCATTGAGCTTGAACAGGATGCCGATGGCGCCGGCGGTCAGCAGGTAGCGCACGATGCCGTCTTCGCTGGCGCCCGGGACAAAGCGTGAATAATAGTGCATGACTGCCGGGATGATGCCGGCGGCGCCATTGGTGGGGGCGGTGACGACGCGGCCACCGGCGGCGTTTTCCTCATTCACGGCCAGCGCATACAGATTGACCCAGTCCATCACGGTGAGCGGGTCGCGCAGCGCGGCTTCCGGAGCGGCCAGCAGCTTCTGGTACATGTCAGCGGCGCGGCGTTTCACCTTCATGCCGCCGGGCAGGATGCCTTCGCGCTGGCAGCCGCGTTTGACACAGGCCTGCATCACGCCCCAGATGGTGAGCAGGTCGCGACGGACTTCTTCTTCACTGCGCCAGGCCAGTTCGTTTTCCAGCATGATCTGGCTGATGCTCTTGCCCTGTTCCTTGCACAGGGCCAACAGTTCGGCGGCAGTATTGAAGGGGTGCTTGAGTTCGGTGACACCGGGTGGGGTGAAGCCAGCCTCGATGGCTGCTTCGTCCACCACGAAACCACCGCCCACCGAATAGTACGCCCGCTTGGACAGGCTGTTGCCGGCGGCGTCGTAGGCTTCGAAAATCATGCCGTTGGGGTGGTAGGGCAGGGTCTTGCGCTTGTGCAGGATCAGGTCGTCACCCTCGTTGAAGGCGATGGCCTGCGTGCCCAGCAGGTTTAGTTGCCTGGTGTTGCGGATCGCTGCCAGCAAGTCTGGTACGGCATCGGTATCCACCAGGTCGGGCAGTTCGCCTGCCAGGCCCAGCAGCACGGCGGTGTCCGAACCGTGGCCCTTGCCGGTAGCTCCCAGCGAGCCATACATCTCGCTACGTACGCGGCTGGTGGCAGCCAGCAGGCCGTCTTTTTCCAGCCGGGCAACAAACTGGCGGGCGGCGCGCATGGGGCCGACGGTGTGCGAGCTGGACGGGCCGATGCCAATCTTGAACAGGTCGAAAACGCTGATAGCCATATTGCTCTCTTGTCTGCTGCAGGCAGGCCCTTGGGGGCGCTGCCGGTGTTTCGGGTGCGGGCCGCTTGCGAAAGGAGGGCCCCTTGATGTGTGTGTCAGCCTGTCATGTTTTGCGCGTGCGGACTGTTCTGCTTCCGGCCATCAGGCGTCGCGAAGCGTCTGATCCGCAGTTGTTAGCGGCAGTGGATGCCCTGTGTTGGACTGCTCATGGTGGCTGGCGCAGGAATGACAGGCAGGAAGGGCGAGGGAAGGGCAGGCTCCATCGCTCGCAAACCGGGCAGGCCGACGCATGCTGACATGAATGCAGTCACTGCCCCCTCTGTCCTTTTGCCTGAGAGATTGCGACAGCGTGGGTTGTCTCAGGCTGCTGACAAAGTGATTTGATAGGATTGCGCAGGACCCGGCTAAGCCGGGCCTTCCGGCTTACTGATTGATTCCGCAGCCTTCCTGTCTATTCCTAATCTTCCCGCCCTTGCCCTAACTATTGAAGAAGGGAGCATCGCTTTCTTTTCAGAAAGCGCGAGGGGTTTGTCAACAATCTTCGACAACGTGTGCTGTCTTTTCCTTCGGCGAGGCCGGGCGCGATGGCACGGTCCTTCTCTCCAGAGAGCCAGACGACGGCGCGGTTCTTTTGCCTGAGAGTTTCTGGGGCGATACCCCTTCGGCGTCACCGCAAAGGTGATCTCTCCCGCGCCATCCAGTACGGCTGGCTGGCACTGTAGATAAGCTGCCCATGCCTGTCAACGCCAATATTGGCGCGTGTTTCGATGTGCAGTTGCAGCATGCTGCGGGCAATAAAAAAAGCCGCCTGCAAGGGCAGGGCGGCTAAGGCGGGGCAAGTGTGAATCAGTGGGCAACAGTAAAGCGCTGGCGGCTATGACGTGGCGTTTCCACTTCGTCGGCGATGGCTACGGCGAGATCGGCCACGCTGATGCCGGCGGGTGCGTCACCATCCATCAGCAGTTCCTCACCACCCACACGGTACTGACCGCTGCGCTCGCCCGGGGCCAGCAGGGCCGGCGGCGACAGGAATACCCAGTCCAGTGCGGTTTCGCTGCGCAGGCTGTTGAGTGCCTGGCGTGCGCCTTCGGCCCCTTCCTTGTATTCGGCAGGGAAGTGCGGGGTGTCGATCAGCTGCAGGCCCGGTGCCACGAACAGGCTGCCGGCGCCGCCCACTTCCAGAAAGCGGCTTACCCCGGCCTGCTTCACCCCGGCGACGATGGCGTCGTGGCCCTGGATGAACAGGCTGCGGATGTCGCTCTTGTCCCAGCCGGGGTTGAAGGCGCTGATCACCACGTCGTGGCCGGCGACGGCGCTGGCAATGGCGGCGGCATCATAGGCATCGGCCTTGATGGCCTGCAGTTGTGCATGCTGCGGCAGGCGTTCCGGACGGCTGACGATGGCGGTGACTTGATGCTGGCGGGCCAGCAGTTCTTGCAGAATGGCCGAGCCAACAAAACCGGTAGCGCCGATCAGTGCGATTTTCATCTTGCTTTCCTTTCGATAGTGGATGGAAGCAACTGTAATCGCTTGCTGATCTCGTGATAATCCGTCAATACTGCCATTAATAAATTAGCTGGACTTAATAATATGGAAATGTTGCGGCGCATGGCGGTGTTCGCCACCGTGGTGGAACAGGGCTCGATGATTGCGGCTTCGCGCGAGTTGGGCATGACGCCTTCGGCCGTGAGCCAGCATATCAGCAAGCTGGAGGCCGAGCATGGCGTGTCCTTATTGCACCGGACCACGCGCAGCCTCACTCTCACCGAAGCCGGCAGCCTGTTCTATCAGGGCTTTGCCGGGCCGATGCTGACCGAGGCACTGGCGCCGCTGCTGGCGGCCCATCCACGGCTCAGTCTGAAGCTGTTTTTCCATGATGAGATGATCGATCTGGTGCAGCACCGCATTGATCTGGCCCTGCGCGCGGGCGACCTGAAAGATTCCAGCCTGGTGGCGCGTCATCTGGCGGACTGGGATAGCGTGCTGTGCGCCGCACCGGCCTATCTGGCCCGCCATGCGCCGATTATCCAGCCACAGCAGCTGACCGAGCACCAATGGGTGATGCTGGATCACGAGCGCAGCCAGAGCTGGCTGAGTATGGAAAATGCCGAAGGGGTGGTGGTACGGCCTGAGGTGGGCGTGCGCGTCAGCAGTAATAATATCCTGGCAGCGCGGCAGTTCGTGCTGGCCGGCATGGGCCTGTCTATCCAGCCGGAGCCGGAAATCAGGCAGGAGCTGGCCGATGGCCGCTTGCTGCGCATCCTGCCCGAGTGGCGCTTGCCGGCGCTGGGCATCTATGTGGTGACACCCAGGCGTGATGCGCAGCCAGCCAAGGTGCGTTATGCCATCGACGCGCTGCGCCAGCGCATGCAACACCGTCCCGCCGTGGGGGCGTGAGCCGGCGACATGCCTGTGAGATGCGCGCCAGTCCGGGCTGGCGCGTGCGGGTTGTTCAGACCTTGTTGTTACAAGGCTGCTGTTCCAGCTGGGTCAGCAGATCCATCACCTGATCGGATGCTTCTTCCATGCGTTGCAGCGCCTGTCTGGCCTTGGCGAAATCCTTGGCGTGGAAGGCGTTCAGTGCTTCCTTGCCGGCGTTGTGTACATTGGCATGCGGGGTTTCCAGCTGCATGAACTGGCTGTTGCCCTTGCATTCCTGCGCGCCACGGCCTTCGTAATACCACTTGCCCAGGCGGCAATGCTGGTGCGAGGACACCTTGTCTGCTGCCAGGTCGTGGTAGCCGATGAAGGCCTTGTAGATGTCCAGCTTGAACACCACGTGGTCGAGCTTGACCACCTCCATGAAGCTGGTATTGGTGCCCTGGGCGATGACCCGTGCCATCTGTTCGCTGACATCCACCATGCTGCGGATGGCGGCTGCGGTTTCCAGCCCGGTATCGCGGTAACCAGCCACTTGGCCGGCGGCTTCGGTGACTTGTTGCTTGGTGTTGAGCGAGGCGCTTTCCACATCGCTGACCAGGGTGGAAATCTCATTGGTGGCATTGGCCGTGCGCTCGGCCAGCTTGCGCACTTCGTCGGCCA
>NZ_RFAR01000138.1 GCF_003693445.1 Aquitalea palustris | reverse complement strand
AGCGGCTAACAAAATAGCGTAGCGTCCCTGGGGCAAGGCGCGCCGACGCCGACAGTACAAGGGTACGGCAAGGAGACGCAACGCAGCAGCAGGTTTTTTGTTAGCGGCTCTAAACCCCGCCATCTGGCACATACCGGCTGACAACACAGGGCAGGCAAGCTCGATCCGGCATTGCCGGCAACGGCAGCTTGCCGACTGATCAGTACTATCCCTAATAGAAACAGATAGTTCTGATCAGTATGATGTGCGCTCACCCTGCTGCTGGTCGTTTTCTTGACCCCGACCCACAGCAATTCGCGCACGGCGATGACATGGGGTGAAAGTTAACCCTCCGTCGGAGCCTGGCTCTGACATTGCAGACCCCGACCAGCCTTGCTGGCGGGGTGTTTTTTTGTCTGCATGCCGGACAAATTGTCCTCATAGCACAAACGCTGTGGCAGTACCGTGCCAGCAGCCGTCATGACAAACCTGCAATCAACCGTAAGCAGTTGATTGCGAACCGGTCCAACCTACCCCCAAATTCCGCTTAAATAACCATCAATGTTTGACCCACCAATCCAACAGCGTCTCATCTGCAGGGTCTTCAAAATTCTTATAAACATTAGCGTAATACCATTCCACACCAACTCTCGATTTAAAACCATCAAAAAAACTATTAATAGCCTGAATATCATTACTTGATGGAACAGAAAGAGCCAGATTTCCACCATTTACACCATTTACACCATCCAGACTACCACCGAATTCGCTTAACACAGTTCGATCCAGCCGTTCAATCTCTTCATCAGCAATTTCATCAGCATAAATTTGTATGCAAAAATTCCCACCCCGCCTCAAGACAACTGCGGGTTGATCTATTTTCTCTATACGAATCAAATCTGCTTTCGCCATATTTAATGCCAAGCCAGGCGACGACAGTAACTCGTAGCAACCATCCACAACGGGGATCGCAGGCAGTTCCTCATACACGGGCCCTAAATCGTTATGTCCAGCGTACACATTAATTAGACAAGCCGTTTCACTTTCCGTTGAATTAGACACGCCAAACCCTAGTCAATAACCCACATCATCTTAAGCAATAAGGTAAATGGTGGATGTCCATATAAACCCCAATCACCAAAATCAACACGCAACCATCAAACTGGATAATATCTCATACTATTCAATCTAAAATCCTGCAGCGTATTGAATACAAGATCATCAATCGGCATGAAATGAACTCCCTTTAGATCAACCTCCTGCAGGTCCGAAACCAGCTCCTCAGACACGACCAAGCTCAATTGACCAGTTGCTGCATCAAACATATCAAACATGTCAAAATCAAAATCAGCACGAACCCTGAGCACTTCAAACATATCATTAAACTCACCTGCCATTTTGCTACACTTAAAATCCACAACATCAGCTATGGAAATTCTTTTTGTTCTACCCACAAAAAACAAGCCGCCATCTGACTTGACTTGACCTTTTACTACTCTAACAATCTGCTTAATTTCATCAAAACTAGTTTTATAATTTTTAATTACATTTAAAAATCTCTCACTAAAAACATAGAAATAATCCGACCCTCTTCTGATATCGCATTCACAACAATCCTTATTAACTATCAAAGTCAGGCCATCAGGAAATGGCATCAATTTCCCACTAAATCTCTTAGGACCAGCATACCACGGTTTTTTACCATAGTGCTGAAAGCTATCCTTATCTACACCATCAACCAATATTGCAGAATAAAAACCGGAAACACACCCATCACTCTCACTCATCACTGCCAAATAGTATTTTTTCACAACCATCCACAACTCAACCTTTTCCAAAACTACAAAATCACTCAACAAGCAACCAAATCAGAATCAAAATCAGAGCAACTTAAAAATTTACGATTACATAGCTCTATTCATTCACTTCCACCACAACAAGCAATGAGCTAAAAAATCATTTTATCTTAAAATATTCAACAATTCACAATCATTGACAGAAAAAACAGAAATTTATTTAAAATGATATATAACCACACACCACTGATCACGACGTATTGATTATTTCATCATCGAAAAATTTTTAAAAAAAATACTTAACCGCAAACTATCACACAAGAGTCGCATAGACTCCGTAGCAAAGAAAAATTGTGGATTATCTAAATCTCTAACAATAAAATCATCATCACCCATCACCACCCCATCCCTAACACGTATCTCATAATCACCCACCCTTTCAAACACCCGCTTCCTATTCAACACTACTCCAGCAAAAACCTCATAAAGACTGCCATTAACATCGACCTTTGCGGGAAAAAATGTCATCTGAGATGACATTTTTTCCCGCAACGCATCAGCTGCACGAGTTGAAAAAACAGGAAAAGCCATAGTTGGCTCAAAAAAATCATACGCATGAAAATTAGATTCATTAAAAAAAGACTGAGCCTTCATAACAAAAGGATATCCTTTTTCAAATCTAGCAACAGGAACACCTAGCATAAAATGGTCCAAAACAGACCCATTCGTGTCTTTTACATCAAAATAGCAGTTATCATTCGATTCCGCCGTACTCATAGTATATATTCTCATCACACCACACCTCATTTATTTTTCGATCTCATGGGAGATGCACAAGTCAGCTTCCCAGAATTCAAGTCTGCCCTAAGCTTCAATTGCAAGTCAGAAATTTCCTTTTGCGCCCGCGCTTTATCCCACCCTTCTTGACGAGATTTAATATTCATCTCATCTAATTTAGCCTGCACCATTCTATTATAAGCCGCATGCTCTTCGGTCCAGCCTCGGTGATATCCTTTCTTCTTGGAGTCTATACCCTCACACACCGGCATATACATCATATTTCCCGCAGAATTCACATCCAACCCTGCTTTTTCGAATACTGGATGCCCTTTTAGTGAATATGGAATGATATGCTGGCGCTGATAACCTTGCTTAGTTGGCATCCACGTGGGAAAGCGCTCCAAACCGAGTGGATCAACCCACTCAACCGGATTCGGCGCATAGCTATGGATATTAATCCCACCCAGCAACCCAATCGGGTCCCGCGAAATAAACCGCCCTATCTCCGGATCATAGTAGCGATAGCGGTTGTAGTGCAGCCCTGATTCGTCGTCATGATACTGCCCCTGGAAGCGGAAGGGGTTGCGGATGCCGGCGGAGGCCGCCGCCTCGGCAATCACTTCCCGTGCTTCGCCCCAGGCCTGGTAATCCATCTCCAGTGCCAACTGGCCTTGCGCATCGGTAAGAGCTTGCGGGGTGCCGAGGTGGTCGGCGTGGTAGTAGTACACCGCGCGCGGGGCTGATGGTTCCGGCCCTGCCTGCAGCAGCGGGTCGCGCTCCGGATCGTAAGGGTTGTACTGGTTCCACGCTGGCACTTTCACGCCCTGGATGGCGTCGGTGTGTACCTGGGCCAGCGGGATGAAGCTGCCGGGTTCGAACAGGTAATGCACCGCGACGTCGTCTTGGGTTTCAAACGCCAGCACGTCGCCATCCCAGCCGTACAGGGTTGTCTTGCCCTGACTGAGCTTGGCGATGCGGCGGCCCAGCGGGTCATAGCGGTATTCGGTGCTGTCGCCACCCGGTGCAGTCAGCCGGCTCAGGCGGTTGTAGCCGTCCCATTCCAGCTGGGTAAGGCTGCCGTTGACGCGCTTTTCGATAAGGTTTCCGCGGCTGTCGTAGCGGTAGTGACGACCGGCGTAGTGGCTCAGCAGATTGCCCAGCAGGCTGTTGTCCTGATGGCCATCGGCCGTCGGTGTGTTGTCCAGCAGGTTACCAGCCGGGTCGAAGCGGAAGCTTTCCACGCCCTTGGGGGTGGCGGCCTCCAGCAGGCGGCCTACCGGGTCGTAACGGTAGTTGATCTGGCCGCTGCGATTGTCGGCAATGCCGGTGAGCTGGCCGGCGGCATCGTACTGGTACTGGCGGCTCCACTGGGTGACACCACTCAGGCGCTGGCTGCTGAGGCGGCCGGCTTTGTCGTAGGCGAGGGTTTGCTGCAAGCTATTGCCAAATGTGCGTTGGGTTTCGCGGTGCAGTTTGTCCCGCTCCAGATTCAGGATGTCGTGCTGACCGAACAGCAGGCCGTGCACATGGCCACTGCCGTAATTGAGTACGTCCACGCGATGGCCATCCGGGCGGAGCGTAGCGATGCGGTTGCCCAGTTCGTCGTACTCATGACGCCAGCGGAAGGTTTGCCGAAGGCCGGCGACATGGTAACTGTGGTGTTCTTCGCTGACATTGCCGACCGGGTCGTAAACCCAGCGCAGGCTGGCATAGCGGTTCTTGGCTTTGAACAGGCGGCCGGCCGGGTCGTAGCCGAAATTTTCCTTGCTGCCCGGCGCGCTGCGTTCGATCAGGCGACCGGCGCGGTCGTAGCGGTAGTGGGTGGCGACATCGCCTTCTTGCTGTTCCACCAGTCGGCCGGCGGCGTCGTAACGGTAACGGGTGACGGCACCATCGAAGCCGGTTTCCGCAATCACCCGTCCGCCTTCATCGTATTCAAACAGGTAGTGACGGTGGTTTTCGTTGCTCAGGGAAATCAGCCGGCCCAGTTTGTCGTAACGGTAGGCCAGCGCGTGGCCGTTGGCATCGGTGCGGCTTTGCAGACGCCCGGCCTTGTCGTAGTCGTAATGTGTGCTGCGGCCCAGCGGGTCGGTAATCTTGAGCAGGCGGGATTCGGCATCGTGCTCCAGTTGGGTGGCCTGGCCATCTGGCGACACGATAGCGCGCAGGCCACCATTATCGCCGTACTGGTAGCGGGTGGCGCTGCCCATGGCATTGATGACGAGTACCGAGCGCCCACGCTCATCGTATTGCCATTGGGTAACGCTGCCAGAACAGTCGGTATAGCTTTCCAGCAGGCCATCCGGACGATAGCTGATCTTTTTAGCGCCACCTTTGGCGTCGGTCACGGCAACAGGCAGGCCCTGCTCGTTGTAGGCGTACTTGGTTTTGTGACCCAGCGGATCGGTCTCTTCAATCAGTTGCCCCTTGTCGTCGTAGGCACGCAGCCATTTCTCGCCCAGGGGGTCGGTGATTTCAATCAGGTTGTCCTGGTCGTCGTAGGCAAAAGCCACTTCGCTACCATCAGCACGCTCATGCAGCACCAGATTGCCTTTGGCGTCGTAGCTGTAGTTGTCCTGGCTGGCATCCGGATGAATGTGAATAATCAGGCGTTTGTTGGCGTCATAGTTCAACCACTCTTCGCTTCTGTCCGGGAAGATGGTGCGGTAGTGGTAGCCCTTTTCGTCAAAGTAATACTCGGTGGTACGGCCATAAGCGTCGGTGACATAGGTCAGATCGATGCGCTCATCCCAGGCCAGACGGATATCCAGGCTGCCATCATCCGCGTATTCGTGAATGGCGCGTGCGCCGGCATGGTGGCCATCCCACTCCAATGTGGTGCCGCGGCCAGTGCGGTCGGTATAGCGCGTAATCAGGTGGTGCTGATACGCGTAGCTCCAGCTGTGCCCGTTCTCATCTGTCGCGGACAGCAAGTCGCCGGCATCCCTGCTTAATGGCTGCAGCTCTGTGTAGTGATACTCGGCCAATTTGCGCAATGGCCGGAGGGTTTCTGGGTCTTGCTGGTTGATCTGGACAATGCGGCCATGCGCATCGTAGGACAAGGCAACAAGATAGCCGGCACTGCTGACCAGCTGGCTGATGCGGCCATCACGGAAATTCACTGCCAGCGTGTTGCCCGCACGGTCCTTAATCAGCGCCAACAGATAACGAGACCCCTGTTTCTCGTACAACTGGACCAGCTCATGCCCAAAACTGAGTGAAATCAGCTTGTCGTCCAGGCGGGTAAGCGTGTGGCCTTCCAGTTCATCTTTCAGCGACTCACCCAGTGGCAACAGGGGGTAGTCCAGCTTGCGTCCGGCATCATCGTAGTAAACCAGGGCTTCACCGTTTTCCTCGAAGCGAGAGGAAAACGGTGCCATCCAGCGCGCACCGAGCGGACCATCCGCATCGTTGGCATCAAAGTCGGAACGGTAAACCCGCTGCCAGACGATAGGCATGACACCCGGCAGGGTAAAATCCGTATGGATCAGGGTTTCCACCCCGTTCAGGTAGTCAATCGATCTTGGCGACGCTGGCTTGCCTGCCGGACAACCGCATTTGGGGCCAAGCCCGCCCCCCTTGAACAGGCTGACCACCTCTTTGTGGATCTGCTTGACCTGCTTGGCGACTTTACCCATACCGCTTTTGACCGCGCCGCCTTTTTTATCCAGATAAGCCTTGAAAGCGGCTTTCAGCTTGGCCAGCAGCGGTTTGAGCTTGTCTGCCAGGACCTGCATCAGTTTTTTTGGCAGCTCTGCCGCCCATACTGCAAGCGCAGAGGCCATCTCCCGCAGGGTGGCGCGCAATGCGGGGGATTTTGCAGTCATGTCATCAACGGCTTCTGCCGCTGTCACCACCATGCCGGCAGCAACTTGCTTCTTCTTCTCCCCGACTGCCTTGTTGATGGCATCCATGTGCGCGCCGATGGTTGCCCAGAATCCACCATTGGTTTTTTCCAGGTTGTAGGCCACCGGTTTGACAGGAATATTCTTGGCCGCAAACTTACCCAGCGTACCGGTGCCGGCACTGCGCAATAAATCTGCCAGATCCAGCAGATACTTGCTGCCGTCCTTGATGCACTGGTTCAGGCAGCCATCGATCTTGCTCTCGACATAGTCCACCCACTGCTCTGGCCGGCCACGGAAATCGCCTGGCAGCATATTGATCAACTGCCCCACCAGCTGTGGTGCGATGACATACTCGGCGACATCCTTGCCTGCCCGGCGCATGGCATTGGCGCACACTTTCAATGTCGGGCGGGTACTTACCTTGAACAGGCTGCCTGCGGCGGGGACAACGCCAATCAGGTCCACCCCCAGGAACATCCAGTCAAAAATATCGACTTCCTGCTTCTTACGGTTCTTCTCGCTCATGTCCATGATGTCGACTACCACATCGCCCACGGAAATGAGGTTGCCGACAACCGGAATCGCACCACCGATGGTGGTGAGGGTCTCTACACTCAAATAGCCATCGCTGATGTCCTGCAGCCATTTGTCAAAGGATTGTCCAGTTTGGGCCAGCGCCTTGGAGGCATTGGCCGGGGTACCGTCAAGTACAGCAACAGGAGTGGTCATGAAGGTTCAACTTTGAGGATCTGGATTGACGATTTCAGAACTTGGGCATAGTGGGCAGTGCATCCTGGGCCTTGCCCATCAATGCGTCCTTCGCCTGCCCTTTTAGCGCGGGTATGGCACTTTGCGGATTGCGGGCGAGTGCAAGAGCCTGCTGGGCCTGGCCAGCCATTGCGCTTACCTGTCCCACGGCATTGGTAAGTTGTGGGCTGACGCTACCCAGGGTGCTACTCAGCTCTTGCATGGCTTTGCCTTTTACTGCTTCCCCCATCTGTTGCAAGGCGGCTTCCGGCTGCTCCACAAAGGGGAAGATATCGGCCTTGTCCTGATGCGGCCGCCCCAGAAACTCGACCTGCGCCGCACCAAGAGGCAAACCATGCACCATCGCCTTGCCGGCTTCGTCCAGCACGCCCTTGTGTTTGATGCCCAAGGCATCGGTCACCACAAACTTGCCCTGATTCATCGAGTAGCCGTTGGCAAATTCGTGTAGCACCTGCAGATTGCCGGTACCTGGTTTGGCAAAGGTTGGCACCGGCGTACTCAGGCTGGCCGGCCCGGACAGGCTATGGCTGGCGCCTTTCACGCTCACCACGCTGGGGCAATGCACTTCGATATTGCCGCCCTTCAGCCGGATATAGCCGCCACCGCTGGTCAGCAGGATTTCCTGGCTGGCGGCAATGGTGACCTTGCCCTTGGCCGAGGTAATGGTCAGGTCCTTGTCCG
>NZ_RFAR01000137.1 GCF_003693445.1 Aquitalea palustris | reverse complement strand
CTGAACCTAGTGCGTCTACCAATTCCGCCACCTGGGCACTGCTTTGCTGTATCATTCTGTTGCTGTAGTGCTGCAACGAGATGCGAATTATAAACAAGTTTCTGAGGGTGTCAATGGCCCAATCTGCAAAAAAACAAAAAAATACATCCCTGCGTCAGCAGGATCCTTTCTTGGAACGAGAAAAACTCAAATATTCCAATCCCTTACCTAGCCGGGAGTTTGTTCTGAAACTCCTGGAAGAACGTGGTGTGCCGCTGTTCCCGGATGAGCTGGCCGCTATGTTGTCTATCCAGAATAACGAACTGGGCTTCTTCGAGCGCCGCCTGCTGGCGATGGAGCGTGAAGGTCAGATCATCATTAATCGCAAAGGCGCGATCTGCGCCGCAGAAAAACTCGACCTGATCAAGTGCAAGGTTTCCGGCCACCGCGATGGTTTTGGCTTCGGCTTGCCAGATGAGGGCGAAGGCACTGGCGTGGACATCTTCCTGCCAGAGCGTGAAATGAAAAAAGCCATGCATGGTGACCGGGTTCTGGTGCGGCCATCTGGCGTGGACCGGCGTGGCCGGCAGGAAGGCAAGATCGTCGAGGTGCTGGATCACGCCGTCAGCAAACTGGTAGGCCGTATCCACCTCGAGCGTGGTGTATGGATCGTCACGCCGGAAGATCGCCGTATCAGTCATCAAATTTTGATTGAGCCGGGTAGTCAGGGTGAAGCCAAACACGGCCAGGTAGTGATGGTGGAAATCCTGCAGTATCCGGATGCCTACCGTCAGCCGGTAGCTCAGGTGGTCGAAGTGCTGGGTAATTACGCTGACCCCGGTATGGAAATTGAAATCGCCTTGCGCAAGCATGCCTTGCCGCATGAATTCGCTGAGGATGTGCTAGCCCAGGCCAAGGCAACGCCCAAAAAAGTCCGCAAAAAAGATCTCACCGCTGATCGCGTCGATCTGCGCCATTTGCCGTTGGTGACGATTGATGGTGAAACCGCGCGCGATTTCGACGATGCGGTCTATGCCGAGAAGCAGGGCAAGGGTTTCCGTCTGATCGTTGCCATTGCCGATGTCAGCCACTATGTTCAGCCTGGTGATGCGCTTGATACCGAGGCATTGGAGCGTGGCACCTCGGTTTACTTCCCCCGGCGTGTCATTCCGATGTTGCCTGAGGCGCTGTCCAATGGCATCTGTTCGCTGAATCCCGATGTCGAACGCCTGTGTATGGTGTGTGACATGCAGATCAACGGCAAGGGTGAGGTCAAGCGCTATCAGTTCTATCCGGCGGTGATGTTGTCCAAGGCGCGCCTGACTTATACCCAGGTGTGGGACTGGATACAGCATGGCACGGATAATGCGCTGCTGCCGAATATCCAGACACTCTATAGTCTGTTCAAGGTTTTGCTGGCTGCCCGTGCCAAACGTGGTGCGATTGAGTTTGACTCGGTTGAAACCCAGATGATCTTCAACGAGCAGGGCAAAATCGACAAGATTGTCCCGGTCGTTCGCAACGATGCACACCGCCTGATTGAAGAGTGCATGCTTTCTGCCAATGTTTGCGCGGCTGACTTCCTGCTCAAGAGCAAACAGAAATGCCTCTACCGCGTGCATGAAGGCCCAACGCCGGAGAAACTGGAAAACCTGCGTAACTATCTGCAACTGGTTGGTCTGACGCTGGGTGGCAATGATAAGCCTTCGGCTAAAGACTACGCCAAGCTGGCTGAGCAGATTCACGGTCGCCCGGATGCGCCTGTCTTGCAGACCATGCTGCTGCGTTCCATGCAGCAAGCGGTTTATACCCCAGATAACAATGGTCACTTTGGCCTGGCGTATGAGGCTTATACCCATTTCACCTCGCCGATTCGTCGCTACCCTGACTTATTGGTACATCGCTCCATTAAAGCGGTATTGCAAGGTGGAAAGTACAAACCGGGCAAGTGGGCGCAACTTGGCATGCATTGCTCGATGACCGAGCGGCGTGCCGATGACGCCAGTCGCGATGTCGAGTCCTGGCTCAAGACTTATTATATGCAGGACAAGATTGGCGAAATCTTCCAGGGCAAAATCAGTGCGGTGACCAGCTTTGGTGTGTTCGTTCTGCTGGACAATGTTTATGCCGAAGGTCTGGTGCACATTTCCGAACTGGGCAAGGATTACTTCCACTTCCGTAAGGATATCCAGGCTATCGTCGGGGAGAAGAGTGGGGTGCAGTACCGTTTGGGTGACACATTGACGGTGAAAGTCATGAGCGCCAATCTGGAGACTGCACAAGTTGACTTTGCACTAGTGCGTGAAACGACCGAAGCAGGGTTGTCGACTCCGCCGACCCACTCCGCCAAGCGCGAACAGCAAAAGCATGGACATCGTGGTGGCAATAATAATCACAAGCAGGCCGGGCAAGGTGGTCATGGTCGTACCCGTCATGGCCGACATGCGGGTGCCAGCGCCGAGGCGATAAAACCTGCGGCCAACGCACCGCGTCGCAAACCCGTTGGTCAGAGGGTAGAGCCCGTCGTCGAGCAGCCTGTCATGCCTCCGGCGGCTGCGTTGCCGAAGTCACCGGCAGGTCGGCGCAAACCGCCAGCTGCACCAGCTCGTCATCAAGAACCGGTTGCAGCGGAGGCTTCTGTCGTCAAGCCAGCACCTGCGCGGCGTCGTAAGCCCGCAGCAGTTTCAGACGTTCCGCCAGCTGTGTCGGCGGCAACGCCTGCTCCATCTCGTGCGCGCAACAAGCCAGCCGCTACTGGAGAGGCTACAGTTCCAGCTGCGCCACGTAGCCGTCGTCGCACGGTTAACAAAAAGACAGGTGAAGAGTGACCCTATCCTTGTATTGATCAGGATTGGATGAGAAAAGCCCGGCGTCAGCCGGGTTTTTTGCTGTGTGTGCCCGTACGGTGACCCCCTTTTAGCGCCAGCCAGGCTGGTTTTCAGTATGC
>NZ_RFAR01000136.1 GCF_003693445.1 Aquitalea palustris | reverse complement strand
AACGTCAAATCGCTCAGACAGGGCAGGCGCTTAAGACCACGCCCCGGCCACCCGTCGGCATGCTTGACGGGGCCCAGAGTGGCGTCGGTACGGTAGTTTTTCGATAGGGGAAATGGATTTATTCGGGAGCGTTGTGCGGTGGATCGCCCCTTTGGGGCATCCACCCTACAAGGAAGCTTGGCAGGTAGGGCGGATGCCCCAGAGATTTACCGGGGCGTTCCGCCGTCAAACGGACCATCCCCGCGCACAACAAAAATCAGCTGTTCGGACTTCGGAGTGAGACATTTTTCGGAGCAGACCGGTCCCGTCAGCGCGAGCCGACACAGACCTGCCGCCCAGGGTAAGTAAGCGGTCGGCTGTCTGAAGCGGCGCGACGTTAGCGCGCCGCAAGTTCCGGCCGCG
>NZ_RFAR01000028.1 GCF_003693445.1 Aquitalea palustris | reverse complement strand
TTCGGGTTATGAGCCCGACGAGCTACCAGACTGCTCCATCCCGCGTCAGTGTTCTGTCGCCGTCTTCTGCGCTGTTTCTTCAGAAGAGGAGTGCATAGTACCTGCCATGATCGGCAGCGTCAACACTTTCTTAAAATAAATTTAATATGCCACGGGAATCATTTGTAAAACTTATTAACATTTCGCCGTTTGCCTGACACATCTCCTCAATACGGCTGGCCTAAAGTAGCCAATGTGTTACCGCCAGTCACTTCTGCCCCATGAGTGGCTGGCCGCTTGCGACACTCCCCGTCGCCTCCCCCGAGAGACGAAGGTGTTGCAGACAGGTAGCCAGTGCAGTTTGAATCGTACTGCGCCAGCTCAGGCGAAGTGCAGCGCGTATTCTCCTAAGTGTTCATCACGGAAATTTTGGGCCGCCATTTGGCGGCCCCTTTTTTTGTCTTCAAGACTGCCAGGCAGGCGGTGAACTACGCAGCTGTCGCCGCCCCAGCCAGGTCAGGCCCACCAGCAAGCCCATGATGCCGTAGCTGACAAAGGGCGAAAGCAATAAAAAGGTTTCCACCGGCAACTGCCAGATCATGCAGCAGCGGATGGTTGTTTCCAGCGTGAGCCCGGCGCCCCACAGCAAGGTCATCTGCCGAATGCCCCGGCGAAATGCCGGCTCTTGCCAGCGCCGGATAAAGCGCGCCTGCCCATCGACCGACTCGCGCGCCACCGTGGCCAGCGCCAGATGGTAAACCAGCGGCCGAGCCGCCAGCAGCGACAGCAGGAAAACCACACCAAACAGGCCCGATAGCAAGGACTCCCGCATCAGCAATACGCGCGGGCTTCCTCCCAGCAGCATCACCAGCAGTGACAATGCGATACCGCCCACGACCAGCAGGCTGAGAGCATCAACCCGGCGAAAACGCAGCAATTCGACCACGCTCCACACGATGGGTGGTAGCGAGGACACCATCAGCGCTGTGGTTTCTCCCCACTGCGGCAGCGCCCAGCGATAAGCCAGCCAGGGCAGCAGAAAGTTGAACACCAGTTCCGGCAGCAATTTGAACAAGCGGGACATGAGCAAGTGATCGGTGGGAAAAAAACGATGATAGGGCAAAAATCAGGTCGACTACTAGCCAACTGCTGCCCGGTGCAAGGCCCACAAAGCAAAACCCCGCCGACGGCGGGGTTGTGTTGTCTGTGTACTGACCGGCTTGGGCGGTCAGCAGGTACTGCAATTATGCGGCGGCGTGAATGAAACCGTTGGCCGGATAAAAGGCGCTGGCAAGACCCAGCACGGATTGGAAAGTGACTTCGAACATCTTGCCAACCTGGCGAATGCTGACGACGGTGTAGTGGACGATATCGCCACTGTCTTTATGCTCAAGAACGGTATAACCCGGTTGCAATTGAGAGATTTTCATTTAGGTATTTCCTTGTTTTTTTTATCATTGCGACAAAATTTTTAGTTTGATCTAAAGGTTTAACACGTTATTGACAAATTAGCCAACAATAAAGTTCCGCATCGCGTTGATGAGGCACTGTAACAGCGACAAATGACACATTCGTGACGAATTTCCGGCAATAGTGCTACAAAAACAAAGCCCTGCCGATACAGGATCGGCAGGGCTTTTAGCGTGGTTCAGCGCTAGCGTTTAACCGATACGCATGCCTGGCGCCGCACCCTGATCCACGTCCAGCAGGAACAGACCGGAGCCCTCTTCGGCACCGGAGGCGCAGACGATCATGCCTTGTGACACGCCAAAGCGCATCTTGCGCTCGGCCAGATTGGCCACCACCACCACATTGCGGCCAACCAGTTTTTCCGGCTCCTGATAGGCAGCACGGATACCGGAGAAGATGTTGCGCTGTTCAAAGCCCAGGTCGACGGTGAACTGCAGCAGCTTGTCCGAACCTTCGACAAAGTTGCAGGCCAGCACCTTGCCGATGCGCAGGTCCACCTTGGCAAAGTCGTCGATCTTGATGGTGTCGGCCAGCAGCTCGTAAGTAGCAGCCGGGGTGTTGGCAGTCGCTTGCATATTCTGTTTGTTCGCTTCGATCAGTTTGTCGATCAGCGCCGGGTCGATGCGCTGCATCAGGTGCTGATAGGTGTTGATGGTTTTGCCCAGCAGCAGGGTGTCGGCATCAGCCCAGCTCAGCGCGGCCACGCCCAGGAAGGCTTCGACGCCTTCGGCCAGCTTGGGCAGCACCGGCTTGAGGTAGATGGTAAGCAGGCGGAAGGCATTAAGCAGCACGGTGCAGACTTCCTGCAAACGTGCATCCTGCCCCTCCTGCTTGGCCAGCTCCCACGGCTTGTTGGCATCGACATAGGCATTCACCTCATCGGCCAGCGCCATCACATCGCGCAGGGCCTTGGCGTATTCGCGGGCTTCAAACGCGGCAGCCAGTTCCGGCGCAGCAGCCTGCAGCTGGTGCAGGATGGCGGTATCCGCCACGCTGTCGGCCAGCTTGCCGCCAAAGCGCTTGCTGATGAAACCGGCAGAGCGGCTGGCGATGTTGACGTACTTGCCCACCAGGTCGGAATTCACCCGTGCCACGAAGTCATTGAGGTTGAGGTCGATGTCTTCGATGCGGCCATTCAGCTTGGCCGCCATGTAATAACGCATCCATTCCGGATTCAGGCCGCAATCCAGATAGCTCTTGGCCTGGATGAAGGTGCCGCGCGACTTGGACATCTTCTGCCCGTCCACGGTGAGGAAGCCGTGGGCAAACACGCCAGTGGGCACGCGCATGCCGGAGTAGTTCAGCATGGCCGGCCAGAACAGCGCGTGGAAATACAGGATGTCCTTGCCGATGAAGTGGTACATCTCGGCATCCGAGCCCGGCTTGAACCAGGCATCAAAGTCGATGCCCTTGCTGTCGCACAGGTTCTTGAAGCTGGCCATATAGCCAATCGGCGCGTCCAGCCAGACATAGAAGTACTTGCCCGGCGCATCGGGAATCTCGAAACCGAAATACGGCGCATCACGGCTGATGTCCCAGTCTTGCAGGCCACCTTCGATCCACTCGTTCATCTTGTTGAGTGATTCTGGCTGCAGGTGCGACTGGCTCACGCCATCGGCACGGGTGGTGCTGCCGCTGGTCCAGCCCTTGAGGAAATCAGCACACTCGCCCAGGCGGAAGAAATAGTGCTCGGAGGTTTTCAGTACCGGTTTGGCACCGGATACCGCCGAGTAGGGGTTCTTCAGCTCGGTCGGGTTATAGGTGGCACCGCACACTTCACAGTTATCACCGTACTGGTCCTTGGCCGCGCACTTGGGGCATTCGCCCTTGACGAAGCGATCCGGCAGGAACATCTGCTTTTCCGGGTCGAACAGCTGCTCGATGGTGCGGCTGGAAATCTTGTCATCGGCGCGCAGGGCTTTGTATACCTGCTCGGCAAAGGCTTTGTTTTCCGGGCTGTTGGTACTGTAGTAGTTGTCGTGACCGATCAGGAAACCCTGCGAATCGGCCAGATGCAGTTCGCGCACGGCATCCACCAGCTGGGTGGGGGTGATGCCCTGCTTTTCGGCGGCCAGCATGATGGGCGCGCCGTGGGTGTCGTCGGCGCACACGTAATAGCACTCGTGGCCGCGCATTTTCTGGAAGCGTACCCAGACGTCGGTCTGGATCTGTTCCAGCATATGGCCCAGATGCAGCCCCGCGTTGGCGTAAGGCAGTGCGCTGGTCACCAGAATCTTGCGTTTGCTCATTGGGTGTTCCTGAAGGTAAGCGATCTCAAGCGGTCGATTATAGAGCCGGATGCCGCTGCCGGTCACGGCGCAGATCGGCAAAAAACCCGGTGAACCGCGGCAAAAGCGGGCCAACCGGGTTGATTGGAGAGTACTTCGCGGAAAATTAGCTGTTTTGAGTTTGCAGTTCCGGCGGCAGATAATCTGCCGGTGCGGCACGCTCGGCCATGGCCTGCGGCACGGTACTGCGTGCCAGCTGGACAAACAGCAAGGCGGTGAGCACCGAGCACGCGGCAAAGCCAGCCATGCCACCCAGCAGGTAGGCCACGCGGAAGATCTCGATACCCAAGGCGTAGCCGGCCATCGACAGCATGCTCATGGACGCCGATACCGTGCCCTTGGCCACCGGGGAAGAC
Organism: Aquitalea palustris; assembly: GCF_003693445.1. Classification (GTDB taxonomy): domain Bacteria; phylum Pseudomonadota; class Gammaproteobacteria; order Burkholderiales; family Chromobacteriaceae; genus Aquitalea; species Aquitalea palustris. Next base: position 80,157 of record NZ_RFAR01000028.1, on the reverse strand, counting down.
ATCAGGGCAAAGCGGTAGAGCACGCCAAAGCTGAGGCCTTCGCCAAAGCTCATCAGGCTCATGCCGGCTACCATCAGCCATACCGGCTCTGCAGCAAACAGCACACCGCCCAGCATCAGCAGCAGGCCACTGACGATAGGCCCCATGCCAACAAATACCGAGCGGCCCAGCGGCCAGCGGTCGGCCAGCAACACCAGCGCGAAATTACCGGCGATCAGGCCGCCGAACACCGGCAGCTGCATCAGGCCGTACTGCAGGGTGCTCATGCCCAGATCCTGCACCAGCAGCACCGGCGACAAGGCAATCCAGCCCATCAAGGGCAGGGCCAGCAAGGGAATGCACAGGGCAGACAGCAGGAAACGACGCTGGCTAAACAGGCGCAGGTAATCGCGGCCCATTTGCGACAGCGGCAGCTTGTCATGGCTGGGTTGTACCGTTTCCGGCATTTTCCAGATCAGGCCCAGCAGCGCGATAAAGGACATGGCGGCAATCACCAGGAAGCAGCTGCGCCACGGGGCGATTTCCACCAGCGCGGCACCGGCCAGCGGGCCGACCAGCGGTGCGATCAGCGCCACATTGGCCATCAGCGCGGTGACCTTGACCGCCGCGGTTTCTTCAAACGCCTCTTGCACGGCGGCATAGCCCACGGCATTGATGAAGCACAGCCCCATGCCTTGCAAGACACGCAGGGCGATGAAGCTTTCAATGGAATGCACCAGATAGCTGGCGAGGCAGGCCAGCATGAAATAAGCCACGCCAAACAACAGCACCGGCCGACGGCCGATACGGTCAGACAGCGGCCCGGTCAGCCAGGGCAGCACAGCTCCGCCGATCAGAAAGGCGGTCATCGAAGTGGGAACCCACGAGGTATTCACCATGAATTCACGGGTCACCTGCAGCATGGCGGGCTGCACCATGTCATTGGCGATATAGACGGCAAATTCGAACAAGACCAGCGCAAGGGGAAACAGCAGATTGGCCGGACTGAGAGAAACATGTTTGGACTGCAATGCAACAACCTTTCTTGATGACAAAGAGCAAAGCCATGGCCTGACAGGGCCGAGCCGGTGCCAAACAACACGCGAAATACGTACCGTGGCGTGAAAAAAAAGGGGCTAATTCTACGCTTATCAATCGCTTACGGCAAAATCTTTCGAGATGAAGCAATCAGTAGCAAGCAGTGGCAGGCCACCTTGCGATGGCCATAGCCACTCGGGCAAGGCGGGAGTAACATGCCATCTGGCGCAACGGGAGCCACGCACCCGTGCTAAAACATAGTAAAATTGTCGGGTATTCCACCCATCCTAATTGCCCCCATGCTCTCCAAACTGACCAAGCTGTTCGGTGCCAAGCCGGACGCAGATAGCGCAGCCGACACCATGACCCTGACCGACGCCCAAGTACTGGAGGCCGTTGCCGGCCTGATCGACGCGAACACCGGTAAAACCTATGCCGCCGCCAAGGCGGTGAAGAACATCCAGATCAGCGCCGAGCAGCTGGCGCTGGAGGTGGTACTCGCCTACCCGGCCGCCAGCCAGTTCGACAGTGTGCGTAGCCAGTTCGAAACCGCGCTGCAAACCATTGCCGCTGGCCGTGCGCTGCAAGTCACTGTACGCAGCCAGATCACCAGCCATGCTGCCCAGCGCGGCGTACCGCTGCTGCCTGGCGTCAAGAATGTCATCGCCGTGGCTTCCGGCAAGGGTGGCGTGGGCAAATCCACCACCGCCGTCAATCTGGCACTGGCGCTGCAAGCCGAAGGCGCGCGTGTGGGGATTCTGGATGCCGACATCTACGGCCCCTCACAGCCGCTAATGCTGGGCCTGCAAGGCCAGCGCCCGGAAACTCCGGATGGCAAAAGCCTGCAACCCATTGTCAATTACGGCATCCAGACCATGTCCATCGGCTATCTGGTGGATGCCGACCAGGCCATGGTGTGGCGCGGCCCGATGGTGAGCCAGGCGCTGCAGCAATTGCTCAACGACACCCGCTGGGACAATCTGGACTATCTGGTGATCGACATGCCGCCGGGTACCGGTGACATCCAGCTGACGCTGTCGCAAAAAGTGCCGGTCACCGGCGCACTGATCGTCACCACCCCGCAAGACATCGCCCTGCTGGATGCGCGCAAGGGGGTCACCATGTTCCAGAAAGTAGGCGTGCCGATTCTGGGCATGGTGGAAAACATGGCCATTCACATCTGCAGCAACTGCGGCCATGCCGAACACATCTTCGGCGAAGGCGGCGCCGCACGCATGGCGGCCGACTTTGGCGTGGAGGTGCTGGGCTCGCTGCCGCTGGACATGGGCATTCGCCTGGCCGTGGATGAAGGCAAACCTACCGTTGCGGCTGACCCGGATGGCGCCATCGCTACCCTGTACAAGGGCATTGCGCGCAAGCTGGCGGTCAAGGTGGGTGAAAAGGCGCAGGATTTCTCCGGCAAATTCCCCAAGATCGTCATCCAGAACAACTAAGCCGCACAGCATGATTGCGATGTTCGACTCTGGCCTGGGCGGGCTATCCATCTGGCGCGCCGTGCAAACGGCGCTGCCTGCCTGGCCGATTACTTATCTGGCCGATCAGGCCTACTGCCCCTATGGCGGCCGCAGCAAGACCGAAATCATCGAGCGCAGCCTGAAAATCGGCCACTACCTGCACAGCCAGGGTGCCAGCCTGCTGGTGGTGGCCTGCAATACCGCCACCACGGCGGCGGTTGCCGCGCTGCGCCAACAGCTGCCCATTCCCATTGTTGGCGTCGAACCGGCGATCAAACCGGCAGCAGCAGCCAGCCGCACCGGCCGCATTGCCGTACTGGCCACCGCGGCCACACTGGCCAGCGAACGGGTACAGGCACTGCTGGACCAACATGCCGGCGAGGTGGAAGTACTGCGCCGGCCGGGACTGGGCTGGGTGGAACAGGTGGAAGCCGGCGAGCTGGACAGCACCCTCACCCGCCGCCGCGTGGCCGAGGTCGTCCGCCCGCTGTTGCAGGAGAACATCGACCACATCGCGCTGGGCTGTACCCACTACCCTTTCCTGTCACCACTGATTCGCGAACTCACCGGCGACAGCATCGCCCTGTACGACCCGGCCGAGGCCATCGCCCGCCGGGTCGATTCGCTATTGCAACTGCACGGCAGTGACAGCGTTGGTGATCATTGCTACCGTTTCATCACCACAGCGGACGACCCGCAAGCGATGGCAGCCATGCTGCCGCTGCTGATCGGCCATGGCTACGCTGTCGAATCCCTGAACCTGGAGTAAATCATGTTGCTACGCCGTGCCATCGTGGGCCTGCTGCTCAGCGCCCTGCTCGCCCCTGCCGCCTGGGCCTTGCCGCAATGCGCCAGTGTCGCCGGCAATGTCAACCAGCAAACCTGCAACCGGCTGGATACACGAGAACTGACTACCGTGCTGCAAGCTTTGGGGCAAAGCGGCAGACTGCCGGAGCAATTCCTCACCAAACGCCAGGCGCAACAGGCAGGCTGGCAACCCGGCCGCAGCCTGTGGGCCGTCCCCGGACTGCAAGGCAAGTCGATTGGTGGCGACCGCTTTGGCAATTATGAAAAGCAGCTGCCCAAGGGGCAGTGGCAGGAAGCCGATCTCAACTATAAAGGAGGCAAGCGCGGCGCCTATCGACTGGTGTTCTCGCGTGCCGGACAGCGTTTTGTCTCTCTTGACCATTACCAGCGCTTTATCGAGGTGCCAGCATGTCAGTAAGCATTTGCGAACTTCACCACATCACATCGCTGGAGCAGTTCTATGACGAGCTGAGCCGCCAGCTGCAGCTGCCTGCACACTTCGGCCGCAATCTGGATGCCCTGTACGACAGCCTGAGTGCCGATGTCAGCGGCCCCTTTGAAATCATCTGGCGCGATACCGAACAGTCACGCCAGCAACTGGGCGCCGACCTCTATGCCACCCTGCTGGAAATCCTGCAATCGGTAGCGGCAGAACGCGGCGATGTCACCCTGGATATTCATCACTGACATCACCCGCGCCATGCAAAAGGCTGCCTAAAGGCAGCCTTTTTCACATCTGGCACACACAGCGCAACCGCATTAACACCCCCTCAAATACCGCCCGGATCAAGGCGCACGGACACCAGCAGTCCAGCCAACAGGGCAAGGCGGCGCAATCAAGGAGCCGGGCTTTTGTTCGTGGCTCTAAGCCAGGCTACCAATACGCGCCACGGCCTCAGCCAAACGCTCAATACCGGTGGTATACGCCACGCGCACATGCTGCGCCGCCCGGTAACGGCCAAAATCCGCCCCCGGTGTAATGGCGACATTCACCTCCTCCAGCAGTCTTGCACAGTAGGCAAAGCTGTCATCGGTCACTGCACTGACATCGGCATACAGATAAAACGCCCCTTCCGGTTGCACCGGCAATTTCCAGCCCAGTTGCGGGAGCGCCTGCAACAGGAAATCCCGACGGCGGCCAAATTCGGCACGACGCTGCTCCAGCTCGGCAATCACCTGCGGCTGGAAAGCCGCCAGTGCCGCGTGCTGCGCCATCGCCGGCGGACACAGAAACAGGTTCTGCGCCAGGCGCAATGCCGGTTCGACATAGGCCTCCGGCACCACCAGCCAGCCCAGCCGCCAGCCGGTCATCTGGAAATACTTGGAAAAGCTGTTGATCACGAATACATCCGCATCCACCGCCAGCGCCGTGGCCGCATCACAGCCATAAGTCAGACCATGATAAATCTCGTCCACGATCAGGCTGCCGCCCTGGCGCTTGCAGCTGGCACTCAGTGCCGCCAGTTCTGCCGCCGTCAACAAGGTGCCGGTCGGATTGGCCGGGCTGGCCACCATGGCCGCCACCGTGCGCTCGGCCCAGACCGCATCCACATCCCCGGCCAGCAACTGGTAACGGGAATCCGGCCCCACGGCCAGGCAAACCGGCTCACCACCCAGCAAGCTGACAAAATGCCTGTTGCACGGATAAGTCGGGTCGGCCATCAGCACCTGATCACCCTGATCAACCAGCAGGGACAAGGCAATCTGCAATGCGCCAGAGGCACCCGGCGTCACGATGATGCGGCGCGCATCCACCGCCACGCCATAACGCTGCAGATAAAATGCCGCAATCGCCTCGCGCAGGGCCGGCAAGCCCTGCGCGGCAGTATAAAAAGTATGGCCTTCGCTCAGCGCCTGCCTGCCAGCCTCGACAATGGCTGTTGGCGTGGCAAAGTCCGGCTCGCCCACTTCCAGATGAATCACATCCCTGCCCGCCGCCTGCAAAGCCCGGGCCCGCTCCAGAATGGCCATCACCTGAAACGGCGCAATGTCATTCAGTCTTGTTGATAGTTGCACCACAATCCCCTGTTATGTCGCCAGCGACAGCACTTGGCGCGCAATGGCTATGCGCCCAGTGTAACAAGCCCACTCCGCCCCCTCCAGCACTGCCCTGCACCCGCCCACATGCGGAGGCACTCGCCAGCTAATCCACAGCCCAAGCCGGGCAACCGGGCATCATGCACAAAAACAATTCACAACCAAGCGATCAGACTATTGACAGCCGACCGGACTGCCCATAGAATTCGTCGCTCTGAGTCGGAGAGGTGGCAGAGTGGTCGAATGTACCTGACTCGAAATCAGGCGTACGTGCGAGCGTACCGAGGGTTCGAATCCCTCCCTCTCCGCCAGACCAGACAGCTAAGCCCTTGAGAAATCAAGGGCTTTTTTGTTTTTCTCTTTAGAAGGTGGGCTATCCCGGGTAGCGTAGTCAAACTCCCGCCTCACACCCCCCCCTGCTCAACCGGGGACTAGCCGGGCTAGCATGGCCGGTCGGTCTTCCTGCTGAAACCGGCACAGCAGGATGGCAGGCTGTGGCTATCCTGCAGCCGTGGGGTGGACGACCGACCGCCCTTGACCGCACCATACCCGCCGGCTTGCCCGCATCAGGCCAAGCTGACGGCCATGCAGGATTGCTGACGGCCAGCATTGGCCATCACCAGCCAGACTAATTGCAGCTGGCCAATAGCAGCGGGGCGTGCTGGCCGGCCAATTGCAGGGCCAGCGTGGCCGGGCCACCCACTGCCTCCAGCAGCAGGATTTCCCCTGCAGCCTTGCCCGGCTGCCAGTTGGCCGTGCGCCCCAGGATCACATCCTGGCCACAGTAGCTGATCCAGATACGCCCCTGCATAACCTGCATGGACTGTGGCAGTTGGCCGCTCAGGCGCATCACTTCGCCCTGGCGCAATATCAATGTGCTCATCTTGCCTGCTCCCCTGCTGTAGATGAACAACAGCTTAGAGGGGGCGCCAGAGTCCCGGTAGCCACACAGTTGTGGATAAACAGCCATGACAGTTACGGTTTTACGGTAACTGTACTGCTTGTTTTTGTGCATAACTGTTCGTGGTGCGGCGCAGACAATCCCTTATGATGGCTAGATGGATACCCTGCCCCTTTACCTGCAACTGGCGGATGACATTGCCGCCCAGATCAGCGCCCGCGTGCTGCGTGCTGGCGAGCGTCTGCCTTCCTTGCGCGAGATGAAACTGCGCCGTGGCCTCAGCCTGAGCACGGTGCAGCAGGCTTTCCGCCGATTGGAAGACCTGGGGCTGGTGGAAGCCAGGCCGCAGTCCGGCTACTTTGTGCGCTATCGCAGCGAGGCCGGCCATGCGCTACGGCTGGCCGCGCCGACCGAAGTGGCAGTCGATCCGCTGCTGTGGAGTTATGTGGAAGACCAGTCGGAACAACGCACCGAGCGTATGCAGGGCTTTCGCAGTGCCGTTGCACCGCATGCGCTGCTACCCACGGCGCAGTTACAGCGCTACACGCTGGACTGCATGCGCCGGCATCCGGATTTGCTGTCCGACTATGGCCGTCCCAGCGGTTATCTGGACTTCAAGCGCCAGATCGCCCGGCTGGCCATGGAGTGGGGTGGCCAGTTACACCCGGAGCAGCTGATCGTCACCCAGGGCACTATCGAGGCACTCAATCTGGCGCTGCGCGCCCTGACCCAACCGGGCGATGTGGTGGCGGTGGAATCCCCGGCCTATTTTTCCCTGCTGTACACGCTGAAGGCGCTGGGCCTGCGGGTGGTGGAAATTCCTACCGATCCGGTCAGCGGCATTTCGGTGGATGCGCTGGAACTGGCCACGCGCGATGCCGCCATCAAGGCGGTGATTCTGGTACCCAATTTTTCCAATCCGCAGGGTGCACTGATGCCGGATGCCGCCAAGGAGAAGGTGGCCAACATGCTGGCGGCACGCGGCATTCCGCTGATCGAGGACGATGTCTACGGCGAGTTCTATTATGGTCGGCAGCGGCCACGCCCGATCAAGGCCTTCGACCGCAGCGGCAATGTGCTGTACTGCGCCTCGCTCACCAAGGATGTGGCACCCGGCCTGCGCATAGGCTGGATCGATCCTGGCCGCTATCGCAGCCAGGTGGAGGTACAGAAATACCTGAGCACCCATTCCACACCCACTCTCAATCAGGCGGTGCTGGCGCGTTTTCTGGAAAGCGGTGCCTACCCACGTCACATGCGGCGCTTGCGCCGGGCCATTGCCAACCAGATGCAGGGCTTACTGGATGGTTTGGCACGACACTTCCCGGCTGATGTCCGCTATACCCGTCCGCAAGGTGGCTTTGTGCTATGGCTGGAATTTCCACCGGAATTCGACAGCCTGGCCCTGTACCGGCTGGCACGGCAGGAGGGCATAGGGCTGGCACCAGGCCCGCTGTTTTCCCCGCGCGGCGACTACCGCCACTGCCTACGGCTGTCTTGTGCCGAACCGTGGAGCGAGGCCCAGCAGGCCAGGCTGGTACGGCTGGGCGCGCTGGTACGTCAACAATATGCTGAGCAAGGCTGACTGACTGCAAACCCGTCGCATCAGACAGCAAAGCACTCAAGCATCAGCATGGCGTGGCTGAGCGTTTCTCTTGTCCCGGCCTGTTGCTAAAGCCTGCAAGCCGAGCTGGATGTAAATCTTGGCGAGCCGCCCCGGCTGGCCACCTCTGCACTCATGGCCTACCTGCCGGGCACATACCCGCCGTTCACCATCCACCATGATGCTCAGACAATTCGCGGCAAACGCACCCGCCACGCAATTTTATTGCGCAAAACAGCCTGCCAGATAAGCAGACATCGCAGACAGCAGACCGGCACTGTCGCGGGGCAAGCGCGCACCGCCCTGCCACATACACCGCTGATCGCCACTCCGACCTACCTGTTTTGACGGGGATCACCGCACCAAAATGGCCAGAACACCCCATTTAGCCCTGAGCTGGGGCGTGAGCATTTCCCCTGGCTTGCCATTAAGAACGGTTCATTCACGCCCCTGGCCTGCCTACTTTCATATGTGCACCTGCAGCATAAAACCTCAAAAAACCCAAAATGAGACAGAAAATGCCAATACGTTGCACTTTGCCAACACAGTGGATTAATGCTGCCAAATGCTGATTCATGCAATTTTCTAGTAATAAATACTTAGCAAAGCTAATTTGCCACTCAAATTTCATGTAGTTAAATTACTACACAAGAACGCATCAAAATGTAGCAAACAAGCTACATAGATTACGTTTGACCACCTACAACACAGAAATTAACAATGTCCCTGCTTTCAACAGCGTCAGAAGCGCGCAGAAATACTGCAAGAATCTGCCGCAGAAGTAGCAAAACAACAAAATGAGACAATTGGAGAAGACAACATGCAAAGCAAGTATATTGCGCTGGCAGTAATGGCCGCCTGCACCGGTTACGCCCATGCCGATGATGCCGGCGTCACCATTTCCGGCTTTGTCCGTGCCGGCGTGCTGCAGTACAACGGTGCGGCCAACAATGCCTGGGGCTACACCACCAACCCTGCAGCGGTGTCCACCACCAATGTGGCAGGTCGCGGCCAGATCAACTTCAATGGCGAAGAAAACCTGGGCAATGGCCTGAGCGCCATCTTCCAGGTGAATAACCGCTTCTCGCCTACTGGCAGCGGTTACGACGAAATGGGCAAGCAGGCCAATACCTTTGCCAGCGATGACAGCTTTGTCGGCCTCAAGGGCAGCTTCGGTATGATTCGTGCCGGCAAGGGTACCGGCAACGTGGAAGACGGCAAATTTGATTACAGCGTCTGGGCTGGACCGGACAACCACCTGGGCTGGTACGGTGGCGTAACCGGCAACAATATGGTGCGTTACGACTTGCCGGGTAATCTGGGTGGCTTCTACGGCGGGGTGCAATTCTCTACCGATGAAAACAAGACCAGCACCAGCAGCGGCACCAACCGTTATTCGGTACTGGCCGGTTTCAGTGGCAGCAACTGGACGGTTTCCGCCAACTACGGCGCATCCAGCAATACCACCAACAGCAATGCCACCAACACCAACCAGCTGGGCAGCAACCGTCAGCTGCACCTGACTGCCAATTACAAGCCGATTGATGCGCTGGAACTGGCGGTGGAATACCAGCGCAACAAGCTGGCTGATGACAGCGTGGTCAATGCCACTTCGCTGTACGCTTACTACACCATTGGCAATACCCAGCTGGGTCTGCAAACCGGGGTACGCAAGGACAACTCTCCGGCACTGGTACAAGGCACGGAAAAATACGTCAACCTGTTGCTGCACTACAACCTGAGCAAGCACACCATGGCTTATGTCGAGCTGTCACATGACAAGCCGCAAGCCGGTGGCAGCGCCCGCAATGGCGAGCTGATTGGTCTGTCCAAGAGCTTCTAAGCCTTTTCGCAAGTCAGTGACATCCTTCTCAAGCCTGCTTATGCAGGCTTTTTTTATGCCTGTCCTCAGCCAGGCTTGCGGTGCAAACTGCTAGAATTCGAGCGCAAGCCGCGTGGTGTCGGCTCTGCTCACCAGCGCTACAGTAAGCCATCTTCCTGATGAATCGAGCCCGCCATGGTCAGCCGCAAACAGCAACAACATGCCGAACTCATCAGCAGCGATCCGCGCTGGCAGGATGTGCTGCAACGTAATCACGCGGCAGACGAGCGCTTTGTCTATGGTGTGGCCAGCACTGGTGTGTATTGCCGTGCCAGTTGCCCGGCACGCTTGCCCAGGCCGCACAACGTGTATTTCTTTGCTGATTGCACGGCCGCCGAGCAAGCTGGTTTCCGCCCCTGCCTGCGCTGCACCCCGCACCAGCAATCACCCCGGCAACGACGGGCCGCGCTGATCGAATCCGCTTGCAAACGCATCGCCAGTGCAGAGCAGACACCGGATCTGCAACAACTGGCAGACGAAGCCGGGATGAGCCGCTATCACTTTCACCGTCTGTTCAAGGCCGCCACCGGTTTGACGCCGCGCGGCTATGCCATGGCGGCACGCCAGCAACGGCTGCAACAGCAACTCGGCAGCGCCACCAGCATCACCCATGCCATCTATGCCGCCGGTTATCAGTCCAGCAGCCGTTTTTATGCCGAATCCACACACATGCTGGGCATGACTCCCGCTAATTACCGGGCAGGTGGCAAGCAGACGGTGATGCATTTCGCCATCGGCCAATGCTCGCTGGGGGCCATCCTGGTAGCACAAAGCAATAGGGGCATCTGTGCCATCCTGCTGGGGGAACAGCCGGAGCAATTGCTGCAGCAGCTGCAGGATCAGTTTCCACAAGCTCAGCTGATCGGTGCCGATGCGGATTTCGAGCAGCAAGTGGCACTGGTCATCGGTTTGATCGACAATCCGCGCCAAGGTCTGCCGCTACCGCTGGATATTCGCGGCACGGCGTTTCAGCAACGGGTGTGGCAGGCACTGCGCGAGATTCCGCCAGGGCAAACGCTGAGTTATAGCGAAGTGGCAGCACGAATCGGCAGCCCCAGCGCGGTACGTGCCGTGGCGCAGGCATGTGCGGCCAATGTGCTGGCAGTTGCCATCCCCTGCCACCGGGTAGTGCGCCAGGATGGCCAGCTCTCAGGCTACCGCTGGGGTATCGCGCGCAAACAGGCCCTGCTGGACAAGGAACAATCATGACAACACAGGCAATCTCTCTTCATGGATGATCTGTTTCCGGACAGCCAGACCTGCCCGCCACGGTTGTTGGCACCGGGTGCCACCCTGCTGGCCGGCCAGGCGCTGGCACAGCAAGATGCCATCTGGCAGGCGGTAAACCGGGTGCTGCAGCAAGCACCCTTACGCCGCATGCAGACTCCTGGCGGCCATACCATGTCGGTGGCCATGAGCAATTGCGGCCAACTGGGCTGGATCAGCGATCAGCGCGGCTATCGCTACAGCGACCAGGATCCGGCCAGCGGCCTGCCCTGGCCTGCGCTGCCTCCTCTGCTAGCCGATCTGGCCAGTACATGGGCGGCAACAGCCGGTTTTGCCGACTTCCGCAGCAACGCCTGCCTGATCAATTGCTACGAACCGGGTAGCCGCATGTCCTTGCACCAGGACCGGGATGAGCGTGACTTCGCGCAGCCCATTGTCACCCTGTCGCTGGGATTACCAGCCCGTTTCATGCTGGGAGGGACACAGCGCCAGTCTGCTCACCAGAAAATTCCACTGCATCATGGCGATGTGCTGGTATTTGGTGGCCCGGCCCGCCTGTGCTTTCACGGCATCATGCCACTGGCAGATGGCTGGCACCCGCTGCTGGGTAGTCGGCGCATCAGCCTGACATTTCGTTGCGCCTGACCAACATCCAGCTACTTGACGGCAGAGTGGCGCAAGGTCTGCCCTAGGCGGCTGAAGCAGACGTGAAAAAACCCGGCCAGGCCGGGTTTTCTGTCATCACATCCACTCTGGCAGTTGCCAAGCACTGCAGAGTCAGGCCTGCGGCTTTACGCCTGATGGCGCTGCAATACCAGAGTGGCGTTACTGCCGCCAAAGGCAAAGGAATTACTGATGGCTGCCTGCAGGTCGGGAGCCGCCACGCCCTTGCCCAGTACGTGTTGCACGCGGCAATTTTCATCCAGCTGCCGGCAGTTGGCGGTTGGCGGCACTTGCTGATGGTATAGCGCCAATGCGGTGATGGCGGTTTCCAGTCCGCCAGTCGCGCCCAGCAAATGGCCATGCATGGACTTGGTGGCACTTACTTGCAAACCAGGGGTATTTTCCCCCCAGATACTCTGCAAGGCCTGGCATTCCACCACATCCCCCACCTGGGTGGCCGTGCCATGGCTATTGCAATAGCCAATCTGCCCGGCGTCCAGGCCGGCATCTGCCAGCGCGGCACGCATGGTGCGCACCTGACCGCCAACATCCGGCTTGGTGATATGGGTGGCATCGCTGCGGCAGGCATAGCCATCCAGCGTGGCATAAATACGTGCGCCACGCGCCAGTGCAGCGTCCAGCCGCTCCAGAATCAGGAAGGCCGCGCCTTCTGCCAGCACCAGCCCGCTACGCTCCTTGTCATAAGGACGGCAGGCCTGCTCCGGGTGCTCGCCAGCGGTGCTGGCCAGTACCTGCATGGATTGCCAGGCATTGATGATGCCCGGCAACAACATGGCCTCGGCACCACCGGCAATGGCATGGGTGATTTCACCATGACGAATGGCGCGCATGGCTTCGCCCAGCGCAATGGCGGAGGAAGCACAAGCCACCGAATAATTCACCGAAGGCCCGGTAATGCCGAAACGCATGCTGATATGCCCCGCCGGGGCATTGGCCATGCTGGCGATGACCGACAGCGGCGATACCCGTGACTTTTCGGCATAAAAATTATGGAAGCCCTTGTCCAGCGCGGTACTGCCGCCCATCGCACAGCCGACATACACGCCCAGTTGCTCCCGCTCATCCGGTAGCGTCAGCGCCGCATCTTCCAGCGCCAGCGTGGCGGCTGCAACTGCCATCTGGCTGACGCGATCCACTCCGGATAGCTGCAAACGGGTAAACCATGGAGCCGGGTCGAACTCGGCAGCGCCGACCACGGCCGGCTTGCAACCGGTTGCCGCTGCATCCAGCAGCCGAATGCCCGACTCACCGGCCATCAGGCGCGAAAAAACCGCCTCTGCCTGATTGCCCAGAGGCGAAATCAGGCCTATGCCCGTAATGGCAACGGCAGTTTTCATGCCTTTTCCGCCTTGTAGCGGTCCACCAGATTGGCCAGTTCCTGCAAATTGGCAACGTGGGCTTCTTCTTCGGGAATGGATACTTCGAAGTGTTCTTCGATGGCAAACAGCAGCTCGATCTGCCCCAGCGAATCCAGGCCATATTCGCCCAGCGGACGTTCTGCCTGTACTTCGTCGGCATTCACGCCAAATTTTTCCACAATGACTTGCTTGATCTGCTCGATAGTGTTCATCACGCTGCCTTGCCCGCACAGTCAGGCAACTGGACCATGGCGGGGGTTATTTTTTCATGAGGCGCTATTGTATGCCTGCGCCTGATGGGAATTTATAGTGTTTGTTGTCGAGTTTTATGCCGATTGTTGACAGCGATGCCTCATAGCGAAAAAACACGCATCGTCATCTCCGTCGGCAAGCATACCGGGACCACACTATATTGCTGTTACAAATTGTCGCGCAACAATGTAAAAAGCCAGCACCCGGGCGCTGGCCAGATTGCCCACGCAGTAGTAGCCGCCGCTCTAAACGGCTTCCACGTCGTTGTGCACATCGCTTTCGCGCAATACTTCCTGCGCCCACACGACCGAATCGATGTAATAACGGCAGGCGTGTTCTACTTCAAAATTAAGCACTTTGCACAGGGCATTGATGCGCTGCTCATCTCCCTGTTCGCAGGCCAGTGCCAGCGCCAGATAGGGGCTGAACATGCCCTTGTTCTCCACTACGGCGTCACGCACCGTGGGCGGCAGCTCCAGCGGGTCCAGCACATCAGGGAAGGGCTGGTTGAGCAATACGTCCAGTAGCGAGAACATGCCGGTCAGAAACAGGTGCTCGGCCTCCAGCTTGTTGCCGCGGTAAGCCCCCAGCCGCTCCAGGAAACGGGCGCGGATCAGCGACTTTTCCAGCAAGGCCAGTGCGGTGCCGTCTTCCTTCTTGGCAGTAAACAGCAGCATGGACAGCCATTTGAACAGGGTTTCACGCCCTAGCAGCAGCAGGGTTTCCTCGATGGTCTGGACTTTGCGGGCCAGGCCGTTCACCGGGGAATTGATGAAACGCAGCAGCTTGAACAGCAAGACCGAATCCAGCTTGAACTGCGCCTCGAGTTCGCGCGGCTCGGCATTGGCCCGCAGCATGCGCATGATCTGCAGGACACGGGTCTGGTTGCTGTCTACCTTGCCGCTCTCCAGGCTACGCACCGTGGCAATGAACGGGCCATGGAACAGGGCGAAGCGATTGCTGCCCGGGGCGCGCAGGCATACATCCAGATCCTCGGCGGTGCCGACATTGCGTGCCATCCAGCGCGCATTGGGATAGCGGCGCGGCAGCTGGTCCAGAATGGGCGCCAGTACGCGGGTAGACGGTGCGGAGAAGTCGAGCAGCATGAAATCCATGCGGTTGAACAGTTCCGGCTGCAAACGTTCCACCAGGACCTGGGCATCGAACGCCGCCGGTTCGATGGCAAAACGCAGGCCCTTGATGCGCAGCTCGTCCAGCACCTGCATCACTTCGGCGGTGACCGGCTCGTTCGGGTCCGGTTCCAGCACAAAGATCACGCTCTTGGCCGGCATCTGCAGCAGCAGTGGCTCGGACAGAGAGCTGATGGAAATGTGTACCAGGGCGCGCCGATAGGCCAGCAGGCGGAACACTTCCATATTCTGCAGCGTGGTCAGCATCAGCCGATCAAAATCCTGATGCTTGCTGCCCTTGGCCGCCGCACCGGATTTGACGAAAAACTCGTAGGCCACCACACGGTGCTGCCGGTCCATGACCGGCTGGTGGGTGACGAAGCCGAGGGTCGGCGGCAGTTGATCGACCGTTTCCGGCTCGACAGCACGCTTTACCGGCGAAGCTTCCAATTCTTTTTCAACAGCAGCGATTTCGTCGGCCTGACTTTCTTCATTTTTTTTCAGACGACCGGCCAAACCGCCAATCAGGTTTTTCAACATGGTTCGCTCTCTCATGACACCCGGCTGCGGGACAGACAGCCTCTGTGCAGTTTAGTCGATTCGGCCCGGTATTTTTGGAGTATCCACCACCACATCGCCGCACTGGGCACGGTGGCGCAAGGCATGGTCGATCAGCACCAGTGCCAGCATGGCCTCGGCAATCGGCGTGGCACGGATGCCGACACACGGATCATGGCGGCCATGGGTTTCCATCACGATGGGATTGCCCTGGCGGTCGATGGAGCGGCGCGGCTGGGCAATGGACGAGGTCGGCTTGATCGCCATCGATACTTCGATATCCTGCCCGGTGGAAATACCACCCAGAATGCCGCCGGCGTGATTGCTGGCAAAACCTTGCGGTGTCAGCTCGTCACCATGCTCGCTGCCGCGCTGGCTGACGCTGGCAAAACCGGCGCCAATTTCCACACCCTTGACGGCGTTGATGTTCATCATGGCATAGGCGATGTCAGCATCCAGACGGTCGAATACCGGCTCGCCCCAGCCCACCGGCACGTTTTCCGCCACCACGCGCAAGCGGGCGCCCACCGAGTCCAGGCTCTTGCGGATGGAGTCCATGTACGCCTCCAGCTCTGGCACCACGGCTTCGTCAGCAGCAAAGAAAGGATTACTGTTGACCACATCCCAGCTCTTGAAGGGGATTTCCACATGGCCGATCTGGGTCATGTGGCCACGGATCACGATGCCATAGCGCTCGTGCAGCCACTTTTTGGCAATGGCCCCCGCCGCCACGCGCACGGCGGTTTCACGAGCGCTGGAACGGCCACCGCCTCTCGGGTCGCGCACGCCGTATTTGTGCCAGTAGGTGTAATCGGCATGACCGGGACGGAAGGTATCAGCGATATTGCCGTAATCCTTGGAGCGCTGGTCGGTATTGCGGATCAGCAAGGTAATCGGTGTGCCGGTGGTTTTGCCTTCGTAAACGCCAGAGAGGATTTCGACCGCATCCGGCTCCCGCCGCTGGGTCACATGTCGGCTAGTGCCGGGTTTGCGCCGGTCCAGTTCCTGCTGAATGTCTTCAGCGCTGATGGCCAAGCCCGGTGGGCAGCCATCCACCACGCAGCCGATGGCCGGCCCGTGGCTTTCGCCAAAGGAAGTTACGGTAAACAGCAGCCCCATGGTGTTGCCTGACATCTTGATTCGTCCCTTGTCATTTCATCTGGTTTGGCCTGATTCTAGCACGGCAAAACCTGTCTACGACGACCAAGCGAGTCCCGGCTGACGCCGGCGAAACCAGCCGGTGACCGATAGCCGCTGCCGGGAGGCCGGCAGCACTTCATGCCAGAAGCGGTCAGACAGGAACAACACCAGCGTGCCGGCCTGCGGGGCCACGTCCAGTGAGCGGCTGCATTCATCATTCAGGTACAGGCGCATCTGCCCGCCAGCATCGGTGGGCCAGTCTTCATTCAGGTACAACACGGCGGTCAGCGCGCGGGCGTCATCATCGCGAAAGCGATCCAGGTGTTTCTTGTAGAAACTGCCCGGCGGATAAACGGCGAAGTGTGACTCCAGATCCTCCAGCCCCAGATAAAAGGCTTGATTCACCGCGTGGCGCACTTGATCGAGGGTGGCAAAATAATGGGCAATGGCCGGTTCGGCATCCTGCGGCTCCAGCCACAATACCGAGTCGGAACGGATTTCACTGCGCCGACCTTGCTGGTCGGCCCGTCCGACGGCTGCCTCATGAAATCGTCCTTCATCCCACTGCGCCAGACAGCATTGCTGCAGGCGCCGGATGTCTTCGGCACTGAACAGGGTGTGATCGACAACCCACCCCTGCTCGGCCAGGGTGTCGATAATGGCATCCAGCGTGGCTGGGGATAGGTCTGTCACTTGCGTCATGGCGGCATTCTCCACTAGAGCCGGCTGTTCTACCACAGCCACTCGGCCTGCGGCATGATTTTTGTCAGTGGTTTTCGATAACCTTGTCATGCCGGCCCCGCAACCAGTCCAGCACCAGCGGAAAATGGTCGGCCGGTGCATCCTGGTGGGTCAGCAAGGAAACATGGTCGTAGTCATGCCAGTGCCCGGCAGCCCGTCCGAGCAAACGCAGCCGCGACAGATGCGGGCCGGACTCGTCGCGAAAGCGGCGCACATCCTCGACATGGCCACGACAGGGATCATTACGCGCCGCGAAATACAGGGCCGGTGGCAGCGATACCTGCCGCGCTGCCGCGCCGTAGTCGAAGCCGTCATCACTGTCCACCCAGGGGCGCAGCTTGGCCCAGCGCTTGCTCTGGCGATGGCTTTTCTCGGTTTCATCGTCGGCCCCCAGGCCAATGCGTCTGGCCGGCAGGTAGCCATAACAGCGAATCAGCCAGCGCGCGGCGATATTCCAGATCAGATCGACCTCCAGCCATTTGCGCAGATTACGCACGGCTATGCTGCGCTTGCTACCAAAGTACACCAGGCTGGCCACTTGCGAGGCCAGTTGTGGATAGCGCAGCAAACAGCTGCTCATATGTACGCCACCCCAGGAATGCGCCATCCAGTGCAGACGCTGCCCGCCCTTGAGCTGGTGAATGGCCGCATGCAGCGCCGGCAGGTCCTGGCAAATGATTTCGGTTTGGCCATGGCGCGAGCTGGCGTCGATTTTTGGTGTGCTGCGGCCACGGCCACGCAAATCGGCCACAAAGACATCGTAGCCGGCATCAGCCAGAAAATGCGCCAACCCCTTGCCGCTGTCGCTATAGAAAATCCGGCCATCAGCCATGACCCCATGAACCAGCAATATCGGCGGTCCGTCTGCCTCACGCCAGATACGCCGCAGATGCAGCCGCTGCTGCTCGACCTCCACATACAAGTCCTGCTGCTGCTTTTCTGCCATTGTTCTCACCTTGCCAACCCACCAAGCAAACGACCGTATGATTAAGGCAAGTCCAGCGGCAGGTCAATCTTCTATACGCTCGCTCCATGAAAAACGGGCCGCCATGGCGACCCGTTGTTTGCAGCCGTGCCAGTCGGCTCAGGCATTGAGGTTTTTGTAGACGATCTCGTAGACATCGTTGGACAGGGAGGCCGCCAACAGACGCTCCAGCTCGGCCCGCATCAGCGCCTGACGGCCCGGCTCCAGCTTCTTCCAGCGATTGAAGGCGCGCACGATACGGCTGGCCACTTGGGGATTGATGGCATCCAGCGCCAGTACCTGCTCGGCCAGGAAGCGGTAACCGCTACCATCGGCGGCATGGAAGTGCGCCATATTATTGCCAAAGCTGCCAATCAGCGCGCGCGCCTTGTTGGGGTTCTTCAAATTGAATGCCGGATGCTCCATGGCGGCGCGGACATGATCCAGCGTGCCTTCCAGCTGACTGGAGGCCACCAGCATGAAGAACTTGTCCATGACCAGGGCATCGTGCTGCCAGCGGGCGGCGAAGTCGGTATAGCACTCGTCGCGCTCTTCGCCATCGTGATCGCGCAGCGCCAGCATGGCGCCCATCTGATCCGACATATTGTCCGCTTCCAGCGCCTGCTTGCGCGCAGCCTCAGCCGGCCAGGCCACGTTCAGCCGGGTCAGCATCTGCAAGGCACGGTTTTTCAGATCGCGCCGGCCAGCGTCTTCCGGCTTGTATTCACGGGTCTGGTTCAGGTGATAGGCCTCGTGCCACTCGCCACGCAGCGCCTCGGCCAACTGGTCCAGCACGAAATCGCGTACCTGATGAATGACTGCCGGATCGGCTTGTTCCACCATTTCCAGCATTTCTGCTTCCGACGGCAAGCCCAGCATCATGGCCTTGAAGGCCGGATCGGCCAGCGGATCTTTCAACACCGCACGGAAGGCCGCGACAAAGGTCTCAGGCAGGGTCAGTGCACGGCCTTGCGCAGCCGCTTCGATCAACTGGCGGAACAGCCGCTCGGCCAGAGTCTGCCCGGCTTCCCAGCGGCAGAAGCTGTCACTGTCGTTGGCCATAAGGAAGGCCAATTGTTCATCGCGCCAGTCATACTCCAGCCGGACCGGTGCGGAGAAACCGCGCAGCAATGACGGCACCGGCTCCTCCGGCACATCAATAAAGACAAATGTCTGGCTAGCCTGTTTGACATCCAGCACTCGCGTACCAAGCTGTGCCTGCTCCTCGCCCTCCAGCTGCAGCGGCAGATCCTTGCCATCACTTCCCACCAGCCCCAGAGCCAGGGGGATATGCAGCGGCTGCGGTGCAGGCTGGCCGGTGATGGCCCGGCAAGACTGCGTCACGGTCAGCGCATAACGCTGTGCTGCGGCATCGTAGTGGCTGCTGACTTGCAACAGCGGCGTGCCGGCCTGGCTATACCACAAGGCAAACTGGTCGAGATCGACTCCATTGGCGTCAGCCATGGCGGCGCGGAAATCATCGCAACTTACCGCCTGGCCATCGTGGCGTTTGAAGTACAGATCCATACCCTTGCGGAAACCGGACTCCCCCAGCAGGGTGTGGTACATGCGGACCACTTCCGCACCCTTTTCATACACCGTCATGGTGTAGAAATTGTTCATCTCGATATAGGATTCCGGGCGAATCGGATGCGCCGTCGGGCCGGCATCCTCCGGAAACTGCAAGGCGCGCAGGCTCTTGACATCGTCGATACGCTTGACCGCACGGCTGCCCAAATCGGAGCTGAATTCCTGATCACGGAATACCGTCAGCCCTTCTTTCAGCGACAGCTGGAACCAGTCGCGGCAGGTCACACGGTTACCGGTCCAGTTGTGGAAGTATTCGTGGGCGATGATGGCTTCCACGCGCTGGAACTCCGCATCGGTGCGGGTATCCTTGCGTGCCAGTACCGCCGAGGTATTGAAGATGTTGAGGCCCTTGTTTTCCATGGCCCCCATATTGAAATCGCTGACCGCCACGATCATGTAGATGTCCAGATCGTACTCCAGGCCAAAGCGCTGCTCGTCCCACTTCATGGCGCGCTTGACCGCCCCCATTGCAAAGGCGACTTTGTCCTGGTCGGCCGGCTCGGTCCAGATTTCCAGCGCGACAGAACGCCCGCGCTGGGTGGTGAATTTGTCACGCGCAGCCACCAGCTTGCCGGCAACCAGGGCAAACAGGTAGGACGGCTTACGATAGGGGTCGACCCACTTCACCCAGTGGCGCTTCTTGTCCAGCACGCCCTCCCCCACCTTGTTACCGTTGGACAGCAGCACGGGAAACTTCTGCTTGTCAGCCACGATGGTGGTGGTGAACTTGGCCATCACATCGGGCCGGTCCATATAAAAGGTGATTTTGCGGAAGCCTTCCGGCTCGCACTGGGTGAACAGATTGCCATTGGAGGCATACAAGCCCATCAGGCTGGTATTGCTCGCCGGCTCAAGCTCGGTTTCCACTTCCAGGATAAAACTGTCAGGTACCGCCGGAATCAGCACCCCGTCGGCCGCCAGCTGATAAGCAGAGGCATCCAGCCGCTCGCCATCCAGCGTCAGGCTGAGCAAGCGGGCCGAACCGTCCAGCCACAGCGCGCTGGCAGCCGTGGACTTGTCATTGCGCTTGACCACCAGCCGCGAGTGCACACGCGTCTGTGCGTCCTCGATATCAAACTTCAAATCCACCCGATCCACCAGATAAGGGGGAACGGTATAGTCTTTCAGATAGTTGACCTGAGGCTGCTGCGCCATGTTCTTCTCTCTATTCGTAGTCGTTGCCGGCTTGATCCGGTCTTGCTCATGAACCGGGCGGGATCGCCGCCCCGGTCCGGTTATGGGTGCACTATGCAGTAACTCGATGCATCAGCCACGCAGCCAGCCAGCATCCTCGCCCCGCAGCTGCAAACGGCAGCAGGTCCTCGGAGACGCTTGCAAACTGGCTTCACGCACCAGCAGCTCATCACGGCGGAACAGATGCAGGGTAACGGTCTCGCCCACGCCATAGCGTGCCAGCATCTTGTCCAGATCAGTCACTTTCAGGCCATCCAGTGCGATCAGGATGTCTCCACCGGCCAGCCCTGCCAGCTGGGCAGCGCCGCCATCCAGCACGTTGACCAGCCGCAGGCCCAATGGGTCGGCCGCAGTCTTCACACCAAGGCTGGCACGCGGTTGACGGTTGTCCGCCACGGTGCCGATGCCACCAGCATCGCCGGCATGATCCGCGTAGTCCCAGCACATGTCCAGCCCCTGCGTTGCCAACAAGTTGGCCAGGGGCAGATCAGCAGTAGAGCGCAAGGCGCTGTCGAAGAAGGCGTGCAAGTCCAGGCCGGTGACCTGCTGGGCAATCCGCTCCCACTCGTCTTCCGCCAGCCCCTGGCCATCGGCCTGCCATTTTTGCCACAGCGCACGCATCACGTCATCCAGCGACAGACGGCCGTCAGTCTGCAGGCGTATGGTCAGATCCAGCGCCAGCGCCGCCAGTGAACCCTTGGTGTAGTAGCTGACAATGCTGTTGGGGCTGTTTTCATCCTGGCGGTAATACTTGATCCAGGCATCGAAGCTGGACTCCTCCAGCGTCTGCTTGAGGCGACCGGCACCACGCTCGACACCACTGATGGTCTGCGCCAACAGGCCAAGATAGCGCTTGCTGTCGATCAGGCCACAGCGCAGCAGGGCCAGGTCGTCGTAATAAGAGGTAATGCCTTCGAATGCCCACAGCAGTCGAGTATAGCCCTCGCGGCTCAGGTCATAAGGGCTGAAGGCGGCGGGTTTTATCCGTTTTACATTCCAGCTGTGGAAGTATTCGTGGCTGATCAGTCCCAGCAGCTTGAGATAGCCATCGGAGATGGCCTCCTCCGACGATTGCGGCAGGTCATCTCGATTGGCCACCAGTGCTGTCGAGGCGCGATGCTCCAGTCCGCCATAGATATCCTTGCCGACATACAGCATGAACACATAGCGTTCGAAAGGCGCAGGCGTGCCGAACAGCTTGATCTGATATTCACAGATTTTCTTGGTGTCACGCGCCAGACGCTTGAGGTCACCACGGAAACGACCAGATACCACAAACTGGTGCGGTACGCCGCAAGCCTTGAAGCTGACCGAGTGGAAGGCTCCCAGTTCCACCGGGTGATCCAGCAGCTCATCGTAATCGCCAGCACGGTATACGCCGAAACCGTTGCGGTCGGTCTCCAGCGCCGGCAGGCTGCTGGCTACTTTCCAGTCAGCGAATGCCTTGCCCTTGGGCGCACGGATTTCCACCGTGCAGGCCACCGACTCATATCCCTCTACCGCCAGAAAAACGCTGCTGGCATTGAAGAAGCCACGCTCCTCATCCAGATAAGCGCCCCGTACTGACAGATCATAGGCATAGACCTGATACACCAGCGTCAGGCTGCCGGCCACCGGCTCGGCCTGCCAGCTGTGTTTGTCCAGCTTGCACAGCCCAACCTCTTTGCCAGCACTGCTGGCTTGAATGCTGACGATATGCCGGGAAAACTCACGAATCAGATAACTGCCTGGAATCCACGCCGGCAAAGTGAACACCTGTCCCTTCTTGGCAGGTTTGGCAACTTTGAGCGTAATCTCGAAGCAATGGCTTTGCGGTGAGCACGGACGGATGGAATAGTGAACTGGCGCGGTCATGATCTGCCTGAAGATGGGGCGGAAACAGCAGATTCTAGCACCGGGTCCATACAGTCGTCGTGGCCGATGGCGATTTGACCTAAGTCAAGGGCTTGCACAGGCATGACAATATAATCCCCAGTAAGCGGCATCAGGTTCAGCACCTGCTGCCCGCTCGCTTGAAATCAAGAAAATGGTGGACGTAAAAATCCCGCGAGCATACTAATCAACTGGCCCGTCATGGGTATTTGCTTTAGAATGCCTCGCTGAATAAATGGGGAAAAAGCGTGTGACTGACATGGTTTGCCAGGTTTTTTTGGCAGCAAATTGTCAGCACGGGTCAAACGCTTTACTAATCTGAAAATGATCAGATTCCCCTGCGGCTTTCCTGTCTACTACAGCTTGGGGCAGTGGGCAGGAAATCAAGTCGCCATGGTTTGTCACGTTCTAAGTTAGCAACCTTGGAGAAAACCCTAAATGGAAACGCAATCCACTTATAACTATAAGGTGGTGCGCCAGTTTGCCATCATGACCGTAGTCTGGGGCATTGTAGGCATGCTGGTGGGCGTCATCATTGCGGCCCAATTGGTGTGGCCGGAGCTCAATTTTGGGCCCTGGTTCCACTTTGGTCGTCTGCGCCCGCTGCACACCAACGCCGTGATTTTCGCCTTTGGCGGTTGCGGCCTGTTTGCCACTTCCTACTACGTCGTGCAGCGCACCTGTAACGTACGACTCATCTCGGACAAGCTTGCCGCCTTTACCTTCTGGGCCTGGCAGCTGATCATCGTCCTTGCTGCCATCACCCTGCCGCTGGGTTATACCTTCGGCAAGGAATACGCCGAACTGGAATGGCCGATCAAACTGATGATCGCCGTGACCTGGGTGGTGTATGCCATTGTTTTCTTCGGCACCATCGCCATCCGCAAGGTAAAGCACATCTATGTAGCCAACTGGTTCTATGGTGCCTTTATCCTGGCAGTAGCCCTGCTGCACATCGTCAACAGCGCCTTCGTACCGGTCTCCCTGACCAAGTCCTACTCCGTGTACGCCGGTGCCGTAGATGCCATGGTGCAATGGTGGTATGGCCATAACGCCGTAGGTTTCTTCCTGACCGCTGCCTTCCTGGGCATGATGTACTACTTCGTGCCGAAGCAGGCTGGCCGTCCGGTTTACTCCTATCGTCTGTCGGTAGTGCACTTCTGGGCGCTGATCTTCACCTATATGTGGGCTGGCCCTCACCACCTGCACTACACCGCACTGCCTGACTGGACCCAGTCGCTGGGCATGGTGTTCTCCCTGGTGCTGCTGGCTCCGAGCTGGGGCGGCATGATCAACGGCATCATGACCCTGTCCGGTGCATGGCACAAACTGCGTACCGATCCGGTACTGAAATTCCTGGTGGTTTCCCTGTCCTTCTACGGTATGTCCACCTTCGAAGGCCCGATGATGTCCATCAAGACCGTCAACGCCCTGTCGCACTACACTGACTGGACCATCGGTCACGTGCACTCCGGCGCCCTGGGCTGGGTAGGCTTCATCACCATCGGTTCCATGTACTACCTGCTGCCGCGTCTGTTTGGCCGCGAATCCATGCACAGCGTGAAACTGATCGAAGCTCACTTCTGGCTGGCTACCGTGGGCGTGGTGCTGTACATCGCCGCACTGTGGATCTCCGGTGTAACCCAGGGCCTGATGTGGCGCGCCCTGAATGCCGACGGCACCCTGACTTACGCCTTTGTTGAAGCCGTAAAAGCAACGTACCCCTACCACTTCGTACGTTTCCTGGGTGGTACGCTGTACCTGAGCGGTATGCTGCTGATGGCCTACAACACCTTCCGCACCGTAGCTGGTGGCCGCGCTGTTGACGCCAAGATCCCGGCTGTTAACGCATCGGCTCACGCTTAAGCGGATAAAGGTAGAAGAACATGGAAAAGATCCAGAAACTGATTGAAGAACACGTAGGCTATCTCATCGTGTTCACGCTGATCGTGATCAGCTTTGCCGGCCTGGTGGAAATCCTGCCGCTGGCATTCCAGAAGTCCACGACCCAGCCGGTTGCAGGCGTCAAGCCTTATACCGCACTGCAGCTGGCTGGCCGTGACATCTACATCCGTGAAGGCTGCTACAACTGCCACTCCCAGATGATCCGTCCCTTCCGCGCCGAAACCGAGCGCTATGGTCACTACTCCGTTGCGGGCGAGTCGGTGTACGACCACCCCTTCCAGTGGGGCTCCAAGCGTACCGGTCCGGACCTGGCCCGTGTAGGCGGTCGCTATTCCGACGAATGGCACCGTGTTCACCTGACCAATCCGCGTGACGTGGTACCGGAATCCAACATGCCGGCTTTCCCGTGGCTGTCCAAGAACCTGGCTGACGCCGAAATCATGCCGAAGAAAATGGAAGCGCTGCGCAGCGTAGGCGTTCCGTATACCGACAAGGATATCGCCGAAGCCAAGGCTCAGGTCGAAGGCAAGTCGGAAATGGATGCCCTGATTGCATACCTGCAGGGCTTGGGTCTTGCACTGAAGAACGTTCGCTAAGTCATGGACTGGGTAACGATTGGGCGCTCTGCCTTTACCGTAATGTGCTTCACCTTCTTCATTCTGGTGTTGTTCATTGCCTACAGCAGGCGCTCAAAGAACCGGTACGATGAAGCGGCCAATGTGCCCTTTCTCGACGACGACAAGGTGCAGGAGGCCGATAACCATGAGTCGGCTTCTAACGGAGCAAAACAATGAGTGATTTCGTAAGCGATTTCTGGGGCATCTGGATCACGGCCATCGTGGTTGCAGGTTTTGTTGGCTTGTCCCTGCTGTTGTTCACCCAATCCAAGACCACGGTCAACAAGGGTGAGCAGGTCAAGACCATGGGTCATGTATGGGATGGCGACCTAGAGGAATACAACCATCCTCTGCCGCGCTGGTGGATGCTGATGTTCTACATCACGCTGATCTTCGGTGCCTGCTATCTGGTGCTCTACCCGGGCCTGGGCAAATGGCAAGGCATTCGTGGCTGGACTTCCGTAGGTCAGTACAAGGAAGAACGCGCACAGGCCGAAGCCAAGTATCAGCCGCTGTATGACAACTACCTGAAGCAGGACCTGAAGGTCGTTGCTGCTGATCCCAAGGCACAGGAAATGGGCAAGCGCCTGTTCCAGACCTACTGCGTACAGTGCCACGGCTCTGATGCACGCGGTGCCAAGGGCTTCCCTAACCTGGTAAACCACGACTGGCTGTATGGTGGCGATCCCAAGACCATCGAAACCACCATTCAGGGTGGTCGTCATGGCCAGATGCCGGCGTGGGGTTCGGTACTGGGTGAAGAGAAGGTCAAGGATGTAGCCAACTACGTGCTGTCGCTTTCGGTTCAGAAGAAGAAGTTTGATGCCGAGCGCGCCGCACGTGGCAAGGAAACCTTTGCCACCATCTGCGCGGCCTGCCATGGTCCGGAAGGCAAGGGCAACCAGCAACTGGGTGCACCGAACCTGACCCACCCGAGCGGAAGCTGGCTGTATGGTGGTACTGAAAAGACCATCATCGAGACCATCACCAATGGTCGCAACAACCAGATGCCGGCCTGGAAGGACTTCCTGGGCGATGCCAAGGTTCACCTGCTGGCAGCCTATGTATGGGGTCTGTCCAATAACGCCAAGGCGCAGTAAGCCTTAGCCGACATACTGCCCGCGCAAGCGGGCAGTATGCTTTATGACAATTAGTATATATTTTGATATAATGAAAACATCGGCAAGAGGCTTGCGCAAAGTCCATGTTAAGAGTGAACTTTGCGAAATCCTCTTCAGGAAAACACCATGTCTGATTCGCTTAAAGATATACCGGTCAAAGTAGAACACACTCCCCCCTCCCCCAAGGCCACACAGGAAACCGTGTCCTTGTACGAGGCACAAAAAAAGATCTACCCGCGTAGCGTCAAAGGGATCTTCAACAACTGGCGTATTCTTTTCGTACTCGGCACCCAGCTTGCCTTCCTCGGTCTGCCATGGCTCACCTGGAATGGCCGCCAGGCACTGTTCTTCGACATGGTGAACCGCAAGTTCTACATCTTCGGCCTGACCATCTGGCCGCAGGACTTCGTTTACCTCGCCGCCCTGCTCATGAGCTGTGCCTTTGGCTTGTTTGTGTGGACCACCATTGCCGGCCGCCTATGGTGCGGCTACTCCTGTCCGCAAACCGTCTACACCGAAATCATGCTGTGGATTGAGCAACTGGTAGAGGGGGACCGCAACAAGCGCATCAAGCTGGACAATGCCCCGATGAGCTTGCGCAAGATCAGGCTCAAATTCACCAAGCACGCATTGATGATCCTGTTCTGCCTGTGGACCGGCTTCTCGCTGGTGGGTTATTTCACCCCCATTCGCGATCTGGTCAAGGCCATGCCCACCTTCGACTATGGCCCGTGGGAAAGCTTCTGGATCTTCTTCTATGCCGGATTCACCTACCTGCTGGCCGGTTTCATGCGCGAGCAAGTATGCAAATACATGTGCCCCTACGCCCGCTTCCAGAGCGTGATGTTCGATGCCGACACCCTGATCATTTCCTATGACGAAGCCCGTGGCGAGCCGCGTGGCTCCCGCAAAAAAGGTGTCGACTTCAAGCAGCAGGGCCTGGGTTCCTGTGTCAATTGCGGCATCTGTGTCCAGGTCTGCCCGGTTGGCATCGACATCCGCAACGGTCTGCAATACGAGTGCATCGGCTGTGCCGCCTGTATCGATGCCTGTGATGAAGTGATGGACAAGGTTGGCTATCCGCGCGGCCTGATCCGCTACACCACGGAAAACGCACTGGAAGGCAAATACCCGGAAAAAGACATCGTCAAACACCTGCGCCGCCCGCGCGTGATCATGTACACGGTGGTGCTGCTGATCGTGCTGGGTGCCGCACTGGGTTCGCTGGCCATGCGCAAGCCCTTCAAGGTGGACATCCTGCGTGACCGTGCCTCGCTGGTGAAGGAGACCGATGCCGGCCTGCTGGAAAATGCCTACATTATCAAGATCATCAACACCACAGAACGCGATCAGGAGTTTAAAATCTCGGTAGACGGCATGCCCGACCTGAAGCTGGAAAGCGACAGCAAGCACCTGAAGGTGAAGGCAACTGAAACCGAAAGCTTCGGTGTACGCGTGCAGGCCGACCCCCAGGTTGCCACCAAGGGCAGCCACGAGATCCACTTCAAGGTAGAAACCGTCAGCAGTCCGGTTCTGCATGTGGAAGAAAAATCCAGCTTCATCGGAGAGTAAGTCATGCAACTGAGCAGTCCTGTTTCGCGCCCCTGGTATAAAGAACCCTGGGTGTGGTTTTTGATCAGCTTTCCGCTGGCTGCCGTCATCGTCGGTTCGCTTTACATCACCACCGCCATCAAGACCGATGACGGCCTGGTCACCGACGATTACTACAACAAGGGCAAGGCCATCAATATGGAACTGCGCCGCGATACGGCTGCTGCCGCCATGGGCATTACCGCCCAGGTCATGTTCAGCAGCGATGGCCGCAGCGTTACCGTCAACACCACCAGCAAACAGGTTCTGCCAGATGTGCTGACCCTGAAGCTGATTCACCCGGCCCAGGATGATTACGACGTGGCCGCCGACCTGCACAAGATTGCCGCCAATCAGTACAGCGGCAGCTTTGGCAAGGAACTGGTCAAGGCCAACCACTGGTATGCCCAGCTGGAAGACAAGAGCAATCAATGGCGGGTACAGTCGGAATGGAAGCCGGAGCAAGGCCCGGTAGTGATGCTGGGCAAGCCCAAGCTGGAGGCCGCGGAATGATGGGCCCCAGCACACGGCGTGGCTTGCTGGCAGCCGGCCTGCTGCTACTCTTGGCTGGCTGTGCCAGCAAGAGTTACCAGCCGCAGTATCTGAATGGCAAAGTCGCGCTGAAAGAACCCATGTCGCTACCGCTGGCCACCACGCTGGTACGGGTACGGCTGGTAGATGACAGCACCCCGGCCGATGCGCCAGCCCGCCTGCTGGCGGAGCAGACACTGGAAAAACCCAAGGCTTTCCCGCTGGACTTTTCCCTGTGCTACGACCAGCATGCCATCCAGACCGGCGGCAACTACAGCATACAGGCACAAGTGTTTGTGGATGGGGAGTTACGCTTGCAAACCCGGGGGCATATCAATGCCTTCTCCACTGCCACCCCTCAGCTGCAGGTTGAGCTGATCAAGTAAGCCCGCCATGGGAACAAAAAAATGGCTGCCACTGGCAGCCATTTTTTATTGCGACAGCGATCAGGCCAAAGGCTTCAGCCGTGCCATGAAATGACGCAGGATGGGCGGTTCATATTCAAAGGTCAGGCCACGCATGCTGGCCGCGCGCTGCTTGACCTCGATCAGGCAGTCGGCGATGTAATCCATATGGTCATTGGTATACACCCGGCGCGGAATGGTCAGCCGCAACAGCTCCAGCGGCGATGCCTCCTGCTCGCCGGTTTGCGGATTGCGCCCCAGCAGCAGCGAACCGATTTCCACCCCACGCACCCCACCTTCCAGATACAACTCACAAGCCAGCACATGCGCCGGAAACTGCCCGGCCGGAATATGCGGCAGCAGGCGCTTGGCATCGACAAACACCGCATGGCCACCAGTCGGATACTGGATGGGCACGCCGCCTGCACGCAGCCGTTCGCCCAGATACTCCACCTGGCTGATGCGATAGGTCAGATAAGCCGGATCCAGGCCCTCTTTCAAACCGATGGCCAGCGCCTCCATATCGCGGCCGGCCAGGCCACCATAAGTGACAAAGCCCTCCATCGGCACACAGCGCACCTGCACTGCACGGAAGAGATCGGCATCGTCCTTGAAGCAGCACAGGCCACCAATATTCACCAGCCCGTCCTTCTTGGCCGACATGGTCAGCATGTCGCCATAACTGAACATTTCCAGCACGATGGCTTCAATGGACTGGCAGGCATAGTCGGGATCGCGCTGGCGGATGAACCAGGCATTTTCAGCAAAACGGGCCGCATCAATGATCACCGGGATGCCATGTTGCCGTGCCAGCGCACTGGCAGCCCGCATATTCGGCATGGACACCGGCTGGCCACCAGCGCTATTGCAGGTCACCGTAATGATCAGCCCGGCAATGTTTTCAGCACCTTCGCTGGCAATGACCTCGGCCAGACGCGGCAAGTCGAAATCGCCTTTCCAGTCATAAGCGGTTTCGGTATCCAGCGCTTGAGGCGTCAGCACATTGATGGCACGGGCGCCGGCAATTTCGACATGCGCCTTGGTGGTATCAAAATGGTAATTGGAAATAAACACCGGCTGGCTGCCACGGCAGCGTTTGACCAACTCGGGGAACAGAATCTGCTCCGCACCACGGCCCTGATGGGTAGGAATGGTGTGCTGGTAGCCAAACAACTCCTTGACCGTGTCGGACAGATGGAAATAGTTGCGGCTGCCGGCATAGGCCTCGTCCCCCATCATCAGACCGGCCCATTGCCGGTCGGACATGGCACCGGTGCCGCTGTCGGTCAGCAGGTCGATATAGACATCTTCGCCACGCAACAGGAAAGGGTTCCAGCCGGCTTCAGCCAGCGCACTGCGGCGATATTCAGGGGTGGTTTGCTTGATCGGTTCCACCATCTTGATGCGGAACGGTTCAGGAATGCGTCGTGCCATGCGTGATACTCCCTGCCCTGGCGCAGGCATAGGCCACAGACGACTATCGCCAGGATAGGGAGTCTGGGCGCAACAAGGCCAAAGCTGTCAATTCAGAATGAAAGAATGAATGCAACAGAACGTAGCCGGCGCGGGGCCGCTACGTGGGGAGATCAACGACGGGGGAAGTCGTAGGCCAGCACGATATCGAGAGTAAACCAGTTTTTCGGCAGGCTGCCGTGGTTGGCAGCCGCCCGGTTCAAGCATGCCAACGTGTTCATGAAACAACACCTTAGTAAAAATCAGAGCCGGATGGCCGAGCCAGATTACTACCAGCCACTGTGGCCGGCAAGAAGATTGTCAACCGGCCATACCGGCAGGTTCATCATCGGGTGGTCGCCGGCAAGTGTTCAGCGCACGATTACCGTATCCGGCAGCTCGTTCACATGCGGACCGTGCGCTGGCGCATGCACGATGAGCAGGGCATGAATGCGCCACAAACCCTGCTGCAAGCCATCCATAAAATCACCCACGGCAAACGACTGCTGCATGCTGGCGCAAATGTCCTGCCAGGCTTGCGCTGGCACCCGACGGTCGATCCCCCGGTCAGCAATGATTTCGATGCGCCGCTCCGCCAGCAGCACATACACCAGCACGCCGCTATTGTGCTCGGTATCCCAGATACGCAGCTGGCCAAACCACTGCAAGGCACGCTCGCGCGCGGTCATGCCATGCAGGGCCTGCCGCCAGTCCAGTGCCGATTCCAGCACAAAGCGCAGCTGTCCGGCATGTTCGCGCTCGGACAAGGCAATCTGCTGCTCCAGCTGTTGCACACTGGCTTGCGGAAACAATCGCCGCGCCTGCCAGCCGGTGCTGCGCAGGTTATGCCATGCTTTTTTCCAATGCCTCATCACCAGTTCCCCGAAGCGCCGCCGCCACCAAAATCTCCACCGCCCCCCGACCAGCCGCCGCCACTGCGGCCACCACCACCGCCACCCCAGCCACCTCCACCACCGCCTCCCAGCACAATGCCATGGCTGCCCAGCAACAGCGCAAACACGGCGGCCAGCGCGCCGGCCAGCAAAGCCAGCAACACGCCGCCGCCCAGCCACAAGGTCAGCACAATGGCCACACAACCGGCAATAAAGCTCCCGACCAGCCGGCCAAACAGCCGGGTGAGCACACCTCCGCCAAACAAGGCAAAAAAGCCCAGTAAGGGCAGATTGTCCTCAATGCTGCCTGCAGCAGGGGCCGTGGATTTGGGCGCTGGCAGCGCTTCGCCCTTGATCAGGCCCTCGATCTGCCCGACTGCCTGCATGATGCCGTCCAGCCTTTGGCCTGCCTGCAATTTGGGCTTGAGCGTATCCTGCAGAATGCGCTTTGCCATAGCGTCCGGAATCGGCCCTTCCAGCCCGCGCCCCACCAGCAGCTGGGTCTGGTGTTCATTGGCCACGATCAGCAACAGCACACCATCGTCCACCCCCTTGCGCCCCAGCTTCCAGCTTTCCATCACGCGGGTACCGTAATCAAAGGGGGTTTCCGGCGCGATGCTCGGCACAATCAGCACCGCCAGCTGGCTACCCTGCTGCTGGTGAAAATCGAGCAGTTGCTGATTGAGCTGCTGCTGCTCGCTGGTACTCAGGAAACCCGCGGTGTCGATCAAGGGCGCACTGGGCGCTGGCAAGGGCTGCTGTGCCAAGACGAATGATCCCGGCACAAGCACGCCCAGCACCGCAGTACATAGCCATAGCAGCCGCCAGAACAGGAGGCGCATGTTTACTGCCCGGCCGAAGCAGGCTGACCAAAGCTCACGGTAGGCGCTGCAGCAATGGCTTTCTCGTTCTCCACGGTAAAGTTTGGCCGCGTTTTCAGGCCAAAGGCCATGGCGGTCAGGTTGCCGGGGAAGGTACGCACCGTGCTGTTATACGACTGGATGGCATCGATATAGCGTTTGCGCGCCAGGGCGATACGGTTTTCCGTGCCCTCCAGCTGCGCCTGCAAATCACGGAAAGCACCATCGGCTTTCAGTTGCGGATAGTTTTCCGACACCACCAGCAGGCGTGACAGTGCCGAACCCAGTTGCTGCTGGGCCGCTGCGTAATCATTCAGCTTTTGCGGATCGGTCGCGGTACTGGCATCCAGCTGGATGCTGCCCACCCGCGAACGCGCCGCCGTAACTTGGGTCAGCACGTCTTTTTCATGGCTGGCGTAGCCTTTCACCGTGTTGACCAGATTGGGAATCAGGTCGGCCCGGCGCTGATACTGGTTGACGACTTCCGACCAGGCCGCGTTGGCCGCCTCGTCCTGGGTCTGCATGGTGTTGTAGCCGCAGCCGGTGAGGCCGGACAGCAGCAACAGGATGATCAGCCACTTTTTCAACATGAAATTCCCTTTCAATTGAAATACTTGCCCAATATCAAACATGGAATATTCGAATAACCTTATAATCACCAACAAGCACGGCAATCCGCAAATAAATATTCCACAACTGCAGATTTAGTCGCTACTATCGCCGCCTGCCAGAAAAACTGGCAATAAAACACTACAACATGTCACCGCAGAGTGACTTCCCCAGCTGCACAAGGAAATCTTTATGACCACCAGATCCCACCCCAAAGGGCTATACCTGCTCTTTGTTACGGAGATGTGGGAGCGCTTCAGCTATTACGGCATGCGCGCCATCTTTGTCCTGTTCATGATCAAGGCCCTGATGTTCGACAAGGCACACGCCGCCGACATCTATGGTACCTATACCGGCTTGGTTTATCTTACACCGCTGATCGGCGGTTATATCGCCGACCGCTACTGGGGCAATCGCCGCTCCATACTGGCGGGCGGGGTGCTGATGGCCTGTGGCCAGTTCCTGCTGTTCTTCTCCGGCAACCTGCACGACAGCAATCTGCAGATGGCTTCCTGGCTGCTGTATGGCGGACTGGGCCTGCTGATTGCCGGCAATGGCCTGTTCAAGCCGAATATTTCCTCCATGGTGGGGCAGCTGTATGCCCCGGACGACAAGCGGGTGGATTCGGCCTTCACCATTTTCTACATGGGCATCAATGCCGGCTCGCTGATCGCACCGCTGATTTGCGGCACGCTGGGCGATACCGGCCATCCGGGTGACTTCAAATGGGGCTTCATGGCCGCTGGTTTCGGCATGCTGCTGAGCCTGCTGGTATTCAGCCTGTTCAAGAACAAATACCTGGTCACCCCCGAGGGCAAGCCCATCGGCATGGCTCCGGCCCGCCACCACGCCAGTGGCGAGAAGGTGGTGCATGCACCACTAACCCGCGTTGAAAAGGAAAGACTGGCGGTCATCCTGCTGGTATCTGCCTTCGTCATCTTCTTCTGGTCCGCCTTCGAACAGGCTGGTGCCTCGCTGACCTTCTTTGCCGAAGAACAGACCAATCGCAGCCTGCTGGGCTTTACCGTACCGGCCTCCTACTTCCAGTCGATCAACCCGATCTCGGTCGTCATCTTCGCCCCGCTGTTCGCCATGCTGTGGACCACGCTGGGCAAGCAGGGCCGCGAGCCGACCTCGCCGGTCAAGATGGCCTGCGGTCTGCTGTTCCTGGCGATCGGCTATCTGGTGATCGCCTTTGGCGTGGATGGGCTGGAGCCCGGCGTCAAGGTCAGCATGCTGTGGCTGGTCAGCCTCTATATGCTGCACACCTTTGGTGAGCTGTGCCTGTCGCCCATCGGCCTGTCGCTGGTGGTCAAGCTGTCGCCAGCCCGCTTTACCAGCCTGATGATGGGTATCTGGTTCCTGTCCAATGCCGCTGCCAACAAGCTGGCCGGCACCCTGTCCGAACTCTATCCGGACCCGGCCAAGCCTGCCCCGCACTTGCTGGGCTACAGCATCAACAATCTGCATGACTTTTTCATGGTGTTTGTCGCCATGGCGGGGGTCGGTTCGCTGATTCTGTTCCTGCTGTCGAGCAAGCTGAAGAAAATGATGCACGGCCTGCAGTAAAACCATGCAGGGCCAATCCGGCCTGCCATCTTGAAACGCCGCCGCAAGGCGGCGTTTTTACATGGGCACGCCCTGGCGCTTAAGACTAAAACAAGGCTGGCATGGTAAGCTGTGCGGGTTTTTTCCGACTCCCCCGGCCGCCCTGCGGCGTGCTGACTGGACTACATGAAACCGTCCTCCGATACCCGCTGGCAACGATTTGCCACCTATGCACTATTTGCCCTGTTGTTGATTCGCCTGCTGGCGATGTGGGCCATTCCGCTGACCGACACCACCGAAGCGCGCTACGCCGAAATCGCCCGCAAGATGCTGGAAACCGGCAACTGGGTGACCTTGTGGCACGACTACGGCGTACCGTTCTGGGCCAAGCCACCGCTATCCACCTGGACCTCGGCCGCCAGCATGGGGCTGTTTGGTGTCAACCCGCTAGCCGCCCGCCTGCCCGCATTGCTGCTGTCCCTAGCCGTGCTGTGGCTGGTAGCCGATGCCGCCAGGCAACGCCTCGGGCGTGATGCCGCGCTGGCCAGCACGCTCATTCTGGCCGGCAGCCTGCTGTTCTTCGGTGCAGCGGGCACGGTCATGACCGACCCGGCGCTGATGTTCTGCGTGGCACTGGCGCAACTGGCGTTCTGGCATGCCATGCAAGGGCGCGGCCGGCACTGGAACTACCTGTTTTTCGTCGGCCTGGGCCTGGGCCTGCTGGCCAAGGGACCGCTAGCCATTGTATTGGTCGGCATGCCGATCTTTGTCTGGACCTTGCTGCGCAACGAATGGAAAGCCCTGTGGCAGCGCCTGCCATGGATCAGCGGCAGCCTGCTGATGCTGGCCATTGCCCTGCCCTGGTATTTGCTGGCCGAATACCGCACACCGGGTTTTCTCAATTACTTCATCATGGGCGAGCATGTCAGCCGCTTTCTGGACCCGGGCTGGAAGGGCGACAAGTATGGCTATGCCCACGCCACGCCGCGCGGCATGATCTGGCTGTACTGGCTGGGGGCGATCTTTCCGTGGTCGCTGGCCATGCTGGTCTGGCTGGCAGGCCATGGCAAGCAGGCAGTCGGCCTGAGCAAGGATGGCGACGGCTGGCGGCTGTATATGCTGCTGTGGAGCCTGATGACACTGCTGTTCTTCACCATCTCCGGCAATATCATCTTCCCCTATCCGCTGCCCATGCTGCCGGGTTGTGCCCTGCTGTTTGCCACGCTGTGGCAAGCTGGACGCCAGCCCGGACAGGGCAGCAGCCTGCCCTGGCTGGCCCTGGTTTCCGGGCTGCTGCTGCTGATTGCTGTCGGCCTGCAATGGAGCCAGGGGCAACGTTACTTCCGCACCCAGCAGCAGGTCATCGCCGCCTGGCAACAGCAACCAGCTGTCGCGGGCAGCAAGCTGATCTACTGGGATAGCCGCCGCGAGTTTTCCGCCGAGTTCTACAGCGAGGGCAAGGTGATCACCACCAACAAGCCCGATCAACTGCTGCAGCTGCTGGCCGACCAACACAACCGCTTCATCGTCACCGAGCAGCGCGACCTGCCCAGCCTGCCGGCCGCCGTGGCCGCCCGCTTCCAGCCGCTGGCCAGCTTTGAAGTGATGAAAGACCACATGCTGCTGTTACGCGCCAAGGGCGCCGACAGCGCACCATGACAAGCAAGGAGACGCCGATGACCGCTACGCCACCCAGCGCCTTCGTACCACCCTATCTGCTGCAGCAACGCGCCGCAGACCGCCCGGCTGATCCGCTGGTCAGCTGCATCCTGCCGGCTTACAACGAGAGCGAAAACATCGTTCCCATGCTGCAAACCCTGCATGGCCTGCTGAGCGAGGCCGGTTTCCGCCATGAATTCATCGTGGTGGATGACGGTAGCCGCGACGATACCGTAGAGCAGGTGATGAGCCAGATCGAGCTGCTGCCGGTCACCCTGCTGCAGCTGTCGCGCAATTTCGGCAAGGAACTGGCGCTCACCGCCGGCATCGACCATGCCCATGGCGATGTGGCCGTGCTGATCGACAGCGACTTCCAGCATCCGCCGGAAATGGTGCCGGAATTCCTGCGCCAGTGGCGTGCCGGCTACGACATGGTCTATAGCGTGCGCTCCAGCCGGGACAATGAAACCCTGGGCAAGCGGCTGTTCACCCGCGTGTTCTACACCCTGCTCAACAGCGGGGCGCGCCACAAGATTCCGGAAAACACCCAGGACTTCCGTGTGATGGACCGCTGCGTACTGGAAGCCTTGCGCCAGATGCCGGAGCGCAACCGCTTCATGAAGGGCCTGTATAACTGGGTGGGCTTTACCCAGCTGCCAGTGGAAACGCATACCAAGGAACGGCGGGCGGGCAAGAGCAGCTTCAACTTCTTCAGCCTGCTCAATCTGGGGCTGACCGGGCTGACTGCCTTTTCCAATGTGCCGCTGCGCATGTGGACGCTGATTGGCAGCGCCATCTCGCTGGCCTCCATCCTGTATGCCAGCTGGGAGCTGATCCACACCCTGCTGTTCGGTAACGACCAGCCAGGCTGGCCCACGCTGGCGGTGGCCATTTCCTTTCTTGGCGGGGTACAGCTGCTGTCCATCGGTATTCTGGGCGAGTACATCGGCCGCATCTTCAGTGAAGTGAAACAGCGCCCCATCTATCTGCTCAGCCGCATCAGCCGCGCCGAACAGGACAAACCATGAAGCGTGAGCTGTTCTGGTTTGGCGTGGTGGGCGTCAGCGCCATGCTGGCGCACTTCCTGCTGGTGGCCTGCCTGCTGGTGCCGGCCGGCCTGCCGCCATTGCTGGCCAATATCGTCGCCTTTCTGCTGGCTTTCCAGATCAGCTACTGGGGACATCGCCACAAAACCTTCGAGGCCGGCCATGTGCCGCACCGCCAGGCATTGCCGCGCTTCTTCATGGTGTCCTGCCTCAGCTTTGCCCTGAACGAAGCCATGTATTTCCTGCTCTTGCACTTTACCGCGCTGGATTACCGCATCGCCTTGCTGATCGTGCTGGGCAGCGTGGCCGTGTTCACCTTTGTCCTGAGCAAGCTGTGGGCTTTCTCGGGCAAGGCACAGCCGGTATGAGCAGCCGCCGCCTCACCCTGTGTGCGGATGACTTTGCCCAGTCACCGGCCATCAGCCAGGGCATTCTCGATTTGCTGCAGGCAGGCCGCCTGTCCGCCACCAGCGTGATGACACAGTCGCCGCACTGGCCCGGCATGGCCGCGCCGCTGTCCGAGCTGCAACAGCAAGCCGACATCGGCCTACATTTCAATCTCACCCATGATTTCGCCAACGGGCCGCAGCTGATCAAGCCCTTGTCGCACTGGCTGCTGCTCAGCCAGTTACGCCAGCTGCCCTATCAGGCCTTGCTGGACAGCCTGCTGCGCCAGATCGACCTGTTCAGCCAGCATCTGGGCCGCCTGCCGGACTTTATCGACGGCCACCAGCATGTCCATGCGCTGCCAGTGGTGCG
Source organism: Aquitalea palustris (assembly GCF_003693445.1). Classification (GTDB taxonomy): domain Bacteria; phylum Pseudomonadota; class Gammaproteobacteria; order Burkholderiales; family Chromobacteriaceae; genus Aquitalea; species Aquitalea palustris. The sequence goes on along the minus strand of NZ_RFAR01000028.1, from coordinate 42,731 downwards.
CGACGCCCTGTTCGCCGCCATTGCCCTGCGCTGGCCGGCCGGACAGCGGCCCTATCTGCGCGCGCCAGACCACTTGGGCCACCCGGGCGACAGCCGCCTGAAAGCGGTGGTATTGCAAGCGGTATGTCGCGGCTTTGCCCAGGCGGCCAGCCAGCACGGCCTGGTGTGCAATCGCTGGTTTGCCGGCCTGTATGCGCTACAAGCGGAAGCGGGCTTTGCCACGCTGATGCAGCAATGGCTACAAGCCTGCCCGGATGGTGGCCTGATGATGTGTCACCCCGGCCTGCCGGCAGACGATGCCAGCGATCCGATCGCCGCTGCCCGCGCCGTGGAATACGGTTATCTGGGCAGCACAGTCTTTGCGGATGCCTGCCGTGCGGCCGGCATCGAACTGGGGAAGTTCAGCAATTAAAGGCGGGGCCAGGCCAGCGCCCACGGGGTTGCGGCCTCACGGGCCATGCAGGCCTGCAAGGCCGGGCTGACAAACTGCTCGCCCTGATCCGGGGGACAGACAAAGGCGAAATCCTCGCCATCCAGACTGAAGCGCAAGGCATAGGCATGCAGATAGCCACGATCGGCCGCACTGCCGCCATACAGGGTATCGCCCAGAATCGGAGCTGATTGCGACTTCAGCGCCACGCGCAGCTGATGGGTCTTGCCACTATGTGGCCGCAACAAGAACAAGCGCAGGCCAGGCTGCACCGAAAAGCTGAAAAACTGGGTGATCGCCGGATTGGCCTGGCTACCCAGCAGGCGCCACGCTCCGCCCCGCCCCTTGTCCATATCGCCCTTGATCAGCCCCTGTTTTTTCTGCGGCTTGCGATCAGACAGCGCCAGATAGTATTTCTCCACCTGATGTGCGGCAAAGGCTGCGCCCAGCTGGCTGGCCACCTCGCTGGAACGCGCCAGCAGGATCAGCCCCGAGGTAATGCGATCCAGCCGGTGCACCGGCCACAGCGCCTCGTCCGCTAGCTCCGCCCGCACGCCATCCAGCAAGCCAGCCTCTGCGCCCTCGCGATGGAAACTCACACCGGCATGCTTGTTGATCAGGTAAAACCGTGGGTCGGTATGCAGCAGGGTAAACATGGCCAGAAACACCAGCAGGACAAAGCCGGCATTCTACCCGCTCAGCAGGGATCGCTGGTTTTTTGCTGGGCTTCCATGCGCAGTTTCTTGCGGATCTCGGCGTCGCGGAAACGCTTTTTCTGCTCGTCGGTGTCCAGGCTCAGGGGCGGCACCGCCACCGCCTTGCCATCCTCGAAGGCCACCATGGTGAAGTAGCAGCTATTGGTATGGCGCACACTACGCCGTTGGATATCCTCGGCCACCACCTTGATGCCGATTTCCATCGACGTCCGGCCTACATGGTTGACGCTGGCCATGAAGGTGACCAGTTCGCCCACATGGATGGGCTGCTTGAACAGCACCTGATCCACCGACAGTGTCACCACATAGCGTCCGGCATAGCGGCTGGCACAGGCATACGCCACCTGGTCCAGCAGCTTGAGCAATACCCCGCCGTGCACATTGCCGGAAAAATTGGCCATATCCGGCATCATCAATACTGACATCACCAGTTCACGCTGGTTTTCCTGTGCTGCCTGATCTTGCATATCCCTGCTTTCCTTAGCGTTATTGATTGCGCGGCTTGCTGCTCGGCCAGCCCGTGCCTGCTGTCCCGCCCGGACCTCGATAGCCTGTGCTGGCCGGATCCACCGCAGCAATGGCCGTCATTCTGCCGCAGCAAGCGCGCACTGTCGCGCACGCCATGCGGCTCATGCCCGGCACCGGCCAGAAATCACGGCCGCCCAGCAGCAGCCATGCAGGCATCACGCAGGCAGCATGAATTGATGCAGGCAAGCCACAAGCACCGGCAACATCCAGCTAATAATCTTTGTATTCAATGAATTGAGCCCGGCCATGCACTACACTGAAAATGTTCAGGATGGTGCAAATCATGAGCATTTCTTCCCTCTCCGCCAGTACTGGCTACTCGATTAGCAGTAGCTTGCAACACGGCCCGGCATGCAACTGCCCGGCGTGTACGGCTGCACGCATGGCCTCAATCGCCACCCCGGTCGCCGGCGTGACACCGCCCTCCCCTTCAGCCATTTACAGTGGCAAGCCGCTCAGCCCCGACCAGCAAAAGCAGCTGGACGAACTGCGTTCGCGCGATGCCGATGTGCGCCAGCACGAGCAAGCCCACATGGCGACTGGTGGTGCCCTGGTAAGCGGCGGGGCCAACTACAGCTATCAGGAAGGCCCGGATGGCAAGCAATATGCCATCGGTGGCGAAGTGAGCATCCGGCTGAGCAGCGGTCAGACGCCGCAGGAAACGCTGAGCAATGCCAAACAGGTGGTCGCCGCTGCGCTCGCCCCCACCGACCCTTCCGGCCAGGACCGGGCGGTGGCCGCAGAAGCCGAACAAATGGCGCAGCAGGCCCAGTCCGAAATCGACAAACAGCAGCAACAGCAAGTGCAGCAAGCCCAGCACAACCCCGCCATCGATACCGCCAAGGCGATTTTTGCCGCCATCGCCCACCCGCAGCCCAGCAGCAAGGGCAATGCGGTCGACACCTTTGCCTGATCACCTGCTTACGATCTACCCAGGCAACAATTCATCCCCGGACAGCGACCTCGTATTAGAATGCCTGCTTTGCACCATGCGGGCCTCTGCGGCCAGCATGGTGGTCCAGTTTCCGGAGATGTTTTGATGATGAATCGCCTGTCGCAGCCAGCCATGCTGTGTACGCTGGTGCTGGCTATCGCCACCAGTGCCTGCACCACCAACCCGCAAACCGGCCAGACCGAAATCAACAAGGCGGCACTGTACGGCATTGGCGGTGCGGTGACCTGCGGCCTGATTGGTGCGGCCACCCACGGCAGCGTTGGCGCCCGCAACTCGGCACTGGCCTGCGGCGCCATCGGTGCCGGCGTTGGTGCTTATATGGACAATCAGGAACAGAAACTGCGGGAAAAACTGGCCAATACCAGGATAGGAGTCGAGCGCGTAGGTAATCAGATCAAGCTGTCGCTGCCGGACAACGTCACCTTTGCCACCAACAGCTTCCAGCTGGGTAGCGCCGCGCAGCAGCCGCTGAGCGATATCGCTGCTGTGCTGGTGCAGTACGCCAACACCAGTATTACCGTGGCCGGGCATACCGACAGCACCGGGCCGGCTGCCTATAATCAGACCCTGTCGGAAAAGCGCGCCCAGGCCGTTACCGACCTGCTGGCGACCAAGGGCGTCAATACCGTACGTATCCGCACCATGGGCTTTGGCCCCAGCCAGCCGATCGCCAGCAATGCCACCGTAGAAGGCCGCAGCAAGAACCGCCGCGTGGAAGTGCTGATTGCGCCGGATCAGGCAGCACAGTAAAACGTGGATCGCCCCTCAAAGACCACACCCGGCCCTGCCGGGTGTTTTGCTGTAACGGGCGGACACCGCAAAAAAATGGGCTGACCGGATAGGGTCAGCCCGAACAACGCTCGTGTGGGAGTACAACAAGAGGAGAGACACCACACACCACTCCCGATGGCATGGGCTTACTACAGAGAAATCTTAGGTCTGGTCCGTATCACACAAACCAGGCAATCAGTGGGGCAGCAAATACCGTAGCAATGCCACCCAGCATCATGGTCAAGCTGGCGACCACACCCTCTTCCGCCCCCAGCTCATTGGCCTTGGCAGTGCCGGCACCATGTGCAGCAGCACCCAGCAAGGCCCCTTTGGCCAGACGCGACCGCAGTGGCAGCAGCATCAGCATCACTTCACCCAGCAGCATGCCAGCCACACCGGTGATCACCACGAATACCGCGGTCAGATCGGGCGAGGCACCGATGCTGGATGCCGTCGCCAGGGCAAACGGCGTGCTGATCGACCGTGGCGCCAGGCTTTTCTGCAGCAGCTCGGACAAACCGAAGGCCCGTGCCAGCCACACCGAACTCAATACCGCCACCGGCATGGCCACCAGTACACCGCAACTAAGCGACAAGGCATGTTTGCGGATCACCTGACGCTGCTCATAAATCGGGATGGCAAACGCCACCGTAGCCGGGCCAAGCAACCAGCTCAGCCAGTGCGTATCCTGAAAATAGGTGTGATAGGGAATATGCCCCACCACCACCGCGCCAATCACCAGCAAGGGCACCGCCAGCAAGGGCGCGCTCCACCAGTTGCCAGTACGCCGGTACTGCTTTTTTGCCAGCCAGTACAACAGCAGCGTCAGCACCAGACAGCCAAAAGCCAGCAGGTTTTCCATCTCAGGACACTCCATGCTGTCGCTTGCGCCGCTTCAGCAGGATTTCAAACTTGTAGCCGGCATCCACCACCAGCGAAGTCACCGTCATCACCAGCACAGTAGACAGCAAGATCACCAGCACGATGCGCAAGCCGATACTGCCCAGCAGCTGCGGATACTGCACCACGGCCACGGTGGCCGGAATGAAAAACAGCAGCATCTCGGCCAGCAGCCAGCGCGCCCCGCTCTTGCACCAGGACAGCGGCAACCAGCCCAGGGCCAGTGCAGCCAGCACCAGAAACATGCCCAGCACACCAGCGGGCACCGCTGGCAGCCAGTAATGGCTGAGGCGGCTGGCCAGCAACCACACCAGACTGAGCAGCACAACTTGCGACAGTGTGGACAGGCTTTGCTTGACGGCAATGTTCGGCAGGTTTTTCATGATCCGGTCACTCCGCAACCAGGAAACGTGAATCGAGTATAGTCGCCGCCATTTCATTCAAAAAATGAATTAAAATTATCAAACTCATTCTTGTATGGAATCAATCATGGATGTTCGGGCACTGCGCTACTTTGTCGAAGTGGTAAAACGGCACAGTTTCACCAAGGCAGCAGAAGCCTTGTTTGTCACCCAGCCCACCATCAGCAAGATGGTGAAGCAGCTGGAAGAAGAATTGGGCACCCCGCTCATCATTCGCGAGGGCCGCAGCTTCCGGCTCAGCGATGCCGGCAAGGTGGCGTTCGAGCGCGGGCTGGATGTGCTGTCGGCCATGAGCCAGCTCAAGAACGAGCTGAATGACCTGGCCGGGCTCTCCAGTGGCGAGCTGGTAGTCGGCCTGCCACCCATGGTGGGCGTGGCTTTTTTCGCGCCGGTGGTCAGCACCTTTCGCGAACGCTACCCCGGCATCGAGCTGAAAATGGTGGAAGACGGTGCGCTGGCCATCGAAAACAGCGTACGCAGTGGCGAACTGGAAATCGGCGTGGCGGTACTGCCGGTGGACAACAGCATTTTTCAGCAATTTGCCGTGGTGCGCGACCCGCTATGCCTGGTAGCCCCGGCCGGCTCGCCCTGGCATGGCCGTTCGATAGTCACCCTGCCCGATATCGCCGACCAGGACTTCGTGCTGTATCCGGAAGACTTCACCCTGTCCAGCCGCATCAGCCATGCCTTCCGCGAGATGGGCAAGCCGCTCAATATTGTCGGGCGCAGCGCACACTGGGACTTTATCGTTGAACTGGTCACCGCCCGGCTGGGGATTACCCTGCTGCCACGCTCGGTGGTGGAAAGGCTGGACCGGGAACTCTACGACGTGATTCCGGTATCCAACCCCTGGCTGATCTGGCATCTGGCGCTGATCTGGCAGCAGGGCAGCTATCTGTCGCATGCGGCACGCGCCTGGATCGCCGTTACCCAGGAAGTACTGGGTGGCCTGCAATAACCCTCAAGGAACGCACATGAAACACTGCCTTGCCCTGCTCGTTTGCCTGTGGCTGGCCGGCTGCAGCACGCTGGGCCTGCAAAAGCCGCAGGTCAGCCTGGTTGACATCCATCCAGCCGCATCCACCCTGCTGGAACAGAACTTCGATGTCACCCTGCGGCTGCAGAACCCCAACAGACTGCCACTGAGCGCCAGCGGACTGAGCTTTGATCTGGATGTCGCCGGCAACCGCCTGGCCAGCGGCCTCAGCAACCAGGCTATCGCCGTACCGGCACTGGGCGAAGCTGAAATCACCGTGCGGGTACATACCTCCACCCTGAGCTGGCTGAGGCAGCTGGGCAAGGCAGTGAATGGCCCGGGCAAGCTCGATTACCAGTTGCAGGGACGGCTGGAGGGCTTGCAAGGCGTGGCCAGCCTGCCCTTCAGCAGCAGCGGCGAATGGAAGCTGCCCTGAAGCGGTTTACTGACGGGGTACCGCCACGCAGTCATTGCCGTCAAAGCTGACGGACTCCACCAGCTGGGTTTTGCTGTTCACCACAAAATTGGTGGTGCAGCTGTAGTGCTGGATGCCGCCACCGCTGGTGCCGTCATAGACCCAGCGCCCCGGCGTTTCGATCACCCGGCTCTGGCCGTTTTCCGTCACGGTGAAGCGGCTGCCCGGTTCGAAGCGGCGGTTGTCAAAATACGGCTGCTGCTGGGTATAGGACTTGCTGTAGGTATACAGCGTATTGCCATTGGGCATGGTCATGCTCTTGTTGGGTGCACCCCATACTGCCAGCAATTCATTGGCATCCCGCCCCTGCCAGTAGTAAGCCTTCTGGGCATAGCCTTCCCGGCTGGGAAAACTGCCGCAGGCACTGGTGAGCAACACCAGCAGACAAAGCCATTTGCGCATGACAATCCTTTCTTTGCATCATGAAGTTGCGCTGATAGACCTGATGCAAACAGCGCAGTTCAGCCGGCACGGGTAGCAGGAAGCTGCATTCTAGCGCAAAAAGAAAACGCCACCCGAGGGTGGCGTTTTAGTGTACGGCTATCCGCTAAGGGATTAGATCATGCCCTTGCTTTTCAGCAGTTCGAACATGGTCTTGCCGATTTCGGCCGGGCTGCGGGTGTAGGCAATGCCTGCACGCTCGAAAGCCTTGAACTTCTCTTCGGCTGTACCCTTGCCGCCAGAGATGATGGCACCGGCGTGGCCCATGCGCTTGCCCTTGGGAGCAGTCACACCGGCGATGTAGCCGACTACCGGCTTGGTCACGTAGGCCTTGGCAAATTCAGCTGCTTCTTCTTCAGCGGTACCACCGATTTCACCGATCATCACGATGGCGTCGGTATCCGGATCGTCCTGGAACAGTTTCAGGGCGTCGATGTGGCTGGTACCCGGGATCGGGTCGCCGCCGATACCGATGCAGGTGGACTGACCCAGACCCAGGGCGGTGGTTTGTGCCACGGCTTCGTAGGTCAGGGTGCCGGAACGGGACACGATACCGATGCGGCCCGGATTGTGGATATGCCACGGCATGATGCCGATCTTGCACTCACCCGGGGTAATGATACCCGGGCAGTTCGGGCCGATCAGGCGGATGCCGGCTTCGTCCACGGCCTTTTTCACGTACAGCATGTCCAGGGTGGGCACGCCTTCGGTGATGCAGACAATCAGCTTCACGCCGCTGTCGATGGCTTCCAGGATGGAATCCTTGGCAAAAGCTGCCGGTACGTAGATGACCGAGGCATCAGCCTGGGTTTGACGCACGGCGTCCTTCATGGTGTTGAACACCGGCAGGCCCAGATGCTCGGAACCGCCCTTGCCCGGGGTCACGCCACCCACTACCTTGGTGCCAACCTTCAGTGCCTGTTCGGCGTGGAAGGTACCGTTCTTGCCGGTGAAACCTTGCACCAGCACTTTGGTGTCTTTGTTTACCAATACGCTCATTTTGAAATCCTTATGCGGTGCAGGTGATTAAAGCGCAGCAACGGCAGCAACGATCTTCTCGGCTGCGTCGTTCAGGCCCTGGGCGGAAACCAGCTTCAGGCCGGAGTCATCCAGAATCTTGGCGCCCAATTCGGCGTTGTTGCCTTCCAGGCGCACAACGACCGGCACGGTCACGTTTACTTCCTTCACCGCAGCGATGATGGCTTCGGCAATCATGTCGCAGCGAACGATGCCGCCGAAGATGTTGATCAGCACGCCCTTGACCGAATCATCGGCCAGGATCAGCTTGAAGGCTTCGATCACGCGGTCCTTGGTCGCACCACCACCCACGTCCAGGAAGTTGGCCGGCTGGCCACCCTTCAGCTTGATGATGTCCATGGTGGCCATGGCCAGGCCAGCACCGTTCACCATGCAGCCGATATTGCCTTCCAGGGCTACGTAGTTCAGGTCGAACTCGGAAGCTTTCACTTCGCGTTCGTTTTCCTGCGACTTGTCGCGCTGGGCCAGCAGGGCCGGGTGACGGTACAGGGCGTTGGAGTCCAGGTTGATCTTGCCATCAACGCAGGCCAGTTCGCCGTTTTCACGCAGCGCCAGCGGGTTTACTTCGAACAGGGCGAAATCGTTTTCCACGAAAGCCTGGTAAGCACCCAGCATCAGCTTGCTGAAAGCAGCAATCTGCGAACCGGACAGACCCAGGGCAAAAGCGGCATCACGCGCCTGGAAGGGCTGCATGCCCACCAGCGGGTTGATTTCGATCTTGATGATCTTTTCCGGGGTTTCTTCGGCTACTTTTTCGATTTCCACGCCGCCTTCGGTGGAGACCATGAACACAACGCGCTGGCTGCCACGGTCCACTACGGCGCCCAGGTACAGTTCACGCTGTACCGGGTACATGTCTTCGCACACCAACACGCTGTTGACCGGCTGGCCAGCGGCATCGGTCTGGTAGGTCACCAGATTGATACCGATCAGGCTCTTGGCAACTTCAGCGGCTTCTTCGCGGCTCTTCACCACTTTGACACCACCGGCCTTGCCACGGCCACCGGCATGCACCTGGGCCTTGACGACGGCAAACTTGCCGCCCAGTTTGTCATAAGCGGCAGCGGCTTCTTCCGGCGTAGTGGCCAGAATGCCCTGTTGTACCGGCAAGCCGTATTTGGCCAGCAGCTCTTTCGCTTGGTATTCGTGCAGGTTCATCTATGGTTTCCTTTCGGTGGAAATGATGGCGGGGCCCTGTCTGGCCAACGTCTCTATTCCTTGGTCGCTTCCTCAACCCTAATGTATCGGGGCGAACCTGTTCTCGCGGCAGGTCCTGCCCCATACCCTCTTTTGGGCCGTGTGAATTGTACACGGCCCCACGGCAATTAGCCGTGCAATGCGCGCTTGTCAGCAGCCAGCGCCGCTTCGTGTACCACTTCCGACAGGCTCGGATGGGCGTGCACGATGCGCGCCAGGTCTTCACTGGCGGCCTTGAATTCCATCGATACCACGCCTTCGGTCACCAGCTCGGACACCATCGGGCCGATCATGTGCAGGCCGAGGATGCGGTCGGTCTTGGCATCAGCCAGGATCTTCACCGTGCCCTGTGCCTGACCCAGACCCAGCGCGCGACCGTTGGCAGCAAAACCGGAAGTACCCTTCTTGTATTCGATGCCTTCAGCCTTGAGCTGCTCTTCGGTCTTGCCTACCCAGGCGATTTCCGGCGAGGTGTAGATCACCCACGGAATCACGCCGAAATCGACATGCGGCTTCTGGCCGGCGATACGCTCTGCCACGGCCACGCCTTCTTCGGAAGCCTTGTGCGCCAGCATCGGGCCACGTACCACGTCGCCAATCGCCCAGATACCCGGCAGATTGGTGTGGCAGTGGTCGTCCACGGCAACAAAACCACGCTCGTCCAGTTGCAGGCCAACAGCCTCGGCACCCAGACCGGCAGTGTTCGGCACGCGACCGATGGAAACGATCAGCTTATCAAACTCGGCAGCCACGGCTTCGCCGTTCAGCTCGTAGTGAACGGTAACGTGTTTCTTGGTGGCCTTGATTTCGCCAATCTTCACGCCCAGCTTGATATCCAGACCGGTGTCCTTGGTCAGGGTCTTGAAGGCTTCCTTGGCGATCTGCTGGTCGGCAGCGCCGAGGAAGGTCGGTGCGGCTTCCAGAATGGTCACTTCCGCGCCCAGACGCTTCCACACACTACCCATTTCCAGGCCGATCACACCAGCGCCGATCACACCCAGGCGCTTCGGTACGGCGGTCAGCGCCAGTGCGCCTTCGTTGTCCAGCACCATGTGGTTGTCGGTAGCCAGGCCCGGCAGCTGACGCGGGCTGGAACCGGTGGCGATGATGACGTTGGTCGCTTCCAGCGTGTCCACCACGGCACCATTGTCGGTGACTTCAATCAGCCACTTGTCGCCCTGACGGCCCTTGAGGGCGGCCAGGCCATGGATGTTGGCAACCTTGTTCTTCTTAAACAGGAAGCTGATACCCGCGGCGTTCTTGGTGATGATGCCGGTCTTGCGCTCCAGCATGGCGGCCACGTCCATCTTGGCACCGGACACGGTGATGCCGTGCTTGGCAAAGTCGTGCTGTACCGCGTGGAAGTTTTCCGAGGACTGCAGCAGTGCCTTGGACGGGATGCAACCCACGTTCAGGCAGGTGCCACCCAGCGAAGGCTTGCCTTCCGGGTTCTTGAAGGCATCCACGCAAGCGGTATTGAAACCCAGCTGGGCTGCACGAATGGCAGCCACATAACCGCCGGGGCCGCCGCCGATAACGACGACATCAAACTGTTGGCTCATTGATTTTCCTTGATCAGAACTTGCCGACCTTGAACAGCAAGATCCCGAAAGCAATCATGAACACGGCGATGATGAGCTTGCCCACCAGGCTGTAGCGGTCTTCGCGAATACCGCGCTGATGCTTCTTCCAGGTCAGTACCGCAATGGCCACACCAGCCAGGATGGAAGCTACCGCATACAGCCAATCAGGCAAAATCATCATTTCTCCGTTCACATTATTCAAAGTGGCCGCAAGCGCGCTTGCGGCCAACAGACATTACAGACCCGGTATTACAGGTCCAGGATCAGGCGAGCCGGATCTTCGATGGCGTCCTTGATGGCCACCAGGCTCAGTACCGCTTCGCGACCATCGATGATGCGGTGGTCGTACGACTGTGCAAGGTACATCATCGGGCGCACGACAACTTGACCATTCTCAACCACGGCACGCTCCTTGGTGGCGTGCATGCCCAGAATGGCCGATTGCGGCGGGTTGATGATGGGAGTGGACATCATGGAACCGAAAGTACCGCCATTGGAAATGGTGTAGGTACCGCCAGTCAGCTCTTCCACGGTCAGCTTGCCTTCCTGGGCGCGCTTGCCGAAGTCGGCGATCTGCTTTTCGATCTCGGCCAGGCTCAGCTGGTCGGCATTGCGGATGACCGGCACCACCAGACCACGCGGGCTGCCTACGGCCACGCCGATGTCGAAGTAACCGTGGTAGATGATGTTGTTGCCATCAACCGAAGCATTGACGATGGGGTATTTCTTCAGCGCGGCCACCACGGCCTTGACGAAGAAGCCCATGAAACCCAGCTTCACGCCGTGTTCCTTCTCGAAGCGATCCTTGTAGCGCGCGCGCAGGTCCATCAGCGGCTTCATGTTCACTTCGTTGAAGGTGGTGAGGATGGCGTTGGTCTGCTGGCTCATCACCAGACGCTCGGCCACGCGCTGACGCAGGCGGGACATCGGTACGCTCTGTTCCGGACGGTCACCCAGCACGGCAGACACGTTCACGGCAGCCGGGGTAGCAGCCAGTGCCACGCCGGCATTGCCAGCAGCAGCCAGTACCGGACCGGCTTGCGACGGTGCAGCGGCAGCAGCCTGTACGTCTTCCTTCAGCACACGACCGTCACGGCCGGTGCCGGCCACATTGGCCAGATTCACGCCGGTTTCGGCGGCCAGCTTGGCAGCGGACGGCATGGCAGCGCCACCCGGTGCAGCGGCCGGAGCAGCCTGAACCGGAGCCGGTGCGGCAGCAGCCGGGGCAGCAGCAACAGCTGCCGGGGCATCGCCAGCCTTGGCGGCGGTGTCGATACGGGCGATCAGCTGACCGGACACCACGGTGGCGCCGTCCTGCTCGATGATTTCAACAATCACACCAGCCTGCGGTGCCGGCAGTTCCAGCACCACCTTGTCGGTTTCCAGATCGATGACGTTTTCGTCGCGATTGACGAAATCGCCAGCTTTCTTGTGCCAGGTCATCAGCGTGGCTTCGGAAACGGACTCAGGCAGTTGGGGGACTTTGACTTCAATAATCATGTTCTTCTCCAGAGCGGGGCAGCTGCGGTGCTGCCCCCGTCATATCATTCGTTGTGATGGCGTGTACTTACTTGGCAATCGTCATAGCTTCTTCGACGAAGGACTTGAGCTGGGCAACGTGCTTGCTCATATAGCCTACGGCCGGGGAAGCAGAGGACGGACGACCAGCGAACGACAAGAACTGCTTGCCGCTCAGCAGACCTTCCAGGCGATGGCGAATCTGGTACCAGGCACCCTGGTTACGCGGCTCTTCCTGCACCCACATCACTTCCTTGGCTTGCGGGAAGCGTGCCAGTTCGGCGGCTACCTGCTCGGTCGGGAAGGGATACAACTGCTCGATACGCACGATGGCGATGTCGTCTTCCATACCCTTGTCCTTGCGGCCGGCGGCCAGGTCGTAATACACCTGACCGGCACACAGCACCACGCGCTTCACCTTCTTCGGATCCTGCACCACGGCATCGCCGATCACCGGGCGGAAGCTGCCGTTGGTAAAGGCTTCGATCGGGCTCATGGAGTCCTTGAAGCGCAGCAGACGCTTGGACAGGAAGATCACCAGCGGCTTGCGATACGGACGCAGCACCTGACGGCGCAGCATGTGGAACATCTGGCTGGCTTCGGACGGCATCACGATCTGCATATTGTGCTCGGCGCACAGTTGCAGCCAGCGTTCCAGACGGGCGGAGGAGTGTTCCGGACCCTGGCCATCGTAGCCGTGCGGCAGGATGGTGGTCAGGCCACACAGACGGCCCCACTTGGTTTCGCCAGAGGAGATGAACTGGTCAATCGCCACCTGGGCGCCGTTGGCGAAGTCGCCGAACTGGGCTTCCCAGATCACCAGCTGGTCCGGAGCGGAACAGGCGTAGCCATATTCGTAGGCCAGCACGGCTTCTTCGTTCAGGATGGAGTCGATCACCAGGAATTCGGCCTGGTTGTCCGACATATTGCGCAGCGGTACATAGGAACCCTGGTCCCAGCGCTCGCGGTTCTGGTCGTGCAGCACGGCATGGCGATGGGAGAAGGTGCCACGGCCGGAGTCTTCACCGGACAGGCGTACACCAAAACCATTGGTTACCAGCGAAGCGTAGGCCAGGGTCTCGGCCATGCCCCAGTCGGCATTCTGTTCACCGGCAGCCATCGCCTTGCGGGCGGCCAGCACCTTCTGCACGGTCGGGTGCAGCTTGAAGCCTTCCGGCAAGGTGGTGAACTTCTCGGTCAGGCGCTGGATGTCAGCGCGCGGCAGCGAGGTATCGGTGGGGTGTGCCCAGTGGGTGCCCAGATACTGGCTCCAGTCCAGAGCGTGTTCGCGCTTGTAGTTGGTGAGCGCGGTCTGTTCCACGTGCTCGCCCTTGTCCAGCGCGTCGCGGTAGGCCTGGATCATGCCTTCGGCTTCTTCGGCCTTCAGCACGCCTTCCTGTACCAGACGCTCGGCATACATGGCGCGCACGCCCTGATGCTTGGCAATCTTCTTGTACATCATCGGCTGGGTCAGGAAGGGATCATCACCTTCGTTGTGGCCCAGTTTGCGGTAGCAGACCAGGTCGATGACCACGTCCTTGTTGAACTGCATGCGGTAGTCCAGCGCGGCCTGCATCACGTAGCAGACGGCTTCCGGATCATCACCGTTGACGTGCAGGATGGGCGCTTCGACCATCTTGGCCACATCGGTACAGTACAGGGTGGAACGCATGTCGCGCGTGTCCGAGGTGGTGAAACCCACCTGGTTGTTGATGACGATGTGGATGGTACCGCCGGTACCGTAGCCACGGGTCTGCGACAGGTTGAAAGTACCCTGGTTGACACCCAGGCCGCCAAAGGCGGAGTCACCGTGGATCAGCACCGGCACGGCGCACTTGCGCTCGTTGTCCTTGCGACGATCCTGACGGGCGCGTACCGAACCTTCCACCACCGGGTTGACGATTTCCAGGTGGGACGGGTTGAACGCCAGCGACACGTGCATCGGGCCATTGGCCGTGGGGATGTCGGAGGAGAAACCCATGTGGTACTTCACGTCGCCGGAAGCCATTTGCTGGGCAGCCTTGCCTTCGAATTCGGCGAACAGGTCGCGCGGCTGCTTGCCCAGGGTGTTCACCAGCACGTTCAGACGGCCACGGTGGGCCATGCCGATGATCAGTTCCTGCACGCCGACCGAGGTGGCGTTGTGAATCAGGTGATCCAGCGCAGCGATGGTCGATTCGCCGCCTTCCAGCGAGAAGCGTTTCTGGCCAACGTATTTGGTATGCAGATAGCGTTCCAGGGTCTCGGCCGCCGTGATCTGCTTGAGAATGCGCAGTTTTTTGCCGGCGTCGTAGCGCGGGGTGGACAGATCGCCTTCAAAGCGCTTCTGTACCCAGTGCTTCTCGTCCGACTTGGTGATGTGCATGAACTCCAGGCCGATATTGCCGCAGTAGGTCTGCTTCAGGCGCGACAGGATGTCGGACAGCGGCAGCTTCTGCGGAGCCACCAGCGAGCCCACATTGAACTGCACCGCCATGTCGGCATCGGTCAGGCCATGCTTGACCGGATCCAGCTCGCGCAGGGTTTCCTGATCCATGCGCTTGAGCGGGTCGAGGTTGGCCTGACGGGAACCCAGTACGCGGTAGGCCGAAATCAGCTTCAGCACACCCACCTGCTTTTGCATGGTTTCCCATTCGCCGCCGCTGCTGTTGCGCGGGCCGCTGGCCGGTTTCTTGGCCAGTTGAATGAAGGATTCCTGGATGGGCATGTGTGGTACATCGCGCTCGGCTGCGCCCGGAGCCTGGGCCAGCTTGTCGAAGTATTCACGCCATTCGGCTGGAACCGAATTCGCATCAGCGAGGTACTGTTCGTACAGTTCCTCGATGAACGGTGCATTCCCACCGAACAGGTAGGAATGACTGTACATGGATTGCATCATTATTCGACCCTTTGTTATCTACGTACGTATCTACGTTTGGCTACATTGCTGCGTGGAGAAAGCGTTGTGGAAAAGACGCAAGAAGGGCCTTCGTAAGGAAGGGCAAATCCGTCTCCATTCTTTTCCGCAGCGCTCTGTCGGCGTCTGTCGTGAAACCGGCTACTGTATTCTGTTCAACAGGCTAAAAAGTTGGCCGAAACGTGTCCGGCCAACTTGTCACAGCTTGATCAGCGCTTGTCGATATCGACAATATCGCGGCGCGGTGCGCCGGTGTACAGCTGACGCGGACGACCGATCTTCATCGCCGGGTCACCGATCATTTCGCTCCAGTGCGCAATCCAGCCCACGGTACGGGCCAGGGCGAAGATCGGAGTGAACATCGATACCGGAATGCCGATGGCGGACAGCACGATACCCGAGTAGAAGTCCACGTTCGGGTACAGCTTGCGCTCGATGAAGTACGGGTCTTCCAGGGCGATCTTTTCCAGCGCCATGGCCAGCTTGAACTTCGGATCGTTGTGCAGGCCCAGTTCGTTCAGCACTTCGTCGCAAGTGGTCTTCATGATGGCGGCGCGCGGGTCCATGTTCTTGTACACGCGGTGGCCGAAGCCCATCAGTTTGTAACGCTTGTCCTTCACGCCTTGCATGAAGTCGGCCACGTTGTCCACGCTGCCGATTTCATCCAGCATCTTCAGCACGGCTTCGTTGGCACCACCGTGGGACGGGCCCCACAGGCAGGCGATACCGGCGGCGATACATGCGAACGGGTTGGCACCGGAGGAGCCGGCCAGACGCACGGTGGAGGTGGACGCGTTCTGCTCGTGGTCGGCGTGCAGGGTGAAGATGCGGTCCAGCGCGCGGGCCAGAACCGGGTTCACCTTGTACTCTTCACACGGGGTGGAGAACATCATGTGCAGGAAGTTTTCCGCATAGGTCAGGCCATTCTTCGGGTAGGAGAACGGCAGGCCCTTGTTGTAGCGGTAGGCTTGTGCAGCGATGGTCGGCAGCTTGGCCACCAGACGGTGGGCCGAAATGCGACGGTGTTCCGGATTGGTGATGTCCAGCGAGTCGTGGTAGAAGGCGGACAGCGCGCCAACCACACCCACCATGACGGCCATCGGGTGTGCGTCACGACGGAAGCCCTTGAACAGGCTCATCAGCTGGTCGTGCAGCATGTTGTGGCGCATCACGCCACGTTCGAATTCCTTGCGCTGTGCTGCAGTCGGCATTTCGCCGTTCAGCAACAGGTAGCACACTTCCAGGTAATCGCTCTTTTCAGCCAGCTGTTCGATCGGATAGCCGCGGTAGTAGAGCTGACCCAGATCACCGTCGATGAAGGTGATGGCAGACTCGCAGCTGGCGGTAGCCAGGAAGCCCGGGTCAAAGGTAAACATGCCGGTTTTGGAGAAGGCACGGATATCGACGACATCCGGACCCAGAGTGCCGGACAGAACCGGCATTTCCAGGTTGTCCTTGCCCTCGTTGTAAGTGAGCGTCACTTTGCGGTTGGTTTCCACAGCAATACTCCCAGTCAGTTTTGTGGTGTTGTAATAATCGTTTTGGGCCCTGCATCCTGCGGCTCAGACAGCCCGCAGGATCTCGATGATGGCGGCCTCTTCCGGATCGTCCAGGTCAGCCTTGCCGTTCACCACATCCAGAAAATCGGTGTCGGGCAAATCGAGAATACGCTTGTAGGCGTCGATCTCCGCCGGGGAGAGCGCATCGAAGCGCTGGGCAAAAAACCGCTCCAGCACCAGATCCAGCTCCAGCAACCCCCGGCGGGACCGCCAACGGATCCGTTTGAGTTCAATCGGATCGTAGGCGGTCATACTGCACGCTTGACCATCAGGTCCTTGATCTTGCCGATGGCCTTGGTCGGGTTCAGACCCTTGGGGCAGACATCAACACAATTCATGATGGTGTGACAACGGAACAGGCGGTACGGATCTTCCAGGTTGTCCAGACGCTCGTTGATGGCGGTATCGCGGGTATCGGCAATGAAGCGATACGCTGCGAGCAGGCCGGCCGGGCCAACGAATTTGTCCGGGTTCCACCAGAACGACGGGCAGGACGTGGAGCAGCAGGCGCACAGAATGCACTCGTACAGACCGTTCAGCTCTTCGCGGTCTTCCGGGCTTTGCAGGCGCTCGCGTTCCGGCGGCGGCGTGTCGTTGATCACATACGGCTTGATCGAGTGGTATTGCTTGAAAAACTGGGTCATGTCCACGATCAGGTCGCGCACCACCGGCAGGCCCGGCAGCGGGCGCAGTTCGATGGGTTGCTTCAGGTCGCGGAAATCGGTCAGACAGGCCAGGCCGTTCTTGCCGTTGATGTTCATGGCATCCGAGCCACATACGCCTTCACGGCAGGAGCGGCGGAAGGTGATGGTGTCGTCCTTCACCTTGAGCTTGGTCAGCGCATCCAGCAGTTTGCGGTCGGTGGAGTCCAGCTCGACGCTGATGTCCTGCATGTAGGGCTTGGCATCCTTGTCCGGATCGTAACGGTAGATGCGGAATTTGACGGTTTCAGTAGTCATCTTGTTCAAGCCCTTAGTAGGAACGGGTCTTCAGAGCGATGGTGTCGACAGTCAGCGGCTGCATGTTCACCGGCTTGTATTCCAGACGGTTGCCGTCGCGCGACCACAGGGTGTGCTTCAGCCAGTTGGCATCGTCACGACCGTTCGGCGTTTCGGCAGTATCCGGCGCATCGTCACGCACGTGGGCACCACGGGATTCGGTACGGGCATTGGCCGAGATCATGGTGGCCTTGGCCACTTCGATCAGGTTTTCCAGCTCCAGCGCCTCGATACGAGCCATGTTGAATACGCTGGACTTGTCGGAAATTTCGGTCTGTTGAACCATCTTTTCCACTTCCAGAATCTTCTCAACGCCTTGTGCCAGCATGTCCTTGAAGCGGAACACACCGCAGTGCGCCTGCATGGTGCGCTGCATGGCGGTACGGGCATCGTTCACGGCAACGCCATTGGTCTGCTTGTTCAGGCGCTCAACGCGAGCGACGGAACGCTCAACATCGGACGTAGCCAGTTCCGGCAGTTCCAGCGGCTGTTGCTTGATGAAGTCGATCATCGAGTTGGCCGAGCTCTTGCCGAACACCAGCAGGTCGAGCAGGGAGTTGGTACCCAGACGGTTGGCGCCGTGTACCGAGGCACAAGCGCATTCGCCAGCAGCGTAGAAACCGGTAACCGGCTTGCCACCCACCACCACTTCACCGTGGTAGTTGGTAGGGATGCCGCCCATCTGGTAGTGGCAGGTCGGTACCACCGGGATCGGTGCCTTGATCGGGTCAACGCCGGCAAACTTGATGGAGATTTCACGGATGCCCGGCAGCTTGGACATGATCACTTCGGGGTCGAGGTGAGTGATGTCCAGCAGCACGTGATCCTTGTTCGGGCCGCAACCGCGACCTTCGTTGATCTCGGTCACCATGGCGCGGGAAACCACGTCACGCGAAGCCAGATCCTTGGCATTCGGTGCATAGCGTTCCATGAAGCGTTCACCTGCGCTGTTGCGCAGAATGCCACCTTCACCGCGTACGCCTTCGGTAATCAGCACACCGGCACCGGCCACGCCAGTGGGGTGGAACTGCCAGAATTCCATGTCTTCCAGCGGGATGCCGGCACGTGCGGCCATACCCAGGCCATCACCGGTATTGATGAAGGCATTGGTGGAAGAAGCGTAGATACGACCAGCACCGCCGGTAGCAAACAGGGTGGCCTTGGCCTGGAACACCACGATTTCCGAGGTTTCCATTTCCATGGCGATCACGCCCTGCACATTGCCGTCGGCGTCGCGAATCAGGTCCAGCGCCATCCATTCCACAAAGAAATGGGTGTTGGCGCGCACATTGCGCTGATACAGCGCGTGCAGCATGGCATGACCGGTACGGTCGGCGGCAGCACAGGCGCGACGCACCGGCTTTTCACCGAAGTTGGACATGTGGCCGCCAAACGGACGCTGGTAGATGGTGCCATCAGCGTTACGGTCGAACGGCATGCCGAAGTGTTCCAGCTCGGTCACCACCTTCGGTGCCTCGCGGCACATGAATTCGATGGCATCCTGGTCGCCCAGCCAGTCCGACCCCTTGACGGTGTCGTACATATGCCAGTGCCAGTGATCTTCCTCGGAATTACCCAGCGAGGCGGATACACCGCCCTGTGCTGCCACGGTGTGGGAGCGGGTGGGGAATACCTTGGACAGTACGGCAGTCTTCAGGCCAGCTTCGGACAGCTGCAGGGCGGCACGCATGCCGGCACCACCTGCGCCAACGATTACTGCATCAAAATGACGAACAGGTACGCCCATTACAGCCCCCAGACAACTTTAACGGAATAGATGAAACAGGACACAAGCCACACGATGGTGAAGGCATGCAGCGCCAAGCGCAGGCCGGTGGGCTTGATGTAGTCCATCCACACATCGCGAATACCTACCCATACGTGCAGGAACACTGCCAGCAGGGTGGTCTGGGTCAGCACTTGCACCCAGGTTTGCGCGAAGAAGTCTTTCCAGCCTGCGTAGCTGGACGGCATGGTCAGCAGGAACAGCGCCAGAGCTACGGTATAGATCACCATGATGGTGGCCGTCACGCGCTGCATGACCCAGTCGCGCAAACCGTAGTGAGCGCCGATGACAGAGCGGTTTACCATAGAGCTACTCCCAGAATCAGAGTCAGGGCCAGGCTAACCACCACCACAGTCTTGGCGGTAGCACGGGCAGTTTGCAGTTCCAGACCCTTATGGATATCCAGGAACAGGAAACGAATACCGGCACAGAAGTGATGCATGTAGGCCCACAACAAACCGATGAGGATGATCTTCATCAGCGGATGCGCGACTACGGCACGGTAGGTTTCAAAAGACTCTGCTGAACTGAGCGAACCATGAAGGAGGTAGATCAACAGCGGGAGGGAAAAGAAGAGCGCCACACCACTGACCCGGTGCAGGATCGAGACAATACCCGGAATGGGCAGTCTGATCGTGGCCAGATCCAGGTGCTTCGGTCGTTGCTTCTGCATATGGCTTCCTTGGATGTATTTGAACCAAGTGGTTATCTCCGGGCCCCTGTCTGGAAGCCCGCCTGAAAGGTCCGCCCTTGTAAAAACCGGGTGGTCCCTCTCAATACTGAACATCATGTTGCCCGATGCTGCAGGGCAATATGATCTGGAAATTCTAGCAAAAATCACCCGCCTGCTGCCCGTTTTTTGCCGGACAAGCGACATTTCCATGCTGGCAGGCGACATCAACAGCCCTTTTGCAGCAGCGCCAGATCACGACTCAGGCAATAGCGCTGCCGCCATTCCACTCTCTCTCCAACTGACGAAAAGGTCAGTCTGAGCACACTCAATACCGGCTCTTCAAGTGCCGCGCCGGACAAACCCAGCAAACTCGCATCTTCGCGCGGCAACATGACAGCACGGTACTGCTCGCGACTTTCTACCACTCTTACACCAAAGCGCTGTTGCAAGGTGGCATACACTCCGGCAGCAGATCGAAACCAGCGCGCCTCCATGCCGTCAAAACGCTCGGCCGGCAAATAAGCTTCATCCAGCGCCACCGGCCTGCCCTGCCCACGCCACAACTGGCGCACCCGAAACATCGGCGCATGCCGCCGCAACTGCAACGCCACCGCCATGTCGTCACTGGCATTCATGCGCGAGATGGCCAGAAATTCACAACTGAGCCGATCCGGCATTTCATCGAACACACCGGGCGACTGCAGCAAGGATGTGCCCCAGTCGCTGAGCACGGCGGCGACAAAAGTACCCTTGCCCTGCTGACGGTATAGCAGGCCATCCGCCACCAACTCACTCAGCGCCTTGCGCACCGTTCCCTGACTCACCGACATCTCTGCCGCCAGGTCCCACTCGCTAGGCAGCGCATCATGTTCCAGCCACTCACCCTCGGCGATACGGCGCAGCAGAAACTGCTTGATTTGCACATAAAGCGGCTGACGGCGCGGAGCATTAGCAATCATGTAGTGGCTTTGTATCATCAAATAAATCAAGCGTAAAGGGATGTCTTATATAAGACATAAGATAACAAGCAGCTTATCAGAATTTCTGATGGGGAATCCAGTGCCACATGATCTACACTCCGTGATACACTCGCTTCACACTTATAGTGCAGAGCAACATCTGCAATTTGAGACAGTCTCGGATATCTAAAGGAGAGTCCACCGATGAAAGCTCCCGTTCGCGTTGCCGTTACCGGCGCTGCTGGTCAGATTGGCTACAGCCTGCTGTTCCGTATCGCCAGTGGTGAAATGCTGGGCAAAGACCAGCCGGTCATCCTGCAACTGCTCGACCTGCCGCAAGCCCAGACCGCCGTTAAAGGCGTGATGATGGAACTGGAAGACTGTGCCTTCCCGCTCTTGGCCGGCATGGTTGCCACCGACGACCCGAACGTCGCTTTCAAGGACGCTCAAGTTGCCCTGCTGGTGGGTGCACGCCCGCGTAGCAAGGGTATGGAACGCAAGGACCTGCTAGAAGCCAACGGCGCCATCTTCACCGTTCAGGGCAAGGCACTGAACGACCACGCCGACCGCAATGTCCGCGTTCTGGTAGTTGGCAACCCGGCCAACACCAACGCCTGGATCGCCATGAAGAGCGCTCCGGACCTGAATCCGAAAAATTTCACCGCCATGTTGCGTCTGGACCACAACCGCGCCCTGTCGCAGATCGCCGCCAAGACTGGCAAGCCGGTCGCTTCGATCAAGGACCTGGCTGTTTGGGGCAACCACTCGCCGACCATGTACGCCGACTACCGCTTCGCCAGCATCGATGGCCAATCGGTAAAAGCCATGATCAACGACGAAGCCTGGAACCGTGATGTATTCCTGCCGACCGTTGGCAAGCGTGGTGCCGCCATCATCGAAGCACGTGGCCTGTCCTCTGCTGCTTCCGCCGCCAATGCCGCCATCGACCACATCCACGACTGGGTGCTGGGCAGCAATGGCAAGTGGGTGACCATGGGCATTCCGTCCGACGGTTCCTACGGCATCCCGGAAGGCGTGATGTACGGCTTCCCGGTTGTATGCGAAAATGGCGAATACAAGATCGTCGAAGGTCTGGAAGTGGACGAGTTCAGCCGCGAACGCATGAACTTCACCCTGGCCGAGCTGGAAGAAGAGCGCGCAGCTGTCGCTCACCTGTTTGGCTAAGCATTAGCCAGATCAGCGAAAAGCGCACCAACTGGTGCGCTTTTTGTGTTTGATCAATACCAGCAAGAACATTTGAATTTACTAATACAGACTGCTACTGGAGCATGAACATGATTGAAGTCGAAGTCCTGAACCAGATTGCGGCCACGATTGAAAACCTGGCCGAGCGCGCCACCGATATTCGGGGGTATCTTTGACTACGACGGAAAAAAAGACCGTCTGGAAGAAGTAAGCCGCCTCACTGAAGATTCCGACATCTGGAACGACCCCAAGCGCGCCCAGGAACTGGGCCGCGAACGCAAGCAACTGGAAGATGTGGTCCTGGTGCTGGACAGCATCAATGCCAGCATCGCCGATGCGCGCGAACTGCTGGAAATGGGCAAGAGCGAAGAAGATGACGAAACCATCTTCGCCGTAAAAACCGACATGGAAGAAGTCGAAGCCAAAGTGGCCAAGATGGAATTCCGTCGTATGTTCCACGACCCGATGGACCCCAACAACTGCTTCCTGGACATCCAGGCCGGTGCTGGTGGTACCGAGGCACAGGACTGGGCCGGCATGCTGTTGCGCATGTATACCCGCTATGCCGAACGCAAGGGCTTCAAGGTAGATGTACTGGAAGTCTCCGAAGGTGAAGTGGCTGGCATCAGCAGCGCCACGCTGAAGATCGAAGGCGAATACGCCTACGGCCTGCTGCGTACCGAAGTGGGCGTACACCGCCTGGTGCGCGTATCGCCGTTCGACTCCAATGCCCGTCGCCATACCTCCTTCTCCTCGGTATTCGTGTACCCGGAAGTGGACGACAGCTTCGAGATCGACATCAACCCGGCCGATTTGCGCGTTGATACCTACCGCGCCTCCGGTGCCGGTGGTCAGCACATCAACAAGACCGACTCGGCCGTACGTATTACCCACTTGCCCACCAACACCGTGGTGCAGTGCCAGAATGACCGCTCGCAGCACCGCAACCGCGATGAAGCCATGCAGATGCTGCGCGCCAAGCTGTACGAACTGGAACTGAAAAAGCGCAACGAGGCCAAGCAGGCGCTGGAAGACACCAAGACCGATGTGGGTTGGGGTCACCAGATCCGCTCCTACGTGTTCGACCAGTCCCGCATCAAGGACCTGCGTACCAGCTATGAAGTGGGCAATATCAAGGGCGTCATGGATGGCGACCTGGACGGCTTCATCGAAGCCAGTCTGAAACAGGGCGTGTAAACGTCCGGGCTGGCTGCCACAGCCAGCCTGCATTACCGCAGCGTAATACCTTAATTGTTGGCCGATGAGGCCTGGCGGGGGAATGGCCCCCTGCCCTTACCGCAGTAGTCAACGGAGTCATCATGTCTGAACGTGAACAAGCATCATCCCTGAGTCAGGACGAAAACCAGATCATGGCGGAGCGCCGCCAGAAGCTGAAGAGCATCCGCGAAAAACGCGTGGCTTTCCCCAACGATTTCAAGCGCAGCCACTTTGCCAAGGATCTGCAGGAAAAACACGCGGGTAAAGACAAGGAAGCTCTGGAAGCCGAAAAGATCGAGGTTGCCGTTGCCGGCCGCATGATGTTGAAGCGCGTCATGGGCAAAGCCAGCTTTGCTACCTTGCAGGATGGCAGTGGCCGTATCCAGGCCTATATCGCCAACGATGGTGTCGGCGAAGCCGAACACGCCGAGTTCAAGCACTTCGACCTGGGTGACATCATCGCCATCCGCGGCGTGCTGTTCAAGACCAAGACCGGCGAACTGACGGTCCAGGCCAGCGAAGTACGCCTGCTGTCCAAGAACATCCGTCCGCTGCCGGAAAAATTCCACGGCATGACTGATCAGGAACAAAAGTACCGTCAGCGTTACGCCGACCTGATCATGAGCGAAGACAGCCGCAACACCTTCATCAAGCGTTCGCAGATCGTGCAGAAGATCCGTGACGTCATGGTGAGCGAAGGCTATCTGGAAGTGGAAACCCCGATGATGCACCCCATTCCGGGCGGTGCCACGGCCAAACCGTTTGTCACCCACCACAATGCGCTGGACATGCCGCTCTACCTGCGCATCGCGCCGGAACTGTACCTGAAGCGCCTGGTTGTTGGCGGCCTGGAACGCGTATTCGAGATCAACCGTAACTTCCGTAACGAGGGGATGAGCACACGCCACAACCCCGAGTTCACCATGATCGAGTTTTACGAAGCCTACAGCGACTACCAGCGCATGATGGAGATGACCGAAAACATCATCCGCCGCTGTGCCGAAACCGTCTGTGGCGGCACCACCATCAGCTACAACGGCAAGGAAGTGGAACTGGGCAAGCCGTTCGACCGCTTCACCATCGTTGGCGCCATCAAGCACTACAACCCGCAATATACCGATGAGCAACTGGGCGACGCTGCCTGGGTAGCCGCCGAGATCAAGCGCCTGGGTGGCAAACTGCCGCCGGCACCGGGTCTGGGCAGCCTGCAACTGGCCCTGTTCGAAGAATGTGCCGAAAGCCTGCTGTGGAACCCGACCTTCATCATCGACTACCCGGTGGAAGTTTCCCCGCTGGCGCGTGGTTCGGATGCTGATCCGGCCATCACCGAACGCTTCGAGCTGTTCATCGTCGGCCGTGAGCACGCCAACGGTTACTCCGAGTTGAACGACCCGGAAGACCAGGCCGCCCGCTTCCTGTCGCAAGTCGCCCAGAAAGACGCCGGCGACGACGAAGCCATGCACTATGACGCCGACTACATCCGCGCCATGGAATACGGCCTGCCGCCGACCGGCGGCTGCGGTATCGGCATCGACCGTCTGGTGATGCTGCTGACCGATGCCCCATCCATCCGCGACGTCATTCTCTTCCCGCAAATGCGTCCGGAATAAGCAGTCTTACCCCTGCAGAAAGTGCAAATGGCCTTGTTATCCGACAAGGCCATTTTTTATTTGTGCAAATTGGATCGTAACAATTGAATAGACCATGGCAATCAACATAAAATGCCATTGGTTTAAAAACCAATGTTATGCATGTCAATTCACAATAAAGCCTGACCAGAAACTGCTTTCTTGTGCATGTCATTGGTTTTTACAATGCCGATCCAGAAATCAAGCCAACTCCGAAAGTGAATCATCCGTATGCGCATTCTGCACACTACCCTTGCTGTCTGTTCTGCCGTCTGTCTGATCACCCCGGCATTTGCCGCCAAAAGTTCAACGGGCAATGCCGATATTCTCGCGGCCAATAACCAGTACAGCCTCTATCTGCAAAACACCAAAATGGACTATGCGGAAACCGGCGGCAGCCATGGCTCTGCTCCGGGACTGCTGGATACCGAAAACGGCAATATCCCCGGTTTTGGCCTGAGCGCCACATCCATGTCTGACTGGGCACTGGGCAATGACTACCTGCAGTTCGACTTCAATTACAGCAACGGCAACACCGATTACGTGGGTTCCTACATCAACAGCAATGCCGGTTACGGTTCGCTCAAATCAAGCAGCACGGCTCACATCTACAACTACAGCGCCCGCTACGGCAAGGGCTTCAACACATCCAAGCAGACCATGCTGACCCCCTATGTCGAACTGGGTCACCACCGCTGGGAACGTGGCCTGTCTGCCACCCAGGATGAAACCTACAGCCATAGCTATGGTGGCCTGGGCTTGCTGTTGCAGGTGGCACCGGTCAACAAGCTGGTCCTGAACGCGGATCTGTTTTATGGCCGTACCTTCCAGTCGAAAATCAGCACTAATAGCTACACGCTGCCAGAAACCACGCTGGGCAACTCCTCCTTCAAGCGTTACGGTGTCGGCGCCGATTATGCTTTCAGCCAGCGCTTCCATGGCAAGATCAGCTACAGCCACGAAAGCTACTCGTATGGCATCAGCGATCTGAGCAGCTATGGCTATTACGAGCCCAACAGTTCGACCAAGAACAACATCTATCGCGTAGGCATCGGCTACGCGTTCTAAGCTGTAAAAAAAACCGCAAGGTCAGCCTTGCGGTTTTTTTGATCTCCTGCGTGCCAGCCTCATTCAAGCGGCAGCAAGTTTCCCTTGGCCAGCAAGCCGGCAAACTCCTCGGGCGGCATCGGTTTGGCCAGCAGATAGCCCTGGATCAGGTCACAGCCTTCCTGCTTGAGGAAGCGCCACTGATCGATGGTTTCCACGCCTTCGGCCACCACCTGCATATTGAGGTTTTTCGCCATATTGATGATGGCCCGGGCAATGGCGGAGTCGTCTGGATCATTGGGGATGTCACGCACGAAGGAACGGTCGATCTTCAGTTTGTCCGCCTTGAAGCGCTTGAGGTAGGACAGGCTGGAATAGCCGGTGCCGAAGTCATCAATGGATAGCTGCAGCCCCATGCCCTTGATGCTGTCAATCGCCTGCAAGGTGCTGGTTACGTCTTCCATGATCACGCTTTCCGTCACTTCCACGTCCAGCATGTCGGCAGACAGACCGTGGCTGCGCAGCGCGGTTTCCAGCACCTCGGCCAGGTCTTGCTGGCGGAACTGCAAGGCCGACAGATTAACGGCCAGCGACATCTTGGGCAGCCCCTGGCCATGCCACAAGGCCAGCTGGCGGCAGGCTTCGCGGATCACCCAGTTGCCAATCTGCACAATGAAGCCGCGCTCCTCGGCCACTTCGATAAAGCGCGCCGGCCCCAGAATGCCCAGTGAGGGGTGATTCCAGCGGATCAGCGCCTCGGCCCCGGTAATGCGCCCGTCGGCCATGGCCACTTGTGGCTGGTAATGCAGGATGAATTCATTGCGTTCCAGGGCAAAGCGCAGCTGGCTTTCGATGGCCAGAATCTCACGCGCCCGCGCATTGAGGTCGGCCGTGTAGAACTTGTAGCTGTTACGACCCGACGACTTGGCGTGATACATGGCGGCATCGGCATTGCGCACCAGGGTTTCAAAGTCGCGACCATCATCCGGGTACACACTGATGCCGATGGACGGGGTAATGGTGATGGTGTGATTGTGTAGCTCAATCGAGGCACCAAATGATTCACGGATGCGCTCGGCAGCCAGTGCCGCTTCGCTTGGATCGGAAATTGCCGGCAGCAGGATGATGAATTCGTCGCCACCTTGCCGCGCCACGGTTTCGCCGGCAGCCAGCGAGGACTTGATGCGGTCGGCCGCCACCTGCAGCAGGATGTCGCCGGCGGAGTGCCCCAGCGACTCGTTCACCGTTTTGAAGCGGTCCAGGTCGAGCAACAGCAGCGCCATCTGTTCGTTGTCGCGGCAGGCATTGTGAATCGCCAGCTCGACGCGGTCGTGCATGTGGGCGCGGTTGGGCAGACTGGTCAGCACGTCGAAGTGCGCCAGGAACTGGATGCGCTCGTCGGCAGCCTTGCGCTCGGTCAGATCGCTGAAGATGGCCACGTAATGGGTGATTTCAGACAGCGGGTTACGTACCGCGTTAATGGCCAGCCATTCGGGGTAGATTTCGCCATTCTTGCGGCGGTTCCAGATTTCGCCCTGCCAGGAGCCCTGACTATCAATGGCCAGCCACATATTGCCGTAGAAGGCTTCATCGTGGCGGCCGGACGACAGGATGCTGGTTTTCTGCCCCAATACTTCCTGCTGCGAATAGCCGGTAATTTCAGTGAATGCCTTGTTGACGCTGCGAATGCGCTTGTCGCTGTCGGTGATCATGATGCCTTCGACAGTGTTCTCGAACACCTTGGCCGCCAGTTGCACCCGTTCTTCTGCCGCACGTTTTTCCGAAATGTCGCGCACCATGCGCCATACCGCATTGATGCGGCCAAAGGCATCGCGCATGGCGACGGTCTTGACGCTGACCGGCACCTGATTGCTGAAGCGGTTCATGTACACCGCCTCGAATTCGTCGCAATAACCGAAGCGCAGCACCTTGTTGTCCAGGTTGAAACGTTCCAGCGCCTCACTCTCCTGCCCCACCAGCGACCAGAAATTCTGCTGCTTGAGCTGGTCGAGGTTGTAGCACATCAGGTTGAGAAAGGCCGGGTTGGCATCCATCACCTGGCCGTCCAGCGAACTGATGACAATACCATCCAGATTGGACCAGAACAGTTCGCGGTATTTGTTTTCCGAGCGGCGCAGCGCATCTTCCACCTCGCGGCGGCGGGAAATATCTGCCTCCAGCGCCAGGGTCTTGGCACGCAGCTCGTCAATCAGCCGCTTCAGTTCGGAGCGGGTCCATTCCAGATGCTTGCCCAGCTTGCCGATTTCATCACGCCGCGCCCAGTAGAACGGCGACTCCAGCTTGAGTTCGGCCAACTGGGTGGCCTGCTCGGTGAGGCTGTGCATGGGTCGCAGGAAACGCGAATGCAGAATGCTCATGATCAGCAAAATGGACAACACCAGCTGCGCCACCAGAATCAGCAGGATGTTTTTCACCTGATTGTGCAGGGCATTGGCCAGATGCTCGGTATCAAACTCCAGCGTGACCTGGCCAATTTCCTCGCCACGGTAAATCACTGGTTTTTGTACGAAGGAAACACCACCCACGCGCCGCTCGCTACGCAAGGCCGACAGGAAGACCTGATTGGACTGGGTGTCGGTCACCCGGATCGACACCACGCGGGCATCTTCCATCACCGAGGAAATCAGCGGGCTGCCAGCCTGACGGCTGAGGTTCCACAATGGCTCCTGCATGCCCAGCGCCACAATGTCCAGCAAGCGCTTTTCGTCGGTTTCCAGCTGGGCAGTGAGGTTGTCCCGTTGGATATTGATACTGAGATAACTGATGATGGAGGCAGGAATCAGCAAGCCGAGTACCACGGCGATCGTGAAGACCGTGCGCAAGGAAAGGCTGGAAGTAACTGGGTTCTTTTCTTCTTGGGATGCCATCATTATCAATTATCAAAAAGCGTTCATGGCGCGGAAAACCCGCTATCAATATTTAGCTGCATAATTGCAGCCCATCTACTGTCAATCAGATTGATCGCATAATAAGTCAGACCTTTGTCAGTTATAAGCGATTTTTTCTTTACACGACAGTTTCTGCAACGGGATCTGGTCGAGCTTGGCCAATTTGCCATGCCCATGGCAGCAGCCTACAATCCACCCCATTCCGCATCCCGCAGGACATTAATCCATGTCGCAGACACAGTATGACACCCTTGTTTCAGCTCGCTGGATCATTACGGTAGAGCAGGACGGCGAGGTATTGGAAAACCATGCCATCGCCATCAAGGATGGTCAGATCGCCGCCATCATTCCCGCCAACCAGTGCGCGGCCATCAGCGCCAATGAAAAACTGGAACTGGGTAATCATGTACTGATGCCCGGACTGATCAACCTGCACGGCCACTCTGCCATGACCTTGCTGCGCGGCCTGGCCGACGACAAGGCGCTGATGGACTGGCTGAACAATCATATCTGGCCGGCCGAAGGCAAGCACGTACAAGACGACTTCGTGTTCGATGGCTCCTGCCTGGCCATGGCGGAAATGATCCGCGGTGGCACCACCACCATCAATGACATGTATTTCTACCATGCCGCCATGGGCCGTGCCGGTCTGGCATCCGGCATGCGCACCTTTGTCGGCTGTTCCATCCTGGAGTTCCCTACCAATTACGCCAGCAATGCCGATGAATACATCAGCAAGGGCATGGCCGAGCGTAGCGAATTCCTGGGCGAAGAGCTGATTACCTTCACCCTGGCGCCGCACGCGCCCTACACCGTGTCGGATGCCACCTTCCGCAAGGTGGTTGATCTGGCCGAGCGCGAAGACATGCGCATTCACTGCCACATCCACGAAACTGCGGATGAGGTGAACAACAGCGTCAAGGAACTGCAACAACGCCCGCTGGCGCGCCTGCAACAGCTGGGCTTGCTGTCGCCACGGCTGATTGCCGCCCACATGGTGCATCTGAACGCTGAAGAGATCGACATCGTCGCCCGCCATGGCGTGGCAGTCGCGCACAACCCGGCATCCAATATGAAGCTGGCTTCCGGCATCGCCCCTGTACAGCAACTGCTGGCTGCCGGCGTGGCTGTCGGCATCGGTACCGATGGTGCTGCGTCCAACAACAAGCTGGACATGATGGCAGAAACCCGTCTGGCCGCCCTGCTGGCCAAGGTGGGCACGCTGGACCCGACCGCCGTGCCGGCAGCCACCGCCATCCGCATGGCCACGCTGAACGGCGCCCGCGCCCTGGGCATTGCCGACAAGGTGGGTTCGGTCAAGGTGGGCAAACAGGCCGACCTGATCGCCATCGACCTGTCAGCGCTGGAAACCGCCCCGGCTTTCGATCCGGTATCGCATGTGGTGTACGCCGCTGGCCGCGAACAGGTGAGCCATGTCTGGGTCAAGGGTCGCTGCCTGCTGAACGCACGCCAGCTGCAGACCATGGACGAAGTTGCACTGAAAGCGCGCGGTGAAGACTGGCGCAACCGCATTCTGGCGAGGTAAGCAATGAGTAATGTAGACGAACTGGAAATCGACAAATTCAGCCAGCTGGCCCACAAGTGGTGGGACAAGGACAGCGAATTCAAGCCGCTGCACGAAATCAACCCGTTGCGGCTGGACTATATCGACGACTTTGCCGGCATCAAGGACCTGAAAGTACTGGATGTGGGCTGTGGTGGCGGGATTCTGGCCGAGAGCATGGCCCTGCGTGGCGCGCAGGTCACCGGCATTGATCTGGCCAAGAAATCATTAAAAGTGGCTCAGTTGCACAGCCTGGAATCGGGCATGGCCGTGGAATACCGCTGCATCGCGGTGGAAGAACTGGCCGACGAAGCACCAGGCAGCTTTGATGTGGTGACCTGCATGGAAATGCTGGAGCATGTGCCGGACCCGGAAAGCGTGGTACGCAGCTGCGCGCGCCTGGTCAAGCCCGGTGGCTGGGTATTCTTCTCCACCCTCAACCGCAATGCCAAGGCCTATCTGCTGGCGGTGGTGGGCGCCGAATACGTGCTTAACATGCTGCCGCGCGGTACGCATGAATATGCCCGCTTCCTCAAGCCGTCCGAACTGTCGCGAATGGCACGCAATGCCGGGCTGGAAATCGGCAACGTCAGCGGCATGAGCTACAACCCGCTGACCCGCATCTATGCGCTGGGCGACGACACCCAGGTCAACTACCTGATGGCCACCCGCCGCGCAGCGCTGTAAACACAGCACACCAGCGCCAGACCCCTGCCCTGCTCCAAGCCGGCCAGGGGTTTTCTTTTTTCCGCAGCATCGATACCGATAAAAAAAGGCCTTCGCCGCAGCGAAGGCCCCAATCATCCCCCGGTCCAGGACCGGTAAACAACCCGCTAGATTGTGAGAAAACACACCGCACCCTCAGGTGCACTGCTTGCCTCAGGCAAGTTTGTATAGCCCCATTCCTCGTGTCAGCCATTTCAAACAAGCGTTTTAATCCTAAAGCCTATTCCGAATACAGACAAGGGATTTCCCTAACAAAGCCTAGAAATATCGTCAAAATGCAACAGGCTTTGCCTAAGCTCATCCCCTTGCCCGACAGCCCAATTGCCAGACAATTCCACATTCCAATTGCCGTGCAGGCCAATATATATGAAAATAATAATATTCGATAATGGAGACGCCGATGACGTTCAAGGCCAACGACTCGCTGACGGAACAGATAGCCCAATACCTTGGCAAAAAGATCATCCAGGGAGAAATGGCACCGGGCGAGCGGATACAGGAACTGCGCATTGCCGCCGAACTTGAGGTCAGCCGGGGGTCGGTACGGGAAGCCTTGCTGATTCTGCAGCGGCGTCATCTGGTGGAAATCTTTCCGCGCCGTGGTGCCGTGGTATCCAGCATCTCCGGCCAGGATGTAGGCGACTTCTTCGAGCTGTGGTTCATGCTGCTGGACCGGGTGGTCAGCAATCTGGCCAGCAACTGGAAAAACGACGATCTGGCACGCTTTTTCGAGCTGATGACGCAGCTGGCCGAATGCCATCGCCAGGATGACATGCCCGGCTATTTTGATAGCGGCGTGGAATTCCTGCGGGCCTTGTACGATTTCTCCAGCAACCGCTACATGAGCGCGGCCTTGCAAGACCTGCTGCCGCTGACCCAGCGTTGCCTCTACGCCATCCTGCGTGCCGGTAGATCGCAAATGGATCGTACCCAGGAATTTCTGGAAGACCTGCTGAAAACCATCATCGCCCGCGATACCACGCGCTTGCGCATCATGGTGGCCGAGTTTGGCCAGGACTATAGCAAGCTGGCACAGAAATCTGCCGAGGCTCTGGCGGGCAGCCAGCACTGAGTAGCTAGCCATATGAAAAAAGCCGCGAAATCATTCGCAGCTTTTTTCATGGTCGGATCAGCTTCTGCCTAGCTGGCATGGCGTCGCCGGTAATCGACGAAAGCGTAAGCCAGCCCCTGTTCGCTGCAATGCTCGCTGCGCGACTCCTCCTGCCAGACCTGCCGATCAAACGCTGGGAAATGCGCATCACCATCGAAGGGCTGGGCAATCTCCGTCAGCCGCAGGCAATCGGCTGCAGCAATGGCTTGCCGGTACAGCTCGGCCCCACCGATCAGGCAGACCTCGGCCACGTCGGCCGCCATCTCCAGCGCCTGCTCCAGTGAGTGCGCCACTTCCACACCGGCAGCCTGCCAGTCGGCTTGACGGGTAATCACGATATTGCGCCGGCCCGGCAGCGGGCGGCCAATCGAATCATAGGTTTTGCGCCCCATCAGCACCGGCTTGCCCAGCGTGACCGCCTTGAAATGCTTCAGGTCTTCAGGCAAATGCCAGGGCAGGGTGTTGTTGATGCCGATCACCCGATTGCTGGCCATGGCGGCCACCAGCGTCAGTACAGGCTTGCTCATACCGCCACCGCTCCCTTGATATGTGGATGGGGGTCGTAGCCTTCCAGCGTGAAGTCGTCAAAAGTGAAGGCAAACAGATCGGTCACCGCCGGGTTGATCTTCATCTGCGGCAGCGGACGCGGTTCACGGCTCAGCTGCAGGCGGGTCTGTTCCAGATGATTGATGTACAGGTGGGCATCACCCAGCGTGTGCACGAAATCGCCGGGCTTGAGGCCACACACTTGCGCCACCATCATGGTGAGCAAGGCATAAGATGCGATATTGAAAGGCACCCCCAGGAAGATGTCGGCCGAACGCTGATACAGCTGGCAGGACAGCTTGCCATCCGCCACATAGAACTGGAACAGGCTGTGGCACGGCGGCAGCGCCATTTCATCCACCAGCGCCGGGTTCCAGGCAGAAACGATCAAACGGCGCGAATCGGGATTGCGCTTGATCATCTCCACCACATTGCTGATCTGGTCGATATGGCGACCATCCGGTGCCGGCCAGCTGCGCCACTGGTAGCCGTACACCGGGCCCAGGTCGCCATTTTCATCGGCCCACTCATCCCAGATTGATACCCCGTTTTCCTTCAGATAGCGGATATTGGTGTCGCCAGTGAGAAACCACAGCAGTTCGTGAATGATGGAGCGCAGATGGCATTTCTTGGTCGTAATCAGCGGGAAACCCTGCTGCAGGTCGAAACGCATCTGGTAGCCGAATACCGAGCGGGTGCCGGTGCCGGTGCGGTCGGACTTGTCATGGCCATGTTCCAGCACATGGCGCATCAGGT
The DNA here is from genome assembly GCF_003693445.1 of Aquitalea palustris. Classification (GTDB taxonomy): domain Bacteria; phylum Pseudomonadota; class Gammaproteobacteria; order Burkholderiales; family Chromobacteriaceae; genus Aquitalea; species Aquitalea palustris. Next base: position 9,199 of record NZ_RFAR01000028.1, on the reverse strand, counting down.
CGAGGTACTGTTGCATGCTGCCATCCATCCATAAGAATCCGCCGATTGTACCGCAGGCAGCCACAGGCCGTCGCCCCTGCCGCCCGAGCTGTATAAACAGCAGGGGCAATAACCATGATGCCAAATCGGACTGGCCGGCCGCCCCCGGCATACGCTACCATCCGCTTTAAAATACAACGTCAGAAAACTGGGGCTCAATGGCAGAAGATTCCGATCTCGAACGGACCGAACCCGCGTCAGCCAAACGGCTGCAAACCGCGCGGGACGACGGCAATATCCCGCGCTCGCGGGAATTGTCCACGTTCGCTATCACCATGACCGGAGTCGCACTGCTGATGACACTGGGCGGCAAGCTGGCCGGTGCCATCATGCTGATGATGAAGCAGCTGCTGATTTTTGATCAGCACACGGTACAGCAGGCCGAGCCGGCCATCGTCCGCTTCAAGGAAGCGCTGTTCTCCATGCTGTGGCAGCTGATGCCCATATTCGGCGGGCTGGCGCTGGTGGCGGTGGCCACTCCCATCCTGATCGGCGGCTGGAACTTCACGCTGGCCCCACTGGAACCCAAGCTGACCAAGCTGAACCCGGCCAGCGGCATCAAGCGCATTTTCTCGCTCAACTCCGCCACCGAAGGGCTGAAAGCCATTCTCAAGAGCATGCTGATTGGCGGCGTGGCGGTATGGATCATCTGGCGCGAGCGCACCGACATTCTGGGCCTGCTGTCCATGCCACTGGAAACGGGCATCATCAAGATGACCGACATGCTGATCACCACCTTCTTCACCGTCACCGCCGCCATGCTGATGCTGGTGGTGATCGACGTGCCTTTCCAGCTGTGGAACTACCACAAGCAACTGCGCATGACCAAGGAAGAGATCAAGCAGGAATACAAGGAAATGGAAGGCTCGCCCGAGGTCAAGGGCCGTATCCGCCAGTTGCAACGGGAAGCGGCGCGCAAGCGCATGATGGCAGAAATCCCCAAGGCCAATGTGATTGTGACCAACCCGACCCACTATGCGGTGGCACTGAAATACGAAGAAGGCATGCAGGCACCGCAGATTGTCGCCATGGGTACGTTGAAGCTGGCCGAAAAGATCATCGAAAGCGGCAAGGAACACAAGGTTACCGTGATGCGTTCGCCCAGTTTTGCCCGGGCGCTGTATTTCCATGGCGAATTGGGCCGGGAAATCCCCGCCAGGCTGTATACTGCGGCAGCGCAGATTCTGGCTTATGTCTACCAGTTGAAAGCCTATGAATACAGCGGCGGCCTGGCCCCGGTCTACCCGGACCAGCTGGATGTCCCCGCCGACCTTGACCCGGAAAGCAAACGCCAGCAAGATGCGGCCCCGAAAGCGAGACAGTAATCCCGCATGGATAATTTCCTCACCCAGCTGAAGCAGTTCAACGTCACCAAACTGGCCGGCCCCATCCTCATCATCCTCATTTTGTCGATGATGGTATTGCCGTTGCCGCCAGTACTGCTCGACGTGTTCTTTACCTTCAATATTGCGGTGTCGGTGATTGTTCTCCTGGTGGGCATCAATGTCCGCAAGCCGCTGGACTTCTCGTCCTTCCCCTCGGTCCTGCTGGTCACCACCCTGCTGCGCCTGTCGCTGAACGTAGCTTCCAGCCGGGTGATCCTGCTGGAAGGCCATAGCGGCCCGGATGCCGCCGGCAAGGTGATCGAATCCTTTGCCCACTTCCTGATCGGCGACAACGTCGCCATTGGTATCGTGGTGTTCGTCATCATCACCATCATCAACTTCGTGGTGATCACCAAGGGTGCCGGCCGTATCGCCGAAGTATCCGCCCGCTTCACCCTGGATGCCATGCCCGGCAAGCAGATGGCGATTGACGCCGACCTCAACGCCGGCCTGATCGGTGAAGACGAAGCCCGCAAGCGCCGCTCCACCATTTCCGAAGAAGCCAACTTCTTCGGCTCGATGGACGGTGCCTCCAAATTCGTGCGCGGCGATGCCATGGCCGGCATCATGATCATCGTCATCAATATCGTCGGCGGCCTGATCGTCGGCGTGGTGCAACATGACCTCGACGCCGGCACCGCCGCCAAGACCTATACCCTGCTCACCATCGGCGATGGCCTGGTGGCCCAGATCCCCGCGCTGATCATCTCCACCGCCGCCGGTATCGTGGTGTCGCGTGTGGGTACCGACAAGGACATGTCGGAGCAGTTTTTCGGCCAGCTGTTTGCCAAGCCGCAGGTGCTGTACATCACGGCAGCCGTCATCGGCATGATCGGCCTCATCCCCAATATGCCGCACTTCTCCTTCCTGTTGATTGCCAGTCTGCTGGCTTTTCTGGGCTGGACCATGGACAAGAAGGAGCAGGCAGCTGCCGCCAAGGTGGTCCAGCAGGAAGCACTGGCCGCCGCCCCACCCGACCAGCCCATGGCCGAAGTCAGCTGGAATGATGTGCAGCACGTGGATGCGCTGGGACTGGAAGTGGGTTATCGCCTGATCCCACTGGTAGACCGCAGCCAGGATGGCGAGCTCTTGCGGCGCATTCGCGGCATCCGCAAGAAAATCGCCCAGGAACTGGGCTTTCTGGTTCCGGCTGTCCACATTCGCGACAATCTGGAAATCAAGCCCAATGCCTACCGCATTTTGCTCAAGGGCGTGGAAATCGGTCAGGGCGAGGCTTATATCGGGCAATACCTGGCTATCAATCCCGGCCGGGTGAATGGCAATATGCCCGGCACGCCCACCACCGACCCGGCCTTTGGCCTGCCGGCGGTGTGGATCGACGCCGCCAAGCGCGAAGAGGCCCAGCAAATGGGCTATACCGTGGTCGATTCCAGCACCGTGGTGGCCACCCATATTTCCAATCTGCTGCAAACCCACGCGGCAGAACTGCTGGGCCGCGAAGAAGTGCAGGCGCTGATCGACCATCAGGCCAAGGAATCGCCCAAACTGGTGGAAGACCTGGTGCCCAAGATTGTGCCCATCGGCATTCTGCAGAAGGTATTGCAACAGCTGCTGACCGATGGCATCCATATCCGCGACTTCCGCACCATTCTGGAAACGCTGGCCGACCACATCGGCACCACCCAGGACGTGGACGACCTCACCTCCTCGGTACGGACTGCGCTGGCGCGGGTGATCGTGCAGCAGCTGTTCCCCGGCGAGACCGAACTGCCGCTGATGACACTGGATCCGGCACTGGAAAACGTGCTGTCACAGGCGGTCAATTCCAAGACTGGTGGCGGGCTGGAGCCCGGTCTGGCCGAAAACCTGCTGTCCAGCGCTGCACAACAAGCCGAACAAGTGGAGATTCAAGGTTACAATCCGGTATTGCTGACGCCACCGGGCTTGCGACCACTACTGGCACGATTCTTGAGAAGGGCTCTCCCACAACTGCGTGTGATCTCGCATAATGAAGTACCTGACAATAAATCCATTCGTATAATTGCGGTAATCGGGGGAAGCAAGGGCTGATAAACAATGGTGGTAAAAAAATTCTTCGGAAAAACCACACGTGATGCACTCAGACAGGTCCGCGAGGAACTGGGTGCCGACGCCCTCATCTTGTCCAATCGCCCGACAATGGGGGGCGGCGTAGAGATCATGGCCGTGGCGGATGCAGATGTCGCCAACCTGGCCACCAATCTGTCCACATCTGGCAGCAAGCACCCGGCCCGTAACGCGCCGGCTGTCAGCCGTCCGGCGCCACCGGCGCCGGTAGCGCCCAGCGCTGCCACCAACCGTGCCATTGCCCGCACCTATGCCATGCCGGTGGAGCCGCTGGAAAGCCCGGCACCACCGCGCATCGACAGCCCTGCCCCACGTCCACAGCAGCGTATCGAACCATCACTGGCCGAAACCCCCGCCGTCAATTTCAACGTCAGCCCGCAAACGCCGCCTCCGGCACGGCCAGCGCCCGCCAGCATGGTGCCGGAATCGCTGGTGAAGATGCAGACGGTGGCGGCCGGCCCGGCGGTCAACGGCAATACGCCGCGACCTGGCAAGGCGACTCCCGCAGCGGAAGATGAAGAGCCAGAGGTGATGGCGCAGGAACTCAAGCAGATCGGCGATGAGATCAAGCTGCTGCGCAGCCTGCTGCAAAGCCAGCTGGCCAGCTTTGCCTGGTCGGACATGGAGGGCAAGACCCCCAATCGCATCGAACTGTTCAAGCATCTGCTGGGCATGGGTTTTTCTGCCAACCTGATTCGCCAGTTGATCGAAAAAATGCCGGCCCAGTACGAGGGCGACATCGCCATCAAATGGGCACGCTCGGCACTGATGCACAATCTGAAATGCGCGGACGCCAACCACGACATCATGGACAAGGGCGGCGTGTATGCCTTGGTCGGCCCCACCGGCGTGGGCAAGACCACCACGGTGGCCAAGCTGGCGGCCCATGCCACCATGCGCTTTGGCGCCCAGCATGTGGCGCTGATCACCACCGACAGCTACCGGATTGGCGCACAGGACCAGTTGCGCATCTACGGCAAGATTCTCGGCATTCCGGTGTTTTCCATCCAGAACGAAGGCGATCTGCAACTGACCCTGGCCGATCTGTCCAACCGCCATCTGGTGTTCATCGACACCGTCGGCATGAGCCAGCGCGATGCCCGCGTCACCGGCCAGATCGAAATGTTCCGCGGCGCAGGCCGCCAGGTGGAACGCCTGCTGTTGCTGGCCGCCAATGCCGACGGCCATACTCTGGAAGACGTGGTGCGCCACTACCGTGGCAATGGCCTGGCCGGCTGCATCCTGTCCAAGATCGACGAAGCTGTCAGCATGGGCCCCAGCATGGATGTGATCATCCGCAACCGGCTCAAGCTGTTTTACATCACCAATGGCCAGCGCGTACCGGAAGACCTGCACTCGGCCAACGCAGCCTTCCTGGTCGACCGTGCGCTGCGCGCGCCGCAACCGGGCTCTCCCTTCAGCCTGCAAGGTGATGAACTGACCATCATGAACTCCGCTCAGGCCAGCTGGTTATGAGCAGCAATATGCAAGACCAGGCCGCCAGTCTGCGCCGTCTTTCCGCCCAGGCCAGCCGTGCGCCCAGCTTTGCATTCATCGGTTCGGACAAGGCCGGTGCCAGCACACTGGTCACCGAGTTGTCTCTGGGCCTGGCCTATGCCGGCCATCGGCCATTGGTCGTCGACTGCAGCCTGGGTCAGGTTCAGGCACGCCGCCTGGGTACCCCCACCACGGCCACGCTGGAAAGCCAGATGGTCAGCGTCGGCGGGCTGGATGAAATGATGACCACCTCGCGTCAGGGCATCCAGCTGATCAACCTGTATGCCCGCCCGGAAGAACGCGCCCTGTTCTCAGCCCAGCTATGGTTAAGACTGGGCAGTGAATTTGCCGCACTGGAACGTGACAGCACGGTACTGATGATCGATGTCCCGGCCACCGCCACCGACCCGGTGCCCGCCAGTGTGGCGGACAACCTGATCCTGGTGCTCAGCCCCGCCGCCGACTCCATGACCAGCGCCTACGCCAACATCAAACGCCTGTCCGCCGGTTTTGGCCGCCAGCGTTTCAATGTGCTGATCAACCGCGCCCGTCATCTGGAAGAAGCACGCGAGCTGTTCAACCGGCTGGCTGCCGTCACCAGCGAATTTCTCAGCGTCTCACTGCGCTGGGTCGGCTTTGTACCGGCCGACAATGCAGTGCGTCGCAGCCAGGCCCTGCGCCGCCCACTGATGGAAGCCTTTCCCGATAGCGAAGCCGCTACTGCCTTCGCCCAGCTGGCAGCAGTACTGCCACAGTGGGACAGCCCGGAAACCGAACGCCACGACACCGGCTTCATGGACATGCTGATAGCCACCTCGCGCGACTGGGCCGAGGCCGATGGAGCAAAACGCCGATGACACTGCCGTCCCTACGCCGCAAAGGCTATGCGGGTGCGGTCACCGCCCCGGAAATCGATGTACAGAACCACCTGCCGCTAGTGAAAAAGCTGGCCGGCATGCTGATGGCCCGTCTGCCGGCCTCGGTGGAAATGGACGATCTGGTTCAGGTCGGCATCATCGGCCTGATTGATGCCGCCCGCCAGTTCGACCCCGGCCAGGGCGTGCAGTTTGAGACTTTTGCCAGCCAGCGCATCCGTGGCGCCATGCTGGACGAGCTGCGCCGCGAGGACTGGCTGCCGCGCCAGGCGCGCCGCCAGGCACGGCAGATCGAAGACAACATCAACAAGCTGGAACAAAAGCTGGGTCGCGCACCGCTGGAATCGGAAATCGCAGCCGCGCTGGGGGTGGAGCTGGACGATTACCAGGGCATGCTGGGCGATTGCAAAGGGCTGAGCCTGGTGCATTTTGAAGATTTTTCCGATGGCGAAGGCGAAAGCCTGAATGACGCCATCGCCAATATCGAAGACAGCAACGCCCCCAACCCGCTGCAGGTGCTGGCCGACGGCGACTTCCGCCAGGCCCTGGTGGATGCCATCAAGACTCTGCCCGAGCGTGATCAGCTGGTGATGGCGTTGTACTACGAGCAGGAACTGAACCTGAAAGAAATCGGCGCGGTACTGGAAGTATCGGAATCCCGCGTCTGCCAGTTGCATACCCAGGCTATTGCCCGTATTCGGGCCAAAATGAAGGAATGGATCTAGCGCGTGTTGCCGGTCTGGTGCATCGCTGCTCGCACAAACCCGCCTGCTCCGTCCTCCGGAACAGGCCAGGCCAAGCGAGCGCCGTACCGGAACATCCGATAGCGGCACATCGGAAACCGCCAAAGAAACCATCCGCTTGCTCAGATAAAGATAACGGAATTCAGCGTGGACAAGATCAGCATCATCGCCATCGTCATGGGTCTGACGGCCATCATCGCGGGCCAGGCTATCGAGGGAGGCAATATTGGCTCCCTATTGCAACTGACCGCTTTCATGATCGTGATTGGCGGCACCATGAGTGCCGTCATGCTGCAAAGCACGCCCAAGCAGTTTGTCGCTGGCATGCGCATGATCAAGTGGATTTTCCAGCCGCCACCGCAGGACCACGAAAAACTGATCCGCGAAGTGGTGAACTGGAGCCAGACCGCCCGCCGTGGCGGCCTGTTGTCTCTGGAAGGCTATGTGGGCCAGCAGAAAGATCCGTTCACCCGGAAAGCCCTGCAAATGGTGGTGGATGGTGCCGAACCTGATGTACTGCGCGGGGTGATGGAAGTGGAAATCGGCATGTTCGAACATGCGCGCAAGCAGGCGGCACGGGTGTGGGAGTCGGCTGGCGGCTATGCCCCCACCATGGGTATTCTCGGCGCGGTCCTGGGGCTGATCCACGTCATGGAAAACCTGTCGGACCCATCCAAGCTGGGGGCTGGCATCGCCGTGGCCTTTGTCGCCACCGTGTATGGTGTCGGCTCCGCCAACCTGTTTTTCCTGCCGGTGGCCAACAAGCTCAAGCACCTGGTCGCCGCCGAAATCGCCCTGAAGGAAATGGTGGTGGAAGGCCTGGTTGCCATCGCCAATGGCGAAAATCCGCGCATCATCGAAAGCCGCCTGCGCAGCTTCCAGGCCATGCACGAATAAGCGCTAGCCCAGCAACCTGAGACTGCTACCCTCTGCCGGCTTTTTCAGGTAGGCATCCAGCAATTTGTAGGTATCGATGTCAAAGCTCGGTGTGCCAGCCAGCGCCTGTTCGCCTGTGGCACGCGAACCCAGATAGCACCAGCGGTCGAAAACATGCTCGACCGCCACGCCGGTGACCTCGTCGGTTTCCACCACAGCCACCGGAGCCGGAAACGGCCAGGGTTTGACCTTGATACGCGCTAGCGCCTGCATCAGCCGCATATTGTGCTGCGGAGCCCCTTCCTTGCCAATGCAAGCTCCACGGCAACGCCCGCTGCTGATTCCCGCACAGCCCACGCCCTTGCGGCTGGTCAGTGCCTCCACCCCCAGTACCGACTGACACAAGCCGTTGCCATTGGCGATTTCGGCCAATACCTTGCGCGCCTCTTTCGGGCTGCGAAACAGCCCATACAGATCAGCCGTGCGGCTGAAGTCCAGCTGGTCGGCATAGACAATGGCCGGCCGCATGAACTCACCCTGGCCATGATCCAGCTGAATCGAACACAAATCGTTCGCCAACCGGCTGCGGTGATTGTAGAAGGGCTGCAGTTCACGCAGCAGACGCTGCTCCAGCAGATGGGCCCCCAGATCGCCCACGGTTTCCTGACACTCGATACGACGGATAGGCCGCTGTATCGACGGGTCCTTGCCGTATTTGCCATCCTGCGCCAGTTGCGACACCACCTTGCCACGCACATTGCTGGCGCGCCCCACATATAGCGCAGCGCCCTCTTCACCCCAAATGGTATAGACGCCGGGCAGATCAGGCAGATCATCTACCAGCGCGGCATCCACCCCCGGCGGCAGGTCTGGCTGCGCCAGCACCTGACTGATCGCCAGCTGTACCGCCTCTTCGCCCAGTTCGGCCATGGCCGATTGCAAAAACAGTAACAAGGCTTCGGCATCGGCCATCGCCCGGTGCCGGTCTGGCAATTGCAGGCCATGGCGCTGGATGATGCTGTCCAGATTGTGTTTGAAATGCTGCGGGTACAGGCGGCGCGACAGCTTGACCGTACACAGCGTGGCCGATTGCAGACGCAGACCGACACGACGGAACTCGTTACGCAGGAAACCGTAATCAAACCGCACATTGTGTGCCAGCAACAAACGCCCTTGCAGCATGGGCAGCAGCTCGGCCGCGATATCGGCAAAGGGCGGCTGCGCCTGCACCATCTCGTTGCTGATGCCGGTCATGTTTTCGATGAAGGGCGGAATCGGCTGCAAGGGATTGACCAGGGTCTGATAGCGCCGTAGCTGATCGCCATCCAGCATGATCAGACCGATTTCAGTGATGCGGTCGCGACCGATATGGCCGCCAGTGGTTTCCAGGTCGACAATGGCCCAGGGGATATCAAACAGCATGCAGTCTCGTCGGGCAAAAAAATGGGCCGGTACAACCGGCAGGGGATGGATTCAGCACCAAGGCTGATCCGCAGCGCCATCTTACACGGCCAGCCAACATTTGCCGAACCCGCCCGCCAAGGCGCACTGCGGCTGGCGCAACAGCCCTGCCCCGCGTTTCGACTGGCAAAGCAAAAAAATATTTGTCGCAGTGTTGACACGAAAAAAGTGAATCTGTATAGTTCGCCCTCTCGAAAGACAAAACGTTTTCGAGACAGTGCACCCGTAGCTCAGTTGGATAGAGTATTTGGCTACG
>NZ_RFAR01000135.1 GCF_003693445.1 Aquitalea palustris | reverse complement strand
CACCGCTCTTTAAAAAACAGAATAACCGATAGGTGTGAGTGCTTGGCGAAAGCCAAATACTTGCACTGCAAGAACAAGAAGTACTTGTTTATTTCTTTGATCTTGCGTGCCAGAAAATTTGCTATGAGATTGAACTGAAGAGTTTGATCCTGGCTCAGATTGAACGCTGGCGGCATGCTTTACACATGCAAGTCGAACGGTAACAGGGAGCTTGCTCCGCTGACGAGTGGCGAACGGGTGAGTAATGCGTCGGAACGTGCCGAGTAGTGGGGGATAACTATCCGAAAGGATAGCTAATACCGCATACGCTTTGAGAAGGAAAGCAGGGGATCGCAAGACCTTGCGCTATTCGAGCGGCCGACGTCTGATTAGCTAGTTGGTGAGGTAAGAGCTCACCAAGGCGACGATCAGTAGCGGGTCTGAGAGGATGATCCGCCACACTGGGACTGAGACACGGCCCAGACTCCTACGGGAGGCAGCAGTGGGGAATTTTGGACAATGGGCGCAAGCCTGATCCAGCCATGCCGCGTGTCTGAAGAAGGCCTTCGGGTTGTAAAGGACTTTTGTCAGGGAGGAAATCCCTA
>NZ_RFAR01000002.1 GCF_003693445.1 Aquitalea palustris | reverse complement strand
CGTTTCGCCATCCGTGAAGGCGGCCGTACTGTTGGCGCCGGCGTTGTTGCCAAAATCATCGCCTAATCGGAGCAGATAATATGCAAAGCCAGAAAATCCGCATCCGCCTGAAGGCCTTCGATTACAACCTGATCGATCGCTCCGCCCAGGAAATCGTTGAAACCGCCAAGCGTACCGGTGCTGTTGTTAAGGGCCCGGTTCCGCTGCCGACCAAAATCGAGCGTTTCAACGTGCTGCGTTCCCCGCACGTGAACAAGACTTCCCGCGATCAGCTGGAAATCCGCACTCACCTGCGTCTGATGGACATCGTAGATCCGACCGACAAGACTGTTGATGCTCTGATGAAGCTCGACCTGCCGGCCGGTGTGGATGTGGAAATCAAGCTGCAGTAATTGCTGGAAACCTAGTAATTGTGAGCTAAGTGCTTGCGATTGCTAAATTTCTTGTGATACATTAGCGGACTCGCAATTTTGCGAGTCCGCTTTTGTTTTTGTATGCCGGTCAATCGTAATCGGCGCCTGCAAAAGGAAATAAACATGAGTTTAGGTCTTGTCGGTCGCAAAGTCGGCATGACCCGCATTTTTGCTGAAGACGGTGCATCCGTCCCGGTAACTGTGCTGGACATGTCTGCTAATCGCGTCACACAAATCAAAACCGCTGAAGTTGATGGCTACTCCGCCGTTCAAGTAACCTTCGGCACCCGTAAGGCAAACCGCGTTAATAAGGCGGCTGCCGGTCACTTCGCTAAAGCTGGCGTTGAAGCAGGTCTGGGTCTGAACGAATTCGTTCTGTCCGCAGAAGCTCTCTCCACCCTGAAGCCGGGTGATGCATTGTCCGTTGAAATCTTTGCCGTAGGCCAGCTGGTTGATGTAACTGGTACCTCCAAGGGTAAGGGCTTCTCCGGTGTGATCAAGCGTCACAACTTCTCTTCCAACCGTGCTTCCCATGGTAACTCGCGTTCGCATAACACGCCGGGTTCCATCGGTCAGGCTCAGGATCCGGGTCGTATTTTCCCGGGTAAGCGCATGGCTGGTCAGTACGGCAACGTCAAGAGCACTGTTCAGTGCCTGGAAGTTGTTCGTGTTGATGCCGAGCGTCAGCTGCTTCTGGTTAAGGGTGCCGTTCCTGGCGCCAAGAACGGCGACGTAGTCGTTCGTCCTAGCGTGAAGGCAGGTGCGTGATGGAATTGAAAGTAATCAATAGCCAAGGTCAGGCTGCTGGCAGCCTGCAGGCATCCGAGACTCTGTTCGGTCGCGAATACAACGAAGCTCTGGTTCACCAGGTTGTGACTGCATTCCTGGCGAATGCACGCAGCGGTAACCGTGCTCAGCTGACTCGTGCTGAAGTACACCACTCCACCAAGAAGCCGTTCAAGCAGAAGGGTACTGGTAACGCACGTGCCGGTATGACTTCTACTCCGAACCGTCGTGGTGGTGGTCGTGCTTTCCCGAACAGCCCGGACGAGAATTTCTCGCAGAAGGTTAACCGCAAGATGTTCCGCGCTGGTATGGCAGCTATCCTGTCCCAGCTGGTTCGCGACGAACGTCTGGTAGTGGTTGATTCGCTGTCGGTTGAATCGCCGAAAACCAAGGAATTCGTAGGTGTGGTTAAGTCCATGGGTCTGGAACAGGCTCTGTTCATTACCCGTGAACTGGACGAAAACCTCTATCTGTCTTCGCGCAATCTGCCGAACGTGCTGGTGATCGAAGCACAACAAGCTGACCCGTACAGCCTGCTGCGTTTCAAGAAGATCGTCATCACTCGTGAGGCGGTGCAGCATCTGGAGGAGCAGTGGGCATGAATCAAGAACGTCTGTTGCAAGTAATTCTGGCCCCGGTTGTTTCCGAAAAGAGCACCATGGTTGCTGAGAAGCATCAGCAAGTTGTATTCCGTGTTGCTACCGATGCTACCAAGCCGGAGATCAAGGCTGCGGTTGAAATGCTGTTCAACGTAAAAGTTGAAGGCGTATCCACCGTTAACGTCAAGGGCAAAGTTAAACGCTTTGGCCGTACCTTTGGCCGTCGTAAAGACTGGAAAAAGGCTTACGTTAGCCTGGTTCAGGGTCAGGAAATCGATCTGACCGCCACCCCGGCCGCTGCGGAGTAAGGAGATAGAGCATGCCTATCGTTAAAGTAAAACCGACTTCCGCGGGTCGTCGTGCAGTTGTCAAGGTGGTTCACCCTGATCTGCATAAAGGCGCTCCGCACGCCGCTCTGGTAGAGAAAAAATCTTCCACTGCTGGCCGTAACAACAATGGCCGTATCACTACCCGTCACATGGGTGGTGGTCACAAGAAACATTACCGTCTGATCGACTTCCGTCGCAACAAGGATGGCATCCCGGCAAAAGTGGAACGCATCGAATACGATCCGAACCGCACTGCCCACATTGCTCTCCTGTGCTACGCCGATGGCGAACGCCGCTACATCATCGCTCCGCGCGGTGTGAAGCCGGGTACTGTTCTGCTGTCCGGTGCCGAGGCTCCGATCAAGGCTGGTAACACTCTGCCGATCCGTAACATCCCGGTGGGTACCACTATCCACTGCGTTGAGCTGCAACCTGGCAAGGGCGCCCAGATGGTTCGTTCCGCTGGTGGTTCCGCCATGCTGCTCGCTCGCGAAGGCGTTTACGCTCAGCTGCGTCTGCGTTCCGGCGAAATCCGCCTGGTGCATGTCGATTGCCGTGCGACTGTTGGCGAAGTGAGCAACGAAGAGCACTCCCTGCGCAAGCTGGGTAAGGCTGGTGCCAGTCGCTGGCGTGGTATTCGTCCGACCGTTCGCGGTACGGCGATGAACCCGGTTGATCACCCGCATGGTGGTGGTGAAGGCCGTACTGGTGAAGGCCGTGTGCCGGTTAGCCCATGGGGCACTCCGACTAAGGGCTTCCGTACCCGTCGCAACAAGCGTACCGACAATATGATCGTACGCCGTCGCTATTCTACTAAAGGGTAATTGACAATGGCACGTTCGCAGAAAAAAGGCCCGTTCGTTGATCTGCACCTTCTGAAGAAGGTCGACGCGGCGCGTGCAACCAGTGACAAACGTCCGATCAAAACCTGGTCGCGTCGTTCGACCGTCCTGCCGGACTTCATTGGTTTGACCATCGCGGTTCACAACGGTCGCACCCATGTGCCTGTTTATGTTTCCGAAAACATGGTCGGTCATAAACTGGGCGAATTCTCGCTGACTCGTACCTTCAAAGGCCACGCGGCCGATAAGAAGGCGAAGAAGAGATAAGGTGAAGCGATGAGAGTATCTGCAAATCTGAAAAGCGTCCGCCTGTCGGCACAAAAGTGCCGCCTGGTGGCCGATCTGATCCGCGGTCAATCCGTTGGTCAGGCTTTGAATATCCTGGCCTTCTCCCCGAAGAAGGGCGCGGTTATTGTGAAGAAAGTGCTGGAATCTGCCATCGCTAACGCCGAGCACAACGAAGGCGCTGACATTGACACCCTGCGTGTCACCAGCATCTTTGTTGACAAAGGCGCTAGTCTGAAGCGTTTCACTGCCCGTGCTAAGGGTCGTGGCAATCGCATCGAAAAGCAGACCTGCCACATCTCGTTGACCGTTGGCAATTAAGGGGTAAGAAATGGGTCAGAAGATTCATCCGACGGGATTCCGTCTTGCCGTTAACAAAAACTGGTCTTCCAAGTGGTTCGCCAATTCGAAGAATTTCCCGGAAATGCTCATGCAAGACCTGGAAGTTCGCGAATACCTGAAGAAGCGCCTGGGTCATGCGGCTGTTGGTCGTGTCACCATCGAGCGTCCGGCCAAGTCCGCACGCATTACCATTCACAGCGCCCGTCCGGGTGTGGTGATTGGTAAAAAAGGTGAGGACATCGAAGTTCTGAAGCGCGAACTGCAAGCTCGTCTGGGCGTGCCGGTTCACGTGAATATCGAAGAAGTTCGCAAGCCGGAACTGGACGCGCAAATCATCGCCGACGGTATCGCTTCGCAGCTGGAAAAGCGTGTGATGTTCCGTCGTGCCATGAAGCGTTCCATGCAGAACGCCATGCGCATGGGCGCCCAGGGCATCAAGATCATGTCCTCCGGCCGTCTGAACGGTATCGATATCGCTCGTAGCGAATGGTATCGCGAAGGCCGCGTGCCGCTGCATACCCTGCGTGCCGATGTTGACTACGCTACCTCTGAAGCCAAGACTACCTACGGTATCATCGGCATCAAGGTATGGGTTTACAAAGGTGAGCTGAAGCCGGGTCAAGTAGCGCCGGCTCCGGTTGCGACCGAGAAGAAAACGAGAAAGGGCCCACGCAATGCTGCAGCCAACTAGACTCAAGTACCGTAAACAGCATAAAGGCCGCAACACTGGTATCGCTACCCGTGGTAACAAGGTGAGCTTTGGTGATTTCGGTTTGAAGGCTGTTGGTCGTGGTCGTCTGACTGCACGTCAGATCGAAGCGGCCCGTCGTGCCATGACTCGTCACATCAAGCGTGGCGGTCGTATCTGGATCCGTATTTTCCCGGACAAGCCGATCACTTCCAAGCCTGCTGAAGTACGTATGGGTGGGGGTAAGGGTTCTCCGGAATACTACGTGGCCGAAATCCAGCCTGGCAAGATGCTGTACGAAATGGACGGTGTTAACGAGGAACTCGCTCGTGAAGCTTTCCGTCTGGCCGCAGCCAAGTTGCCGATCGCCACTGTGTTTGTAACTAGACAGGTAGGTCAGTAATGAAAGCGTCCGAACTGAAAGCCAAAACTGTTGACGAGCTGAAAGTGGAACTGCTGAGCCTCCTGAAGGCCCAGTTTGCCCTGCGCATGCAGCACGCTACTCAGCAACTCGCCAAGACCTCTGAACTGAAGAAAGTGCGTCGCGATATCGCTCGTGTACGTACCGTTCTGAAAGAAAAGGCAGTTTAAGATGAGCGAAACCAAAGTTGTACGTACGCTGACCGGCACTGTCGTCAGCGACAAGATGGATAAGACTGTAACCGTTCTGGTCGAGCGCAAGGTTAAGCACCCGATCTACGGCAAAATTATCCGTCGTTCCAAGAAGTTCCACGCACACGACGAGAACAACGAGTTCAAGGCCGGTGACATCGTAGTAATTAGCGAGTCCCGTCCTCTCTCGAAGACCAAGTCGTGGGTGGTAACTGCCCTGGTAGAGAAATCTCGCCAGGTATAAGACTTGCAAGGGACGAAAGTCCCTTGTATAATGGCCATCTTCTTATCCGTGTCGGATAGGAATTCCGCCCTTACGGGGTCCAAAACTGGCCGTTTGACACGCCACAGTCTTGCTGTGGCGTTTCGTCTGTTTGGTCTTGCTCTTATGCGAGAAACCGGCAGGTGAAAGTGACGGATAAAGTTGGATTAGAAAGGTAATCATCAAATGATCCAAATGCAGACCATGCTTGAGGTCGCTGACAATACTGGTGCGCGTCACGTTATGTGCATCAAGGTATTGGGCGGTTCCAAGCGTCGCTATGCAAGCGTTGGCGACATCATCAAGGTGAGCATCAAGGATGCTGCTCCGCGCGGTCGCGTCAAAAAAGGCGACGTGTACAACGCAGTAGTAGTACGCACCGCCAAGGGCGTGCGTCGTCCGGACGGCTCGTTGATCAAGTTTGATAGCAACGCTGCCGTTCTGCTCAACAACAAGCTTGAGCCGATTGGCACTCGTATCTTCGGACCCGTGACGCGTGAACTGCGTACCGAGCGTTTCATGAAGATCGTGTCGCTTGCTCCTGAAGTGCTGTAAGGAGGTCGCATGCGCAAAATTCGTAAAGGTGATGAAGTCGTAGTAATCACCGGTAAAGACAAGGGTAAACGCGGCACCGTTCTGCGTGTTCTGGAAGAGAAGCTGGTTGTTGAAGGCGTGAACATCGCCAAGAAACACCAGAAGCCGAATCCGGTACGTGGTGTTGCTGGTGGTATCGTCGAAAAGATCATGCCTGTTGACGCTTCCAACGTCGCTATTTTCAATCCGGCTAGCCAAAAGGCTGACCGCGTGGGCTTCAAGACTCTTGAAGACGGCCGCAAGGTACGCGTGTTCAAGTCCAACGGCGAAGTTATCGGCGCGTAAGGAAAAGCAAACATGGCACGTTTCTACGATTTCTACAAAGACAGCGTAGTGCCGGAACTGATGAAACAGTTCGGCTACAAGTCGATCATGGAAGTACCGCGCATCGAGAAGATCACCGTCAACATGGGTGTGGGCGAAGCTGTTGCCGATAAAAAGGTAATGGAATTTGCCGTGGGCGATATGGAAAAGATCGCCGGCCAGAAGCCGGTTGTCACCACCGCTCGCAAATCCATCGCTGGCTTCAAGATTCGCGATGACTATCCGGTCGGCTGCAAGGTAACCCTGCGCCGTGAACGCATGTACGAATTCCTGGACCGTCTGGTAACCATCGCGTTGCCGCGTGTCCGTGACTTCCGTGGTGTTTCCGCCAAGTCTTTCGACGGCCGCGGCAACTACAACATGGGCGTCAAGGAACAGATCATCTTCCCGGAAATCGAGTACGACAAGATCGATGCTCTGCGTGGTATGAACATTACTGTTACCACTACGGCGAAGACTGACGAAGAGGCCCGCGCTCTGCTGGCTGCGTTCAAGTTCCCGTTCAAGGGTTAAGCACATGGCAAAACTTGCACTGATCAAGCGTGAAGAGAAGCGCGTTAAGGTGGCTGAAAAATTTGCCGCTAAGCGCGAAGCCCTCATCGCTACCATCAACAATCAAAGCCTCTCGGAAGAAGAACGCTTTGCCGCTCGCCTGCAACTGCAGCAGCTGCCGCGCAATGCTTCCCCGGTTCGCCAGCGTCGTCGCTGTGCCATTACCGGTCGTCCGCGTGGCGTGTTCCGTAAATTCGGTCTGGGTCGTAACAAACTCCGTGAAATCGCCATGAAGGGCGAAATTCCGGGTGTTGTTAAGGCCAGCTGGTAATAGGAGAACCATAAATGAGCATGCACGATCCTATTTCCGATATGTTGACCCGCATCCGTAACGGCCAAATGGCTTCCAAGGTGGCTGTTGCAATGCCGTCTTCCAAGCTGAAAATTGCGCTGGCACAGGTGCTGAAAGAAGAAGGCTACATCGAAGATTTCGCCGTTGCCGGCGAAGCCAAGAAGCCTGTTCTTGATATCCAGCTCAAGTACTACGCTGGCCGTCCGGTGATCGAGCGCATTGACCGCGTTTCGCGTCCTGGCCTGCGCGTATACAAGGGCTCCACCGAAATCCCGAAGGTAATGAATGGTCTGGGCGTAGCGATTCTGTCTACCTCCAAGGGCATCATGACCGATCGTAAAGCACGCGCTGCCGGTATCGGCGGTGAGCTGCTCTGCGTTGTGGCGTAAGGGGGTCAAATGTCTCGCGTAGCTAAGAATCCCGTAGCCATTCCGGCTGGCGTCGAAGTGAAATTCGGTGCTGCAGAAGTGACCGTAAAGGGTGCCCTGGGCTCCCTGAGCGCCGCTCTGTGCAATGACGTTGAAATCAAGTTCGACAACAACGAACTGACTTTCGCGGCTAAAAACGACAGCAAGTTCGCACGTGCCATGTCCGGCACCCTGCGTGCTCTGCTGAACAATATGGTACTTGGTGTCTCCAAGGGCTTCGAGAAGAAGCTGCAGCTGGTAGGCGTGGGCTATCGTGCCCAGGCTCAAGGCGACATCCTGAACCTGTCTCTGGGTTTCTCTCACCCGGTAGCTCACCAGATGCCTGCTGGCATCAAGGCTGAGACTCCGACTCAGACCGAGATCCTGATCAAGGGTGCTGACAAGCAACTCGTTGGCCAGATCGCTGCCGAAATCCGCGCATACCGCTCCCCGGAACCCTATAAGGGCAAGGGCGTTCGTTACGCTGATGAGGTTGTGGTTCTGAAAGAAACCAAGAAGAAGTAACTGAGGCACTGACATGGACAAGAAACAAGCTCGACTCCGCCGTGCACGTAAAACCCGTGCTCGGATTGCGGAGCTCAAGATGGTGCGTCTCACTGTTTACCGCACCAACAGCCACATTTATGCCCAGATCATTGATGAAACTGGCAGCAAGGTACTGGCAAGCGCTTCCACTCTGGAAGCCGAAGTACGCGCTGATGTTTCCAATGGTGGCAATGTGGCCGCTGCAGCCGTAGTCGGTAAGCGCATCGCTGAAAAAGCCAAGGCAGCCGGTATTTCGACCGTGGCATTTGACCGTTCCGGTTTCAAATACCATGGCCGTATGAAGGCTGTGGCAGACGCAGCCCGTGAACACGGTCTCGTATTCTAATTCGGAGTGAAGAATGGCTAAGCACGAAATGGAAGATCGTGGCGACGGTCTGGTCGAGAAGATGATCAGCGTCAACCGCGTCACCAAAGTGGTTAAGGGCGGCCGTATCATGGCTTTCTCCGCCTTGACCGTCGTTGGTGATGGCGATGGCGGCATCGGTATGGGCAAAGGTCGTTCCAAGGAAGTTCCGGTTGCCGTACAAAAGGCAATGGAACAAGCCCGCCGCAATCTGGTAAAGATCCCGCTGCGTAACGGTACCCTGCACCACACCGTATCGGGTAAGCACGGTGCTACTACCGTCTTTATCCAGCCGGCTAAAGAAGGTACTGGCGTTAAGGCCGGTGGCCCGATGCGTGCAATTTTTGACGCAATGGGTATTCACAATGTTTCGGCCAAAATTCATGGTTCCACCAACCCGTACAACGTGGTTCGTGCAACTCTGGACGGCCTGAGCAAGATTAGCACCGCCTCTCAGGTTGCCGCCAAGCGCGGTCTGACCGTTGACGAGATCCTGGGGGTTAATCATGAGTAACGCCAACACTGTAAAGGTAACTCTGGTAAAGAGCCTGATCGGTCGTCTGGAATCCCACAAGGCTTGCGCCCGTGGCCTGGGTCTGAAAAAGATCCGCCAGACTGTGGAAGTGCTCGATACCCCTGAAAACCGTGGCATGATCAACAAGATCAGCTACTTGCTCAAATTCGAGGGCTAAGAGATGCTGCTGAACACCATTCAACCCGGTGACGGCGCCAAGCATGCGAAGCGTCGTGTAGGTCGCGGTATTGGTAGCGGCCTGGGTAAGACTGCCGGTCGTGGCCATAAAGGTCAAAAGAGCCGTGCAGGTGGTTTCCACAAGGTCGGTTTCGAAGGCGGTCAAATGCCGCTGCAACGTCGCCTGCCGAAACGTGGCTTCAAGTCGCTGACTGCTCGCTTCAATGCTGAAGTGCGTCTGTCCGAACTGAATCTGCTGCCGGTTGACGAAATCGATCTGTTGTCGCTCAAGCAAGCTGGTCTGGTCCATGCTCAGGCTCTGGTAGCCAAAGTGGTTCTGTCCGGCAAGATCGAGCGTGCTGTTAAGCTGCGTGGTATTGCAGCGACTGCCGGCGCTCGCGCTGCTATCGAAGCTGCCGGCGGCAGTATTGAATAAGGCGCACTTACGTGTCGAAACCTTCTCTAGTAGGAAATGCCAATAAATTTGGTGATTTGAAGCGCCGCATCATGTTTTTGATCGGAGCTTTGATTGTTTACCGCATCGGTGCGCATATTCCGGTGCCAGGTATCAATCCTGCCGAACTAGCGAAGTTGTTCCACACGTCGCAGACGGGCCTGCTCGACATGTTCAACATGTTCTCGGGCGGTGCCCTCTCGAGATTTACGGTATTTGCCTTGGGCATCATGCCGTACATCTCTGCTTCCATCATTCTTCAGCTGGCTTCCGAGGTGTTGCCTAGTTTGAAGCAGCTGAAGAAGGAAGGCGACGCGGGACGTCGTAAGGTAACCCAGTACACACGTTATGCAACCGTATTGCTGGCCTCGTTTCAGAGTTTCAGTATCGCGGTAATGCTGTTTAAGCAGCCTAACCTGGTGGTGACTGCCCAGTGGGAGTTCTACCTGACAACCGTGGTAACCCTGGTTACCGGCACCATGTTCCTCATGTGGCTGGGTGAGCAGATTACCGAGCGCGGTATCGGTAACGGTATCTCGCTGATCATCTGTGCAGGTATTGCATCAGGTGTTCCGGCTGCCATTGGCAAGACGCTCACGCTGACCAGTCAAGGCTCGCTGCCCATCCTGTTTACCATCGTGCTGTTTGTCGGTGTTGCACTGATGACCTATGTTGTCGTGTTCGCAGAACGCGGTCAGCGCAAGGTTTTGGTCAACTACGCCAAGCGTCAGGTTGGTAATCGTGTCATGCAGGGCCAGAGCACGCATATGCCGCTCAAGCTCAACATGGCAGGGGTGATCCCGCCGATTTTTGCATCCAGCATCATTCTGTTTCCTGCCACCATTCTTGGTTGGCTCGGCAATAATGAAAGCCTGGGTTGGCTCAAGGGCGTGGCTGACAAGCTGCATCCCGGACAGCCCATCTATGTGCTGCTGTATGCAACGGCCATCATTTTCTTCTGTTATTTCTACACCGCTCTCGTTTTCAATCCGAAAGAGACGGCAGATAACCTGAAGAAGAGTGGTGCGTTCATCCCAGGTATCCGTCCAGGTGAGCAGACTTCGCGTTACATCGAGAAGATCATTCTGCGGCTGACACTTATCGGTGCGATCTACATTACGCTGGTTTGTCTGTTGCCGGAATTCCTCATCTTGAAGTGGAATGTACCGTTCTACTTCGGTGGTACATCACTGCTGATCATCGTGGTGGTCACCATGGATTTCATGGCTCAGGTCCAGTCCTACGTACTGTCGCATCAGTATGAGAGCTTGCTGAAGAAGGCTAACTTCAAAGGCAATGCCCTTACCCGCTGACACACGTGTTCTCGCTGGGTTATATGGCTAGGTAAGACACCATCCAGATGCAGGGTGAGATCAGGCAGTAGTACCTTGGTGCTGCTGCAGGATCAAACTTGAGAATGGACACGTAGTAATTGGGCGTAAATAGAAATGACACGGATGCCTGCATCTGTGTCCTGGCTGTTTACAAGGTTACGGTGGAGCTCACTCCATCCGATTTGACCTCTGCCCGTATCGTGTTCCGTGCGAAATAACGCACTCGCTCTTTTAGAGTAACGAAAGGAACTGACATGCGAGTACAGCCTTCGGTAAAGAAGATTTGCCGTAACTGCAAAATCATCCGTCGCAATCGCGTAGTTCGCGTGATCTGCACGGACCCGCGTCACAAGCAAAAGCAAGGCTAACATTTGTTAGACCTGACTTTGCGTGTTACAATCGCAAACTTTTCAAGGTCTTAAGGCTTAAGGAAAGAGTATGGCCCGTATTGCAGGGGTAAATATCCCCAATCATGCGCATGCCGTTATCGGCCTGCAGGCAATTTTCGGCATCGGTCAGACTCGCGCCCAGCAAATTTGTGTTGCTGCCAGCGTGAATCCCTCCACCAAGGTGAAGGATCTGACAGAAGCTGAGATGGAAACTCTGCGTGAAGCAGTGGCGAAGTTCACCGTTGAAGGTGACCTGCGTCGCGAAATCACCATGAGCATCAAGCGTCTGATGGACATGGGCTGCTATCGCGGTCTGCGTCATCGTCGTGGCCTGCCGTGTCGCGGTCAGCGCACTCGCACTAACGCTCGTACCCGCAAGGGACCGCGTAAGGCGATCGCCGGCAAGAAGTAACTAAAGGAACACAGAAATGGCTAAAGCAAACACAGCTGTCCGTGTACGTAAAAAAGTGCGCAAGTCTGTTAGCGAAGGTATCGTGCACGTGCACGCTTCGTTCAACAACACCATCATCACTATCACCGACCGTCAAGGCAATGCACTGTCTTGGGCTACCTCTGGCGGCGCTGGTTTTAAGGGCTCGCGCAAAAGTACACCCTTTGCTGCTCAGGTAGCAGCAGAGCACGCTGGTAAAGTTGCCCAAGAATACGGTGTGAAGAACCTCGAAGTTCGTATCAAGGGCCCGGGTCCGGGTCGTGAATCCGCTGTTCGCGCACTCAACGCGCTGGGTTTCAAGATCACCAGCATCTCCGACGTGACGCCGGTACCGCACAACGGTTGCCGTCCGCCCAAAAAACGTCGTATTTAATTCGGAGAGTGTGAGAACATGGCACGTTATATCGGCCCGAAATGTAAGCTCGCTCGTCGTGAAGGCACCGACCTTTTCCTGAAGAGCGCGCGTCGTGCACTGGATTCCAAGTGCAAACTGGACACCCCTCCTGGCCAGCATGGCGCTCGCAAGAGCCGCCTGTCTGACTACGGTGTCCAGCTGCGTGAAAAGCAGAAAATCCGCCGTATCTATGGCGTACTCGAGCGTCAGTTCCGCAACTACTTTGCGGAAGCTGTGCGTCGTAAGGGCTCCACTGGTGAAAACCTGCTGAAGCTGCTCGAGGCGCGTCTGGACAACGTTGTATATCGCATGGGCTTTGGCTCCACTCGTGCAGAAGCACGTCAGCTGGTAAGCCACAAGGCTATCGTTGTGAACGGCCAGGTAGTTAACATTCCGTCATTCCAGGTTAAAGCTGGTGACGTTGTGTCTGTCCGCGAAAAGGCCAAGAAACAGGCCCGTATCGTAGAAGGTCTGGCTCTGGCTGAGCAAGGTGGTTTCCCTACTTGGGTGTCGGTTGACTCCAAGAAGATGGAAGGCGTCTTCAAATCTGCTCCGGAACGTTCCGAACTGTCTAGCGATATCAACGAACAACTCGTTGTGGAATTCTACTCCAAGTAATCGCTAGCTCTTAGGGAATGACTATGCAAAACAGCGCTTCGGAATTTTTGAAACCTCGTCTGATTGACGTGCAGCCGGTCTCTGCGACCCATGCACGCGTATCGATGGAGCCGTTCGAGCGTGGGTACGCCCACACTCTGGGAAACTCGCTGCGCCGCATTCTGCTGTCGTCGATGCCGGGCTTTGCTCCTACCGAAGTGACTATCGCTGGCGTTTTGCATGAGTATTCCGCACTTGATGGCGTGCGTGAGGATGTCGTAGACATCCTCCTCAACCTCAAGGGCGTAGTGCTTAAGCTGCATGGTCGTGACAGTGTTGTGCTGACCCTGAAAAAGGAAGGCGAAGGCGCTGTCTTGGCTGGCGATATCGAGTTGCCGCATGACGTGGAAGTGATCAATCCGGAACACGTGATTGCTCATCTCTCCGTTGGTGGCAAAATCGACATGGAGATCAAGGTCGAAAAAGGCCGTGGCTATCAGCCTGTGTCTGTTCGGTCCATGCATGAAGAAAACCGTTCCATCGGTACCATTCAACTGGATGCTTCCTTCTCGCCGGTTCGCCGTGTGAGCTTTGCTGTGGAAAGCGCCCGTGTTGAGCAACGTACCGACCTCGACCGCCTGGTTCTCGATATCGAGACCAATGGCGTCATCGAACCGGAACAGGCCGTGCGTAATGCTGCACGTATTCTGATGGATCAGCTGTCGATCTTTGCTGACCTCCAAGGCACAGCGGTTGAAGAAGTCGTTGAAAAGGCGCCGCCGATCGATCCGATCTTGCTGCGTCCGGTAGACGATCTTGAACTGACGGTTCGTTCGGCCAACTGCCTGAAGGCAGAGAACATTTACTACATCGGCGATCTGATCCAGCGTACTGAAACCGAGCTTCTGAAGACTCCGAACCTCGGTCGCAAGTCGCTGAACGAGATCAAAGAAGTTCTCGCTTCGAAGGGCCTGACTCTCGGCATGAAGCTTGAGAATTGGCCTCCGGCTGGTCTGGAAAAGCCGTAAGTTTGAGACTAAAGGACATTAACAATGCGTCATCGTTACAGTAATCGTAAACTGAACCGCACGACCAGCCATCGTCTGGCGATGCTGCGCAACATGGCGAATTCGCTGCTGAAGCACGAAGTTATCGTGACCACGCTGCCGAAAGCCAAGGAACTGCGTCGTGTGGCCGAGCCGCTGATTACGCTCGGCAAAAAGCCGTCTCTCGCCAACCGTCGTCTGGCGTTTGACCGCACTCGTGACCGCGATATCGTGGTTAAACTCTTCGACGAACTCGGCCCGCGCTTCTCCGCCCGCAATGGTGGTTATGTGCGTATCCTGAAGTACGGTTTCCGCAAGGGCGACAACGCCCCGATGGCTCTGGTAGAGCTGGTGGACCGTGCTGAAGATGCCGTCGCAGTCGTAGATGACTCCGCTGAGTAACATCCAGTGAAGTTGTGAAAAAAGCCAGCGCAAGCTGGCTTTTTTCATTTCTGGCCGGTTTTGTCAGGCCAGAGTTCCTTGTCGTATAGCCTGCAGCCGGTTGGTACCGCCGCTTTGCTGCGCTGTCCAGCCTGTCAGGGGGGGCACGCGCCGGGGATGGCTGTCAGCTTCAGCTGTTGATTCAGAAGACGTAGCGTGATTCCACCACTTCCACTGCAGCGCCCACCTCCAGTATCCCTTCGCTGCGGGCGATCAGGTTGACGCCAAAACAGATGCCTTCGGGTAGTTGGCGGGTACGAATCAAGGTATGCATCGGCTCATTGTTGCTGGAGAATTCACCGGTTTGTGGATCAACCGTAGTTAACTGGCAGCGGGTGCAGGGCTTGGCCACATCAAACAGCATGTCACCGATGCGAATCACGCTCCAATCATCTTCCTCATAAGGCAAGGCATCCTTAATCACCAGATTCGGGCGGAAGTGACGCAGGCTGACTGGCTGTGCCAATTCCTGATTCAAGGCATCCAGCGAAGCCTGATTGACCAGCAGATAAGGATAGCCGTCGGCAAACGACATCGGCGTGTTGCCATTTTGCAGGGTGCGGCGTGATTGCATGCCCAACCACAGCAACTTGCAAGGCACACCCATGTACTGGCTAAACCAGTCATCCACCTTGCCATCACCGTGCAGGGCGCTGAATTCATCTTTCCAAACCGCAGTGACAACTGGCTGGGTATAGACCTGGGTCATGGCCATGACTGCAGGCATTCCTGGTGCTTTAAGCAGCATGCCGCCCGGGATCAGATCCATTTCAATCAGCACCATGCGCGGAAATTCGCGTGCGGTCAGAAAACGGCCTTCCGGTGTGACCAGCAGCCATTCACGATCGTGCAGCAAGCCTTGTTGGCTGGCATAGGCACGGCTGTAAGTAATGCCACGGGCTGATTTCATCGGATGCACGAACATCTGGCTCAGTTGCATGAGAACTCCGCTAAAAATGGTGGGTTGCCGCACATGCTAGCATTGCTGAGCAGTGCTGGCACTGGCGTGATCCTGCAGAAAGCGCCATAAGCGCTCATCCTGGCAGTAAGCAACATTGAAGCGTAGCCAGTGACTGGCTTCGCCATAGGGGCGGAACAGGTGCCCAGGGGCTAGCAGGATGTCCTGTTTCAAGGCTTGTTCAGCCAGCTGCATGCTGTCGATGGTGTGTGGTGGCCTGGCGCACAGAAACAGCCCGTTGGCAGGACGGGTAAACAGCTCCCATCCCAGTGCGTGCAAACTCTCGGCGGCGAGAAACTGTGCTTCTGCCAGGCGAGACCTCAGCTTTTCCACCTGACGCCGGTAGCGACCTTCGTTCAGCATTTCCAGCACCACTCGCTCGTTCAACTCCGGTGTGGTGAGGCCGGACATCATTTTGTAGCGCAGCAGCTTTTCCACACTCTCTGCCGGACAGGCGATAAAACCCACGCGCAAGCCCGGCGACAGGGTCTTGGAGAAACTGTCGATGTAGATGACACGACGCAGGCCATCCAGTGCGGCCAGTGTGGGTTGGCGGCCATGGGTGAAGTCACCCGAGACATTGTCTTCTACCAGCAACAAATCGTATTGCTCGGCCAACTTGAGTACCTGATGCGCCGTTTGCACCGAATAACTGACACCGGTGGGATTTTGCAGCCAGGGGTTGGTGAAGAAGGCGCGTGGCCGATGCGTTTCAAGCAAGGCTTGCAAGGCGGGGATATCCGGTCCTTGCTCGGTCCACGGCACGCCTATCAGGTTGAAACCACGAAATGCCAGACAGGACATCAGATTGCAATAGCCTGGATCGTCTACCAGGATGGTATCGCCGGGGCGCAGTAGCGCACAGGCCACCATATCGAGCGCCTTGCTGGCACCTTGCGTCAACAGGATATCGTCGCCCTGTACCGGTACACCTTTTTCTGCCAGCTGTTGTGCCAGTTGCCGGCGTAATACCGGATACCCTTTGGGATCGCCATAACGCAGATTCATGTCACCATGCCGCGCCAGCGCACGCAGGGCTTTCTGCTGGGCCTCGATGTCATACCAGGCGGGAGGCAGCCAGCCACAACCTGCCTGCAAGGCCTGTTCCGAGTGCTCGTAGACATTGCGCAACAGCCAGTGCTCATCGATGGGCAGGTCTTCCAGACGCGCCGCCTGGCGCAGGCTACTGGCACGCTGACGCACCTCCACGTAAAAGCCCGAACCCGGCCGCGAACGCAGATAGCCCTGTGACAACAAGCGGTCGTAGGCCTCGACCACGGTAAACGGACTGACGCCATTTTCTGTTGCGAAGCGGCGTATCGAGGGTATGCGGGTACCGGGCCGCCAGTGGCCTGCGTCGATGGCTTGGCTAATGGCACTGACAATGGCGTCGACCAGGGTCTGGCCGGCTTGTGGACTGATGCTCAGGCTAGTCATGGTTGCTTTCCACAGCAGGCAAGCAGGCAGCTAGCTGCTGTGCTTGCTGAACTGTACTGGTTAATTTGCCTATACGGTCGTAGCAAATATCTGCATAACTGTACCTGTAATTGTATTGGTGTGATGACTAAATTGTCAGACATCAGGCAGAGACGACTGCCATCAGGAGGAAGAACACATGACCGAACTCAATATGGACGCATTCTGGATGCCGTTTACGGCTAACCGCCATTTCAAGAGCGCACCGCGCATGCTGGTGAGCGCTGATGGCATGTACTACAAGGACGATGCCGGCCGCGACATCATGGATGGCTGTGCCGGTCTGTGGTGTGTGAATGCCGGTCACAATCGCAAGCCGATTGTCGAAGCCATCCAGAAGCAGATCGCCACCCTGGATTACGCGCCGCCCTTCCAGATTGGCCATCCCAAGGCTTTCGAGGCCGCGGAAAAGCTGGCGGCCATGGCGCCCAAGGGTTTGTCCAAGGTGTTCTATGTCAATTCCGGTTCCGAAGCAGCCGATACCGCGCTGAAGATGGCGGTAGCCTATCACCGCGTGCGCGGCGATGCGGCCCGCGTCAAGCTGATCGGCCGTGAGCGTGGTTATCACGGTGTCAACTTCGGTGGTATTTCGGTCGGCGGCATTGCCGGCAACCGCAAGCTGTTCCCTGTTGCCCTGCCGACGGTAGATCACCTGCGTAGCACCCACGATCTGGGCCGCAATGCCTTTACCCGTGGTGAGCCGGAATTCGGTGCCGAATTCGCCGACGAGCTGGAAGCGCGCATTACCACCCTGCATGACCCGTCGACCATTGCCGCCGTGATTGTCGAGCCGATGGCCGGCTCCACCGGCGTGCTGATTCCGCCCAAGGGCTATCTCAAGCGCCTGCGTCAGATCTGCGACAAATACGGCATCTTGCTGATTTTTGATGAAGTGATCACCGGTTTTGGTCGTCTGGGTGCGGACTGGGCTGCCAACAAATTCGATGTACTGCCCGACATCATCACCTGCGCCAAGGGCCTGTCCAATGGCGTGGTGCCGATGGGCGCGCTGCTGGTCAAGCCGGAAATTCACGATGCCTTCATGGCAGCGGCGGCTGATCGTGCCATCGAATTCCCGCATGGTTATACCTATTCCGCACACCCGCTGGCCTGCGCGGCCTCCATTGCCACGCTGGACCTGTACCAGGAAGAGGGCTTGTTCCAGCGCGCCGCCGCCTTGTCCGGCCAGTTCGAAACCAAGGCGCACCAGCTCAAGAGCGTGAAAAACGTCAAGGACATCCGCAACCTGGGCCTGGTGGCCGGCATTGAACTGGACAGCCGTCCGGGTGCCCCGGGTGCGCGTGGCTTTGATGTCTTCCTCAAGTGCTGGGAAGCCGGTGTGCTGGTGCGCTTTACTGGCGACATCATCGCCGTATCGCCGCCGCTGATCATCAGCGAAGCTGAAATCGACCGCTTGTTCGCCGTAATCGGCGACGCTATCCAGGCCACGGCCTGAACGTATACCTCCAGCAAGAACGGACAGGATTGAAGATGAAAACCATTGCACATTTTATTGGCGGCGAACTGTATCAGGGCCAGAGCGGCCGTGTGGCCGATGTTTACAATCCGGCGCTGGGCGAAGTGGTGGCCCAGGTTGGTCTGGCCAGTGTGGATGAAGTGAACGCGGCGGTAGCCAATGCTCGCCGCGCTTTCCCGGCCTGGGCCGAGACCTCGCCGCTGAAGCGCTCGCGGGTGATGTTCAAGTTCAAGGAGCTGCTGGAAGCCAATCAGCGCCAGCTGGCTGAAATCATCTCCGCCGAGCACGGCAAAGTAGTATCGGATGCGCTGGGCGAAGTGACCCGTGGTCTGGAAGTGGTGGAGTTCGCCTGCGGTATTCCGCAACTGCTCAAGGGTGAATTCACCGAGCAGGTGGGTACTGGCATCGACAGCCACTCCATGCGCCAGCCGCTGGGCGTGGTGGCCGGTATCACACCGTTCAACTTCCCGGCCATGGTGCCGCTGTGGATGTTGCCGGTAGCCATTGCCTGCGGTAACTGCTTCATTCTGAAACCGTCGGAGCGCGATCCGTCAGCCGCTCTGTTCCTGGCCGATCTGCTGCAGCAGGCCGGTTTGCCGGATGGCGTGTTCAATGTGGTGCATGGTGACAAGCTGGCCGTGGATACACTGTTGACCCACCCGGATGTGGCCGCCATCAGCTTTGTCGGTTCCACGCCGATTGCCCAGTACATCTATGAAACCGGGGCCCGCCACGGCAAGCGTGTACAGGCACTGGGTGGTGCGAAGAACCATATGGTGGTGATGCCGGATGCCGATCTGGATGGCACGGTGGAAGCGCTGATGGGCGCGGGTTACGGTTCGGCCGGCGAACGCTGCATGGCCATTTCGGTTGCGGTTGCGGTGGGTGATGTCGCGGACAAGCTGGTTGAGCGGCTGAAGGCCCGTGCGGCCACGCTGAAAATCGGCGTGGGTGCCGATGCCGCAGCCGAGATGGGCCCGCTGGTAACCCGTCAACATCGCGACAAGGTCAAAGGCTATGTCGACCAAGGTGTGGCCGAAGGCGCAACATTGTTGCTGGACGGGCGCGATTATCAGCACCCTGGCCATGAGAACGGTTTCTTCCTTGGCCCCTGCCTGTTTGATCACGTCACTCCGGAAATGACCATCTACAAGGAAGAGATTTTCGGGCCGGTATTGTCGGTGGTACGCGTACCGGACTTCGATAGTGCGGTGAATCTGATCAACGCCCATCCCTATGCCAATGGCACCGCCATCTTTACCCGCTCCGGTGGTGCGGCACGCGAGTTCTCGCACCGCATCCAGGTGGGCATGGTCGGCGTGAACGTGCCGATTCCGGTGCCGATGGCCTTCCATAGCTTTGGTGGCTGGAAAGCCTCGCTGTTTGGCGACCATCACATGCATGGTCCGGAAGGGGTGCGTTTCTACACCCGCATGAAGACCATCACCAGCCGCTGGCCGGAAAAACTGACCGCCGAATTCGTGATGCCCACCATGAAATAAGGATGACCCAGAGGCGGAGCCTGCGGGCTACCCATCTCTTTTGACCCGGCCGATGGCCGGGTTTTTTTATGTCTGTTGTGGTCGCGCTAGTGCCAGGAATGGCCGGATTTGATGAAATTGAGGATGTATTCTGAAAGATGCTCCTCTAATTTGAAATATATCCATGGGTAAACCCCTGTGGCTTGTTACCGGCATCGCGGTAGAATGACGATGTACTGATATTTAGAGCAGTTGCTTGCTAGAAACACTGCCAACGGGACTAGAGAGAAAACCATGGAAACAAATAGCGGAATAAGCTTGCGCGCTCGTCTGATCGCCTGGCTATTGCTGGTGGCCTTGCTGATCTGTGCCTTGAGCGGGCTGGCCTTGTTCAACCAGCGCAATGCCATGTTGCATGACCGACAGGACAAGACGCGCAATCTGACGGAAAGCGCGCTGGGTGTGATCAGCAGCTATGAAGCGCTGGAAGCCAGTGGCAAGCTGAGCGAGGCACAGGCCAAGCAGATGGCCGCTGCCGCCTTGATGGCCAGTCACTATGACAAGAAAGAATATTTCTTCGGCTACGACCAGAACTGGAACTACGTCATCCATGGGGCCAAGGCCGCCATGCTGGGTAAAAACGTACAGGGGATGAAAACCCCCACCGGTGTCGATCTGGGGCAGCTGTTCCAGGAGACGGTCAGTAAGGGAAATGGGCAGGGTTTCGCCGAATATGTGTGGGACAAGCCGGGCTTTGATCAGCCGCAGCCGAAGATTTCCTATTTGATGACCAGTGCCCGCTGGCACTGGGTGATTGGCACCGGTATTTACCTGGATGATGTCCACGCCGCTTTCATGCAGCAGCTGTGGCTCACCCTGCTGGAAGTGGCTGCCATCCTGCTGCTGCTGCTGATTGCCGGGGTGTTCCTGATGCGCAGCATCCTGGGGCAGTTGGGGGCCGACCCTGGCGATACCATGCGCGTGGTGCGCCGTATCGCCGATGGCCACTTGGATACCGTGGTGCCCTTGCAAGCCGGTGACAAGAGCAGCGTGATGGCTGCGGTGGCCGACATGCAGCAGCACCTGAAGCAGCTGGTGCGCGAGATTGCCGACGAGGCCGGCCGCCTGTCGCAGATGAGCTCCGACGTGGCACGCCGCTCCGACGCAGTGGTCAGCGGGTCCGACCGGCAAAGTGAAGCGGCGGCTGCCATGGCGGCATCGATCGAGCAGCTTACCGTCAGCATCAATCATATTTCCAGCCATGCCCAGGACGCGCGCAATCTGTCGCAAGAATCAGGCCGCCTGTCGAAGGAGGGGGGCGAAGTGATTTCCAGCGCGGTGAGTGAGATGCACCGCATCAATGAATCGGTGGATCAGGCAGCGGTGACCATTGCCGATCTGGCCAGCAAGACCCAGACCATCTCCAGCATCATGCAGGTGATCAAGGATATTGCCGATCAGACCAATCTGCTGGC
>NZ_RFAR01000027.1 GCF_003693445.1 Aquitalea palustris | reverse complement strand
TCTTGGATCTTTGATCGCGTCGCACATTCACTATCCATCCGGTCTTGGTTTCCCAAGCCACTCAAATGATAGGATCAAGCCTCACGAGCAATTAGTATCGGTTAGCTTAACGCCTCACAGCGCTTCCACACCCGACCTATCAACGTCCTGGTCTCGAACGACTCTTCAGGAGGGTCAAGCCCTCAGGGAAGTCTCATCTTCAGGCGAGTTTCCCGCTTAGATGCTTTCAGCGGTTATCTCTTCCGAACTTAGCTACCCGGCAATGCCACTGGCGTGACAACCGGTACACCAGAGGTTCGTCCACTCCGGTCCTCTCGTACTAGGAGCAGCCCCCGTCAAACTTCCAACGCCCACTGCAGATAGGGACCAAACTGTCTCACGACGTTTTGAACCCAGCTCACGTACCACTTTAAATGGCGAACAGCCATACCCTTGGGACCGGCTACAGCCCCAGGATGTGATGAGCCGACATCGAGGTGCCAAACACCGCCGTCGATGTGAACTCTTGGGCGGTATCAGCCTGTTATCCCCGGAGTACCTTTTATCCGTTGAGCGATGGCCCTTCCATTCAGAACCACCGGATCACTATGTCCTGCTTTCGCACCTGCTCGACTTGTCGGTCTCGCAGTTAAGCTACCTTTTGCCATTGCACTATCAGCACGATTTCCGACCGTACCTAGGTAACCTTCGAACTCCTCCGTTACACTTTGGGAGGAGACCGCCCCAGTCAAACTGCCTACCATGCACTGTCCCCGATCCGGATAACGGACCAAGGTTAGAACCTCAAAGGGGTCAGGGTGGTATTTCAAGGTTGGCTCCACCAGAACTAGCGTCCTGGCTTCAAAGCCTCCCACCTATCCTACACAAACCACTTCAAAGTCCAATGCAAAGCTACAGTAAAGGTTCACGGGGTCTTTCCGTCTAGCAGCGGGGAGATTGCATCTTCACAAACACTTCAACTTCGCTGAGTCTCAGGAGGAGACAGTGTGGCCATCGTTACGCCATTCGTGCGGGTCGGAACTTACCCGACAAGGAATTTCGCTACCTTAGGACCGTTATAGTTACGGCCGCCGTTTACTGGGGCTTCGATCAAGAGCTTGCACCCCATCACTTAACCTTCCAGCACCGGGCAGGCGTCACACCCTATACGTCCACTTTCGTGTTGGCAGAGTGCTGTGTTTTTGATAAACAGTCGCAGCCACCGATTCTCTGCGACCTCTCCAAGCTCCATCCGCAAGGGATTTCACCTAAAGAGGCATACCTTCTCCCGAAGTTACGGTATCAATTTGCCGAGTTCCTTCTCCTGAGTTCTCTCAAGCGCCTTAGAATTCTCATCCTGCCCACCTGTGTCGGTTTGCGGTACGGTTCTTGTGTAGCTGAAGCTTAGTGGCTTTTCCTGGAAGCGTGGTATCAGTCACTTCAGGTCCGTAGACCCTCGTTATCACTTCTCGGTGTTGAATGAAAGGGCGGATTTGCCTACCCTAACCACCTACCAGCTTGAACGACCTATTCCAACAGGCCGCTGACCTAACCTTCTCCGTCCCCACATCGCACTACACAAAAGTACGGGAATTTTAACCCGTTTCCCATCGACTACGCTTTTCAGCCTCGCCTTAGGGGCCGACTCACCCTACGCCGATGAACGTTGCGTAGGAAACCTTGGGCTTTCGGCGAGCGGGCTTTTCACCCGCTTTATCGCTACTCATGTCAGCATTCGCACTTCTGATATCTCCAGCATCCCTTACGAGACACCTTCACAGACCTACAGAACGCTCCCCTACCATCTGCACTTACGTGCAAATCCGCAGCTTCGGTTATCAGTTTGAGCCCCGTTACATCTTCCGCGCAGGACGACTCGACCAGTGAGCTATTACGCTTTCTTTAAATGATGGCTGCTTCTAAGCCAACATCCTGGCTGTCTGGGCCTTCCCACTTCGTTTACCACTTAACTGATCATTTGGGACCTTAGCTGGCGGTCTGGGTTGTTTCCCTCTTGACGATGGACGTTAGCACCCACCGTCTGTCTCCCATGCTCGCACTTTCCGGTATTCAGAGTTTGCCATGGTTTGGTAAATCGCAATGACCCCCTAGCCATAACAGTGCTTTACCCCCGGAAGTGATACATGAGGCACTACCTAAATAGTTTTCGGGGAGAACCAGCTATCTCCGAGTTTGTTTAGCCTTTCACCCCTATCCACAGCTCATCCCCTAGTTTTGCAACACTAGTGGGTTCGGACCTCCAGTGCGTGTTACCGCACCTTCATCCTGGCCATGGATAGATCACTCGGTTTCGGGTCTACGCCCAGCAACTAAAGCGCCCTATTCGGACTCGGTTTCCCTACGCCTCCCCTATGCGGTTAAGCTTGCTACTGAACGTAAGTCGCTGACCCATTATACAAAAGGTACGCAGTCACCCCTTACGAGGCTCCCACTGTTTGTATGCATCCGGTTTCAGGTTCTATTTCACTCCCCTCCCGGGGTTCTTTTCGCCTTTCCCTCACGGTACTGGTTCACTATCGGTCGATCACGAGTATTTAGCCTTGGAGGATGGTCCCCCCATCTTCAAACAGGATTTCGCGTGTCCCGCCCTACTTTTCGTATGCTTAGTACCAAGAATGAAATTTCGTGTACGGGGCTATCACCCACTACGGCGGCCGTTTCCAAGGCCTTCCACTATCTCAATCTCTATCACATACAGGCTATTCCGCGTTCGCTCGCCACTACTGACGGAATCTCGGTTGATTTCTTTTCCTCGAGTTACTTAGATGTTTCAGTTCACTCGGTTCGCCTCCACAGACCTATGTATTCAGTCTGGGATACCTATTGCTAGGTGGGTTTCCCCATTCGGACATCGCGGGATCAAAGCTCTATTGCCAGCTCCCCCGCGCTTTTCGCAGGCTTACACGTCCTTCATCGCCTGTGATCGCCAAGGCATCCACCAGATGCACTTAGTCGCTTGACCCTATCATTTCAGTAACCTAGATTACCAATCCGACAGAATGTGTTTGTGCGACGTACCACACCGCCCCTTTTGATATGGCGACATGGCACTAGATACAATCAAATTCCCAAGATGGCGATTTGTCCCACATGCAGAGTTAACTGCAAGTGTTTCATTTCGCCGTCTAATTAATTCGGCTTCTTCAGTTTGTTAAAGATCGGGCATTGTAAAAACAACGCAAACAGAAATTCACGCAACCCTGACAGGTTGTGTGCGCTTTTGTTTGCACTGTAAGAATGGTGGAGGATGACGGGATCGAACCGACGACCCCCTGCTTGCAAAGCAGGTGCTCTCCCAACTGAGCTAATCCCCCAAACTGGTGGGTCTGGTAGGACTCGAACCTACGACCCCTGCGTTATCAACACAGTGCTCTAACCAGCTGAGCTACAAACCCAGTTACTACCCTTAAATCACGAATAACCGATAGGTTGTGAATACTTGACGATCGCCTTCTCTAGAAAGGAGGTGATCCAGCCGCAGGTTCCCCTACGGCTACCTTGTTACGACTTCACCCCAGTCATGAATCCCACCGTGGTAAGCGGCCTCCTTACGGTTAGCCTACCCACTTCTGGTGAAACTCACTCCCATGGTGTGACGGGCGGTGTGTACAAGACCCGGGAACGTATTCACCGCGGCATGCTGATCCGCGATTACTAGCGATTCCGACTTCACGCACTCGAGTTGCAGAGTGCGATCCGGACTACGATCGGTTTTATGAGATTGGCTCCACCTCGCGGCTTCGCGACCCTCTGTACCGACCATTGTATGACGTGTGAAGCCCTGGTCATAAGGGCCATGAGGACTTGACGTCATCCCCACCTTCCTCCGGTTTGTCACCGGCAGTCCCATTAGAGTGCTCAACTGAATGGTAGCAACTAATGGCAAGGGTTGCGCTCGTTGCGGGACTTAACCCAACATCTCACGACACGAGCTGACGACAGCCATGCAGCACCTGTGTTACGGCTCTCTTTCGAGCACCAAGCCATCTCTGGCAAGTTCCGTACATGTCAAGACCAGGTAAGGTTTTTCGCGTTGCATCGAATTAATCCACATCATCCACCGCTTGTGCGGGTCCCCGTCAATTCCTTTGAGTTTTAACCTTGCGGCCGTACTCCCCAGGCGGTCAACTTCTCGCGTTAGCTACGCTACCAAGGATTCAAACCCCCAACAGCTAGTTGACATCGTTTAGGGCGTGGACTACCAGGGTATCTAATCCTGTTTGCTCCCCACGCTTTCGTGCATGAGCGTCAGTGTCATCCCAGGGGGCTGCCTTCGCCATCGGTATTCCTCCGCATCTCTACGCATTTCACTGCTACACGCGGAATTCTACCCCCCTCTGACGCACTCTAGCCGTGCAGTCTCCAATGCAGTTCCCAGGTTGAGCCCGGGGCTTTCACATCAGACTTACACAACCGCCTGCGCACGCTTTACGCCCAGTAATTCCGATTAACGCTTGCACCCTACGTATTACCGCGGCTGCTGGCACGTAGTTAGCCGGTGCTTATTCTTCAGGTACTGTCATCCCCCA
>NZ_RFAR01000134.1 GCF_003693445.1 Aquitalea palustris | reverse complement strand
GAAGAAGTGCTGCGCCGCCTGCGCGCCTGAGCGGTCTTGGCCGTGTAAGTCAAAAAGCCACCCTGCGGGGTGGCTTTTTACTTGATGAAGATCATTTTAAGTGCGGCTTCTATCTGGCGAGATAGATAGAAGAGTGCATGTCAGTCATTTTTCATCGCGAAGAAAATACCAAAGACTATGCAAAGCATCCCGGCTACTAGTGTTGAACTCATGTTTTGATTCTGTATGGCGTCTGCTGCCATGATTGTGATTGGAACGCCAAGGGTTACCATACTTGACTGAAGCATGCTTAACTTTGAAACTAAATGAAACCATATGGAAAATGCAATGATGGAACCAAATATACTTACATAGATCAGTGAGGTAATGCTTTTTAGAGTTGGTTGAAACGAAATGCTTCCATCGATTGATATGCTAAGGATGAGCAAAAATATGGCGCCGATGGTCATTTGCCATGTGCTGATGTAGAATTTATCTTGATTGAAGAGGTATTTTTTAAATAGTAGACTTGCAATCGACCATGATAGCGCTGATGCTATCAGAATTGATATGCCGTATATTTTCCCGGTTTTTATTTCAGGGGTTGTGATTAGTGCAATTCCAGTGAGTCCGCAGCATAAGCCTATCCATTGCGATTTTTTAAATTTTTCATTTAGGAAATACCATCCTAAAAAACTTGACCATAATGGTGTTGTGTAAATTAGTATTACTGTTTTTGTTAAGTTTATCTGCTTCATTCCGTATGAGGCGAGTGAGAACATCAATCCGGTTTGTAATATTCCGATTGATATTATGATTGGCCAGTGTTTCTTGGATGATGGCTGATTGCGCGGTCTTGAGTGTAAGGCTGCTTGCATGATTGCTGCGGCTAGCAAGAATCGTATGGCATTGAATGAGAATGGAGTTGAATTTTCAAGTCCTATTTTGGTAAAAAACCATCCTCCCGCCCAAATTAAAATCAGCAGAGTGATTGTTGAGATGTTCTTTGGGTTGAATGGATTCCAGTTCATGTAATCACCTTGCAATTTAAGTGTTTTATTTTGTTTGAATTCTGGTGTGAGAATTTCCCCCTTTTTTTAAAAATGCATTGGATCTGTTTTTGATGTCGTTTTTTAGTAAGTCACATCCTGTTTTGTTGTGTTGTTATGGTGGGTGTGCGGAAGAGGGGTGTGAGCGGGTGTGCTGTGATTTTTTAGCTTATTCTTATATGTGGTTTTTTAATAAAATAGCTAATTATCTTAGTGAAAAGTGAAAAGCGCAGCTGATAAGAAGTGCTAGAAACAGCTCAAGCCCTTCTGCGCCGAAGAAGGCATCAAGATGGGCCAGCTGGGCATGCCGCTGCGCGTGCTGGTGTGCGGCACCAC
>NZ_RFAR01000026.1 GCF_003693445.1 Aquitalea palustris | reverse complement strand
TTTTCAATCCGCTGCTCTACCAACTGAGCTAACTGGCCATCACTGCTACGCTTTCGCGTCATCAGAGCCACGCATTTAATCAGAGCCAGCTTGCCGCGTCAAGATTTTTTTCAAATACCGCTTTAAAGCCCTGGCACTCAGCCGTCACGCCGCTTTGCGTTGCGGCATTGGCTGCTGCACTAAACGGCATCCGGCTGCTGTGCCGGGTGTGCAGCCTGTACCGCTGGCAGCGCGCTCAAGGCCGCATCCACCCGCACGATATGCGGGAAAGCTGCCAGATCCACGCCGAAACGCCGCGCGGCAAATACCTGCGGCACCAGGCAGGCATCCAGCAAGCCAGGGGTATCGCCACAGGCATAAGTGGCTGGCTGGCTGGCCAGCTGCAGCTCCAGCGCAGTAAAGCCGGTGGCAATCCAGTGACGTATCCATTGGGTTTTCTGCGCATCGTCCTGGCCCAGCTCGGTCTCCAGATACTTAAGCACACGGGCATTGTGCAGCGGGTGGATATCGGCACAGATGCTGAGTGCCAGTGCACGCACGCGGGCGCGTTCCATGCAATCGCTTGGCAGCAAGGCCGGGGTATCCGGATAGGCTTCGTCCAGATATTCACAGATAGCCAGCGACTGGCTCAGCAACTGGCCATTATCCAGCAGCGCCGGCACCAGCCCCTGTGGGTTGAGTGCCAGATAGGCCGGATCGCGCTGCTCACCCTTGAGCAGATTGACCGGCTGCTGCCGGTATTGCAGGCCTTTGAGATTCAGCGCAATACGCACCCTGTAGGCCGCACTGGAACGGTAGTAGCCGTACAGCACACGCTCAGTCATTGCCCATCACCCGCTGATCGATACAACCGAAAATCGACTGTCCGCTGGCATCCAGCATTTCGATACGGACATGATCACCCGGCTGCATGAAAGGCGTGCGCGCTGCGCCGCCCTCGATGATTTCAATCATGCGCTGCTCGGCGAGGCAGCAAGAGCCGGTGCTGCGGTCGTGATTGGAAATGGTACCGGAGCCGACAATGGAGCCGGCCGCCAGCTGGCGGGTTTTCGCCACATGCGCCACCAGCTGCGCAAAACTGAACTGCATCTCCACCCCGCATTGGGGTTCGCCGTACAAGGCCCCGTTGTATTCCACGCGCAGTGGCAGATGCACCTTGCCATCGCGCCAGGCAGCACCCAGCTCATCCGGGGTAACTGCCACTGGGGAAAAGGCGGTGGCAGGCTTGCTCTGGAAGAAGCCGAAGCCCTTGGCCAGCTCGGCCGGAATCAGATTGCGCAGGGTGACATCATTCACCAGCATCAGCAGGCGGATATGCCCGGCGCAATCGTCAGCCTGGCTACCCAGCTGCACGTCATCGGTAATCACTGCCACTTCGCCTTCAAAATCCAGCCCCCAGCTGACATCGGCCAGCGGAATGGCGGCATGGGGTGGCAGGAAGGCGTCCGAGCCGCCCTGATACATCAGCGGGTCGTGGTAAAAGCTGGCCGGCACTTCGGCACCGCGCGCCTTGCGCACCAGCTCGACATGATTGAGATAGGCACTGCCATCGGCCCACTGGTAGGCACGTGGCAAGGGGCTATGGCAGGCGGACTGGTCGAAATCGACAGCCCCGTTAACCGGCCCCTGGTTCAGCGCGACATAGACCTCCTGCAAGGCCGGTTCACAGCGACTCCAGTCATCCAGTGCGGCTTGCAGGCTGGCGGCGATATGCGGTACGGCGACGGCGCGGGTGAGATCGCGGCTGACGACCATCAGCTGGCCATCGCGGGTGTGATTTTGGTAGGTGGCTAGTTTCATGTGTGTTCTTTCTGCTCACCGACCGGCCTTGGCCGGTCGCGGGAGGCGATCAGGGGATGATGCGGCTCAGGCCTTGGGCTTCCAGCTATCGACATAGCCGGCCCACTCTACCGCTGGCAGGCCGGGGCCCTGCTCCAGTGCACTGCGGGTATCTATCATCACCGCCACTTCGTCGGTGAATTTCTTCGGCTCGGTCATGGCCTTGGCAAAAGCCTTGGGATGCGGGCCATGGGTGAAACCGGCCGGATGGAAGGTGAGCATGCCGGGCTTGATATTGTCGCGGCTGAAGAAGTCACCAGCGTGATAGAAGATGACTTCGTCGTAGTCGTCGTTGTTGTGATAGAACGGCACCTTCAATGCGCCAGGGTCGGATTCAATCGGGCGCGGCACAAAGGTGCAGACCACAAAACCATCCGCCACAAAGGTGCTGTGTGCCGATGGCGGCAGATGGTAACGATGGCTCATCAGCGGGCGGATGTCGCGCCAGTTGATACGCGCCACCGCGATATTACCGTGCCAGCCGATGGCATCCAGCGGATTGAAAGGGTAAGTCACGGTGGACAGCGCATTCAGGCGCTTGATCACCACCTGCCACTCGTCCTCGGTCTGCTGCGCCTTGAAGGCATCGTCGATGGCCGGCACATCCAGCATGGCCTCATCGAAAATCGCGTGCGGCCCCACCAGTCCCTTGTCCGGCAACTGGTAAGCGCCATTACTGGCCTCGATCAGCAGCATGGTGGTGGTGTCGGCCGGCTCGATGCGCCAGCTGGTGGAACGCGGAATCAGGATGTAATCACCATCGCGATAGCTCAAGTGGCCATAGTCGCAAAACAGCTCGCCGCTGCCGGCATGGATGAATAACAAATCATCGCCATCGCCATTGCGGAACAGCTGGGTCATGGCCTGGCTGCAGGTCCAGATACGGAATTGGCACTGGCTGTTATGCAAGACCAGCGGCGCGCCCCACGGAGCCGCCGTTTCTTTGGGCAGGTCATTCAAATCAAAGGCACGTGGCTTGAGCGGGCCTTCCCAGGCCGACCAGCCGGTGGGCGGGTGCTTGTGATGCAGATGGGTGGCCGGGCCGAAAAAGCCGCTACGCCCGACTTCGCGTTCATAAATGCCTTCGGCCGGCAGATCGGCATGAGCCTGACGGGAAATTGTCCCTTCCCGGTGCGGGAAACTTATCCATTTGCGCATGGGCCATTCCTTGCCATATGGCGCAGCAAGCGCCGCAGGCTGTCGATTTAGCGGAGCGGCGCGCAGTACCAGGCTGCGCGCCACGCAGTCACTGTCTGGTTCAGTCGGCCTTCAGCACGCCACGGCGGATCTGGTCTTCTTCGATGGATTCGAACAGCGCACGGAAGTTGCCCTCGCCAAAACCTTCATTGCCCTTGCGCTGGATGATTTCAAAGAAAATCGGCCCGATGACGGTTTCGGTAAAGATCTGCAGCAGAATGCCGGCGCCTTCGACCGGCGCGCCGTCGATCAGAATGCTGTTCTTACGCAGGCGGGCCAGATCTTCACCATGGCCGGCCACGCGGCTATCCACCTTGTCGTAATAGGTGTCCGGCGTATCCAGGAAACGGGTGCCGGCGGCTTTCAGCGTTTCCACCGTCTGGTAGATGTCGCGCGTGGTCAGCGCGATGTGCTGGATGCCTTCGCCATGGTATTCGCGCAGGAATTCCTCGATCTGGCTCTTGTCGTCGGAAGACTCATTGATGGGGATGCGGATCTTGCCGCAGGGGCTGGTCATGGCCTTGGATACCAGGCCGGTCAGCTTGCCCTCGATATCGAAATAACGGATTTCGCGGAAATTACCGATGCCGGTGTAGAAATCCGCCCACTTGCCCATATTGCCGCGGAAAACATTGTGGGTCAGGTGGTCGATCTCAACCAGGCCGACACCAGCCGGGAACTGCTCGACCCCCTCCAGCGGCAGGAAATCGACATCATAGATATTGTGCGACGGGCCGTAGCGATCAACGAAATACAATGCCGAGCCACCAATGCCTTCAACCGCAGGAATATTCAGCTCCATCATGCCGATGGGGCGCACGTAGGGCTTGGCACCGTGGGCCAGCGCATAGTCGTAGGCCTTGGCGGCATTCTGGACGCGCCAGGCCATGGCACAGGCCGACGGGCCGTGCACCTTGCCAAATTCATTGGCCGGCTGGGACGGTTCACCATTCAGGATGAAATTGATGTCGCCCTGGCGGTACAGGCTGACATTCTTGCTGCGATGGCGGGCCACTTCGATAAAACCCAGCGACAGGAACAGCTGGCGCAGATCGGCAATGCCTTGCTCGGTGGGGGCGGTGTACTCGACAAACTCGAAGCCGTCGGTCGCCAGCGGGTTTTGCAGCAGTGCTTCCATTTTCATCATTTCTCCTCTTTATCCATTGGCAGTGCCGACCTGGATCACAAGCCGGCCGCCATGGCTGATGTGCAATACGGCAAGGGTCACAACCGGCCATGCAAGGCAGCAGGAGTCAAGGCGGGGGACAATGGACAAAGCGGAGGAACGGGCAGCGTATTGGCTAGTCAGCAGGCAGCCCCGCAGGGCAGCGGTGCACGCAACAGACCAGCCTCAACAAGCCGGATGTGGCAGAGGGTACCGCTGGGATGGACCATGCCATGCGACAGCCAGCGCCATCGCCTTTCCCTGGCGGCACGATTGTGTGTGTCTCACCGGGGCTCTCCTCTATCTTTGCCGACATTATCCAGTGATCTCGCGCCACCGTGTAAAATGTCCGGGTTAGGCTATTTATTCTAGGGAAAATGCCTGGCAATTTTCTTGCAAACATTCCCCAGACAAACAATAACTAGAAATATAATTTCAAAA
The DNA here is from genome assembly GCF_003693445.1 of Aquitalea palustris. Taxonomy (GTDB): domain Bacteria; phylum Pseudomonadota; class Gammaproteobacteria; order Burkholderiales; family Chromobacteriaceae; genus Aquitalea; species Aquitalea palustris. Next base: position 103,277 of record NZ_RFAR01000026.1, on the reverse strand, counting down.
AATTCAAATCAGAGGAGTTTACATGCCAAGTCTTACGCTAGATAAGACAGACTTGCGCATCCTGTCAGAGCTGCAGCTCAATGGCAGGTTGACCAATGTGGAGCTTGCGGAAAGAGTGGCCCTCTCTCCCTCACCTTGCCTGAGACGTCTCAAGCAACTGGAGGAGTCCGGTGTCATCCGCCAATATGTCGCCCTGCTCGACCCGGCCAAAATCGGCCTCGGTTTGCAGGCCTACGTCCGTGTCGTGCTGGAGAAGCGTGGCAATACCCATGTGCAAAGTTTCATCGATGCCGTCCAGCGCTGGCCGGAAGTCATCAATTGCTTTGCAATGACCGGGGAAATGGACTACCTGCTGCAAGTTTATTTTGAAGATCTGGAACATTTCTCGCGCTTTGTCATGGATGAGCTGCTACAACAGCAAGGCGTGGAAGATGTGAAATCCAGCTTTGTCCTGAAAGAAATCAAGCGCACCACTTCGCTACCGCTCAGCCAGCTCAGAAGTCTGTGAGCCGGCATGCCTGCCTGAGTCGCTGCGCCATCCGATATATCCTGGAGGAATAAACAAAGGCCCCGGCATGAGCATGATCCGACGACTGCACATTCTGCCCCTGGCTGTTGCAATAATGTTGCACAGCACGGCATGGGCGTTTTCGGTCACTTTCATTTCGCCGGGGCGTCATGACGAAGCGTATTGGCTCAGTGCAACGCGGGCCATGCAGGCGGCGGCACAGCAACTGGATATCCAGCTGGAGGTGTTGTATGCCGAACGCGACCCATTGCAGATGGTCAAGCTGACCCGTGCCGTCACCCAGCGCCGCCACAAACCTGACTACCTGCTGCTGGTCAACGAAAAACTGACCGGCCCAGCCCTGCTTTCACTGGCCGATCAGGCCGGTATCCCCTGTTTTCTCAGTTTCAACCAGCTCACCCCCACCCAGTTGCGCAACAGCGGCCTGCCGCGGCAAAGGCTGAAACACTGGCTGGGCTCGCTGGCGCCGGACAATGCCACCGCCGGCACGCTCACCATGCAGGGGCTGCTGAGCGAGGCCAGCCGCCACTTTCCCGCCGGCACGCCACTGCATGTGCTGATGATGGCCGGCGATCACGCCACTCCGGCTTCCAGCGAACGAGTGGCTGCCGCCCAGCGCGTGCTGGCGTCCCATCCGGAGGTGCGGCTGACGCAGCTGGTTTATGGCGAATGGGAACGCCAGCGCGCCATCCAGCAAGGGCAGTGGCTGTTGCAACGCTATCCACAGATCAATCTGGTGTGGGCAGCCAATGACGAAATGGCCTTCGGTCTGGAAGAAGCCATCCACCGCAGCGGCAAGCAAGCCGGCCGCGAGGTATTGCTCAGCGCCATCAACAACTCACAGCAAGCCATGCGCGAACGCCAGCAAGGCCGGCTTAGCGCCCTGGCCGCCGGCCATTTCATGACCGGTGCCTGGAGCCTGGTGCTGCTGTACGACTATCAACACGGCCGCGACTTCGCCAGCGAAGGCCTGCAGCTGCAACCGGCCATGTTCAGCGCCATTTCCGCGCCACAAGCCCTGCACTTTCAGCAACGATTTGCCGATAATGATTTCAGCAGCATCCGTTTCAGACAGTTCAGCAAATTTGCCAATCCGGCCCTGCAGCACTACGCCTTTCGCTTCAACATGGTGCTGGACTAGCAGCTGCTGACACGATGCGCACTACAGGACGCGTGCTGCCGCCTTGCTAGCCGGCATGACCGCCGCGGGCCGTACCCTGGTACTGTCTGCGCCGGCGCGACTTGCACCACGGACGCAATACCATTTTGTGAGCCGCTCTTAACAAACTCTGCCGTGCAGCATCGCGCTAACAGGCCATAGGAGCTGGCACATGCCAACCCGCAGACTCACCCGCCAGCTGATCTGGCAGCTGCTGCTGTATACCTTGTTGTTCGGGGCTGTGGTGACCGGCCTGAAAGCCGCACTGGTCTGGCGCAACGGTCAGCAGCAGATGGATGCCATACCGGCCACGGTATCGCGCCTCTATCTGCCGCTATTGAGCCAGAGTGCCTGGGATGTCGATATTCCGGCCATCCAGCTGCAATTACGGCTGATCGCGCAGATTCCCGGCGTACAAAGCGTGGTCCTGCGCACCGAGCTGGGCCAGTCGCTACGCTATGACAACCCGGAACAGGGCGGGCAGGACAATAGCGGCCAATACCAGTTGCCCCTGCGCTCGCCACACAGCATGGAGGCAATTGGCAGCCTGCAGCTGACAGTCTCCCGCCAGCACATCTACAGCGCCATGCGCCAGGAAGTGGCCAGCGCCACCCTGGCCTTCCTGCTGGGCTTCTTCGGCCTGGCCCTGCTGCTATGGCTGCTGTTCAACCGCCGGCTGGTACGCCCGCTGCAAGGCATGGCGGAAATCGTGCGCAACTATCAGCCCGGCATGCAGCTGCCACCGCTACTGCCCGGCCAGCAGCACGGCCAGATCGACAATGAGCTGAGCGAACTGGCGCAGGCTTTCCGCAGCATGAGCAACAATATCAGCCACCACCTGCAGGAACGGCAGCGGATCGAAAACGAACTGGCCAGCCACCGCGACCAGCTGGCCGGCCTGGTGACCGCACGCACGCGCGAGCTCAAGCAGCTGCTCAGCTTTCAGCAACTGATTGCCGGCATTTCCACCCGCTTCATCAATATTCCGCTGCATGACATCGATCAGGCCACCCAGATGGCGCTGGGCGAGATCGGTCACTTCATGCAGGTGGAGCGCTGTTATCTGATCAGCTTTGCCGATGACTGGCTGGTCAATACCGTGCACGAATGGTGTGCTTCCGGCATCCAGCCCACTACCCACGCCCTGCGGGGCCAGAGCATGTTGCAGCGCAGCTGGGCCTGTCAGCAATTGCAGGAGCATGGCCTGCTGTCGCTGGACAATCTGGACGCGCTGCCCGAGCACGCCATGCTGGAACGCCAGGAGCTGGAAGAACACGGGGTACAAAGCCTGTTCATGCTGCGCATCGATCACATGGGCCGGCCGGTGGGGCTGTTCGGCTGCGACATGGTGAGCCACCCGCGCCAGTGGCAGGGCAAGGAGCAGCAACAGGCGCGCCTGCTGGGTGAAACGCTGGCCAATACCATCATCCGCCGCCAGCAGCTGCAGGCACTGGGCCTGGCTCAACAGCAGCTGCACGCCGCCAATGCCGATCTTGCACGCATGGCCTTCAGCGACGGACTGACCGGCATTGCCAACCGCCGCCATTTCGACGAGCAGCTTGGCCTGTGCTTCCGTGAGGCCCGCAAGCAAGGCAAGGCCCTGAGCGTCTTGCAGATCGACATCGATTTTTTCAAGCAATTCAATGACAGCTACGGCCACCTCGCCGGCGACCAGTGCCTGCGCCAGGTGGCGCTATGCATACAGGCGCAACTTCCCGCCGCCACGGATCTGGTGGCGCGGGTTGGCGGTGAGGAGTTCGCCGTGCTGTTGCCGGGCTACCAGGCCACGGCGGCCGCCACGCTGGCCGAAGCCATCCGCCAGGCCGTCTGGCAGCTGGCCATTGCTCATGGTCGCAGCAGTGCCGGCGACCGGGTCACCATCAGCATCGGTGTGGCCAGCCTGCAAGGACCGCCACAGTCCGAACACCAGTTGATGCGCGACGCCGACAAGGCGCTCTATCTGGCCAAGCACCGGGGGCGCAACCGGGTGGAAACGGCCACCGCCCATGCAGGAACACCCCAGGGCAATTGATCTGCGACCTCGCCCGACCATGAAAAAGCCCGGCAATGCCGGGCTTTTTCATGATGGCGCGGTAGGGATTACAAACCCAGTCGCTGCCATACGGTGGAGACCAGGCCAGCCTGGTTCAGGGTGTAAAAGTGCAAGCCCGGTGCACCATTGGCCAGCAGGCGGTCGCACAACTCGGTCACCACATCCAGGCCCAGGGCGCGGATGGAGGCCGTGTCGTCATAGTAGGACTGCATGCGCTGACGCAGCCAGCGCGGCACTTCGGCCCCGCACATATCGGAGAAGCGGCACAGCTGGCCAAAGTTGGCAATCGGCATGATGCCCGGCACGATGGGAATGTCCACGCCGCGCGCCTGCGCTTCGTCGACAAAGCGGAAGTAGGCATCGGCATTGAAGAAATACTGGGTCATGGCCGAGTTGGCACCGGCCTTGACCTTGCGCACGAAATTGTTCAGGTCGTCCTCGGCCGACTTGGACTGGGGATGGAATTCCGGGTAGGCCGCCACTTCGATATGGAAATGCTCGCCGTGCTCGCTGCGGATGAACTCCACCAGTTCGTTGGCATAGCGGAATTCACCGGCCGCCACCATGCCGGACGGCATGTCGCCACGCAGCGCCACAATGTGGCGGATACCGTGATTGCGGTATTCATTGAGAATGGCGCTGATGTTTTCCCGGGTCGAACCGATGCAGGACAGGTGCGGCGCGGCGGCATGGCCTTCGCTGCGGATTTCCAGCACGGTGGACAGGGTGCCATCGCGGGTGGTGCCGCCGGCACCAAAAGTCACCGAGAAGAATTGTGGCTTGAACTGCGCCAGTTGCTGGCGCGTGGTACGCAGCTTGGCCACGCCTTCGGGGGTCTTGGGCGGGAAAAACTCGAAGCTGAAGGTTTTTTTCGGTTCGTTCATGATCGTCTCTGTCCCTGCTCGTGGCGGCAGGCTGTGTTCTGGTACTGCAGCATGGCGGGCCTGCCGTGGCCTGCCGATAAAAAAACGGACAGGTGCATTCTACCCTGCCCTGTCCGTTCGCCTTACAGCCCGCTATCAATAACGATAGTGCGCCGGCTTATAAGGACCCTGCTTGGGCACGCTGATATAAGCAGCCTGCTCGTCGGTCAGCTCGGTCAGATTGGCACCGATACGCTTCAGGTGCAGGCGGGCCACTTTTTCGTCCAGATGCTTGGGCAGCACATAGACTTCCTTGCCGTACTTTTCACCGTGCTGGAAGATCTCCATCTGCGCCAGCACCTGGTTGGTGAAGGAGTTGGACATCACGAAGCTGGGGTGGCCGGTGGCGCAACCCAGGTTCACCAGGCGGCCTTCGGCCAGCAGGATGATGCGCTTGGCCGGTTCATTACCCTGGGCCGGGAAGATGATGTGGTCTACCTGCGGCTTGATATTGTCCCACTGGTATTGGCGCAGGCTGGCGACTTCGATTTCGCTGTCGAAGTGGCCGATATTGCACACGATGGCGTTATTGCGCATCTTCACCATGTGATCATGGGTGATTACCGACACATTGCCGGTGGTGGTGACAAAGATGTCGCCCTGGTCGGCCACGTCATCCATGCGTACCACGCGGTAGCCTTCCATGGCGGCCTGCAGCGCGCAGATCGGGTCCACTTCGGTGACCCATACCGTGGCACCCAGGCCACGCAGGCTCTGGGCGCAGCCCTTGCCCACATCGCCATAACCCAGCACCACCGCTACCTTGCCGGCGATCATCACGTCGGTGGCACGCTTGATGCCATCCACCAGCGATTCGCGGCAGCCATACAGGTTGTCGAACTTGGACTTGGTGACCGAGTCGTTGACGTTGAAAGCCGGGAAAGGCAGGCGGCCTTCCTTTTGCATCTGGTACAGGCGATGCACGCCGGTGGTGGTTTCTTCGGTCACGCCCTTGATATGCGGCAGACGCTTGGAATACCAGTGCGGGTCCACTTCCAGATAACGGGCAATGGCGGCAAACAGCGCGGTTTCTTCTTCATTGGCCGGGTGGCTGATCACGCTGCGATCCTGTTCGGCCTTGCTGCCCAGCATCAGCAGCAAGGTGGCGTCGCCGCCGTCGTCCAGAATCATGTTGGCTTCCTGACCGGCCGGCCATTCGAAGATCTTGTGCGAGAATTCCCAGTACTCGTCCAGGCTCTCGCCCTTGAAGGCAAATACCGGGATATTGGCAGCGGCAATGGCTGCGGCGGCGTGGTCCTGGGTGGAGAAGATATTGCAGGAAGCCCAGCGTACATCGGCACCCAGTTCAACCAGGGTTTCGATCAGCACGCCGGTCTGGATGGTCATGTGCAGCGAACCGGCAATGCGCGCGCCGCGCAGCGGCTTCTGGTTCGCGAACTCTTCGCGCAGCGCCATCAGCCCGGGCATTTCGGTTTCGGCAATTGCCAGTTCCTTGCGCCCCCAGGCGGCAAGGTTGATGTCGGCTACATGGAAATCGGTGAATTCAGCCATCGTGCAAAGTCCTTTTACACGCCGGCCAGAACGCGGCTCACCCGCTATTCCGGCTTCGGCACGGAGTTTAGTCAGGTGAGCGCCGTTTGCAAGAAGCCCGAGCCTGGGGATGAACCTCGCAGCGCTCCTCGGGAGTGCCGTAATTATACCTAGAGACGCAAAAATGTGAATGAAACTTCTCTGGCAGGGGTTACACTGGAATATTGCCATCCGCATAGTCACATTGCATAGAGAAGCGCATGTCCTTTGTTTTCACCACCATTTCAGCGACTGCCGGCCTGGCTGCACTGAGTGCGGCCACCATCGGCATCCTGGCCTGGGAGCGACGCCAGGTGACCGGCGCACGCTATCTGGCCTGGCTGATGCTGGCAGTGACCGTATGGGCTGGCGCAGCCATGCTGGAATTGTCTTCTTCCTTGCTGCACGAGAAAATTTTCTGGTCCAAGGTGGAATACCTGGGCACCCTCAGCGCGCCGGTGTTGTTTTTCCTGCTGGCGGCAGACTACAACCAGCTGGACAAGGCGCTGCGCCTGCGCAGCATCGCCACGCTCTTCGTCATCCCCCTGCTCAGCCTGGCACTGGCCATCAGCAATGAAAAACACGGCCTGATCTGGAGTAGTTACCAGGCCTCACCATCCGGGCACAACCTGCTCATTTTCAACCATGGCCCCTTGTTCTGGCTGCTGGTCGCCGGCTATTCCTATCTGATGATGCTGCTGGCTTCCTTGCTATTGCTACGCACCCTGCACTTTTACCCACCCCATTACCGCGGCCAGTCGCTCATCCTGATGCTGGGCGCCATTGTCCCCTGGGTCGGCAATCTGCTCTATCTGTCGGGCAACATCCCACTACGCGGGCTGGACCCCACCCCCTTGTGCTTTGCCATCACCGGCATGGTGTTTGCCTTCGACCTGCTCTACCTGCGCATGCTGTATGTGGTCCCCATCGCTCGCGGCAATGCCTTCAATGCCATGGGGGATGGCATCGTGGTGATTGACCCCAACAAGACCGTGCTCGACATCAACCCGGCAGCCGCCAACCTGTTTGGCAAGCCGGCTGCCGTATTGTGTGGCCAGCCGCTGCAGATTGCCGCACTGCTTGCCGTCGCCGATCAGGATGGAGCCCATCAGGTGGAACTGAATGGCCCGGGCTCACGCTCCATTCTGGAGGTACGCGCTTTTCCCATCAGGGAGTCGGGAGTCACCCTGGGCGGCCGCATGCTGGTGCTGCGCGACATCTCACGCCAGCGCCGCGCAGAGGAGGCCTTGCATCAGGCTTATATGCAGTTGAAAAACCGCATCGATGAAATCGAAACCTTGCAGGACACCCTGCGTGAACAGGCCCTGCACGACCCGCTGACCGGACTCTACAACCGCCGCTACCTGGAGGAGACGCTCAGCCGGGAAATCAGCCGGGCAGAACGGGAACAGCAGCCGCTGTCCTTTGCCCTGATCGATCTGGACAATTTCAAAGGAGTGAATGATCGCTACGGCCACATGGCTGGCGATCAGGTACTGTGTGCGCTGGCCGACCTGCTGCGCCGCCATTGTCGTCAGGCGGATATTGTTTGCCGGCTGGGCGGCGAGGAATTCATCGTGGTACTGCCTGCGGCCGACCAGCGGAACAGCTGGATGCGGCTGGAACTGCTGCGCCGGCGCTTTTCCGATTTGCGCTACCGAGTGGAAGGAGTGGAATTTTCTTCCACCTTTTCCTGTGGCATTGCCTGCTACCCCAGCGACGGCAATAGTTTCTCCAAACTTTACCAGCTGGCAGACATGGCCTTGTATGAAGCCAAGGCGCATGGCAAGAACCAGGTCAGGCTGCATGGCAATCCGCTGCAGGACCTCACCGACATTCCCTTGCTGCAAGCCCATATGGTCAGCAAGGAGCCATAAAAAAACCGGGAAAGCATCCCGGTTTTTCATGGTACATCTGCGGCCTTACTTGACGATGCGCAAGCTGGGCCGACCGCTAGGACGCGGTGCGGCAGCATCATCATCCTTGCTCTCTGCCGGCTCAGGCTCGCTGGCAGCTACCGGCGCCAGCGCCGGAGAGGCCGCCGTGCTGCCCAATTCGACCTCGAAGCCCATGCCTTCACCGGTTTCCCGGGCGAAAATGGACATCACATTGCCGACAGGCACCCAGATATCACGCGACACCCCGGCAAAGCGCGCGGAGAAAGACACCCATTCATTGTCGATACGCAGGTTCTGGGTGGCCCCAGCGGCAATATTCAACACGATTTCGTTGTTCTTCACGTACTCGCGCGGGACATCGGCGTGCTCGTCCACCCACACCACCAGAAACGGCGTATGGCCATTATCCGTACACCATTCATACAGGGCACGGATCATGTAAGGCTTGGTGCTGGCGCTCATGGTCATTCCTTACTTGCGCATGGCCTTTTCGGACGGGGTCAGCGAGTCGATGAAAGACTGGCGCTGGAAAATGCGTTCCGCGTACTTGAGGATGGGCGCAGCATGCTTGCCCAGGTCGATGTTGTAATGCTCCAGACGCCACATCAGCGGGGCGATGGCCACGTCGATCATGGAGAAGTCATCACCCAGCATGAACTTTTGCTTGGCAAACACCGGGGCAATGGTGGTCAGGCCGTCACGAATGGCTTCACGCGCCTTGGTGGCTTCCTTGCCGGTTGCGCCGGCTTCCAGCACCTTCACATTGCAGAACAGTTCGTTCTCGAAGCGATGCAGGAACAGGCGGGCACGGGCACGCATCACCGGATCAGCCGGCATCAGCTGCGGGTGCGGGAAACGCTCGTCGATGTATTCGTTGATGATGTTGGATTCGTGCAGGATCAGGTCGCGCTCTACCAGTACCGGCACTTCGTTGTAGGGATTCATCACAGCCAGGTCTTCCGGCTTGTTGTGAATGTCCACATCGATGATCTCGAAATCCATTCCCTTTTCATACAACACGATACGGCAACGTTGGCTGAAGGGGCAGGTAATTCCAGAATAAAGAGTCATCATGGCTAGCGGATATCCTTGACAGAGGCAATCATTTTCGATCGAAGCGGTGATTTTACCATTTTCAGGCAGGCAATTTCCACAACTACATCGCAAAGCCATGATTACAAAAGAAAAAAGGCGGAAATTTCCGCCTTTTTCGTCATCCAGCAGCAGTGCTTAATGCACGTCTTTCCAGTATTCCTTCTTCAGGAAGTAGGTCAGCGGCAACAGCAGCAGGCCGAGGAACATCAGTACCACATAACCGATCTGGTGACGCTTGACTTGTGCCGGCTCGCCGATGAAGACCAGGTAGTTGGTCAGGTCAGCCATGCGCTTGTCAAACTCCACGGTATTGGCCTTGCCGTTTTCCAGCTTGGTCAGGCTACCGGCCTTGACCAGTTCGAGCTTGTGCTCTTCATGGCCAGCGGCGTTCTTCTCGGTCTTCAGTACCTGCTCGCCCTGCATTTCCCACAGCACATGCGGCATGCCAACCTTGTCAAACACCAGGTTGTTCCAGCCGGTAGGACGAGTCGGATCACGGTAGAAGCCACGCAGATAGGCGTACAGGTAGTCTGCACCACGCGAACGCGCAATCAGCGACAGGTCTGGCGGCGCTGCGCCCAACCATACCTTGGCATCCTTCTTGTCCATGCTGACATTCATCTGGTCGCCGATCTTGGCACCGTCAGGCAGCAAGTTGGCCTTGATCTGCTCTTCGGACAGACCGATATCTTCCAGACGGTTGTAGCGCATGGCGCTGGCCGAGTGGCAGGACAGGCAGTAGTTGCTGAACAACTGTGCACCGCGCTGCAGGCTTTCGGTGTCCTGGATGTCGATCGGCGCTTTCTCCAGCGCCGGGCCTTCATTGGCCAGAACGGTGCCGCTTACCGGCAACACCAGCGCCATGGCAGCGATCAGGTGGCGGATTTTGCTTTTCATATGTCCTTTCCCCTTGCTTACACGTTGGTGCCGAACAGATAGGCCGCGATGATCGTCACAGCCACCAGCACCAGGAACTGCAACTGGCACTTGCCATTGGTCTCTGTCACGCGGGTCGGTACCGGTACCGAGCCAACATCGTTCTTGGTGTAGAACGGCATGCCCAGGAAGAAGGCAAAGTAGATGAACGAAAGAATCTGCGAAATCAGGGTACGGCCAGCCGTCGGCGGCATGGCGCCCAGCATGCCCAGACCGATGAAGGCGATGATGAACAAGACCAGCATGAACTTGAACTTCGGACCGCGATAACGGATGGACTTGATCGGCGAACGGTCCAGCCACGGCAGGAAGGCAATCACCACCACCGCAGCGCCCATGCCGATCACACCCCACACCTGGGTACCCAGGAAGGACGGAATGGCACGCAGAATGGCGTAGAACGGGGTGAAGTACCATACCGGCGCGATGTGCGGCGGGGTCTTCAGCGGGTCAGCCTGGTCGAAGTTCGGATGCTCGAGGAAGTAGCCACCCATTTCCGGCAGGAAGAACACGATGGCGGAGAACACGATCAGGAACACTGCCACACCGAAGATATCCTTCACGGTGTAGTAGGGATGGAAAGGAATGCCATCCAGCGGGATGCCCTTTTCGTCCTTCAGTTTCTTGATTTCCACGCCGTCCGGGTTGTTGGAACCCACTTCGTGCAGGGCAATCAGGTGAGCCACCACCAGAGCCAGCAGCACCAGCGGCACAGCAATCACGTGCAGGGCGAAGAAGCGGTTCAGCGTGGCGTCGGACACCACGAAGTCACCACGAATCCACACCGACAGATCAGGACCGATGACCGGGATGGAACCGAACAGGTTCACAATCACCTGCGCACCCCAGAAGGACATCTGGCCCCAGGGCAGCAGATAACCCATGAAGGCTTCAGCCATCAGGCACAGGAAGATCAGGCAGCCAAACACCCACACCAGTTCGCGCGGCTGCTTGTAGGAGCCGTAGATCAGGCCACGGAACATGTGCAGGTAAACCACCACGAAGAACATGGAGGCACCAGTGGAGTGCATGTAGCGGATGATCCAGCCACCTGCCACATCACGCATGATGTATTCCACCGAGGCGAAGGCCACCGGGATGCCAGCACCGTTGAGGGTGCCATCCGGCTTGTAGTTCATGGTGAGGAAGATACCGGTGACGATCTGAATAACCAGCACCAGCATGGCCAGCGAGCCGAAGAAATACCAGAAGTTGAAGTTCTTCGGTGCGTAGTACTCGGTAACGTGCTCTTTCAGCATCGACGACAGCGGGAAGCGGTCGTCAATCCAGTTCAGTAGCTTTTGTCCTTTGCTCATTTTTCCCCCTAAGCTTATTTGTCGTCGCCAATCAGCAGGCGGGTATCGGACAGATACTTATGCGGCGGGATTTCCAGGTTCTTCGGAGCCGGAACACCCTTGAATACGCGGGCGGCCAGGTCGAACTTGGAACCATGACACGGGCAGTAGAAGCCACCCAGCCATTCCGGGCCCAGATCGGCGGGAGCCAGATCGGGACGGAAGGTCGGCGAACAGCCCAGGTGGGTACAGATGCCCACGGCTACCAGCAGTTCAGGCTTGATGGAGCGGCCTTCGTTCTGGCAGTACTTGGGTTGTTGCTCTACTTCGGACTTGGGGTCCACCAGCTTGGGGTCGTTCTTCGGCAGGTCGGCGATTTGCTGCTTGGTACGGGACAACAGCCATACCGGCTTGCCACGCCACTCGACGTTGATCTTCTGGCCCGGCTCCAGCTTGCTGATATCCACCTCAACCGGTGCGCCAGCAGCCTTTGCCCGTTCAGACGGGAAGAAACTCATCAGAAACGGCGTTGCCACCCCGGCAACGGCCACACCCCCAACAGCGCTGGTTGCTACCGTCAGAAACCGACGGCGCCCCGTATCGACTTGTTGTTCACTCATTACAGTCATCCTCAAACGTGGAAACCGAGCTCAAACTTCAAACCAGACGATTTTACCTGATTACCAGTAGGGACATGAAGCGCCTATGCAAATAAATTGAGCCAGGTCGGGTAGATTTGTCTAAACCGGATTGAAAAGATCGACAAATTCAACAGTTATGCCGGGTAAATGAGAAACCTTCTCGCCCAGAGCCTGTACGCCGTAGCGCTCTGTTACATGGTGTCCTGCTGCAATGAATGCCACGCCATACTCCTCGGCCAGATGGAAACATTGTTCCGAGACCTCACCGGTGACAAATGCATCAACACCGAGGCGGATGGCCTCCTGAAAGAATGACTGCGCCCCGCCCGTGCACCAGGCCAGCCGGCGTACCGGCCGCTCGGCCGGCCCCAGCAGCATGGCTTGCCGCCCCAGACTGACAGAAATCTCCTCTGCCAGTTGCGCGGCAGTCCCGCCGGCAGGCCAACTGCCATGCCATAACAATCCCTGCTCGCCAGCTTGCCCCTGGGCCTGCCAGCCCAATCGCTTGGCCAGGGTGGCGTTATTACCCAGTTCCAGATGTCCATCCAGCGGCAGATGATAAGCAATCAAGCTGATGTCATGCTGCAACAGTTTGGCCACGCGCGCACGCTTCATGCCAATCAACCGGGCATCTTCTCCTTTCCAGAAATAGCCGTGATGCACCAGGATGGCATCTGCGCGGCGGGCAATCGCCACATCAATCAAGGCTTGCGAGGCCGTCACTCCCGTGATGATGTGACGCACTTCTGCCCTGCCTTCTATTTGCAAACCATTAGGCGCGTAGTCCTGATAGCGCCATGGCTCCAGCCATTCATCCATGCTGGCAAGCAGCTGCGGTAATTGCATGATGTATCCTTGCGAAATGAGCTGCTGCCTATTGTGCCAGAGAAGCCGGCAGCTACCCGCCATCGCGCAGAAAAACAAAAACCCCGCACAAGTGCGGGGTTTTTGATTCAGCGAGAGGCTGAGACAGCTTACATCATGCCGCCCATACCACCCATGCCGCCCATATCCGGCATGCCGCCAGCAGCCGGCTTGTCTTCCGGCAGTTCTGCGATCATGCAATCGGTAGTCAGCATCAGGCCGGCAACGGAAGCAGCGTGTTGCAGAGCGGAGCGGGTTACCTTGGCCGGATCCAGCACGCCCATTTCCAGCATGTCGCCGTATTCGCCGGTAGCCGCGTTGTAACCGAAGTTACCCTTGCCTTCCAGTACCTTGTTCACCACTACGGACGGCTCGTCGCCAGCATTCTTGACGATCTGACGCAGCGGGGCTTCGATGGCCTTCAGTACGATCTTCACACCGGCATCCTGATCAACGTTGTCGGTCTTCAGGCTGTCCAGAGTGGAACGGGCACGCAGCAGGGCCACGCCACCACCAGCCACAACGCCTTCTTCTACAGCGGCGCGGGTAGCGTGCAGCGCGTCTTCAACGCGAGCCTTCTTCTCTTTCATTTCAACTTCAGTAGCGGCACCAACCTTGATCACGGCAACGCCGCCGGCCAGCTTGGCCACGCGTTCTTGCAGTTTTTCGCGGTCGTAATCGGAAGAAGCTTCTTCGATCTGGCGACGGATTTCACCCACGCGCGCCTGGATGGCATCAGCCTGACCAGCGCCATCGATGATGATGGTGTTTTCCTTGCCCACTTCGATACGCTTGGCTTGGCCCAGCATGTCCAGGGTGGCTTTTTCCAGGGTCAGGCCCAGTTCTTCGGCAATCACGGTACCGCCGGTCAGGATGGCGATATCCTGCAGCATGGCCTTGCGACGGTCGCCAAAGCCCGGAGCCTTGACAGCAACCACCTTCAGGATGCCACGAATGGTGTTGACTACCAGGGTAGCCAGCGCTTCGCCTTCAACATCTTCAGCGATGATCAGCAGCGGACGGCCCGACTTGGCCACTTGCTCCAGTACCGGCAGCAGGTCGCGGATGTTGGAAACCTTCTTGTCAAACAGCAGTACGAACGGATTGTCCAGAGCGGCAATCTGTTTTTCCTGGTTGTTGATGAAGTACGGGGACAGGTAGCCGCGGTCGAACTGCATGCCTTCCACCACGTCCAGCTCGTTGTTCAGGCTCTTGCCGTCTTCAACGGTGATCACGCCTTCCTTGCCCACTTTTTCCATGGCGGTGGCGATGATTTCACCGATATCGGAATCGGAGTTGGCGGAGATGGAGCCAACCTGGGCGATTTCCTTGGTGGTGGCACATGGCTTGGCGATCTTGGCGATTTCACCGACCAGGGAGATTACAGCCTTGTCGATGCCACGCTTCAGGTCCATCGGGTTCATGCCGGCAGCAACGTACTTCATGCCTTCCTGAACGATGGCCTGGGCCAGTACGGTAGCCGTGGTGGTACCGTCACCGGCCACGTCGGAAGTCTTGGAAGCCACTTCCTTCACCATTTGCGCGCCCATGTTTTCGAACTTGTCTTTCAGTTCGATTTCCTTGGCAACGGAAACACCGTCCTTGGTGATGGTCGGCGCGCCAAAGGAGCGGTCCAGTACGACATTGCGGCCTTTCGGGCCCAGGGTAACCTTGACAGCGTCGGCCAGAATGTTGACGCCAACTACCATCTTGGCACGAGCGGAATCACCAAACTTTACGTCTTTTGCAGCCATTCTCAAATCTCCAGAATTCTATAGGGTCGTTTGAAGTCGGTATGGGTCGGAATTACTCGACGATGCCCATTACATCTTCCTCGCGCATCACGAGGACTTCTTCGCCGTCAACCTTGACGGACTGACCGGAGTACTTACCGAAAATCACTTTGTCGCCAACCTTCAGCTCCAGCGGACGGCGCTCGCCATTGTCCAGAACCTTGCCGTTACCGACAGCCAGCACCTCGCCCATGTCGGGCTTTTCAGCAGCAGCACCCGGCAGAACGATGCCGGAAGCAGTCTTTTCTTCAGCCTCAAGGCGCTTGATAACAACACGATCGTGCAGCGGACGAATTGCCATTGATCTCTCCTAAATACAAAGTGGCTGTTGAATGCAATATGTACTGCCAGGATGGCAGCGCGGGGCGGGTTTTAGCACTCACCCCTGACGAGTGCTAATAATAGGGACGGGGGGACGATGTTTCAAGAGGGGGGCCGGCAAAAACTTGCCCGCCCCTGTCCACACTGGGGGAAGGCTCAGCGGGAAGAGTCGTCGCGGCGCAACACCATCCAGCGCGGGGTTTTGAAGTGGACAATCATGCGGTACAAGCGAAGATAGGCCAGCACAAACAGCAGCACCAGCAGCATCAGAATCCAGGTGTGATTCCAGAACAGCATGGCTGGCACCACCGAAAAAGACGCCAGAACCCACAGGTAGGGGGAGGTCATGCTGTTGCGCTGGGTCAGATGGCGGGCCTCTTTGGAGCCGACCATCCACAACACCATGCGCTTGTACACCATCTGGTGCAGATGCAAGGCGTCCGGATAGCCTACCGCCCGCCCCTGCAGAAACTTGCGCCGATAAATGGAGAAAATCGTTTCGAAAACCGGATAAATCACGCACAGCAAGGGAAACCACGGAGAGACAGCCGGATTACGTGCTACCAGCAGTACGGAAACTTCAGCAATCATGAAGCCAATCAGATAAGCCCCGCCATCCCCGGCAAAAATCAGCCCACGCGGAAAATTCCAGAACAAAAAGCCCAGAATGGCCCCGAGCATGGCAAAGCACACGCTCATCAATACAATGTCCTGCACTTTGAAGCAGACATAAGCAATGGCCAGAAAGATGAACACCGCCACCATGCCGGACAGCCCGTTATAGCCGTCGATAATGTTGACGGCATGAGCCACACCACCTACCGCCACCATGGTCAGCAGCAGGGATAGCCACCAGTAATGTCCCAGCAAGGTATCGATCAGTGGAATATCCAGTCGAGCCAGCCCGGCACCCAGCAGAAAATACCCCAACGCCGCCGCAACAAAAGTGGCGAGCAAGCGCGGCAAGGGGCCGATTTTCTTGGTGAGATCCTCGACAAAGCCCGCAGCAAATGCCGGGAAGGCCGACAGCAACAGCAGCAACACCCACACGGATGTATTGAGATAACCAGACAAGGCACAACCGGCAATCAGGCCCAGCATGATGGGCAGGCCGCCAATGCGGGGAACCGGCGTGGCATGGAATTTCTGCACGCCAGTGACGTCACCATCGCTAGAAAAACGTGCGTGCAAATGCGCATACCGAATCAGCAGCAGCCCGGTAGTAAAAGAAGCAATCAGTGCGAGCAAGAGAATCTGCAACATGGGGCATCAAGGCCTGAATGGGCGTGAAATCGGAATAATCGGGCCTACCCGCAGCAGTCGCAAGACTGTACAAGGAGAAGCCGGGCAATTTTGTCTTATAATGTCGGCCTTGCAGGCGAGCACTGTGCACTTGCCCGCGGCGGTCTACTTTACCATGGCCCCGCGCCAAGCAAAAACCACTTACTTATTGGAATTGTTAAATGATATTGGTGACTGGCGGTGCCGGCTTCATTGGAGCCAACTTTGTTCTGGACTGGCTGAATGGCAATGACGAAGCGGTCATCAACCTGGACAAGCTGACTTACGCCGGCAATCTGCAAACCCTCGCCAGCCTGGAAAACGACCCGCGCCACCTGTTTGTCCAGGGCGATATCGGCGACAGGACGCTGGTTGGCCGACTGCTGCAGGAACATCAGGTGCGCGCCGTCATCAACTTTGCGGCGGAAAGCCATGTTGATCGCTCCATCCACGGCCCGGGCGACTTCATCCAGACCAATGTCGTGGGCACCTTCAACCTGCTGGAAGCGGTGCGGGACTACTGGAATGGTCTGGAAGGCGAGGCCAAGGCTGCCTTCCGCTTCCTGCATGTTTCCACCGACGAGGTGTACGGCACGCTGTCCGCCAGCGACGCACCATTCAGCGAAAGCAACCGTTACGAACCCAACAGCCCCTACTCCGCCAGCAAGGCTGCGTCGGACCACCTGGTACGTGCCTGGCACCATACTTACGGTCTGCCGGTCCTGACGACCAACTGCAGCAACAACTACGGCCCCTATCATTTCCCGGAAAAGCTGATTCCGCTGGTCATCCTCAATGCACTGGCCGGCAAGCCCTTGCCCATTTACGGCGATGGCCAGCAAATCCGCGACTGGCTGTATGTAAAAGACCATTGCAGCGCCATCCGCACCGTGCTGGCACAAGGCCGACTGGGTGAAACCTATAATGTTGGTGGCTGGAACGAAAAAGCCAATCTGGATGTGGTACGCAGCATCTGCAGCATTCTGGATGAACTGCGCCCCAAGACAGATGGCACCGGCTACGCCACGCAAATCACTTATGTACAGGACCGTCCGGGCCATGACCGTCGCTACGCGATAGATGCACGCAAGCTGGAACGCGAGCTGGGCTGGAAACCGGCAGAAACCTTTGAAAGCGGCATCCGTAAAACCGTACAGTGGTATCTGGATAATCAGGACTGGGTCAACAACGTCACCAGCGGTCAGTACCGCCAATGGCTGGAGCAACATTACGGGAACAAGGCATGAGCCGCATCCTGATTACCGGCATCAATGGCCAGCTGGGCTTTGAACTGCGCCGCTCGCTGGCCATGCTGGGCGAATGCATCAGCCTGGATCGCCAGCAACTGGACCTGTCCCGCCCGGCTGACATTGCTGCCGTGCTGGACCAATACCAACCGGACATCATCGTCAATCCGGCAGCCTACACCGCCGTGGACAAGGCGGAGAGTGATACCGAGCTGGCCCATGCCGTGAATGCCGCCGCACCGGCAGCCATGGCAGGCTGGGCCGCGGCAAAGAATGCCTTGCTGCTGCACTACTCCACCGACTATGTATTTGATGGCGACAAGGCCATGCCTTATGAAGAGGACGATGCCACCAGCCCGCAATCGGTATATGGCCGGAGCAAATGCCAGGGTGAGCAGGCCATCCGTGCCAGTGGTGCCAACCACATCATCCTGCGCACCAGCTGGGTGGTGGGCGCACATGGCGGCAACTTCCTCAAAACCATCATGCGCCTGGCGCGCGAACGCGACAGCCTGAATGTGGTGGCCGACCAGATTGGCGCGCCCACACCCGCTGCGCTGATTGCCGATGTGACCGCCCACATCATCAAACAATGGCAAACCAACCAGGACCAGCAGCTGCTCGGTACCTATCACCTGACCAGCAGCGGCAGCACCAGCTGGCATGGCTATACCGCATACCTGCTGGCACTGGCAGAACGTTACGGTGTCGCACTGCAGCTGAAACCGGAAAACCTGCATGCCATTCCCGGCAGCGCCTATCCGACCCCGGCGAAGCGCCCCGGCAACTCCAGGCTAAATTGCAGTAAAATCCAGGACGCGTTCGGCCTGATCATGCCAGCATGGCAGAGCGGCGTGGAACAGGTGTTCCAGCAGATCTTCAATTCCTGATGCAGGACGCAAGCAGATGAAACGTAAAGGCATCATTCTGGCAGGGGGCAGCGGCACCCGCCTGTACCCCGCCACACTGGCTGTCAGCAAACAATTGCTGCCAATCTACGACAAGCCGATGATCTACTACCCGCTCAGCACACTGATGCTGGCCGGGATTCGCGACATCCTGATCATCTCCACCCCGCAGGACACCCCGCGCTTCGAGCAGTTGCTGGGCGATGGCAGCCAGTGGGGCATCAGCCTGCAATACGCAGTACAGCCCAGTCCGGATGGTCTGGCACAGGCCTTCATCATTGGTGAAGACTTCCTGGCAGGCGCGCCTTCGGCACTGGTACTGGGCGATAACATCTTCCACGGCCATGACTTTCCCAAACTGCTGAAAGCGGCCAACGCCAAGCAGCAAGGCGCCAGCGTGTTTGCCTATCATGTGCAGGACCCGGAGCGCTATGGCGTGGTGGAATTCGATGCCCAGGGCAAGGCCTTGTCCATCGAGGAAAAACCGGCAGTACCCAAATCCAACTATGCCGTCACCGGCCTGTACTTCTACGACAATCAGGTTGTCGACATCGCCAAGTCCATCCGCCCCTCACCGCGCGGCGAACTGGAAATCACCGATGTCAACAACCACTACCTGCAGCAAGGCCAGCTGGATGTTCAGACCATGGGGCGTGGCTATGCCTGGCTGGATACCGGCACCCACGAATCCATGCTGGAAGCGAGCCAGTTCATTGCCACAGTAGAAAACCGCCAGGGCCTGAAAGTGGCCTGCCTGGAAGAAATTGCCTACGTGCAGCAGTGGATTGATGCCGCCAGACTGGAACAGCTGGCACAACCGCTGAAGAAAAATGCCTACGGGCAATACCTGCTGCAGCTGCTGAAGTAAGAAAGCAAGCCATTCATGAAAATCATCGATACCGCCATTGCGGACGTCAAAATCATTGAACCTGCCGTATTTGGCGACGACCGTGGTTTTTTCTTCGAAAGTTTCAACCAGAAGCGCTTTGAAGAAGCCATTGGCCGCAAGGTTGAATTTGTCCAGGACAACCACAGCCGCTCCGCCAAGGGCGTGCTGCGTGGGCTGCACTACCAGATGCCGCCGTGTGCACAAGGCAAGCTGGTACGCTGCACGCTGGGCGAAGTATATGACATTGCTGTGGATATCCGCCGCAGCTCGCCCACCTTCGGTCAATGGGTGGGTGTGATGCTGTCAGCTGACAACAAACGCCAGTTGTGGATTCCTGAAGGCTTTGCCCACGGTTTTGTCACTGTGTCCGAGCATGCCGAGTTTCTGTACAAGACCACCAACTACTATGCCCCTGACCTTGAGCGCAGCATCATCTGGAACGATGCAGAACTGGGCATAGACTGGATGCTGGACAGCACGCCCTTCCTGTCCGGCAAGGACGAGCAAGCCTGCGCTTTCAATGCCGCGCAGCTTTTTGATTGAACGGAAGCACATCATGAAAGCAGTCATTCTGGCAGGCGGGCTTGGTACCCGGATCAGCGAAGAGACATCTGTCCGCCCCAAACCCATGGTTGAAATCGGTGGCAAACCCATCCTGTGGCACATCATGAAAATGTACTCCCACCACGGGATCAACGATTTCGTCATCTGCTGCGGCTACAAGGGCTATGTCATCAAGGAATACTTTGCCAACTACTTCCTGCACATGTCCGATGTGACCTTTGACATGTCGAGCAACAGCATGGAAGTTCACCAGCGCTATGCCGAACCCTGGCGCGTCACCCTGGTGGATACTGGTGAAGACACCATGACCGGTGGCCGCCTGAAACGCGTCCGCAAGTATGTGGAAGATGAAGAAGCCTTCTGCTTTACCTATGGCGATGGCGTTGGCGATGTCGACATTGGCGCACTGGTGAAATTCCACCAGCAGCAAGAAACGCTAGCCACCCTTACCGCCACCTACCCGCCCGGCCGCTTCGGCGCACTGGATATCCAGGCCGACAAAGTAACCACTTTCAAGGAAAAACCCAAAGGCGATGGTGGCATGATCAACGGGGGCTTTTTTGTGCTGTCGCCCAAAGTGATCGACTTCATTGATAACGATGCCACCATCTGGGAACGCGAACCGCTGGAGCAGCTGGCCAGCAAGCAGCAATTGTCGGCTTTCCGTCATGAAGGGTTCTGGCAACCCATGGATACCCTGCGCGACAAGAACCATCTGGAAGAGCTGTGGCAAAGCGGTCAGGCGCCATGGAAGGTATGGGAATGAAGCGTGAGTTCTGGCAAGGCAAGCGGGTTTTCCTGACCGGGCATACCGGTTTCAAGGGAAGCTGGCTGTCGCTATGGCTGCAACAGTTAGGCGCACAGCTCACCGGCTATGCGCTGTTACCGGCAACCACACCGAACCTGTTTGAAACCGCAGGGGTTGCCGCAGGCATGACGTCCATCATTGGCGACATCCGCGACCCGGCCAAGCTCATGCAGGCCATGCAGGCTGCGCAGCCCGACATCGTCATCCACATGGCAGCCCAACCGCTGGTACGCTACTCCTATGCCAATCCGGTCGAAACCTACTCCACCAATGTCATGGGGGTGGTGTACCTGCTGGAAGCCATTCGGCAAACCCCGAGCGTACGTGCCGTAGTCAATGTCACCAGCGACAAGTGTTATGAAAACCGCGAATGGCTGTGGGGCTATCGAGAAAATGAGGCAATGGGAGGTTACGACCCTTACAGCAACAGCAAAGGCTGTGCTGAACTGGTGACCAGTGCCTATCGCAACTCCTATTTCAACCCGGCCCACTATCAACGCCATGGCGTGGCCCTGGCCAGTGCCCGTGCCGGTAATGTCATCGGAGGTGGCGACTGGGCGGAAGACCGGCTGATTCCCGATATCATGCGCTCCATCGAACAGGCCAAGCCTGTGCAGATACGCAGCCCACATGCCATCCGCCCATGGCAGCACGTACTAGAGCCCTTGTCAGGCTATTTGCTGCTGGCAGAGCAACTATTCAGCGCAGGTTGCGAATTTGCCGAAGGCTGGAATTTCGGCCCACGCCCGCAAGATGCCCAGCCGGTGGCCTGGATAGTGGACACCCTCACCCGGATCTGGGGCCAGGGTGCCAGTTACCAGATCGACCCTGCCGGTGCAGACCTGCACGAAGCCCATTATCTGCGTCTGGATTGCAGCAAGGCACAAACCCGTCTTGACTGGCAACCACGCTGGACACTGCATACCGCACTCGAACACATCTGCAGCTGGCATCAGGCACACCTGGCCGGGGCCGATATGCAAGACATCACCATTCAACAAATCAAGGCCTTTGAGGCCCAGCCCGCCCAGGGACAGCATTAATGAGCACACAAGACAAAGCCCAACAACTTCGCCAGCAAATTGCCCAGCTGGTTGATGAATACGCAGCCATTGCCATGGCCCCCCGCCCGTTTGAAGCAGGCAAGACCGTCATTCCCCCATCCGGCAAGGTCATTGATGGCGCGGAACTGAAAAACATGGTTGAGGCCTCGCTGGATGGCTGGCTGACCACCGGCCGTTTCAACGACATGTTCGAAAAACGCCTGGCGGCCTTTCTGGGGGTGCGCCACCTGCTGACCACCAACTCCGGTTCGTCGGCCAACCTGCTTGCCTTCTCGGCATTGACCTCCCCCAAGCTGGGCGAGCGTGCCATCCGTAAAGGTGACGAAGTCATCGGGGTTGCTGCCGGCTTTCCCACCACGGTCAATCCCATTTTGCAATTCGGCGCAGTCCCGGTGTTTGTCGATGTCGACATCCCCACCTACAACATCAAGCCCGAGCTGATTGAAGCCGCCATCACCAGCAAGACCAAGGCCATCATGCTGGCCCACACGCTGGGTAATCCGTACAACCTCAAAGTGATCCGCGAGCTGTGCGACAGATATGGCCTGTGGCTGATCGAAGACTGCTGCGATGCGCTAGGCAGTACCTACGACGGCAAATTGGTAGGTACCTTTGGCGATATCGGCACTCTAAGCTTCTACCCTGCCCATCACATCACCATGGGTGAAGGCGGCGCGGTATTCACCAACAATACCGAACTGAAAAAGATCATCGAGTCTTTCCGCGACTGGGGTCGTGACTGCTATTGCGCACCGGGCTGCGACAACACCTGCGGCAAGCGCTTTGGCTGGCAGCTGGGCAGCCTGCCGGCGGGCTACGACCACAAGTACACCTACAGTCACCTGGGCTACAACCTGAAGATCACCGACATGCAAGCCGCCTGTGCCCTGGCCCAGCTGGACAAGGTGGAAAGCTTCATCCAGGCGCGCAAGGACAACTTCCGCTATCTGAGCAATGCCCTGCAAAGCTGCAGCGAGTTCCTGATCTTGCCGCAAGCTACCGAAAACAGCGATCCATCCTGGTTTGGCTTTCCCATCACCATCCGTCCGGAAAGCGGCATCAGCCGTGTCGACGTCCTGCAATACCTCGACCAGCATCGTGTGGGCACCCGACTGCTATTTGCCGGCAATCTGACCCGCCAACCGTATATGGACGGCCAGCCATACCGCATCAGCGGCGAGCTGAACAACACGGACCTGGTGATGAACAACACTTTCTGGATCGGCGTGCATCCGGCACTGACCCAAGACATGCTCGATTACAGTGTTGAGAAAATTGAAACCATTATTGGCGTGAATTTTTGAGAATCACATGAAAATTCTGCTGACAGGTGCCACCGGCTTTCTGGGGCGAAATCTCCTGGCCACCCTGCAGCAGCAGGGCCATGTGGTAGTGGCACTGGCTAGACCGAGTAGCGACAGGGATCGGGCGGGAGAGGCTGGCAAACAGGCCTCTTGGCATATTTGCTCTGAGGGCGCGCCAGATGTATTCGATACCCATCCTGATGTGGAATGCGTAATACACACCGCGACCTGCTATGGCAGGCAAGGCGAAGATTTAGCGGCTGTGCTGGACAGCAATCTGAACCAGCCCCTCTCATTATTGAGCCGTGCCATTGCCAAAGGTGTAAAACTGTTCATCAACACCAGCAGCTCCTTGCCACGCGACCTCAACTATTACGCACTCAGCAAGGCTCAATTTTCCGACTGGGGTGCCTATTTTGCAGGTCAGGAGAAAATTCGATTTGTTGACATCTGCCTGGAACACATATACGGACCAGGCGATGACACGACAAAGTTCATGACCTATGTCATGGATTCCTTGTTGAAGAATACTCCAGAGCTCAAGCTGACTAAAGGAGAGGCCGAGCGCGACTTCATCTATATCGATGACGTTATCGCAGCCTATCTGACAATTCTCAACAGCTCACATAATCAATATTACAAGAAGTATTCGGTTGGCTCAGGCAAGACGATCAGCATCAGGAAAATGGTCGAATTGATCCACACACTAAGCTGCAGCAGTACCAATTTACAGTTTGGTGCCATTCCCTACCGGAAAAATGAAACCATGTTATCCGTAGCCAATAATACCGAAATTGAAAAACTTGGCTGGAAAGCACAAACGGATATCATTGACGGAATTGAAAAGACATTTAAGGCCATGAAATGAAAATACTGATTACGGGTGGGTGTGGTTTTCTTGGTAGCAATTTGGCAGCAGAAGCATTACGACGCGGTGATGAGCTGACGATCCTAGACAATCTATCTCGTCAAGGTAGTACAGAGAATCTTGCCTGGCTACAACAGCAAGGCAAGATTCATTTTATTCATGCGGATATTCGTAATAGCAATGATATTGCTACGGCCGTACGTCAGAATAAGCCCGATGCCATTTTCCACCTTGCGGGTCAAGTGGCAATGACTACATCAATTGCGAATCCCCGCAAGGATTTCGAAATCAATGCACTGGGCACACACAATATACTGGAAGCCGTCCGTGACTTCAGCCCGGAAACCGCCATTCTTTACTCATCAACCAACAAGGTTTACGGCGACCTGGCACAATTCGGCTATACCGAAAATTCGACACGCTATATTTGCAATGACTTTCCTGATGGTTTCGATGAGCAGGTAACACTTGATTTCCACTCACCCTATGGCTGCTCAAAAGGTTGTGCTGACCAGTACATGCTGGACTATGCCAGAATATTCAACCTGAAGACCATGGTATTCCGCCACTCGTCCATGTATGGAGGCAGGCAGTTCTCCACCTATGATCAAGGATGGATTGGCTGGTTTTGCCAGCAAGCAATCGAAACCATTCAAAACCCTTCACACAGCTTTACCATTTCTGGAAATGGCAAACAGGTACGAGACGTACTGCATGCCGATGACATGGTCAGCCTCTACTTTACCGGACTGGAAAAAATTGATTCCGCCCGTGGCAATGCATTCAATATTGGTGGCGGAATCGACAACAGTCTTTCCTTGCTTGAATTATTCAACCTTCTAGAGGAAATTACCGGCCAGAAGCTAAATTATACCAAACTGGCACCTAGAGAAAGCGATCAGCTTGTATTTGTCGCCAACCATAAAAAAGCACAGCATTTGCTCGACTGGCAACCCAAAGTCTCTGCAACAGATGGCATCCACAGAATGGTCGAGTGGGTAAGATCACTGAATGAAAAAAATAAATAAGATAGCTGATTTGGTCGCTACAACAAAAATCCCCCCTCATCTTTTTGTTGCAGCGACATCCTGGCTGTGCCGACTATTATCTGCATTTTTACAGATCATCAGTATCCGTTATCTGATACAGCAACTTGGCATTGATAACTATGCTGTTTTTACGCTGATCTCGGCCATGATTGCATGGGTTGCGCTCACCGACATGGGTATTGGCACCAGCCTTCAAAATTACATTACCGAGTATAAATCCCAAGAAAAGAACTATACCGACTGGATCGCCAGCGCTGGGATATGCTGCTTCATTTTGCTTAGTATTTTTCTGCTGGTAGCGTGGCCGCTTGCATCAGCACTATCGACCCATTACCTGAAAAACGCAACGCCCACAGGAAATTACGCCAATACTGTTTATCTATCATTAGTCTTGTTTGGCATGACCTGTATAGGTGGTGTCTCATATAAAATATGGTTTGCCGAACATAATGGATGGATTGCAAATCTGGTTCAAACCGCAGCGACTATCGCAGGATTGATGCTGGTAATCATCTTTGGAGCAGTCAGTACACATCCAAGCCTCACTCTATCAATTTTTCTATACTATCTACCGACAGCCATGATTCCGACCTTGGTTCTGGCGGGGAAAACCTGGTCTGCCATCAAGACATGTCGTATCAGCACACTGAAAAATAGAGGCTTTGCGCTTTTAAAACGAGGGAGTGGATTTTGGCTATTTTCAATAGTTGGAACCATCACCCTGCAGACAGACTACATTGTCATTTCCCAAAAGCTTTCCAGCAATGACATTATTGCCTATGGGATACTAACAAAAATATTCAGCTTCATTCTTATTTTATATGCCGCGCTATTACAAGCCGCATGGCCTGCACTCGTTGAAATGCGTATAAATAGGAAATTCCCAGCAATGAAAATCGCCATTCAGCGATATATTACTGTTGGCATGACACTAGCACTACTTGGAGTCATATGCTTTATTGGACTCAAGGACGTAATCATCAATACATTAACGCCCAAGCACGCATTAAGCGTTAGCTTGACAACGATTAGCATATTTGGCTTTTACCTGTTGATCCGAATTTATTCGGATACCTATGCCATGGTGCTACAAAGTCTGAACAAAACAAATCCGTTGTGGATCATCACCCCTATACAAGCAATGATTGGTTTTCTTTGTCAATGGAATTTAGCCAACCGCTATGGCATTAATGGCATCCTGATGGGACTTTGTCTTTCCTTCATTTTGACTGCAATTCCCGGGCTGACCTTCTTCACCCGGAAAGAACTTAATAACTTACAATCAATATAATTTGAAATATTGCGGACACACTGCACATGAGCCCGAAACTATCAATCGCCATACCAACCTACAATAGATCACAATTCCTACAAGGAGCATTGGATCGCCTGTTCGCAAGCGATGCGATTTTGGATGCGCAGATTGAAATTGTCATTTCGGATAATGCATCTACTGACAACACCGAAGATATTATCCACTCCGCATCCGAAAAATATGGAAAGGAAATTCATTATTTTCGCAACGAAAAAAATCTTGGTATTGACGGCAATATTCATCAGGTAGTCAACAGAAGCAATGGTGAATATGTATGGATGCTATCCGACGATGATGTCATTGCTGACAATGCCATTGATTACGTATTGAACAAAATTAACCAACAAAATTTCTGCTTTCACTTCCTGAACGCCAAACCATTGAATCTTGAGGGGAAAACATCCAAAGTTATCGATACCGATCAGGATATCATTACAACAGATAACAATATTTTTATAGAAAAAATATGGGTTTGGGCAACATTTATTTCTTCATTCCTGTTCAAACGCGAACACTGGATCAATATCCACAACCGGGAAGATTACATTGGTACTGATATTTATCTCACGTACACCCTGTACGCCCTACTAGCCAACAATCCTTCTGAGAAAAAAATTATCGGATCAACCCCGATCATTCTCATCAGAAGTCAATACACAGGCAGTTACCGCATATTTTATGCTTTTGGTTATCAATGGTTCAAATTACTAACTGAAACTGCAGTGCAAATGGGATTTGACCGATCTTGCCTTAAGAGAATTGCGAGAAAGTCTATCCTGCGCGACCTGATATTCCGCGTCTACTCAGCAAAACTGAATAGCACCGCCAGTCTATCCATTGAAAACATTCGCAACCTGACAAGATACACTTATGCGATACCGATTGCCTGGCTCACCCTATACCCTATCTTAATATTTCCCATTTCAATTATAAAATTTACCAAACGCATTTTCGGTAAAATTGGTATCAAGCCATCATCCCACTTCAAATAATTATCGATTAATTTCAAAATCGCACCCAATAGCAGGCAAAATTAAAACAGCTAAAAATGGAAAATTACCCTGATCTACGGAATATCTTTCGCCGACAACTTTCCTGGCTAGCATGCTAAAATATGGAAAATGAGAAAATTCAGCCACTGGTTTCGATTATTGTTGCCACATATAATGGTGAAAAATATCTGGCACAACAACTTGAATCCATCAGGCAGCAAACATATTCAAATATTGAAATCATTTTTCAAGATGATGTCTCTTCCGACAGCACCGTAGCCATTGCCAAGCAGGTTGCCGACCCCCGGATCCACATCCGGATCAATCCGAGTAATATGGGATTTGTCAGAAATTTCGAAGAGGGTCTGAAAGCAGCAAAGGGTGATTACATTGCGCTGTGTGATCAGGATGACATCTGGGAAGCCAACAAGATTGAACGCTTGCTGGAACATATCGGCGATGCTGATTTGATTCACTCAAACTGTAGTCTGATTGATGAAAACGGCCAGTTCATCAACCGTATCTGGAAAGTGAATGAACGTCCAAGTAGTAGTCTTGCTGAATTACTATTTTTCAATAAAATTACTGGATGTACCGCGATAATACGAAGGAAAATCCTGTTACGCGCTCTGCCTTTTCCGGATGGAATTGCCTATCATGACTGGTGGCTGGCACTATGTGCGGCCCAAGGCAATGGGGTACGCTTTCTGGATGAAGCACTGGTCAGATACCGGCAGCATGCCAATCAGGATACCGGTGCCAATCAAAAAGCTGGTTTGTGTGAAAAAATAGGCTTTGTGCAAAAAGGATTAAGGCGAAAAATTGCCCAGAAGCAATTGAATAACCTTTCATCTATCAATCCAAGTCAACTTGACCATACAGAACAGCATATATTGCACCAAGCAATCTGCTTCCACCGTAGTTTGAGTCAAGGTATGCTGCATCCGCAGGCGGCATTGATCTATTGTTGGCAATACAAGAATATCAAACCCAATAAAGGCAAATTTTCTTTTATTGATTTTATAAAATTTCTATATTGGTAGCTACCAGATCAGACCTTCCACAAGCATGCATCCGGTGAAATATCTACTCAAAGCAATATGTAGTAACCAACCACAATAATTGAATAATGAAAAATGACATTTGTGCCGTCATTGTCAGCTTTAATCCAGAGCCGACAAACCTGCAAAGGCTGACAGACCAACTGCTAGCTTGTGGTGTATCGGTTTGCCTTGTGGATAACAATTCGGGAAACAAGGAGCAGATTAGTTCCATTTACCCTACATCGGCAGCTGTTAAGGTCTTTTTCCTTGAGGAAAATACTGGTATTGCCCATGCCCAGAATGTCGGTACTCAATTTGCACTGGATCATGACTATGCCTACGTGGTGTTTTTCGACCAGGACAGCACCATTGACTCGGCTTTCATCCAGCAGCAAGTAAGGGAATTTGAACACATCCGCTCAGTGCAGCCACGACTCGCCGCGCTGGGTCCTGCTTTTGTCGACAAGAAACACGGTTTTCATTACAAGATTGTCAATATTAACCGTCATGGCCGACGCACAAAAATTGATACGCAGCATTTGGAGCAGCCTTTCGCAGCATCGCTGATCATCTCCTCCGGTAGCCTTGTTGCGGTAGATGCCCTGCGCGACATAGGCCCGATGGATGAGCGCTTTTTCATTGATTATGTCGATACTGAATGGTGCCTGCGTGCCCACGCCAAAGGCTACGTCATCTTTGTGAATCCGCAGGTTAAAATGCAGCACGCCATTGGTGATAACTCGCTAAAACTATTTAGGTGGCGTGTGCCAGTGCATAGTGCATTCCGCCGCTATTACCGTATCCGCAATGCCTTTTTCCTGTTGAAGATGCCGCATGTTCCAACCTTGCTTGCCGTTCGGGAGATTACCTTCAATCTGGTACATCAAATGGTATTGATTCTGTTTGGGCAGAACAAACTGGCTTATGTGCGTTCACTGTGGCGTGGGCTGAAGGATGGACTGAATGGAAAGTACTGAAATGCCCAAGCTTTTTGCATCCATCGTGCTGTACAAGCATCAATACCAGGGTGTGAAACCCACCATGGATGCGCTGCTTGGTTGCAGCAGCCTGCATGGTCTGGTGTTGGTGGATAATGGCGGCTGTGAATGGGCCGGACAACTGGCGCTGCCCAAGGTGCATTACATCCGCTCGGACCGTAATGGTGGGTATGGCCATGGTCACAATCAAGCCATACGGGCATTTGCCGGACAAGCGGATTACTTTCTGGTTTGCAATCCGGATATCCAGTTTCACAGTGCGGACCTGGACCGTTATCTAACTGGGCTGAGTGGGCATACAGCAGGCTTGTTCATGCCGCGCATCGTTTACCCGGATGGCACACAGCAAGAGCTGTGCAAGTTGCTGCCTACTCCGGCCAATCTGTTTGCCCGTCGTTTTCTGCCCCCCCTAGCGGAGAAGCTGGACCAGCGCTATATGCTGCGCCACGCCGACTTTGACAAAGCCTTCTTTGCTCCGTCGCTATCCGGCTGCTTCATGCTGTTCCGCGCCACAGCGCTGCTGGAGCTGAACGGCTTTGATGACCATTTCTTCATGTATATGGAGGATGTTGATCTGTCACGTCGCTGTGCAGTGCGCTTTGGTAATCTGTATCTGCCGGCGATGACCGTGACGCATCATTTTGCCAAGGCATCGTATACCGACAGGAAATTACTGAAAGCTCACATCCGCTCGGCCGTGCAGTATTTCAACAAGTGGGGCTGGCTGTTCGACCAGACACGTTGCCAGCTAAACCAGGCATGCCTGGCGCAGTTGCCGCGGCGCTGAATGGTGTTCAGGCAGCTTGGAGCTTCAATGCGCGGGATGATCTGGCAGCTTCCACTCAGCCAGCACAATGGCGGCCATCCCCAGCAAAACGGCAAACCACATGGTGGCAAAGCGGATGCCAACGGCAGCCAACACTGCTGTTGCCATCGACGCATCGTGCCATAGCAGGCTGGCTACGATGACTGATTCGGTTGAGCCAATGCCGCCAGGCAACATGGAGGCCGCCCCCGCCAGCATCGCCAATGGGTAACTGGAAAACAGAGCCCACCAGGACATGCCGGGGGATAAGGACTCCACCAAGCAGACAAAGGCCGTGGCCGTGAGTGCCCAGGCCGCCAGGCCCGCCAAGGCGGCAACGGTCATGTCTTGCCATCCCAACCAGCGCACGCCACCGCGTATGCCGCGACGTAACAGGCGCACCAGCCGATACAGCCGGTAGCAGCGAGACCAGCGCAGTCTCGCATGCAAGCGCCCCAACCAGCGTGGCTGCCTCATCAGGATGGCCAGCACCAGCAACACTGCACCAACAAACAAGGCCAGCACCGGAAACAGTGGCGCGCCTAGCATGCCAGGCATGGCCAGCAGCAGGACCACCAGCAAATCCCAGCCCCGTTCATAGATGAAGGCCGATAACACCTGCTCGTGCGGAATGCCCAGTCGCTGCAGGTAACGGATGCGGATTAGCTCCCCTACCTTGCCTGGTGTTGCGGTATAGGCGAAGCCGGACAGATAAATGCAAAAACCCAAACAGAATGGCTGCGCATGCCCAGCACGCCTCAACAGGTAATTCCAACGCAAATAACGCAGGAAAAATGACAAAAAGGCCATACCCATCAGTGTCGGCATGATGCTGGCAAGCACCGGCAAACGGGCAAACATGTCATGCCGGGCATCCGAAATCAGCAAGGCCGCCAGATAACAGGCAGTCAGTGCGGCAAAGGCGAGTAGTGGTCGACTCAGCTTCATGCCTGTTTCAGCGGAAAGACCAGCGTTTATGTCCCAGATAACTGGTGAACACCGGGGCAGCCACCCCGATGGCGTGGGCGATCTCACGACTGAAGTGCGTCACCCCAAGCATGGGCAGCAGGTAGAGCGCCAGACCCATGCTGATCAGCCAGGTCTGTATCACCGCGACCAGATTGACCAGGGTGAAATACAGTACCGAACGTTGCATGGACTGGCTGCTTTGCTTAAAAACAAACAGGCGGGCCAATACAAAGGCCGTGATCATCCCGGTGAGGTAGGCCAGGATCACGGCAGTGGAGAAGTCACACCAGCGGTTGTACAGGATGCGCGAGCCAAAGTTGACCGCAGCAGCCAATCCCCCGGTCAGCAGGAACACCAGAAACTGACGCGACATGAAGTGACGGATCATGCCACAGCCTTCTGCGCCAATGCCCGGCCATAAGCAATGCTCTCGGAAATGCCACGGTCCTCCGGATAATAATACGAGGTATCTGCCACCCACAGACCTTGTACCGGCAAGGCAGCCGGCGGCAACTGCTCTAGATAACCCGGATCGCAGATCGGCTGTGCATGACGATAACGGCTGGCGTGCATGGCGATGAAATCGTCGTCCTGCAGCGCCGGGTTAATCTTCTTGAGATAGCGCTTCACTTTGTCCAGAAATACATCATCGGGGTCGGCATACTTGGCATGTTCACCCGGCATGTAAAACGGCACGTAGACAATGTGCTGATCCAGCGGGCGCAAATTGCTGTATTCCACCAGGCCAGGAATGTCCATTTCCTCATCGTTGGTGTTGAGCCAGAAGTTTTCCGTTACCGGTTTTTTCAGCTTGGCAATGACGCAGACGACGGCGATGTTCTTGATTTGCTGAAATTTGTGCAGGATGTCTGCAGGCAGGTCCGGCATGATTCTGGGAACAAACGGCAGCGGCACTGTGCTGATGACCTTGTCGAAAGCTTCGAAGCCCGTAGCAGTCTCCACTCCGCGCACTTCGCCGCCCTCCATGACGACGCGCGTCACCGGTGTGCTCAGACGAATCTCCCCGCCATGCGCCGCGATATCATTGTGCATGCCTTGCAGCAAGGTCGCCGAGCCACCCTCCAGATACCCCAGCTTTTCACGGAACAAGCTATAGCGTGATCGCCCGATGCGGCGGATGCGGCTCCAGATCCAGGCGGCAGACAGGTTGGAGCTGTAATCGTAAAACTTGTAATCAAACAGGCGCCGCCATAGAACTTCATAGGCTTCTTCTCCTACCCAGCAGCGTATCCAGCCAGTCGCCTCGACATGATCCAGCGGCTTCCAATCGTTACGTTTGGTGGAGAGAAAGGCATGCAGGCCATAACGGAACTTCGCCACCAGGCCCAGCCCCTTGAAACTGAGCAAGGCCAGCGGATTACCCCATGGCTGCAAGCGGTTCTGGAACCAATAGCCCATTTTGGTTTCCACCCATTGCATTTTGCTGCCCAGATTCAACTCATCCAGCATCTGCAGGAAGGCGTGGTCGGAAATGCAATGAAAGTGGTAGTAGCGTTCGATATCCAAGCCGTCAAAATCAAAAGTGGCGGTCATGCCACCGACCCGGTCATCTGCTTCGAACAGAACAGGCACATGCCCGTCCCGTGCCAGTTGATAGGCAACGGCCAAGCCCATCGGGCCGGCACCCAGTACTGCAATGCGTTGTTTGTTCATGCTCAGAAATCCAGTACTACCCGGCTGTATTGCGGGTCGTTGAAAGTTGCATCCACAGCCTGGCTGAATGGCGTTGGTGTCACCTGGAAAATTGTCGGCCAATCAATGACCTCGAATTCGTCATGCGCCACCAGTGCCTTGAGCTGGTCCGCCGTGAAGGGCGGATTGCGGTCAAACAGGGCCCAGATCTTCAGCAGGACATAAAACAGGCCATAAGGGATGTGCAACAGCATGGTCCTGGCAGCGACAGCCTTGCGAATGGCGCGGATGATATCCACATAGTCGATCTTTTCCCGGCCACTGATATTGAAAACCTGACCGTGGATACCAGACTTCAGGCAGCTGACGATAATGCTGGCGAAATCGCCGACATAGAGCGGTTGGCGCATATAGCGACCATCACCGGGGATGGGAAACAGCGGCACCTTCTGCATGAAGCGCGACAACCAGCCCAGATGCTTGCGGTCAAACCAGCCAAACATCAGGGTCGGGCGCAGCACCACGCAATTGATGCCACTGGCCAGCACCATTTCTTCCTGCTCTTTTTTGGTGTTGGTGTAGTCATCATTCGCCACCGACTCCACCACGGATGAACTGATGTGCACGGTATAGGGAATGTTGTAGCGCTTGATGGCCGCCAGCACATATTTGGTGGAGGTTATGTTGTTACGAATAAAGGGTTCCAGCGTGGGAGCACCGATTTGTGCTTGCAACATTACCAGTGCTGCCGCACCTTCAAAATGACGTTCCCATTCACCCGGCTCCGCTAGATCGGCATATTCAACGATAATGTCAGGATGCAGGCTGCGCAGGATTTCCAGATTGGTCTGGTGCTTGTCCAGCACCACCAGATTGGTATAACCCGCTCTTTTCAGGTGCACTACCAGATTCTGACCTACCAAACCAGCACCACCAGGCAAAATTATTTTACTATTCATGATTCAATTCCTATTCACTCCACTCATCGGAGCACAATACCGCTCATGTCATTTCAGCTGCGAAAAATTAATTACATGACCAGCTTGCATTCAGGGTTGGATCCGATGGCCGTCAGAGATCGGGTCATCAAGGATTTCCGGACATATCCACCAAAACCAGAATAAAGCGCAGCGGCCCCATATTTTGCCTTGACATCGTCACGGGCCAAGCCTATTTCGGCATAGCCGACAATAAAACCCTGCTGATTAAGCACCGTGATCCTGTCAGGAACACGCTGATCAGCAAGAGAAAATATCCAACCATCAAAGCGCAAGTAATCCGGCTCATCGCGCATCTGATAAACATGGTCGACAGCACCAATACAGAGGCGGTTAGCGGTGATGCTGGCAGACCGACCGATGTTGCTACGCATGCTGGCCAAAGGCTCACGAGAGAAAATGGAAATACCGCCGCGCTCTATCCCGGGAAGTAACAACCGTGGATATGCCGGATCGGGGAAAAGATTGAGGATCATATCATCATCTTTCACCCCCATCGCCAATGCCAGAGCAGCATGGCTGCGGATGAATGAGGTTCTGTTAGCCGAACGTAGCGCCTTGAACTGTAACAACAACATCAACAGAACCAGCAACACGATGCCAATACTCAGCCCGGTCGGAAAAAACCAATCCGGCCAAGTCACAACACGCCCCAGCGACAAAGCCATTGCAGCCCAGGCCATCAAGACTGGCGTGGTATAGCGCGACTCAAGTGCCTGTTCGACCCCCAGCATCAACCTTCCCGTCCCAGTGGCCAATGCTGTCAACAAGATATAAATCACAAAGAACACTAGTGCCAACATATATGGATGGCGCTGTGTATCCTTCAGTACTCGCAGCACAACCAGTACGAATAGCAGAATGAATACCGCACCACTGAAGATGGCGGCAGGCATGGCACCAAGAAACAGGTAATAAAATGGGCTACCCAGATAAGTCAGCACGTACAGCAGCAATTTTTGCTTATGTGTCAGCAAGAGCGACAAGGATGTACCACTACCTGACGGAGAGTGGTAATCATAGAAATAGGCGACAATGCCAAGTACGGCGAACAAAAGCACAATCGAACAATATTTCACTGACTTCATTGAGAATAAGGAAAAAACAAATAGCAAAGGCAGCGCCAATACCCCGTTCGCCATGGTTCCCAATGCAAGGCATGCACAAACCATGGCATACCAAAAATACTTTTCGCGTGACTCATCCACACTCTTGGCAAAAAAATAAAAAGACATCAAAGGCAATAATTGAGCGAGAACAAACTGTGACTGAAACGCCTGATAGAAATTATCAGCCTGACTCCATAGAAAAATCCAGGAGAACAACAGTAGGGAAAAAATACGTTCCCAGGTCTTTGGCAACTGCCTATCCCGCGAGAGCGCCCTGAGATAAAAGACAAAAAAAACCGCCGAGCCAAATACAAAAATATAATTCACCAGCTCTGAAAAAATACTCGCATCACCAAAAAAAGCAGAGTCCAGCCAAAATATCACTCTTGACAACAAGATGCGATGCTCATTGTGCTGCCCCCACCAGACAGCATATTCTCCACGCTGCAATTTCAACAAAAAATCCAAAGTACCATTCCACATATCCCAATAAGGAACGGCCGTATAGTTATAAATCCCACCAAGAATAGCCAAGCCCAGCATCAGCAACGAGGTAATTAAAAGGATACGCAACAGCCACCGCGGGCCTTCTACATTATTATTTTTTATCACAAAATGTCTTTCGCTAGTATACTTTTAAAATCAAAAATGACGCATGAAATAAGGTAAAAACTCTACCGTAAAATCCGCATTCCATAACAAGACTCTGGAGTCAGACATTATCGAGACACTTCTGACTTTCTTATCCAGCAAGGCTGGGTCTTGTGCATAAACCATGTTGAATTCTTTGCTTGTCTCGATAAGAGGGGAAATAACGAACCCGGGACTCATCATACCGGACACCACATGGAATGTTCTGACCTTGCCATTGGCCAGCGTCAGCTGTGCTGACAGCAAGGCAGGTTTGAACAACAGCGATACCAGATTACCCAGCTGGTTTTTATGAACATAGACCCGCATGACAACCACACTGCCCTTGTCCGGAACACGAATCTCTTCACCCAGACGGGCAGTGCGCGTTTCATGCCCCGCAGCAGACAAGTGCACAGCAGATTGGCTTGTGTTTTTCCCCAGCTGCAGATAATCATCAAACTGACTGACCGGGTGATATTGCTGCCATAATGGGATCCAGCTGGCGCCATCCTCCAGGGATGGCAAGCGCTCATCTATTGGCTGGACCTTGAAGAAAATATTGTCCGGGGCTTGGCGTGAGGTTAGATGCTGCAAGTTGAGTTGTGAGAGCTTATCGGTATAAACCGAATAACTCTGGAAAATGGGGCGAGGTCGCCAGTCATTGCCAGAGGCGATCAGGAAGGCCTGGTCATAGGAATAAACATCACTGCTGCCATTCAATAATGGAAACTTTCCCTCTTTGGCAATCTCCGTCAGGCGAGCCTTGTAACGCTGCGGGATGACATCGGGCTCGAAAAGACGATAGTAGCTTCCCTTGAGCAGATTGCCATAAGTAGAGGCGACGGCCTGCAATGCCTGCTTGGGGAGTGGTTTGTTATGCAAGGCACACACACCGAGCCAGACAATATAAGACAAAACCAGCACCGAACGGGTGTTTCTACTGTTAATCAAGGAGCAAACCAGTACCGTACAAATGGCGAGGCTACTAGCAGCAATCACTGCGTGGCCATCATGCCTGACGAAGCCGGCCTTAAAGGTAATGAATAAGGTGATAAACAAGCAGGCCAGAAACAGCATCTTGTCAAAAAAATCCAGCTCCAGCTCTCTGGCTGTGACGATTAGCAGCAAGATGGCCGCCAACAGGTACAACAATAGCTCGCTGATGCGACTGTTATACGCCATGGCCTCGGTATAACCCGTAATAATCGGGAGCATTGACTGGAAGTAATCAGGCAACGCATCAATCGGCTGTCCTGCCAGCCACCAGAATCCGGCCATGGCAGCAAGCGGTAGTAACAAAACCAGAGCTGCGAGCAACAATTGCTTTCTTCTGAGCAAGAATGCAATTGAAAGTACCATTCCGCACAAGCAGGTTACCAGAAATGACCCTTTAACCAGCACAATCATGCCAAATGGCGTAAATAAGGCCGACATCAGGATAACCCTGGCCAAATATTGGCTTGACGTCCGGGACGGACTCCAGTCCAGCCGGGTCAGCGCAGTAAACACCAACAGGGGATAAACCAGAAAACGAGGATCAAACGCAAAATTGACAGCCAAAACCAGTATCAGGAGCAGCGTCATCCGCAGCGAAATACTGGCGAAATTCAGAATTGCAGCCAGAAAGAAACAACTACCCAGGAAAAAACCTGACCAGAGCATGCTATGCGCAACGGCTGGATGGTATTTGTTGGCGTAGACCGATGCATATGGCCCAAAGGTAAAGATCAGGTCTCGACCAAACACCATGCCCTTGGCCAAGGCCTCATTGACACCCAGTTGCCACGACTCATCCAAGCCACCGGATGGCATGCCCGGCATCAATGGTACAAAAACTGCATATACAGTCAGGAGCAATAGCCAGAACTGAAATTTGCTGCGGGTCGATATGAAATTCGGCTTCATGTAATCACAGTTCTGCAGGTCAGATATTCATCTGGTTGAAAATGACACGGGGCAAATGCCGGATGATCAGCATGATCAACTGCCACTTGGCCGGTGCATAAATCACCATTTTGCCACGCGCCACACCGGATACGATGTTGGCGGCCACCTGCTCCACGCTCGCCAGCTTTGCGCCACTGCTCTTGATATGAGCAGTCATCGGGGTGTCGGTCGGGCCTGGCTTGACCAGCAGCACTTGAATCCGGCTGCCGGCAAAGCGGTGCTGCAGGCCTTGTGCATAACGGGTAACCAGACCTTTGGCGGCACCATACACATAATTGGACTTGCGGCCGCGATCCCCGGCTACCGAGCCAATCAATACCAGTTTACCTTGCCCGGCCTGTTCCAGATGGGTGGCAAAGGCTTCGGCAAACAGCACTGGCGAGAGGGCATTGACTTCTAGTGCGGCGCGGTTTTGCTGCAGGTCTTGCTGACAGTCAGCCTGCTCGGGCAGCGAGCCATGGGCAATCAGCACGATGTCAGGGTTGATGGTGTTACAGGCCTGGTCAACCGTCCGGGCAATGGCCTCCGGCTGCAGGAAGTCGCTGCTGATGGTCTCGATGCGGCACTGCGGAGCACGCACGCGCAAATCGGCGGCAACCCGCTCGGTACGCTGTACATCGCGCCCGATCAGCACCATTTCGTCGACACCTTGTTGCAGCCACAGGCGGGCACAATGCTCGGCCATGGCGGAGGTAGCACCCACAATCACAATTTTACGCATGGTAGACATCAGTATCCGATCAGACGGCGTGACAGGGCAGAACTGAGGCCCGGATCACGATAATTGAGGAATTCAGCAAGCCGGGGATAGCCGGCCTCGAACAAATCGCGCGGCATGCGCGCATCCTTGGCCATGTACAGGCGGCCACCGGCCTCGCGCACGATGGCATCCAGCCGCTGGAACAAGGCGAGAGTCGATGCGCCCTTGTTGGGGAAATCCAGCGCCAGCGTCACCCCCGGCTGTGGAAAACTCATCATGCCGACGGCTTGACGGTTGCCGAAGGTTTTCAGCACGGCAAGGAAGGACCCGGCACCAGAACGGGTGATTTCTTTCAGCATGGCAGCAACGGCATCCTGGCCAACGTGTCGTGGCACTACGCTCTGATATTGGTAAAAGCCGCGCGGCCCATAGATGCGGTTCCACTCCAGCAGATTATCCAGCGGGTAAAAATACCCGGCATAGTGCTGGATACGACGACCGGATTTACGTGCCTGTGCGTGGAAATAGGCCGCATTGAAGGGACGCAAGGACAGCGGATTGATGAGTGAAACCGGCGGCACCAGCGGAACGGTCAGCGCTTTGGCTGCGGGTTCAGGCTGGCTGATGTCTGCAGCTGCCGGATTGCCGCGCATGAAGATGCCGCGACTGTGACTACCCGACATGCAGTCGATCCAGGACACAGTGTGCTCCCATTGCGCTTCAGAGGTATCGGCCAGCTGAAAGAAGTCATCCAGCGAGTGATAAGGACAGGTTTCCGTCTCCATCCACGGCCCGGCTACCGGACGCAATTGCAGGCAGGCCTGGGTAATGACACCGGTCAGGCCCAGCCCGCCCACGGTGGCGGCAAACCACTCGGCATTCTGTTCAGGTCCGCACTCGATCACGCTGCCATCGGTACGTAACAGGCGTAGCTGACGGACATGGTCGCCAAAGGAACCGTGTACATGATGGTTCTTGCCGTGTACATCGTTGGCAATGGCGCCCCCTACGGTCACCAGCTGGGTGCCGGGAGTCACCGGCAGGATCCAGCCCCGGGGAATGAAAGTACGCTGGATATCACGTAACAGGACGCCAGCTTCGCACACCAGCAGGCCAGATTCCGGGTCGAAAGAAACGTAGTGATCCAGCGCGGTGGTTTTCCACAATGTGCCTTGCGGATTCAGGCAGCTGTCACCATAGCTGCGGCCCATACCATGTGGCAGCGCACGCTGCCCGTCAGCCAATGCAGGCAAACTGCCGGCACTGGCAAGCATGCTCACAGCGTGTGGCTCACCACTGAGCCGGCCCCAGGAATACACCTTCATGCCATGCCTCCTACTGAACCTGCCACCAGCAAGATGGCAAATACCAGGCCGGCCAGCAGGCTGGCCTTGTCCTTCACGGCAAATACCAGCGGGTCGTCATGCATCTCTCCACGCGCAGCACGCAACCACATCCAGCTGATCCAGAACAGCATGACTGGCACAGTACCCCAGACCCACTCCGGATTGCGATATAGCAGCAGCACTTCCTTGCTGTTCAAATACATGGCCAATACCAATACGGCGGAAAACCCGGATGCAATCCCCAGCATTTGCACCAATGGTGCATCACTGGAGTAATAACCCCGGCCATGAGCTTTGTGCTTGTTGTGCAAGATCTGCATTTGCAGTTCGGCAAAACGTTTGACAAAGGACAGCGACAGGAACAGAAAGCCGGAAAATGCCAGCAGCCAGAATGACATGCTGAGGGAAACGGCTGCCGCACCGGACAAAATGCGCAAGGTGTACAGCAAGGCCAGTGTCAGACAATCCACCAGTGCCAGCTGCTTTAACTTGAGCGAGTACAGGCAGGTCAGCAAGAAATAGCCCACCAGCCAAGGCAGGAAGCTGCCCCCCACATGGCAGGCAATGCCAAAGCTGGCCAGCAGCAATATTGGCGCAGCAATGCAGCCCTGCCATACCGGGACGGAACCTGAGGCAAAGGGACGCTGGCACTTGCGGGGATGAGCACGGTCACTTTCCAGGTCCAGCAAGTCATTGGCGATATAAACCGAAGATGCGCACAGACTGAATGCCAGGAATCCCAGCAGCAAGGACAACCAGGCGTCCATGTCAGCAATACGATGGGCGGCAATCAGGGGGATGAACAGCAGGATGTTCTTCAACCACTGGTGCATACGCAATACGCGCCGCCACACTGCGATTCCCTTATTGGGGCCGGCAAATACCTGCTCCACCTCGACGCAGCTTTCGGCATCCTGCAGCACGGTTGCAGAAGCATTGACCACCACGGCCTTGCGTGCATGCTCCCAGACCGCGATATCGGCGGAGGAGTTACCCGCGTAATCGAAACCCTTCTCGCCAAATCGTTGCACCAGCGCGTCAGCCTTGTTTGCCCCCGCCAGATTGACCGCTCCTTCGCTGGCCATCACTTCGTCAAATACCTGTAGGTGCTCGGCAATACGCTGGGCAATTTTCTGGTCGGATGCGGTGCACAGTATCAGCCTGCGTCCCTGGGCGTGCTGTGTGCGCAGCCAGTCCACAAAAGCCTGGTTGTAAGGCAAGGTTGCCGGATTGAAATCTCCTGCTGCAGCCACTTTTTCCTTGAGAACGGCCTTACCCTGCAACAGCCAGCCAGGCAGACGCAGTGCGGCAAACGGCTTGACCTTCAACATGCTCAGCGTTGATTCATGCAGCATGTCGGAGTAAATCAGTGTTCCGTCCAGATCAACACACAAAGGCACGGCATTGTTTATTATCATTTGACTCATTATAAATGTCCGGAATATAAGCGAAAAGCAGCATTTGACACCAGAATCCAACGAATTATTCTGCCACTCACATCATAATGTTATAAAAATTCTCTTTTTATATAAACACCATCACTCATTGGCACCATGATATATGTACCCTGCGCACGCTTCACTACAACCCAGTCCGGCCATTCGTTCAATGAAAATTTCGTCATGGAAACAACAAAAATTAACAGGATAATAAATCCAGATACATTTTTGGCCAATCTTGAAATAGAATAATGATATGTAAAAATATTGGCCCACAGCATGAATAGCAAAGGCAGGTACAAATATCTGGAACCATCAGCACGCCAAGACAAGTGCATAGTCAAATTACCAACTCGGAACATGCCAATCAGCCACAGCATGAAACTAAAAATATAAAATAGCAATGCTATATAACGGCATTCCGCCAGCCACCCAGACCATATCATCATCGCAAAAAAACACACACCAAGTACGACATTAAGATAAATATGATTATGCCCATGAATAACAGAGAATGAGCACAGATCTGAGAAATACTGAACCAGAAAAGTGAGCAAAAAATGATCACCAATCAAAGAAGTACTTTTCTGCGGATAATTAAAAATCACCCACAATTGAAAAGAAACCGAAATAAAGTACGGCAAGACCCATATATAGCTCTTGCTTACTCGCCACAAACCATTCACCACAAAAAAAACAACCCAAAAAGGGAAGAAAAAAACGCCGAACGGCCCAGTCAGCGTCAGCACAGATAATATAAAACCCCTGACCAAGAGGTTTGAAAAATCAAATTCACCAACACTGCACTCCCACAACATAATCAAAATCACAGGACACAAAACCCACTGCAAATTGGTTATTGTCAACAGAAGCTCACCATTCTGCGGCGTCACTACAGGAGAAAAAGCAACCATGATTGCCACACCACTGGAAAAATTTCGTAGTGCATTGAAAAGATAACAACAAGAAAAACCCATTATCAATAACGAGATACTCGAAAGCAAGTAAGGCAGATAAACCACATCTACTACCATACAAGCAAAATTTGCAATCACCCTAGAAAGCAAATGAATATAACCAGCATAGGGCTTGAACAATGAATACCAGCCAAACTCATAACTCTGCTTAATAAATACAGATGCATCTTCGGCCCATAAATACCCATGAATTATACGAAAAGGCGCCCGTGCAAAAACAAAAGCCACTACCGCAAAAAACACAAAGTACTGCGAGTAAACAATGTTACTTAATTTATTTTTCATTGCTTAACATCTCATAACAAGCATCAATATTCAAAAAGATCGGCAATTATTTTTACCTACAGAATTGGATGAATAGATCTCTGCCAGCAAGGCCCCGGCCACAAACAGGAAGAGCTGCAGCATGTGATCGCGGAAGATGCTCTCATTGAGCATGCGCCCCAGGAAACCACACACCATCAGCATCAGTATCAAACCCCGTACATCCTGCTGATAGCGGAAACGCCGATAGCCGGTGACAAACAGGCTGGCGCAAAACAGCAACCACAGCACAATGCCCGGAACACCCAAAGCCAGCCCCAAATCAATGAAACCGCTATGCGCATGGCCCAGATTATTTTTGATACCAATGCTGGTGGCAGCTTGGGCAAATACTTCGCGCATGAAGCCAAAGCCCAGCGGGTGGCTGACAATCATGTCCAGTCCACTGTGAATCCAGGCCACGCGCTTGAAGGCCGAGTCGTCCACCGGCTCGCCATTTGACATCAGCGGCAAGGGGCCGATCTGGGTCCATGTGGGGTGATGCTGGTAATCCCAACCGGCAGTAACCGATTCGGTAAACGCCAGATTGCGGCTGTCTTGCTTGATTGCATAGGTCACCAGCCCAGCAAGACTGGAAATCACCACCAGCCAGATCAGCAATAACTTGACCCAACCATGTTTGACGCCCTGGAAAATGGAATACAGCAGCAACATGGAGAAGCTTAGGTAGACCATGCCGATCATGCCGTTTCGAGCGGCCGCATGCAGGCTGACAAATACAAACAAGGCCAGAATGGCCAGCAGCCATGGTTTGCTGATGCGGCTGACCTGAGTACGACCCCAATGGCCAAAACACAAGGTGGCGACGACAAAGGCCAACACGAAATTGATCAGGAAAGTGAACTCAAGATAGGTAGGGGTGGCGAAGGTTTCGCGGTAAGGCCAGATGCCGGTAGCCAAGTACTGGTAGCCTTCCAGGCCAAACTCGGCCAGTGCCAGCGCCACGCCACCGGCAATCACCACGTCGCTAATGGAAAACTTGCGGCATACCCGGTACAAGACCATCCCGATAAAGAACCACAAGGTGGCCATCCCCAGCTGGCTGCGCAGTTCTGCCATGGAAATGGCTGGCCAGCGTGACAACAACAAGGTGTGCAAGGTGGCATAGGCCATGAACAGGCCAAGCAGGATAATGGGATATCTGGCTGCACGGAAGGTTGGCAGGCTATGACCGAGCAAAGGAAGTGCCAACAGCAGCAGACCGCCTTGCAAGGCATAGCGCAGCGCTACCGTATGCCCCACGCTGCATACGGCAACGTAGATGAAAGACAGCAGCAGTACCGCTATTGCGTGCCAGCCTTTGCTGGCCGCCGCGTCGCTCATCGACAGAAAACGACTCATGAATACCTCGTACATGGCAAACAATGGTGGCCAGGCATGCATAGCGCCGCGTACCTACGGCTAGCAAGCAGCCACGCTAGAAAATGCGTGTGCTCTGTGCAGATGGCGTGCAAACCAGTCTGCATAAACAAAATAAAAACCGGCACATTGTAACAGCTGCCTTGGTTACCGCCACGCACCGTATACGTAAAGAAAAAGCCCGCCAGTCGGCGGGC
Organism: Aquitalea palustris; assembly: GCF_003693445.1. Taxonomy (GTDB): domain Bacteria; phylum Pseudomonadota; class Gammaproteobacteria; order Burkholderiales; family Chromobacteriaceae; genus Aquitalea; species Aquitalea palustris. Next base: position 59,454 of record NZ_RFAR01000026.1, on the reverse strand, counting down.
CTCTTTACACAAAGCTACAGCCAGTGAGGCTTACCACACCTGCAAGTAGCTCAAGATACCTTCCGCTGCCTGGCGGCCTTCGAATACGGCGCGGACCACCAGGTCGGCGCCGCGTACCTGGTCGCCGCCAGCGAAGATCTTGGCATGGCTGGTCTGGTACTTGAATTTTGATTTTTCCGAGGCGATGGTGCGGCCGTTGGGCTGGCTGCTGATGCCGGCGCGGTCAAACCAGCTGGCGGCTTCCACCTGGAAGCCGAAGGCGATGATGACGTGATCGCATTCGATACGCTCTTCGCTGCCCGCTACGATTTCGGCGTTACGACGGCCCTTGGCATCCGGCTCACCCAGACGGGTTTCGGCCAGGATCACCGCCAGTGCGCCATTGGGCAGCTGTTCGATGCCTACCGGCTGGCTGTTCCAGCGGAACTCCACGCCCTCTTCCTTGGCATTGGCCACTTCGCGCTTGGAACCCGGCATATTGGCTTCGTCGCGGCGGTAGGCGCAGGTGACGCGCTTGGCACCCTGACGGATGGCGGTGCGGTTGCAGTCCATGGCGGTGTCGCCACCACCCAGTACCACCACGCGCTTGCCGGCCATGGAAACGGCGGCTTCGCCTGCCGGCAGGGTTTCCATGCACTGGCGCACGTTGTTCACCAGATAAGGCAGCGCTTCCAGCACGCCCGGCAGGTCTTCACCGGCAAAGCCACCCTTCATGTACTTGTAGGCTCCCATGCCCATGAACACGGCGTCGTACTGTTCCAGCAGGGCTTCGATTTCGATGTCCTTGCCGATTTCAGTATTCAGCACGAATTCCACACCCATGCCTTGCATGATTTCGCGGCGGCGTTGAACCACTGCCTTTTCCAGCTTGAATTCGGGAATACCAAAGGTGAGCAGGCCGCCGATTTCTTCGTAGCGGTCATACACCACCGGCTTCACGCCGTTGCGGACCAGCACGTCGGCACAGGCAAGGCCTGCCGGGCCGGCACCGATGACGGCGACTTTCTTGTTGCTCCAGATCACCTTGGACATGTCCGGACGCCAGCCTGCCTTGTAGGCTTCGTCGGTGATGTATTTTTCGATGCTGCCGATGGTGACGGCACCAAAGCCGCCCTGATTCAGCGTGCAGGCGCCTTCACACAGACGGTCTTGCGGGCAGACGCGACCACAGATTTCCGGCAGGCTGTTGGTCTTGTGCGACATTTCGGCCGCTTCGAACAACTTGCCTTCGTCCACCAGCTTCAGCCAGTTGGGGATGTAATTGTGTACCGGGCATTCCCATTCGCAATAGGGATTGCCACAGGACAGGCAGCGCCCGGCCTGTTCGGCTGCATCCACCTGGTGCAGCGGCTGGTAGATTTCCTTGAACTCAATCTTGCGCACCGCAGCTTCGACTTTTTCGCCGGGGTTGCGGGAGAGCTTCATGAACTGGAATACGTCACTCATGATCGTTTCCTGACTGCGGGTCCGGCCGTATAGGGCAGCAGACCCTGTTGTTTCCATTGTGGCGGGGCAAGCGCCCCGCCCTTGATCGTCAATCCTTGAGCAGGCTGTCCAGCGTGGCGGCCTTCGGCTTCACCAGCCAGAAGTAGTCCACGTAGTCGTCGAAGTTTTGCAGCATGGCGCGGCCGGTTTCGGAGCCAGTCAGCTCGACATGCTTGGCAATCTTCTCCAGCAGGAAGGCACGGTACATGCCCATTGCTTCGCCGTTGATCAGGTGAATGTCGACCAGTTCATTGTTGTAGCGGTAAGCAAAGCGCTCGCCCGGGTCGTAGACGAAGGCAAAGCCGCCAGTCATGCCGGCACCGAAGTTGTAGCCGGTTTCGCCCAGGACGATGACGGTACCGCCAGTCATGTATTCGCAGCAGTGGTCGCCAGCGCCTTCGATGACTGCCAGTGCGCCGGAGTTACGCACACCGAAACGCTCGCCAGCCACACCTGCGGCAAACAGCTGGCCACCGGTGGCACCGTACAGGCAGGTGTTGCCGATGATGATGGCTTCGCCGCTGTCATAGGCTGCGTTCTTGGGCGGGTAGATGGTGACGCGGCCACCGGCCATGCCCTTGCCGACGTAGTCGTTGGCATCGCCTTCCAGTTCCAGGTGCAGGCCGGAGGCATTCCACACGCCAAAGCTCTGGCCGGCGCTGCCGTTGAACTTGACCTTGAGGCAGCCAAACGGCAGGCCAGCGGCACCGTGTACGCGGGCGATTTCGCCGGACAGGCGGGCACCGATGGAGCGATGGATGTTCTCGATCGGGTAGGACAGTTCCAGCATCTGCTTGTTATGGATGGCAGGCAGGGCATCCACCAGAATCTGTTCAGCCAGCTCGCCCTTGTCAAAGGACGGGTTGCTGTCGCTGATGCAGAAGCGCGGCACGTCGTCCGGCACTGTGCCTTGCGACAGCAGCGGCGACAGGTCCAGCTTGTTCTGCTTGGCGGTTTCGCCTTCCAGCAGTTCCATCAGATCCATGCGGCCGATCAGCTCTTCCATGCTGCGCACGCCCAGCTTGGCCATCCATTCGCGGGTTTCACGGGCGATGAACAGGAAGTAGTTCATCACCATTTCCGGCAGGCCAAGGAAGTACTTGGAGCGCAGCTTGATTTCCTGGGTGGCCACGCCGGTGGCGCAGTTGTTCAGGTGGCAGATACGCAGGTATTTGCAACCCAGCGCCACCATCGGGCCGGTACCGAAGCCGAAGCTTTCTGCACCGAGGATGGCTGCCTTGATCACGTCCAGGCCGGTTTTCAGGCCACCGTCGGTCTGTACCCGTACCCGGCCACGCAGGCCGTTGGCACGCAGCACTTGCTGGGCTTCGGACAGGCCCAGCTCCCACGGCGAGCCGGCGTATTTCACCGAAGTCAGCGGCGAGGCGCCGGTACCACCGTCGTAACCGGAGATGGTGATCAGGTCGGCATAGGCCTTGGCCACGCCGGCGGCAATGGTGCCCACACCCGGCTCGGCCACCAGCTTCACCGATACCAGCGCAGTCGGATTGACCTGTTTCAGGTCGAAGATCAGCTGGGCCAGGTCTTCGATGGAGTAGATGTCGTGGTGCGGCGGCGGCGAAATCAGGCTGATGCCTTCCTTGGCGTGACGCAGGCGGGCAATCAGGCCGGTGACCTTGTCGCCCGGCAGTTGGCCGCCCTCACCCGGCTTGGCGCCCTGGGCTACCTTGATCTGCAGCACTTCGGCATTCACCAGGTAATGCGGGGTGACGCCAAAGCGGCCAGAGGCCACCTGCTTGATCTTGGACATGCGCTCGGTGCCATAGCGCGAAGCATCTTCGCCACCCTCACCGGAGTTGGAACGGCCACCCAGACGGTTCATGGCGGTTGCCAGTGCCTCGTGGGCTTCCGGCGACAGCGCGCCCAGCGACATGCCGGCGGAGTCGAAGCGCTTGAGAATGGCTTCGATCGGCTCGACTTCGTCGATGGAGATCGGCTGCTCGGCCAGTTTTACCTTCATCAGGTCGCGCAGCATGGATACCGGACGGGTATTCACCGTGTCGGCGTATTGCTGGTAGGTCTGGTAGTCGTCGTTTTGTACCGCTTTTTGCAGCAGCTGCACCACGTCCGGGTTGTAAGCGTGGTATTCCTCGCCGTGCACGTACTTGAGCAAGCCGCCCTGCGAAATCTGGCGCATCGGGTTGAAGGCGAAGCGCAGCAGCTGTTGCTGGTCGTCTTCAAAGTCCTCGAAGCTGGCCCCGGAAACGCGGGACACGGTGCCCTTCAGGCAGAGGTCCACCACATCCTTGTGGATACCCACGGCTTCAAACAGCTGGGCACCGCGATAGGAAGCGATGGTGGAAATACCCATCTTGGACAGCACTTTCAGCAGGCCCTTGTTGATGCCCTTGCGGTAGTGCTGCAGCGCTTCGTTGATCTTGCAGTTGACCACACCGCTGTTCACCAGGTCGATGATGCTCTGGTAAGCCAGGTAAGGATAAACCGCAGTGGCACCATAACCGATGACACAGGCCATCTGGTGCGCGTCGCGCACGGTACCGGTTTCCAGCAGGATGTTGGTCTTGCAGCGCAGGCCGGTTTCGATCAGCGCATGGTGTACCGCACCAGTGGCAAACAGCGCATGAATCGGCAGGCGACCCTGGGTGATGATGCGGTCGGACAGCACCACGATCACCGTGCCCTCGTTCACCGCTTCGATCACATGCTGGCACAGCTTTTCGATGGCTTGCTTGAGCGAGCTTTCGCTCGGGTCGTAGCACAGGTCGAAGGTGGTGGCCTTCAGATAGGTTTCCGGCCGGGTGGTCACGCGCACGAATTTTTCATGCGACAGCACCGGCGAGCGCACTTCCAGCCGCTTGGCGTGTTCGGCGCTCTCTTCAAACATATTGCGTTCCGGGCCAAACACGCTGTTGAGCGACATCACCACCGCTTCGCGGATAGGGTCGATCGGCGGGTTGGTTACCTGGGCAAACTGCTGACGCAGGTAGTCGAAGGGTGAGCGCACTTTCTGGCTCAATACCGCCATCGGGGTGTCATCGCCCATGGAGCCAACGGCTTCCTGACCGTCTTCGGCCAGGACGCGCAGGATCTGGTCGCGCTCTTCAAAGCTGAAGTTGTACAGCTTTTGCAGACGGGACAGCTCTTCCTTGCCCATGGCTTCGATGCCGGCATCGTCTTCAATCGACAGTTCCAGATACTTGGCGCTGTCCTTGATCCACTGACGATACGGCTTGGCGCTCTTGAGCATGGCGTCGATGTCTTCCGGCATCAGCAGCTCGCCGGTGGCCAGGTCGGCAGCAAACAGCTGGCCCGGCTTGACGCGGCCCTTGCGGACGACATCTTCCGGCTTGTAGTCCCACACGCCCACTTCGGAGGCGATGGTGAGGATATTGTCGCGGGTCAGCACCCAGCGTGCCGGACGCAGGCCGTTGCGGTCCAGCATACAGGCAGCGTAGCGGCCATCGGTCAGCACGATGCCGGCCGGGCCATCCCACGGCTCCATGTGCATGGAGTTGTATTCGTAGAAGGCGCGCAGGTCCTTGTCGGTGGAGTCGACGTTCTGCCAGGCCGGCGGTACCAGCAGGCGCAGCGCACGGAACAGCGGAATGCCGCCCATCAGCAGGCCTTCCAGCATATTGTCCAGGCTCATCGAGTCCGAGCCATCGGTCTGGACGATGGGGCGCACGGCGTCCATATCCAGATGCGGCGAGGCCATGATGCGCTCGCGCGCGCGCGCCCAGTAGCGGTTGCCCTGCACGGTGTTGATTTCACCGTTGTGCGCCAGGAAACGGAAGGGCTGAGCCAGCTTCCATTGCGGCCAGGTATTGGTAGAGAAGCGCTGGTGGAATACCGCCAGGCTGGATTCAAAACGCGGGTCGTTCAGGTCCAGGAAGAACTTGGGCAGGTTTTCCGGCGTCACCAGGCCCTTGTAGGACAGGGTGTGCGGCGACAGCGTGGGCAGGTAGAAAGACGGATCGTCCACCTTGTTGGCTTTTTCTGCCTGGCGACGGCCCATGTACAGACGGCGCTGGAAGGTGAGCTCGTCCATCCCGAAGGGACAGTTAACGAACACCTGCGAAATGGCCGGCAAGCTGGCCAATGCCGCTTCGCCACAGGCGCTGATGTCGGTGGGCACCACGCGGAAACCAGCCACTTCCAGTTGCTGGGCTTCCAGGAATTCCTTCAGCCGGCGCAGGCTGCGCTCGCCGATTTCACTGTCGGGGTGGTGGAACACCAGACCGGCGGCGTACACTGCCTTGAGCGCGATATCCGCCTCGGCAGCCACTTCACGCAAGAAACCGTCCGGCTTGCGAAAGAGCAGGCCACAGCCGTCGCCCGATTTGCCGTCTGCCGCCACCGCTCCACGGTGGGTCAGTTTGGCCAGCGAGGAGATGGCGGTTTCAACCAGCCAGTGGCTGGGTTTGTCGTCCAGTTGGGTGATGAGGCCGAATCCGCAGCTGTCCTGCTCGAAATCCGGATGGTACAGGGTACCCTGCAACCAGCGCTGTCTGTCCATTGCTTTGTCCTGCTTATAATTGTGAATCGAGTGAATCGATTCTAAGGGCAACTTGCTTGACCTTGCAACCAGTTATTACCTGCTTTTCCGCAGCGCAATAATCGTTTAACTTCAACAAGTTGATTGATTTTTTCCGCAAAAAAATCAGGGAAAACCCGCAAAATATGCACATTTTTCTTCCAGTTTTGTGACACTCATATTCATATTTACGACTTTCCCTGTTGCGGGATGTCCTTATCCAAAACCAGAGAAAACACCTTATTTTGAATATTGTCTGACAACATTCACGAGGCGATATGCGTAGCGATGCCACTACACCGGCAACACAGGATTTCGTCCGCCAGCTGGCCGACCAGGCTTTCGCGCGTTCGGCCGGCGCGCCGCTGATTGCCGGCAATAGTGTGCAGCTGCTGTATGACAGCAGCGATAACTTTCCGGCCTGGAAACAGGCGATTGCCGCTGCGGAAGATTCGGTATTCATTGAAATGTACATCGTGGCCAACGACCGCTTTGGCCGCGAAATTCGCCAGTTGCTGATGGACAAGGCCGCCGCCGGCATCAAGGTATGTTTGTTATACGACTGGCTGGGTTGCTGGCGGCCCAGCCTGGGTGGTTTTTTCCGGCCACTGGCCAGTGCCGGGGTCGAGGTGCGCGCCTACAACCCACCCACGCTGACTGGCGGGCTGACCCTGCTGGGGCGCAATCATCGCAAGCTGATCGTGGTAGACCGGCAAACGGCCTTTATCTCCGGCCTGTGCATCAGCTCCAGCTGGGAAGGCCAGCCGGATGCCGGCATCGCCCCCTGGCGTGATACCGGGCTGGCGCTGCGTGGCCCGCTGGTGGCCGAGGCGCTGGCTGCCTTTACTGACAGCTGGGCCAGCTGTGGTCCGCCACTGGACGCGCATTGGCTGGATTTTTCCACCCCCATCCCGGAATGCGGCACGATTGCCGCCCGCCTGATTGCCACCACTCCGTCCACCGCTCACATGATGCGGCTGGACATGCTGATTGCCAGCTTTGCCCGCCGCACGCTGTGGCTGACCGATGCCTATTTCATGGGCACCAGCACCTATCTGTCGGCACTGAAACAGGCGGCGCGCGATGGCGTGGATGTGCGGCTGCTGGTGCCGCGCTCCAGTGACATCCGCTGGATCGCCACCGTCTCGCGCACCATGTACCGCCCCTTGCTGGAATCCGGCGTGCGGGTGTTCGAGTGGAACGGCCCGATGATCCATGCCAAGACGGCGGTGGCCGACGGCCGCTGGGCGCGTATCGGCTCCACCAATCTGAATATCTCCAGCTGGCTGGCCAACCGCGAAATCGATGTCGCCATCGAAGATGAAACGGTGGCGCAAGAACTGGCCGCGCGCTTTCTGCAGGATCTGCAGCAATCCACCGAAGTGGTACTCAGCGGCCACAAGCGCACGCCGGTACTGACCCAGCCGCGCCAGCGCCAGCCGCCCTCTTTACTGTTGCCGGCGGCCAGCCATGCGGCGCGCAGCAGTGCCAGCGCCGCAGCGCGCCAGGCGGCACGCATTGGCGATGCGCTGGGTGCCGTGGTGCGCGGCACCCGCAGCATCGATACCAGCGAGGCCGCTGCTTTTCTGACCATTGGCCTCGCCTTGCTGGCACTGGCGGTGCTGGTGGTGCTGTTTCCCTGGCTGGTGGCCGGGCCGCTGGCCTTCCTGCTGCTGGTCAGCGGTGGCGCCATTGTGCTGAAGGCTTTGGGGCTGTACCGCCGCCGCAATGAAAAAAAACAACAGTTGGCCGCGACAAAAAATAATCTCAAACCGCCAGCACCACCTGCAGGCTAATCTGTCTTAAAACAATCCTTTAAGTCGGTAGCGACTGGCTGAAACCCTTGCCAGACAAGGCTTTCAGCCGGATATTTGATCAAACCTGCAGAATATTTTCACTCACTGATATTGCCTTGCAACACAAGCACGGTAAAAGGTCTACAATGCGCGCTTTCTTGGGATGTTCCCCAAGCCGGCCGACGTGAAGGACGCACCTAAACCGTGCTCCCTAAGAAAGCCGGGGATCTGCGGCCACTCCACGTCAGCCAGCAGGATGCACCCCGGTTTTCGTGCGCGCCTAGTACCATTACGCGCCTCAAGGCCAGCCCCGCCCACTGCCATCCGGCAGGGACCAGCGACTGCGCCCCAACGCGCACCGAGTGACACTGCAGCAAGCTGCGGGCCGACAGGCGTTACAGGTGCACGGTATTGCCCTTTGCCATGGCAAGGGCTGCCTTCCTGAATGGCCATCCCCGGCTGTGGTGTCCGAGTTTTGACCGACAAGGACTCAGGTATGCGTTTTCATTTTCCCATCGTCATCATCGACGAGGACTTCCGCTCGGAAAACACCAGCGGCTCCGGCATCCGCGAACTGGCAGCAGCCATGGAGGCCGAGGGCATGAGCGTGATCGGTTACACCAGCTATGGTGACCTCACCTCCTTTGCCCAACAGCAAAGCCGGGCAGCCGGTTTCATCCTGTCCATCGACGACGAAGAATTCCAGACCGACGACGCCTCGGAAAACGCCCTGGGACAGCTGTACAGCTTCGTGGCGGAAATCCGCCGCCGCAACCCGGACATCCCGGTGTACCTGTATGGCGAAACCCGCACCGCGCGCCATATTCCCAACGACATCCTGCGCGAGCTGCATGGTTTCATCCACATGCACGAGGACACGCCGGAATTCGTGGCGCGCCACATCATCCGCGAATCCAAGAGCTATCTGGACAGCCTGGCCCCGCCGTTTTTCCGCGCGCTGGTGGACTACGCCCACGATGGCTCCTATTCCTGGCACTGCCCGGGTCACTCCGGTGGCGTGGCCTTCCTGAAGAGCCCGGTGGGCCAGATGTTCCACCAGTTCTTTGGCGAAAACATGCTGCGCGCCGACGTGTGCAATGCGGTGGACGAACTGGGCCAGCTCTTGGACCACACCGGCCCGATTGCCGCCTCGGAACGCAATGCCGCACGCATCTTCAATGCCGACCACCTGTTCTTTGTCACCAACGGCACCTCGACCTCCAACAAGATCGTCTGGCACAGCTGCGTGGCTGCCGGCGACATCGTGCTGGTGGACCGCAACTGCCACAAGTCCAATCTGCACGCCATCATGATGACCGGTGCCATTCCGGTATTCCTGATGCCCACGCGCAACCACTACGGCATCATCGGCCCGATTCCGAAATCGGAATTCCAGCTGGAAAACATCAAGAAAAAGATTCTGGCCAACCCCTTTGCCCGCGAAGCGCTGGAAAAGAACCCCAAGCTCAAGCCGCGCATCCTCACCATCACCCAATCCACCTACGATGGCATCCTGTACAACGTGGAAGAGATCAAGGGCATTCTGGATGGCGAAGTGGACACCCTGCACTTTGACGAAGCCTGGCTGCCGCATGCCAGCTTCCACGACTTCTATGGCGATTTCCACGCCATTGGCGAAGGCCGTCCGCGTTGCAAGGACAGCCTGATCTTCTCCACCCAGTCCACCCACAAGCTGCTGGCCGGCATCAGCCAGGCTTCGCAGATCCTGGTGCAGGACCCGCAAAACCGTCAGCTGGATACCGCCTGGTTCAACGAGGCTTATCTGATGCACACCTCCACCAGCCCGCAATACTCGATTATTGCCAGCTGCGACGTGGCTGCCGCCATGATGGAACAGCCGGGCGGCCAGGCACTGGTGGAAGAATCGCTGGTGGAAGCGCTGGACTTCCGTCGCGCCATGCGCAAGGTGGACGAGGAATACGGCAACGACTGGTGGTTCAGCGTGTGGGGCCCGGACGAGCTGTCCGACGACGGCATCTGCGACCCGGTGGACTGGGAACTGAAACCCGGCGCGCACTGGCATGGTTTTGCCGGCATCGAAGAAGGCTTCAACCTGCTGGACCCGATCAAGGCCACCGTGCTGACGCCGGGCCTGGATGTGGACGGCAGCTTCGAAGAGATGGGCATTCCGGCCGCCATCGTCACCAAATACCTGACCGAACACGGTGTGGTGGTGGAAAAAACCGGCCTCTACAGCTTCTTCATCATGTTCACCATCGGCATCACCAAGGGCCGCTGGAACACGCTGATTTCGTTGCTGCAGCAGTTCAAGGACGATTTCGACAAGAACCAGCCGCTGTGGCGCGCCATGCCGGACTTTGTCGCCCGCTACCCGCAGTACGAACGCGTGGGTCTGCAGGACCTGTGCCAGCGCATCCATGCGCTGTACACCAAGCACGACATCGCCCGCCTGACCACCGAGATCTATCTGTCCGAGATGGAGCCGGCCATGCGTCCGTCCGATGCTTTCGCCAAGATGGCCCACCGCGAGATCGAACGCGTGCCGGTCGACCAGCTGGAAGGCCGCGTCACCGCCGTACTGCTGACCCCGTATCCGCCGGGCATTCCGCTGCTGATTCCGGGCGAGCGTTTCAACAAGACCATTGTTGACTACCTGCGCTTTGCCCAGGCTTTCAACCGCGAACTGCCGGGCTTCGAAACCGACGTGCACGGTCTGGTGGCTACCGAAGTGGAAGGCCGCAAGGTCTACTGCGTGGACTGCGTCAAATAAGCGCGGTCACAGCCCCATGTCAAAGCCGCAGGCATTGCCCTGCGGCTTTTTCTTTGTTGTTTGCAGTGATGTGAACACGCTTAGAGCGGCTAACAAAATAGTGTAGCGGCCCTGGGGCAAGGCGCGCCGACGCCGACAGCAAGGGTACGGCCAGGCCGCACCACGTCGCACCAGCTAGGTTGTTAGCGACGCCTAATGGCGGCACAAGGTATTGCGCCCGGTTGCCTTGGCCTGATACAGCGCGATATCCGCACGCGCATACACCTGGGCCAGGTCATCACCGGGCCGCCACAGGGCCAGCCCGGCCGAGCAGGTATAGCCAAAGCCCGGCTGCTCGGCCAGCGGCCGCGAAGCCTCCACCGCAGCCAGCATGGCACGCAGGGACAACTCGGCCTCGGACGAACTGTAGCCGGGCAACAGCAGCAGAAATTCCTCGCCGCCCAGCCGGCCAAAACCGTCGTGCGGCCGCAACATCGGCTGGATGCGCTGCACAAAGTCGATGATGACGCGGTCCCCTGCCGGATGACCCAGCCGGTCGTTGATCTGCTTGAAATGATCGAGATCGATGATCGCCACCGCCAGCGGCATGCCGGTGGCCTCGGCCCGACCCAGCAATTGCTCAAACAGCTGCATGATGCAGGAACGATTACTGATGCTGGTCAGCGGATCGGTCTGCGCCGCACGCTGTGCCATGTCGCGCGCCTGGCGCAGCTCACGCTCTGACACTTTCAGTTCGCTCATATCGGTGGCCACACACACCATGCTGCCATCCGGCTGCATCGCCTCGGTCATCCAGATCCAGCGGCCATCGGTCAGGTCAGCCTCGAAGGCACGATAAGGCTGTTTGCCACGACGTGAACGGGCCGACACCAGCCAGGCTTCAAAATCATGGGTATAAATCAGCGCGCCGATGCAGCGCTGGTAATTGCGCCGCATCAGTTCGGACCAACTGAGCGTTTCATCCGGCGCCACATCATAAGCCTGACAAAACGCCGCATTGGCGTAACGCAACCGGTCATGGCGATCAAACAGCGCCAACAGCACGGGCGACTCATGCAGCGCCGCCTGCAACTTGCTGGCCATGGAGTGTTGTTCTTGTAAGGGCATGCCCTGGCTTCCCGCATACTTTGTTATGGGCCGACAGCGTGCTCTCACCTTCACACTGGCGTACCGTTCGGCAATGCCGACATTCTGTTTAAAGATAGTTGCCAGTTCTTAATACAGCTAATGATTTTGCCACGCGCTCTTGCATTGTGCTGAGCGCTGGCAGGGCCAGTCAAAAGCCATGGCCCTGACAGTCAACTTGCCTTTCCCCCAGCCCGTAAGCTGAAGTCCCGCCCGCTACGGGCGCAGGAGAACAAGGAGAAGGCAATGCAACATTATGACTATATCGTGGTGGGTGGCGGCTCGGCGGGCTGCACCATCACCTGCCGGCTGGTGGAGGCCGGCAAGCGGGTGCTGCTGCTGGAGGATGGCCCGCCCGACAACAGCCCCTTCATCCACATGCCGGCCACCTTCATCAAGGTCATCGGCAGCGAGCGCAGCGTCATCTACCACAGCGAACCACAGGCCAGTGCCGCCGGCCGCCGCATGCATGTACCGCAAGGCCGCACTTTGGGCGGCGGCAGCTCGATCAACGCCATGGTGTATATCCGTGGCACCGCCGCCGACTACGACGACTGGGCGGCCCAGGGCTGCACGGGCTGGGAATGGGAACAGGTGTTGCCCGCGTTCAAGAAAGCCGAAAACCATATGCGCTTGTCCGGCCCCTACCACGGCACCGAGGGGCCGCTACGGGTCAGCGATACCCGCTATCGCCACCCGCTGAGCCTGGCTTTCGTCAAAGCGGCGCAAGAGTGCGGCCTGCCTTATAACGATGATTTCAACGGCCCCGTGCAGCAAGGCAGTGGCTTTTTTCATACCACCACCTTCAATGGCCAGCGCGGCAGCACCGCTGCCACCTATCTGGCAGCGGTAAGACAGCGCGACAATTTGCAGGTGCGTACCGGCTGCTATGTAGAAAAGCTGCTGTGGCAGGGCCCCCGCGCCGTTGGCGTAGCCTGGCGTACGGCCGATGGCCAGCACCACCAGGCCCTGGCCGGGGCCGAAGTCATTCTGTGCGCCGGTGCGCTGTCCACGCCCAAGATCCTGCTGCTGTCCGGTGTTGGCCCGGCCGCCCAGCTACGCGAACAGGGCATTGAAGTGCTGCATGATGCGCCGGAGGTCGGCCAGAACTATCAGGATCATCTGGAGGTATCGGTGTATGGCCGCTGCCGCGAGCCGATCAGCCTGCTGGGGCAGGAACGCGGCTTCAAGGCCTTGCGCAACGGCTTGCAGTGGCAACTGCTGCGCAGCGGGCTGCTGACTTCCAATGTGGTGGAAAGCGGCGGCTTTGCCTGCACCGACGGCGGCAGCCGGCCGGATATCCAGTTTCACGTGCTGCCGGTGCTGGTAGGCGATGTGGAACGTGAGCCACTGCCCGGCCACGGCATCTCGATCAACCCCTGCCTGCTACGGCCGAAATCACGCGGCTCGGTCAGCCTGGCCAGTGCAGATGTCCGTGCCCCGCTGCGCTTTGTCAGCGGCGCACTCAGCCATGAAGATGATGTGGCCGGCCTGCTGCGCGGGGTCAAGCTGGCACGGCGCATTCTGCGGGCAGCTTCGCTACAGCAAGTCATCAGCGAGGAGCTGTTGCCCTCCCCCGCCACACAGGCCAGCGATGCACTGCTGATCGAACACATCCGCAGCCATGCCAAGACGGTCTACCACCCGGTAGGCACTTGCCGCATGGGCAGCGATGCCGCTGCCGTGGTCAACCCGCGGCTGCAGGTCAATGGCGTGGAAGGGCTGCGCATCTGCGATGCCTCCATCATGCCCAGCATCATTTCCGGCAATACCAATGCGCCGGTCATCATGATTGCCGAGCGCTGCGCCGATTTCATCCTGCAAGCCTGATCCCCGGCCCCCAAGCGAAAAGCCCGCTGCCGCAAGGCAACGGGCTTGTGCTGGTTAAGCGGAAACAATCAGAAGGGCAGCACCAGCTTGGCCCACAGCGAACTGCCCTCGGGCCGGTTACGCACGGCAAACTCCTTCAGCAGCCGCACTTCCAGCCCGGCCTTGCCCAATTGCACCCGCGCGGCCGGGCCGATAGCAAAAGCCTGGCCACGGAAACCATCGCCATTCACCGCCTGGCCATGCTGGGTATCGTCGGTGGTCTGCTTGACGAAATAACCATTCACCCCCAGCCGCCAGTCCGGTCTGATGGCATAGCTCAGCGCATAGTCGAAGTGAAACAGCTGGCCTGACTGATAATCGGTTGCGCGGTTTTTGCTGTTGAAGGTGTAGGTGATCTTGGCCGAAGCCTCCCAGCCGCTGGCCGGCAGCCAGGACAAGGCCAGCACCGGGCGCAGCGAGTAATAGTTATTACCCAGGTTGAGCATGCTGTGCTGGTCGTAGCTGCCGGTGGGCAGCGAGATATCCAGTGCCAGCACGCTGTGCAATGGCCCCTCATCCCCCCAGGCCAGCAGCGGCCCCACCACACTGTCACCCAGCCCGCTGCGGCTGGCATGTTGCCCACCGGCATCCAGGCTGAGCGTGGGCAGGGCGGTGAGTACAAAGCCGCCCAAGCGCCCACCCCATAGCTGGCTATCCGACATATACAACAGCCGGGGAATCACCACATCGGCAGTCAGGCCGAAGCCCGGCACCGAAGACTCACCCGCGCCATTATTGAACTGGCTGGCGTGATAGTGGTTGTAGTAGAACACGCCGTACCAGCCGGCGGGCGGCAAGGCTCCGGCCAGAAAGCCCTCGGCTCCGACACCGATGGTATCGGCGCCAGACTGAGTGGCCTGTGCAGCAGAGGACAGCATTACGCCAGCCAGCAGGCTAGCTGCCAGCAAGGGCATGGATTGTTTGATTCGCATGATGATGGACCTCGATGGCCACGGCAGGGGCCTGCCCTGCCCGGCGAAATGGGAAGGCAAAGCGGGGTTTAGCGGGTTGCGGTATCGCCGTGACACAGGGTGGCTGCAGACGCCACGCGGCGCGGCGCGGTTTCGCGCAGGCCCAGCGACAGCAAGGCCGGCAACAGGGCTGCGGCCATGGCAATCCACATCACCACGGGCAGGCCGTAGCGGTCGGCAGCCATGCCGGCAGCAGTGGGCGCAACAAAGCCCCCCACCAGTTCGCCCACACCCATGATCATGCCCAGTGCGGTGGCGATGACCGTGGGTGATACCGTTTCGGCCGGAATGGTGGCCATGAACAGGGTGAAACAGCCCAGGCCGGTATAACTGAGAAACACCAGCAGCAGCAGGGTGCTGAAGTCGTTTACCTGTAACAGCACCAGCGGGCAGCAGGCGGCAATCAGCGAAAACACCACCATGGCCGGTTTGCGGCCGATATGGTCGGAAATGGCCGGCACCAGCGCCCCCCACACCACCCAGGCCAGGCCCAGGCTGCTCATCACCGCGCCCATGCGGGCCGGTGTCAGCCCCTTTACCTGCACCAGAAAAGTGGGGGTAAAGGAGATCAGGATGATGAACCAGGTGATATAGCTGCAGGCAATCAGCACGCACAGCAGGATATTGCGATGGCGCAGGAGCTGCAGCATGCCGCGCGCCGGCAGGCCATGCCGTACTGACAAGGTGGCGGACGATACATGCGGTGCCCGCTCGCGGACATGCCGCCAGATCAGCCAGGCAATCAGCAGGCCGGGGATGCAGGACAGGTAAAACGCCGTGCGCCAGCCATAGGCCGTGGCCAGGGCGATCAGCAGCGGCGGGCCGATCACCGCGCCCAGCAAGCCGGGGGCCGAACCATTGACGATGCCCATATTGAAACCGCGCCGCGCCGGGGTGGACGCTTCGGCCAGCATGGACTGGGCAATCGGCAACACTGGCCCCTCAGCCACGCCCATCAGCGCCCGGAACAACAACAGGCTGACAAAACCACCGACCAGCCCGGAGGCGGCAGAGAACAGTGAAAACGCCAGCACGGCCAGCAAGAGCATGGGTTTGCGTGCCTGCAGGCGATCTGACAATGCCCCCAGTCCCACGCCGGACAAGGACCAGGTCAGCGCCAGGGCCGAGGCCAGCATGCCCAGCTGGGCATTGTCCAGCTGCAGTTCGGTGGCGATGAAGGGGAACAGGAAGGATAGCGCCAGCCGGTCGAAAAACACGAAACCGAAACTGAGCGCCAGAATGCCCAGCAACTTGTTTTCATAGGAAAGTCGCATGTTGGCGCCCTCCCCGGCAGACAGGCTGGCGGATACGGGCCAGCAAAATGGCAAATGGCATGACAAAGTCTCCTCTTTATTGTGATGAACACGACGGCCTGTTGCGACCGTGAGGACACTGTAGCCACTGCCCCGGCGCCATCCTTGCCTGAGCCGGACGCCGCTGTTATCCGCAGCGGACATGGTGTTAACCGGCGGCTGCCGCTGCGCAGCCTAGCGCGGGGCTGACTGGCTGCGACCTTGCAGGCGGGTATGGCTGGGCGTTTCGCCAAAACGCTGTTTGTAGCTGCGGCAGAAATGGGCAATGTGATTGAAACCCCAGCGGAAAGCCAGCTCGCTCACTGACAGGTGGCGCAGCGCCGGATCTTGCAGATCGATACGGCAACGCTCCAGCCGCCTCCCCCACAGATAGCGGCTGACCGACAGGCCTTCCTGCTCGAAAATGCGCGCCAACTGGCGGGCAGACAGCCCCAGCGCACGGCTGATGCGCTCGCCGTCCAGCTCGTCTTCGGTCAGGTGCTGCTCGATATAGGCCTTGGCACGCCACAGACTGCACAGGGTGGATTTGCCGGCCTGCGCCTGGCCGCACTGCACGGCCCACAAGGAATGCAGCCATTCCAGCAACTGGCTGGCCTGATGCTCGCGCGCGGCAAGCTGTGCCTGCACGCCTTCGGCCAGCAGCTGGCGCACCGCCTGCGGCCCCCAGCCGGCAATACCGACACTGTGGTCGATCTTGACCAGCCCCTTTCCCTGCCAGCCGCCCACCTGCTGCTCGAACAGCTGGCGCGGAATATCCAGCACCGCCATCTCCATCTGGTCGGGAAAACCATGGCCATAGGGCTGGGCGGTGTCATACAGCACCACATCACCCGGCACATGCAGCGCGCAGTCCACACCCTGATGGCTGAAACCACGCCCCTGCAGCATCAGGCAGGCAAAGATGCTGTCACGGCCATCATGGCGGATGCTGTGGCCGCTGCGAGCCACGGCATGGGCATTGGCCTGGATGGTGGCCATGCGGAACAGGCCGAAGTCCTGATAGCGCAGGCTGGCGTCCAGCTCCTGCTCTGGCGGGCGCTGGCACTCCACATCGATCAGCAGCTGTCCTACTTGTTCGCGCCAGAAATCCACCCGTTCACTGCGGCTGACTGCACGGGTGGAAATGCTGACATCCGCCAGCACGCGGGCGGTCATCGGCGGCTCCCGGCTGACGGCAGGCAAGATACGGGACGACACATGGCAGGCGGCCACGCAAGCCGACCGGCGCGGTGGGTAATGGTGTGCATGGTTTCTCCTCCGGGTGGCCCTCTTGCGCGGGGCCGTACAGCCGGCGGTGTCATCACCGCTCGGCCTTGCCAGACGCGGAAGTAGCCCGGGCCTGACCTTGCTCCATATTATTAATATGTTAAGCAAAGTCAAGACCGGCCATTAGCCAGCCCCATGCTTACCAGCCATTCTCCAGCACCAGATGGCCCGGAGCGCTCAGCCGGCTCAGGCGGAAGCCCATTTTCATCAGCTGGCGGTGGGTGTCCTCCACCATGGCCGGATTACCACAGATCATGAAGCGGGAGCGCTCCACGGTCAGCGGCAGGCCGGCGGCCGCAGCCAGTTCGCCACTGGCCAGCAAGGCCGGAATGCGCTGCTGCAACATGCCGGGCTCAGCCGCCCGCGTCACCACTGGCAGATACTGCAGGCGCTCACCCCACTCCGCCCACAAGGGATGCTGGCGCAGGGCGGCAATTTCCTCGCGATAGGCCAGTTCGCTCACCTCGCGTACGCAATGCACCAGCACGATATGGGCAAAGCGCTGCCACACTTCCGGCTGCTGCAGGATGGACAGATAGGGCGCGAGACCAGTGCCGGTAGCCAGCAGCCACAGGTCTTCGCCATCGGGCAGGCGGTCTACCGTGAAAAAGCCATTGGCCTTGTTGTCCAGCAGGACCTCGTCCCCCAGCTGCAAGCGCGCCAGGCGCGAGGTAAACAGGCCGTCCGGCACCACGATGGAAAAGAACTCCAGATACTCGTCCCAGTTGGCCGAGCACATTGAATAGGCACGCCACACCATGCCGCCGTTTTCCAGTGGCAAACCCAGCCGGGCAAACTGGCCAGGAACAAAGCGCCAGGATTCAGGGCGGCTCAGGCGGAAGCTGAGCAGCTTGTCGCTCCAGCGGGTCAGCGAAAGAATGGTCTGGCGGGTGAATTTTTCTTCTGCGGGTGCGGCCATGGTGAATACCTGATTAATTTACTCGGGTAATTTAGCGCAACAGGCCGCCTGCGGCAAGCCAAGGGCAGCAAGCCGCATCCGGCCCGCTACCCACCACCACATCAGTCAGCCAGCGCCTGGGCCAGATCCGCCAGGATGTCTTCGATGTCTTCCACGCCGATGGACAGGCGCAGCCCACCTTCGCGAATACCCAGCGCGGCCTTCTGTTCCGGCGGCATGCCGCCATGCGACATGGTGTAGCTGTGATTGACCAGCGACTCCACCCCACCCAGAGACTCGGCCAGGGCAAACAGCTGCAGCTTGCTGGCGACGCGGCTGGCTTCGGCGCGGCTGTCTTCTTTCAGCCAGATGGTGATGATGCCGCCAAAACGGCGCATCTGCTGCTTGGCAATTTCATGGCCGGGATGGTCGGCAAAGCCGGGGAAGAACACCTTTTCCACCTTGGGGTGGCCCTGCAAAAAGGCCGCCACTTGCTCGGCATTGTCGCAGTGGCGATCCATGCGCAGGTGCAGGGTCTTGATGCCGCGCAGGGTGAGGAAGCAATCCTGCGGCCCCGGCACGCCACCGGCCGAGTTCTGGATGAACTTGATGTCGGTAAACAGCTGCTGGTCATTGACGGCCACCAGCCCCAGCAGCACATCGGAGTGGCCACCCAGGTATTTGGTGGCGGAATGCACCACGATGTCGGCCCCCAGATCCAGCGGATTTTGCAGATAAGGCGTGGCGAAGGTGCTGTCCACCGCCACCTTGCAGCCATACTGGTGGGCAATCGCCGACAGCGCGCTGATGTCCACAAGATTCAGCAAGGGGTTGGTGGGCGATTCCAGCCACAGCAGCTTGGTGCGCTCGCTAATGATGGCAGCCAGATTGGCGGTGTCGGTGAGGTCGGCAAAGGTCACGGTGATGCCGGCCGGCTCCATCACCTTGGTCAGCAGGCGGTAGGCGCCGCCGTACAGGTCGGCCACGGCAATGACTTCATCGCCCGGCTTGAGCGTGGCACGCAGCACGGCATCGATGGCCGCCATACCGCTGGCAAAAGCCAGGCCATGCTGGGCGTTTTCCAGGCTGGCCAGGCAGCTTTCCAGCGCGGCGCGGGTGGGCGTGCCGGTGCGGGCATAGGCAAAGGGCAGTTGCTCGCCGATTTCGGCAAACTCGAACACCGAAGTCTGGTAGATCGGCGGCATCACCGCGCGGCTGTGCTGGCTGCTGTCATGACCGGAGTGGATGGTTTTGGTGGCAAATTTCATGATGTATTCCTGATTTTTCGCTGCTGCATGTTGCGGCAGCCCGCCGCCAACGGCTGGAATGGCCCGCATGGGCAGACCATACCGCTGGCATGAATAAAAGCACGATCACTGCAAAACCCGGCAGCTTGCCGGCATTTTCTTGATTATTCCCAATAATCGGCCGCAATTTTCTTTACAGCGTCAGCGATTGGGGCTATTTTTCGCCGTTTCAGATTCAAACGGCTGTACGAATGAAGCTAGAACGCGCTTTTGACATTCTCTTTCACCAACTGGAAACCCTGCCGCGCGCAGATTGCCTGTCTGCCAAAACCGGCCAGCAATGGCAGTCGCTCAGCAGCGCCGACGTGATGGAGGCGGTCAATGCCGTCAGCCTGGGCCTGCTGCAACTGGGCATGGTACGCGGTGACAAAGTAGCCATCGCCGCCGACAACTGCCCGGCCTGGACCATTGTCGATCTCGCCCTGCAACAGATCGGGGCCATCAGTGTACCGCTCTACCCTACCTGCACGCTGGATGATGCACGCTATATCCTGGCTCATGCCGAGGTCAAGCTGGCCTTCGTCGGCAGCGCTGCCTTGTACAAGAAGCTGGCGCAGGCGCTGGATGGACGCAGCTGCCCGCTATACGCGCTGAACCCGCTGACCGGGCTGCCATGCTGGACCGAGCTGCGCGAGGCCGGCCGCCATGGCGATCTGCGCCAGCTGGCTGCGCTACGCAGCAGCATCCGGGCCGAGGACGTGTTCACCATCATCTATACCTCGGGCACCACAGGCCGCGCCAAAGGTGTGATGTTGTCGCACCGCAATGTGGTCAGCACCGTCATCGCCACCGCCGAGCACACCCGCTTGCCGCCAGGCCAATGCCGGGCGCTGAGTTTCCTGCCGCTGTCGCATATCTTCGAGCGCGCCGGCGTGCTGTATTACCTGCTCACCGGCACCGCTGTGTATTTTGCCAGCGTCGATACCCTGTCCACCAGCCTGAACGAAGTACGGCCGCATACTTTCAGCGCAGTACCGCGCGTGCTGGAAAAAGTGCATGAAAAACTGGTGGGCAAAACCAAGGAACTGGCTGGCTGGCGCCGTCGCCTCTACCTGTGGGCGATTAGCCGTGCCGAAGCCTACCAGCCGGATCAAGCGCCACGCGGCCTGGCTGCACTGCAACACGCGATTGCCGACCGGCTGGTCTACCGCAAGTGGCGTGCCGCCATGGGCGGCGAGCTGCGCTGGGTGAATGTCGGCTCGGCAGCATTACAGCCACGGCTGGCGCGCCTGCTGTGGGCCAGCGGCATTGCCGTGGCCGAAGGCTATGGCATGAGCGAAACCGCGCCGGTGATCAGCGCCAATCCCTTTGTCGCAAAAGACGTACGCATCGGCAGCGTCGGCATTCCGCTCAAGGGCGTGGAGTTGAAACTGGCTGATGATGGTGAAATCCTGGTGCGCGGGCCAAATGTGATGGTGGGCTATTACAAGGAGCCGGCACTCACCGCCGCAACCGTGCAAGATGGCTGGCTGCATACCGGAGATATCGGCGTACTGGAGCAGGGTTATCTGCGCATTACCGACCGCAAGAAGGAAATGTTCAAGACCAGCAACGGCAAATACATCGCCCCGCAATTGCTGGAAAACAAGCTGAAGGAATCGGCCTATATCGACCAGATCATGGTGGTGGGCGACGGACAAAAATTTGCCGCAGCCCTGATCGTGCCCCTGTATGAGCGGCTGCAGGAGTGGTGCCAGGAACATGGCATCACTTACACTACCAATAGCGAGATGCGCCTGCATCCGCGCATCGTCGAGCTGATCGAGCGCGAAGTGAAACGCTTCAACCGGCACTTCGGCAGCTGGGAGCACATCAAGAAGTTTTCCCTGCTGGACAAGCCCTGGTGCGTGGACGCCGGCGAACTGGCCCCCACACTCAAGCTGCGGCGCAAGGTAATCAGCGAACGCTGCCGCGCCCTGATCGACAATATGTACCGCCACGCCTGAGCCCAGCGCCTGCTAGCGCGCCGGCCCCGGCTGGCGCCCAACACGCAGGAGCTTTCATGATTGCCGCGATTGACCACATCGTACTGACCACCGCCCGCCTGGATGAGTGCATCGCTTTTTATTGCGATGGGCTGGGCATGACGCTGGAACGCTTCATCGGCGGCACGCCACCGGTGGAAAGGCTGGCGCTGCGCTTTGGCCGGCAAAAGATCAATATCCATGTGCAGGGCAAGGAGTTCGAACCCAAGGCCCAGCTGCCCACACCTGGCGCGCTTGACCTGTGCTTTATCGCCGAGCTGCCGCTGGCCGAGGTCATCCAGCAGCTACAAGCCAGGCAGATTGCCATTATCGAAGGCCCGGTGCTGCGTACCGGTGCCACCGGCAAGATCAACTCGGTCTATGTACGCGACCCCGATCACAACCTGATCGAGATTTCCGAATACCTGTCCTAGCCCCCTGCCGGCACTGGCTCAACGCTGGTGCGCCAGCTCCAGCTTGCGCTCCACCCGCTTTTGCAGGCGCTCGAAGCTGGCACTCATCATCCAGTACAAGGCAGCCGCACCCAGGTAGAGCGGCAAGGGCTGGAAAGTCTGGGCAATCACTTCCTTGGTAGCCAGCATCAGTTCGGTCACGGTAATCACCGACACCAGCGAGGTGTCCTTGATCAGGCTGATCAGCGAGTTGGACAGGCTGGGCACCGACAGGCGCAGGGCTTGCGGTGCCACGATATAGCGCATGGTCTGCCACCAGCTCAGGCCCAGCGACAGGCCGGCATCCCACTGGCCACGCTCCACCCCGGCGATACCGCCACGCAGGCTTTCCGACAGATAGGCCGCCACATTCAGTGTCAGCGCCAGCACGCCGGCAGGTACCGGCTCCAGTTCGATGCCGATGCCCGGCAAGCCGTAATAAATCACGAAAATCTGCACCAGCAGCGGCGTACCACGCATGGCGCTCACGTAAAAAGCCACCAGCTGCGACAGCACCGGCACCTTGCCCACCCGCAGCAGAGCCACCACAAAGCCCAGCAGCAAACCCAGCACCATGGCCACCACCGCAAACAGCAGTGTATACAGCGCGCCCTTGAGCATCACCGGCAAGGCGGCCTCGATCAGTCCTGCCCATTCCATGCATTCATCCCCATTCAGAAACAGCTGCGCCCCTGACTGGCAGGGGCGCAGTAATCAGCACATTCTAATGGTACTGACGGTAAAACACGATGCCCGCAGAGGGCCAGACCCGCTTACTTGGCAGCGGTCGGCGCCTTGGATACGTCGATACCGAACCACTTGACCGAGATCTTCTTGAAGCTGCCATCGGCCTTCATGTCATTCAAGGCCTTGTCCACTGCCTGCTTGAACTTGGGATTGTTCTTGGCAAACGGAATGCCCATGGTGGTGATGTCACCCACCGGATGGCCAGCCTTCAAGGGCAGCTTGGCTTGCTTGATGGCAAACGGAATCAGCAGGCTGTCGTTGAGCGCGGCGTCGATACGGCCGGTGGCCAGATCCTGCAGGTTTTCCGGTGCCGACGGATACACCTTCACCTCGATGCCATTCACCGCCTTCACCATGTCGGCATAGTTGCTGCCCTGGCCCACGCCCACCTTCTTGCCTTTCAGGTCATCCAGCGACTTGAACACGCGGCTCTCGTTCTTGCGCACGATCAGCTGGGCACTGGAATAGGTATAAGGCTGGGAAAAGTCGAAAGTTTCCTTGCGCTTGTCGGTAATGCCCACCTGGTTGACCACTACGTCAAACTTGCCAGCCTGCAGGCCGGCCAAGAGGCCGCTCCACTCGCCGGTGGTGAATTCCGGCTTGACCTTCAGGCGCTTGGCCACTTCGGTAGCCACTTCCACATCAAAGCCAGTGAGCTGCTGATTGGCATCCTTGAAGGTAAAGGGCGGATAGGTCCCTTCCACGGCAATTTTCAGCGTACCGCGCTGTTTCACGGTGTCCAGCAGGTCCGCCGCCAGGGCGTGGCCAGCAAAGGTGGCGATAAGGGTAGCCAGCAGAATCTTTTTCATATCAAAATAACCCTGAGTTATTTTAAACAAACAATTTAATCAAAGGCGGAATATATCAATACTCAAGCCGGCAAGCCAGCAACTTCTACAGTGGTCACAGCATACGCCGGGTTTAGCGCACAAACAGCCATATTGTCAGTACGGTTCCCACCACCACCACAAAGCCGCGCAACTGCCGCTCCGGCAGGCGGTGCATCAGCCAGCCGCCCACCACGCCACCGGCAATACCACCGGCGCCCAGCGCCAACACTGCCGACCAGTTGATCAGCGGAGAAAAGGCAAAGATCGCCACGGCCGAGGCGTTCATGGTCATGGCCAGTGCATTCTTGGTGGCCGTGGCCATCCGCACCTGCTGACCGGCAATGGTCAGCGCTGCCAGCATCAGAAACCCGATACCACCGCCAAAATAACCGCCATAAACGGCAATTGCCCCCTGAATCAGCAAGAGCAAGGGGGTGGGCAGATGACGCGGCGGCGCATCCGGGTCCACCACCGGCTTGCGGCGAAAACTGCCCCAGGCAAACACGCTGGTGGCAAACAACACCAGCCAGGGTACCAGCCGGGTAAAGATGCTCACCGGCGTCGACAGCAATAACACCGCCCCCAGCACACCGCCAATCAGGCTGACCACAAACAGCTGCCGAAACGGCACTGGCCCTACCCCGCCCACCAGCTTGCGCCCGGCCAGCGCCGAGGTGATCTGACTGGGAAACAGCGCGATGGTACTGCTCATATTGGCTGCCAGCGGATTCAGCCCGGCCAATAACAAGGCGGGAAAGGTAATGAAAGAACCACCACCGGCCAGCGCGTTCTGGATGCCTGCATACAAGCCTGCGGCAGCAATCAGTGCCAGCAGGGGAAGCGGCAGGGACAAGGTAGACATAAAAACAACTCCACAGTAGATAGGCCACACGCCAGCTGCCATTCTGCCTTGGATACCGAAGAAAAACACTCGGGTTTTCCCGGCATGACAAACATGGCCCACGCAACAAGCTGGCAGACTGGCCGTCCGCCAGCAGCCCTGTTAGTCTGTCGGCATAAGCCGACAAGGCAGCCAGCATCCACTGCTGCAGGGAGAAAACATGAAGCTGATCACAGGAGCCGCCGCCACACTGGCGCTGGCCGTAGCAGGATGGTGCGCCATCGCCCCCGGCATTGTCGGCATGCGTAGCGAAGACAAGATGCGCAGCGACTTTGCCGCGCTGGGCAACAGCAGCGCGGGATCCTTGCTCAGCCTGCAGCAGTTTGATCGCGGCTGGTTCAGCTCCAGCGCCCGTGCCCAGCTGAAATTGCCACTGGGCGGCCAGCTGCAGGTATTCCAGCTGGACTACCACATCAACCAGTTTCCCCTGCCTTTCGTGCGCTGGACGCGCACCGATACCACCATTACCCCGCTGGATGCCCAAGGCCAGCCCGGCCAGCCGCTACCGCTGCAGATTGACACCATCCGCGCCACCGACGGCAGCACCAGCAGCCACTTCTCCGGGCAGGACATCACGCTGGGCAGCCCGGCAGGCGCCCTCACCTTCAGCATCAAGGGCAGCGCGCGCAGCCAGCCAGGGCAGCCGGTCAGCTACGACCTGACCCTGCCGGATATCAGCTACCGCGCTGCCGTTCCGGCGGCTGGCGACATCAGGCTGAGCCTGGTCAATCTCAAGCTCAATGGCAGCCTGGCCGCCTTCAGCACACCGCAAGAACCGTGGGCCTCGCAGCTGACACAGCAATTCGATAGCGCCAGCCTGCAGAGCAACAACATGCCACTGGCCCAGCTTGGCCCCGCCCATCTGGATATTGCCGTGCAAGACAAGGCTGGCAATGTCGACATCAGCTACCGCACTCACCTGTCCAGCCTCAAGCTGATGCCCCCCGGACTACCGCCCATCCAGCAGGACAATATCGATGCCGACTTCAGCTACAACAATCTGCACAAACAGACGCTGACCGCCTGGCAAACCGAAGCACTGGCACTGAACAACCGTGCCGACCTGCGCGCCAACCCGGCCGCCATGCAGCAGGCGTCGATGGCGCTGGTCTACAAATACATGGGCGGCTTCCTGGCCCAATCCCCCAATTTCAAACTGGACCGCCTGTCCTTCCACATGCCACAGGGCAGCTTCAAGGCCAACTTCACCATCGCTTTCGATGGATCTGGCGTCAAACCGGGCGACATCACCCTGGCCTGGCTGGCCGCACAAGGGCAACGCCGCAGCAGTCTGCAAGCCGGCATGACACTGGAGCGCAGCCTGCTCGACGGCCTGCTGCCCCGTAGCGGCGGCCCCGGACAAACCGCCCAGGCAAGGGCAAGCGCCGATGTCATGCTCGCACAATGGCAAGCACAGGGGCTGATCAAGGACGATGGCAAGTTCATCAGCAGCAGCCTGCAGATCGACAGCAGCGGCATCAAGGCCAACGGCCAGCCACTCAATCTGCCGGCAGCCATGGCCAGCATGAGTGGCATGAACGGCGCACCGGTTCAGCCGGCTCCCGCCGCACCGGCCCCTGTCGCACCGGCCATGGCAACCCCGTCCGCGACAACAGCCCCGTCCGCTGCTGCAGCCATCGCGCCAGCGCCACCCGCTGCCCCGGCAGCCCCCCAGGCGGCACCGGCAAGCACCAACAGCAGCCCAGCACCCGCCGCCGCCGTAGTGGCCAACAAGGCCGAGCCAAGCAAAGCGGCCCCCACCCACCATGCCCTGCCCGGCCCGCAGCGCGACCTCAGACACTGCCTGAGCCTGCCCAACGACCGCGCCATCATGCGCTGCGCCGAGGGTTAAGCCCGCCGCACCAGGCCAGCTAACACCCCACCAAACAAAACGCCCCTGGGATGGACCATCCAGGGGCGTTTCACATGCAACAGCGGCCAAAGCCGCAGCTGACTTAGACGTTAAAGCGGAAGATGGTCTCGGAAGCGCCATTTTTACAGGGAATCAGCGCGGTGTGTCTCATTCCGTAGTCACCTCCGTATACATTTTTTTCGGGCATCCCCATGTGGGTGGCCTCACCCGTGTTCACTTGGTCTGCTCAGCCAAGAGATCGAGCACGTCGGTCTCCAGGATCGCGCCCAGCTTGCATAGGACCAGCAGGGAAGGATTGCCCACAGCGCGCTCGATCTGACTCACGTAAGTGCGATCCACATCCGCGCTCAGGGCGAGCGCCTCCTGCGACAAGCCACGCTTGCCCCGGAAGTCTTTCATGTTGCGCGCCAAGTCCTGACGCACTTGCTCGTAGTCTCGTCCCATCAACGCCGAGCATGGGCGTCATGGGACTACTAATCCACGGACTATATTCGACAATGTCGAATATAGTCTTCATAATCAGCTCAACTTGAGATCAAAGGGAGCTGATGGATGAGTGGAGTCTGCTTTCAGGTGCTGGCCGGTCTGGCTGTTGCGATGACCCTGACTGGCTGTGTGACGACGCAGCCGCAGGCTGACGGCTCGACCAAGGTTCACCTCTCCCTGGGTGGCGTGTCGACAGCCAGCCAAGGCAACGTGGTATCGCCTCCTGCTACCGAGGTTCGCCCAGCAGTTGTTGCCAATCAAGCAAAGCCAGATCAAAGCGCGCCGCCCGGCGCTCCTGGCATCCGTGCAACAGCCCTGGCAGGCGTCTTCAGCAAGCACTCCTACGACGGAACGCCCAAGACCTACTTCCCCCGCGTGGCAGTCACGGTCACGGACTGGTCCCGCAGTGACTGCTGGATCGGTACGGCCACCATCTGGTGGAGCAAAACCAAGTCCGAAGCTGTGCCCACCTTCTCGGTGTGCTGGGGGCAGTCGGTGGGGTACGCGGTCAACAACGCCGCCAACCTGCACCTCTTCATGCAGCAGATGGCGGTCGAACACAGCGGCAATGTCCGTACGGTTGGCCCCAAGCCGCCCATGCTGGCCATCCCCGACCGGCAGCCGATCAGCGAGCGGCAGCAGCTCGCCTTCCAGGGCTTTGTCCAGCAACTGGTGCTCGACACCGGCTGGCAGCCGGGTGCACCGACCAATCTCTGGTTGGTGGGGTACGACGCCAATGCGGCCATCAAGCCAACCACGCCCCCTGCCTCCAGCAACGAATCTTCGCAGCCCGCGGACGCCAAGGCCAAGGCGCAGCTTGAACAGGCGCTGGGGTGCGCGGCCATCGGCCCACGATTTGAATCGGCTGAGTCCCTGCTCAAGCAGTCGGGATGGAATTCAGATCAAGGCGTCACGCCGGTCGCTCTCGCCGAGCCCGTCAAGGTCTATGGGTTCAGCGTCCGCAAGGTGGCGGTGTCACGTGACGGGGGTGAGCAAACCTACCGCAGCTACCTGCCCAGCATCACGGTCCAGCAGCTTGCGAAGTCAGCCTCGCTGAAGCTGGGCAAGGACGGTAAGACCTATGGCCGTTTGACCAAGGTCGGCGTGTTGTCGGCGGGCATGGAGGGCGGCGAGGCCACGCTGACCTGTACCGTCAACACCGAAGGTTCGGAGGGCTGACCATGGCAATGCAATGTCCGAGCTGCGGCAGCACGCATATCCAGCCAATGGCCGTTGTGCATGCGGGCGGCACACAGCATTTCCACGCTACACACACGGCGGTGACCTCTGACGGGCAGTTTGTTCAAGGTAGCAGCCAGGGCCACCAGTTAACGGCGTTAGCCCAGCATTGCGCGCCGCCAGCTCCTCCGTCACCCTTGCCGTTCGTCATTGCGTTTGGGCTGGGTGGAGCGACGGTCTATCACGCTGCTACGGTGTGCGACCTTTTCGAGCGGGGTTGCCGGGTCGGCATGTCCTTCTGGGCGCTGCTCATCTACAACTGGAAGCAAGCTGCGGTCGGGATTGGAGTCATCGCGCTGGGCTGGCTACTGATGAAGGGCTGGCATGCCCAGGCTAAGGCTTACAGTGCGGCCAAGCGCCAGTGGCAGAGCACATGGTTTTGCCATACGTGCGGGCAGGCACATCGCAGGACATGATCGGTACGCACCCGTTATCGTAGTTACCGTAATTACGATAACGGGTGCATGGACTACCGCTGGACAGTCAAGCCAGCGGTGAAACCGATACTACGTTTACCGCCGTCCGAGACCAGCTGTAGGTCCTTGGGTTGGATGTGATCGCGCAGATCCCGTGCGGCATGCCCAAGCGCCCGTCGCAATGCCAGGCCTAGGCTTCGCGGAGGCAGGTGCTTCAGCTTCGCCAGCACGGCCTCGTCGAGAGAGGGTACGAAGGCAGAACCCCAGCTGGCTTCTGCCCGCATCCGGCCGTAGATGTTCTGCGCGATTCGTGCGACCTGATTAGGTGTAGGCGCATGGACATGCAGCACCGTGAGCCGGGACAGCAATGGGGTCGGGATGCCATCCACACTATTTGCCGTCGCGATCCAGTTCACGTGGCTGGCATCGATGGTGAAATCACGAATAGAGAGGTCCGTGAAGGATCGTGCGCTACGGGGCTCAAGAAGGGTGTACAGCGCCGCCAATGGGTCGTACTGGCGCACCTGCTCGGTCTTGTCCAGCTCATCCAAGACCACGACGGGGTTGGCCTTTGGCTGGTAGGCAAGCAGTTCGAACAGGAGGCCCGGCTCGGAATTGCTCCAGAAGGCTTCTGATCCAGCCAGTGGCGAACCTGATTGGGCGCTCGCCATGTCGAACACACGGAAGGGCAAGGCCAGCCTTTCCGCCAGCCAGCGAGCCGCTTCTGTTTTGCCGATGCCCGCAGGCCCGACCAGCAGTAGCGGCGACCACGCAACGCGGCCATCGCCCATCGCATTGAGGGCAAAGTGATCGTGCAGCACCTCGGCCAGCTCGCTGAAGTTCGGGAAGGCTTGGGTGAACTCCTCGATCAGCACGTCCCACTCGTCGGGCAGCATGCCGAGCGTGCGCCGCTCATGGCCGGCCGCCCGGATGCGCTCCGCGAACTGCTGGGCACGCTTGAACTTTTCGTCTGCCTTCGCGCGATGGCGGTCAACAAATTGTTTGAGGCCGGAAGCGTCCAGAAAGGCGATCAACGGTGCGTGCTTGTCGTCAGTCGAAGTGCTGCTGCTATCGCGTGCGGGGACGGGGTTGTCGGGCAGGTCTTTCTTGGCGGCTTCGGTGCGAGTGGGTGCATCGCGATCAGTGGTGCTGCTCGCACGCTCGGCATCCGCCAACTCCAAGGCCTTCGCAGCTCTCTTGAAACGCTGGATGTCCTCTGCGAACAGTCCTACCACTTGCTCGTGCGCAGCGCACCGAGCGCCTTGGGGGGCATTGGCGTCGCCACCGAAAACCGGAGCACCGCAAACAGGGCAGCACTGCTGGGCCGCGTGCCGAGCCTGTTCCACCACGTCGAGCAAGGCGCGCTCGCGCTGGATGCTGGCATCGGAGACCTCGACTCGGACTGCCAGCTTTTCCCTGGTTGCGGTGACACAGAACAGCGGACGACGCTGGTAGTCACTGCGATGCATCAACCGCTCGCATTGAGTGATCAGCTCGGCGACCACGGCGAGATGGCCTGGGGCGGGCTGAAACACCTGCTTCTCCAGCCAAGGGTGAAGTCGCTTCAGCTCTTTGACGGCCTCTTGGTACTCTCGGCGTCGCATTGGGCGGTACTGTCGTCGCAGGCTGTGCATGGCATCCTCCATCTAACTATAAATTACTATAACGATGAAAAGTCAGCATGCCAAGCCTTGGCTGGCAGGTTGTCGCCTTGTTATAGTGATTTACTGTTAGAGCAACGAGATTGCCGGATGTCGACACTTCAGGCCGAACAAATGCGTGCCATTGCAGCCGCACTCATGCGCCTGCGTGGCGATACGCTGAGCGCTGTGGGTGCAGCCACGGGCATCCGTCCCGCGAACCTGTCCGTTTGGCTGAGGGGCAAAGAGCAGGTCATTTCTGCCAAGCGCGTGGCGACTTTGATGTATCACCTAGGGCTGGAGGGGAGCAGCCTGCGCGCGGACATCCTCCACCAATGGCGGGACGCTGGTGCCTTGGATGACCTGAGACTGGTGCTGAACGCCCTTGTCGGCTCTGAGGCCGTCGTGCTGTACCAGGATGGTCAGCCAGGCCTGAGCAAGACACGGTTCCTGCAAGTTGGCGATGTACTTGTTCGCGTCGAGCTAACCGCGGGCGTTGCGGCAGCACAGGACTTGGCCGATGTCATTCAGCCGCACCGTGTGATCGTGCTGGCTGAGCCCCTTGCTGCGATCCCTGTCGAGCCGTTAAGTGGCACGCGTGAAGCATTGCTTACGCTGGCTGAGCAAGCTGCAAATGACGTAGGCGACGACGAGCTGTTGGACAGTCTGCTGTTTCAGCTTGGTAATAGCGATTGGCCGACCGCCTCAACCAACACCAGTTCTCCCGTCGGTTGGCAAAAACTGGAGCAAGCACTACGCGCAGCACTGCATGATGGGTTTGAGCCCAGCGCGATTGCTCAATGGATCTCCGCAGCACGGGATAGCCAGAAATAGGCATTTATTGTTGCGCAAATGCAACGAGCGATGATTTATTTCGCTCGCGCCGTCATCTGTCCCCTCGCGATCCACGAATCGCGCAAGTGGCTGTTGATAAAAGACATTTTCCAGTTCAAAAGATGGCGATTCAGTTTTCTAGCTTCTGAGTCAAAACAACTGATTCCATATCCGTCATTCGGCGGTGAATGGTCGTTGGTCGGCCAATTTCGAAGAAGCGGCTTTCGTATTCGTGCGCAAGCGGAGGTCAATCGACTAATGCGAATTTTAACTGTCCGTTTCATCGGGGACGATAGTCGTCGCGTTTCCCAGCCCGGTCAAAAACATGCCGCTGCACGTTTCTGACAACCGCATCAGTTATCTGAATTTACCATGTAAATTGCGGGATATGGCCAAAATCTGAGCCTCTGGACACGCCGACAACGCGGAACGAAGAATTGCCTGTCATTACAAGAAATGGTGGGCAATCAAATGAAAAACCGCATCCTCCGGTACAGCGACCTGGAAACCCAGTTGGGCATGAACCGCGTCACCATCTGGCGCAGGACGAGAACGGACCCAACCTTCCCGCGCCCGATCCGCCTGGGCAACTCTCGCAACGCGGCCATCGGATTTCTTGCCGAAGAAATCGAGGCCTGGATTGCCCAGCAAGCTGCTACCGCACGGGTGGGCCGCTGATCATGAAGGTCAGTGGAGACGCCAATGAACGCCTCTCAGTTGCTGATCGTTCGGCGTCGCCATGCGGGGAATTTCACCCAGATTCCCAACTCGCTGATCCGCAACGAGCATCTCAGTCTGAAAGCGCTGGGGGTGATCGTGCACTTGCTCTCCCTCCCGCCAGGCTATCGCATCAGCCTCGAAGGTCTGTGCGCTGTACGCAAGGAGGGGGAGACGGCCATGCGAACAGCCATCAAGCAGCTTGAGAGCCTGAACTACATGCGAATCGTCCGCGACCGTTCGGCATCGGGGCAATTCATTCAATCCAGATGGATTGTCAGCGACGAGCCGATTGTGGACTGGGCTCCACACCTTGAAAACCCACGTGTGGAAGAGTCAGTTCTGGATCAGCCAGTTCAGGGCGATCAAGGGACTACAAACACTGGGTTCAAAGAAAGATTGGATTCATCAAAAACAACCACTACCGGACCAGAGGACACGCCACCTGAGACTGACGAGTCGCTGGCCTTGATCATGGACGAGGCGGATGAAGAGTGCTGGTCGTGGTTGTGCCAAAAGCTATCACTCGAACCCCAAAAGACGCGGGATCAATGCACGGGTCTCTCCACCTCCGTAGCCCTGGATGTCTTGGCAGAAGTCCTCGAATGCAAGCGCCAAAACAGCATCCGGAAGACTGTCCCCCAATTCCTTGCCTCCCTGCTGCGCAGGGCTCGCGAGGGCAAGTTCAGCTTGTCGGCTGGGTCAGCGCTGCGGCGGGACCTTCGGCAAATCATTAGGCGGCAACGCGCCTTGGAAGCCGCAGCCGAGCCCGCTCAAACAATCGAGACGGATCGGCCACCGGTGGACAGGGCCCAAGCCAGAGAAAGGCTCCAGAAGATGCGTGATGAACTGGCAAGGAAGTCACACACATCGGCAATGCCACGAGGTACGGCATGAACAGCAAAAACTTGGAAAGCCGATTCGCTTGGCGAGATGTCGTGGAGGATGACAAATGGGCTGGCTGGGGATGGATGCAAACCTGCATCGTGGCGACGGGCAGGGTCAAGATTGAATGCGTACAGCAACCAGCTCTTGGTAACGACCGATGCATGCGGCTTTGCGTCATTGCGCTCGATCAGACCACGTTGATCGAATATACGGACACTGGATTCGTGCTCCGCGAGTATGTGGCCCGACTTTCATTCGATGCTGTCATCGACAGGCTGCGCCAAGTCCCATCAACTCCAGTCCATTTGGCCGCACCGGAATTGCTGAATGGCCTGGCGGATGACGGTCTGCTCGTGCAAGTTTTTGGTAGTCAGCGGAGGCGTCGTGGGCAACTCACACATTGACTACACAATATGCGCCACAGTGCCCCCACATGGTTGCCACACTGTTAACACAAGGGTGGGCATCAAATCGGCCAGTTGTTCACACATATTCGCCCATTGGTTCGCACAGTTTCAACACACTGTTCACACATTGGACGGCGGGGTCCAGGGGATTTTCCCCTGGCCGACATTTATCGTTGCGATAGCGGCGATAAATATAGTCGGTCACTATGTTTCCAGCGACGGTGCCTCATGATCACAGGCGGCATCCAGTTTGTTCACATCGCTGTCTATTCGCTGCACTCACCGAAGAAAACCTCGCGGGGAGCAGATCGAAAATGGGCTGTGCGCGACGTGATTGCTGAAGCCAGTCGCGAGCCGCAAGCCTGCTTGCATGTGCCGAGACCGAGGCCACCCAACCTGCTGCATGGTCCCAGCCTCGTCGAGCTGGAAGCCGAAGTTGGTGCCATCCATGCGCGCAGCCGTGACGCAGCTGGTCGCCGTTTGCGAAAGGACGCGTCCGTCCTGCTGGCTGGCGTGGCGTCGTATCCACGTGGAGGCATTGAGTACAGCTACTGGAAGCAAAGCACCTTGGAGTGGCTGCAAACGGAATTCGGTGATCGCCTTCGGTCCGTTGTCGAGCACACCGATGAGGCGCACCCGCACCTCCACTTCTATGTCGTCAATCCTGACGGTGGCAACGTCAAGGACTTGCACCCCGGCTTCCGCACGGCAAAGGGCGCTCAAACACCCAAGGAGCAACGCCTTGCCTACAACACGGCAATGCGCGCATTTCAGGACCGATTCTGGGAGCACGTTGCCGGGCCGTCTGGACTCGCTCGTTTGGGGCCGGGCCGACAGCGCATGAGTCGTGCGCAGTGGACGCGGGTGAAGTTCGGGCTGCCGGCGCAGGCCGCGCTGCTCCAGCGTGCGCGTGAGATCACGCGAGGGACGGGTGAGCGTGACCGTCAGCTTCGCTCATTCGCGCACAAGACGATGCTCGAAGCACAGTTGTTGATCAAGGAGCTGGAAGCGCGGGAGGCTCGCGTTTTGGCCATGGAAGCCAGACTAGGGTTGAACCCGTACGCACCCTGCTCAAACGATCCTGACAAGGCCTAACCCGATCAAAACAGGTTAAAACCCTATTGAACTGGCCGAAAGTGGCGTAGACTGTGTTCAGTTGCCGCCACTTTGGCGGCGCATTTCTGTTTGGATGCAGACATGGACGACCGCTGGCTTTCTGTCGATGAAATCGCCGACTACCTCGGCGTAGCCAAAGACACCATCTACACCTGGGTGACCTCCAAGGGCATGCCGGGGCACAAGGTTGGACGCTTCTGGAAGTTCAAGAAAGAAGACGTGGACGCCTGGGTGCGTGAGGGCGGTGCCGCTGCCAGCAGTGATGACTTTGACGACAAGGAGCCCCGCAATGCCTAAGCAGCGCTCCGCACAGGACAACAACGACATGAGCGACCTTGATCAAGAAGCCCAAGCGCCCGAGAGCGCGCTCGAAGAGGGCAAGGTCTTCGACTACATCACCGGCAAACCGGTGAAGGACAGCGACAAAGAGCAAGTCCGCCAGCGCATCGCCCGCGCCATCATTCATGAGTACGGCATTGCCGCCGAAGACATGGAGCCTGACTTCAAGGTCAAGGTGCTGGGCAAAAACCGCAAGCTCGACATCGCCATCTTCAAGCCTGGCCAAGCGCACACGGTGGACAACCTCTACCGCGCCGTGGTGGTGGAGAAAGAGCCCAAGCTCGGCACCAAAGGTGCCTATCGCATGCGTGATCCAGAAGAGGCGCGCAAAGAGTTCGAGGTGCTGGAAACCGTAATGGCTGAAGTCGATAGTTGCGACTACGGCCTGTGGACCAACGGCCTGGAGTTCTTCTTCTTCAAGAAAGAAGTCACCCGCTTCGACACCAAGTTCAAGCCCATCGGCGACTGGCCCCTGGGTGACGACACCTTCAGCGTTGAAGGCCGCTCCATGGGGCGCCTGCGTCGTGCCGATCCGGTCATGCTGCGTACGGCCTTCCGCCGCTGCCACAACTACATCCACGGCAACGAAGGCATGCCTAAGGATGCGGCCTTCTGGCAGTTCCTGTACCTCATCTTCTGCAAGATGTATGACGAGCAGCAGCCCAACGATGCGCGTCGCTTCTGGGTGGGGCCGTTTGAGCCGTTTGAAGCTGCGGGACGCGAGCAAATCCGCCTGCGCATCAAGCCGCTTTTTGAGGCGGTGAAGAAGAAGTACGACGGTCTGTTCAAGGGCAACGAAGAGATCACCCTGTCTGACCGCGCCCTGGCCTTCATCGTCTCCGAACTGGCCCGCTACGACTTTGGTCGCACCGATGTGGACGCCAAGGGCACGGCCTACCAAGAAATCGTTGGTACCAACCTGCGTGGCGATCGTGGCCAGTACTTCACGCCGCGTGGCGCCATCAGTCTTGTGGTCAAGATGCTGGCACCCAAAGAGTACGAGCGCGTGCTCGATTCGTCCTGCGGTACGGGTGGCTTCCTGGTCGAGACCTTGAACTACCTGAACAAGGTCTTCCACGAAGAGAAGCGCATCAAGGCAGGCGACGAGAACACGGAAGAGTTCGTCTCCATCCGAGACCGGTTGGCCCACTTCGCGGCCAACAACCTGTTCGGTGCCGACTTCGACCCTTTCCTGGTTCGCGCGGCACAGATGAACGTGATGATGGCTGGCAATTCGCTCGGCCACCTCTACCACATGAACTCGCTGGAATTCCCGGCGGGTCACCTGCCAGGTGTGCCGGCCGCGAAGGCAGCCATCCCGCTAGGGACGATTGATGTCTTGATGACCAACCCGCCGTTTGGCTCGGACATTCCGGTCACCGAAAAGACCATCCTGGAGCAGTACGAGCTGGCCCGCCGTTGGGTGCCGCAGGGCGACGGTTTCGTGATGACTAACAACATCAAGCCTGCGGTATCGCCCGAGGTGCTGTTTATTGAGCGATGCGTCAAATGGCTCAAGCCAGGCGGCCGTGCTGGCATCGTCTTGCCGGACGGCATCCTGGGCAACCCCGGCGATGAGTACATCCGCTACTGGATTCTTCGCCACTGCTGGGTGCTGGCCAGCATCGACCTGCCCGTGGAGTCCTTCATCGTCGAGGCCAACGTCAACATCTTGACCAGCTTGCTTTTCCTGAAGCGCAAGCCTGAAGAGGTGATCAAGGCAGAAGACCTGGGCCAGAAGAAGGACTACCCCGTCTTCATGGCTGTCGCTGAGAAGGTGGGCTTCGACCGCCGTGGCAACACGCTTTACAAGCGCCACCCTGACGGCGAAGAAATCCTGGTAGATGTCAGCCATGAGGAGAAGGTTCGCATCGGCGGTGGCCTGCAAGTGCGCACCCTGCACCGCAAGGAGCGCATCCTTGATGACGACCTGCCCGAGATCGCCAAGGCGTATGCCGAGTTCCGCGCCCAACATCCGGAGCCCAGCAAATGATCACGCGACTTGAAGCCACACGCTATCGCTGCTTCGAGCAGTTGAGCGTGGACATGTCCGCATTCCAAGTCATTGTTGGGGCGAACGGCTCCGGCAAGACAACGCTCATTGATCTTCCAAGCCTCTTCGGTGAACTACTCCGTGCAGACAACATCTCCTCCGTTTTCACACTGAAGCGCGGAAGCCAGCCTGCGCGTGCAGCGGCATTGAGAGAACTGGTCTTTGCTGGGCGAGGTGATGACTTTTCTCTCGCGATTGAAGTGGTCTTGCCAGAAGACCAGCGCAGTGCATGGGTAGAGGCTTGGCTCGCCAACATCAAGAGCAAGCGTCAGCAAGAGGTGTTGCGGAACTCTCCTGACAAGTGGCCCAGCCACTTGCGATATGAGCTGCGTCTTGAGGTTTTCAATGAGCGCGAACTGAACGTCAAGAACGAGTACCTGTTCGCCTTCTCTCCCTCTAGCGTCCCGGATCGCTCCGTGGGCGGCTTGCTGGGTGAGACCAATCAGGACAAGGAAGACTGGCACTTCATCTTGCGCCGAGAGTACGGCGGACCAGCTGTTTTTGTTGACGAAGCGAAGACCATACAGCGCGATGCCGATCGGGAGGACAAGGTCCGCATCAAGCCCGGACTGCTCGCCATGTCCGCCGTGAAGTACAAGTCCGATGCCTTTCCCGCAGCCTCCTGGCTATACGAACTGCTCACAGAGAAGGTGGTTTTCCTTGCGCCAGATTGGGAGCAATTGCGTGCAGCTAGCGCTCCTGGGCAGGACAAAGCGCTGATCGCTTCCGCGCTCAATCTGCCGTGGCTGGCATTGGATCTCAAGCGTCAAGGTCTCCCAGATGATGCAACCGTAGAGCAACAAAAAAGCCACCGCAGTCGCGATTTCGAAGACTGGGTAGACCACGTCAAGACTGCCTTGCCGCAGGTCGAAGACATCGACGTGAAGGAGCGAGAGGAAGACCATCACGCCTACTTCAGCGTGCGTTATGCCGGCGGATACAGCGTTACTTCCAGCGGCTTGTCTGACGGCACGCTGCGCATTTTGACGCTCACCCTGCTTGCTTATCTGCCAAATGCGCCGCAGCTCGTGGTGACAGAGGAGCCGGAGAACGGCATTCACCCAAGCGCCATTGAAGCCATCCTCCAATCCTTGGAGTCGCTGTATGGCAGCCAGGTTTGGGTCTCGTCTCACTCACCAGTCGTGCTGGCCGCCAGCAAGCTGGAGCAGCTTCTGTGCGCGCGACAGACCACTGAACATGGCGTTGTTGTAGTCGCGGGTAATGAGCATCCGCGCCTTAAAGATTGGCGGGGCGGTATCGACCTGGGCAGCCTCTTTGCTTCGGGGATTTTGGGATGAAGAGAGACTGCGCTTTCTATGTGGCTGATAAGACCATGCGCGACACTTTTGAGGGTTTCCTGAGTCGCGAAGATCGGTGTCAACAGTTGGGGTGTGGACACTTTGATTTCGTGCCATCAGAGGACCTGTTCTTTGCTGGTGGGCAAAACGATCCCGGCATCTTCACCCGAGGAGGTGCGCTTGTCAGCTCGCTCATCAATACGCACAAGAAATTGGTGATCGCGCTGGACTGCGATTGGGACGGTTCGCCTGGTCAGGCTGAGATTCTGAGCAAGGTTACCAACCAACTGCATCAAGGTGGGTGGGCGCCGCAAGACGTACTCGTTATTGCGATTGAACCGGAGCTAGAGCAATGGATCTGGCAGGACTCTCCGGTGCTTGCGGAAGAGTTGCGTTTGAACGCGCCACAAGGGCTTAAAGCAATGCTCGGTCAACGTGGCCTGTGGCCTGCCGAGGCTTCCAAGCCGCCGTCGCCGAAAGACCTGTTTATCCAACTTCGTCGAGAGAACAACGTCAAGTTGTCTTCTTCCATCTTCAAACGCATTGCGTCAAAAGTACCTGTGGCCGCTTGCGAGGACGGTGAGTTCCGTCGCCTTCTTGCACAGATGCGGGCGTGGTTTCCCGTGGAGGTGCCAGCATGACTTTCGCAAGTTTCAAGAACGCTCGCATCGTTCGGTCGGGCTGGCTGCAGGAAGGTGGTCGACGACTGGATTGCAACCCGTACATGTCTGGCGCCCTAGAGGCACGCGACACCCTCAAGCAGCTCAAAGCGCGCAAGGATGCGCTGAGTACTTTGACTACGGGACATACGGGTGGCATCTACAACGGCCCCGTGTTCGCACGCATCTGGGTTGACGACCCACGTTACGGTGTTCCGTTCCTCAGCAACAGCGACATGCTCAATGCGGACCTCGCTAACTTGCCACTGTTGCAGCGGCGCTATGCGGAGTCCAAGAAACTGGCTCATCTGGAGCTGAGCCCAGGCACCACGTTGATCACTTGCTCGGGGACGATTGGGCGTATGACCTATGTCCGCCCTGACATGGCGGGCATGTGGTCTTCACAGCACATCATGAAGGTCGTACCGGACTCAGAGCGTGTTCCGGCGGGCTACCTGTACGCCTACCTGTCCAGCCGCTATGGCGTGCCACTGGTAGTCTCGGGCACCTACGGCGCGATCATCCAGCACATTGAGCCTGAGCACATCGCTGAACTGCCTGTGCCGAGGTTCGGACCAGTCTTCGAGCAAGAGGTGGCGCAACTCATTGACGCGGCCGCAGTTGAGCGCGTTGCAGCATCCAAATATCGTCGAGCAGCGCTTGAGCTATTCCAGACAAAGATTGGTTGGAGCCGTCATGCTGACTCGATAGCTCGTGCCCCCAAGGCATCAGCACTGCTCGGCCGAATGGATGCATTTCACTACTCACCGCGAGTCGAAACGGGTCGAGCCTTACTGGCCGCCCATTTCGGATTTCGGCTGGGTGATCAAGTGGAACGGGTTTTTGAGCCCAATCGAGGCTCACGTTTGAAGGTCACCGACCCGGCTTTCGGTGTGCCCTTCTTGTCGTCGTCGTCCGTGTTCGAGCTGAACCCCAGCGCGGAATATTTGGTCTCCCGATCACTGACGCCGCATCTGGAAGGGCTCTTGGTCTCGGATTGCGATGTCTTGATTCCTCGCAGCGGCCAATTGGGCGGGATCATTGGTCGTGCAGTGCTGCCCCTGCCCATGAACGTTGGGCAGGCTGGCAGTGAGCATCTGGTTCGCGTGCGGTGCCATTCTCCGCAAGATGCGGCGTACTTGTGGGCTGTTTTGGCATCCGAGCCTGGGTACTGGGCGCTGGTGGGTACGGCATTCGGATCGTCGATTCCCAGCCTCGATTCGTCGTTGATCAGCGACCTCACCATTCCGTGGCTGTCCGATCTGGATCGCCAGGAGATTGGTGCATTGGCTGAAAAAGCAGTTGTGGCGCAGAACAAGGGCAACGAACTGGAAGCAAAAGCAGTTGCATTGCTAGAAGAAAAGATCAGGAAGGAAAGCTGATGGCGAAAGTGATCCCTGTAGGCCAGCCGGTCAACGATGCAGAGCGCAGCGTCATCGCTTACCTGCGGGATCGCTTGCCAGACAGTTTCGTTCTGCTTCACAACTTCGAGATCGAGCGGCAGGGCGAGCGCTTCGAGATCGACATCGCGTTGCTGACCCCGCACGCTCTTTACCTGATCGACGTGAAGGGCACGCGCGGCACCATCGATGTGTACGGCAACAAGTGGTACCCGGAGGGGCGTGCGCCGTATCCGTCGCCGCTGGGCAAGCTGCGCGGCCATGCGCGCACGGTGAAGGGCTTGGTGACCCAGGCCAATCCCGGTCGGAATGAGCTGGACGGTATCTATGTCGATGCCGCCATCCTGCTCACCGCGCCCGATGCTCACCTGAATGACCGCGAGCAGCTGGATGCAGACCGGGTGGTGAAGCTGAAGGACGCGGAGCGCTACTTCAAAGATGCCACGCGCATTCCGGCGCGCTTCTCCAAGAACATCCTGCAGCAACAGGGCTTGATTCTGCATGCCTTGAAGGTGGTGAAGCCTGCCTCCGCCGTGCAGCGCTTTGGGCACTGGCAGGTGAAGGAAAAGCTTGGGGCGGCGGAGGCCTATACCGAGTTTCGTGCCGAGAACGCGTTCGCGGGTGGCACGGCCCGCCTGCGGGTGTACCAGGCAGACCCCTATCAGCCTGAAGAGGTGCGCAAGGCGCAGGTCAACCGCATTGCCAATGCCTACAGAGCGCTTTCCAAGCTGCCGCTACATCCCAACATCGTGGCGGCGCGGGATTTCTTCCCGACCGATGATGACAAGTCTTTCATCCTGATCCTGGACGATGCACCGGGCCAGGCGTTGACGGTGCACATGGCTCGGCCCCAGTTGGCACTGACGCTGGACCAGAAGTGGCGCGTGGCCAAAGACTTGTTGGCGGCCTTGGCTCATGCACATCACCACGGTGTGGTGCATCGCAACCTGACGCCGGGTGCGATCTTGATTGGCCAGGACGGCACCACACGCATCACCGACTTCGATTTCGCCAAGCCCGGTGTGGACCGCAGCTTGACGATCGCGACGGATATTGTTGATCTGGTGGAGAAAGCCTATGTGGCACCCGAAGCGTTCAGGGAGCCGGGTGCCGCATCCAGCGCATCAGATATCTTCTCCGCCGGGGTCATCCTCTACGAACTCTTCACCGGCGAGCGCCCCTTCGCGGGCGAGCCCACCACGGTGTGGGATCGGGCCGGGGAGTTCCTCAGCAAGCCCTCGGCACTGCGGCCGGAATTGAACCAGGCCTTTGATGCTTGGCTGCAAAGCTTGTGCGCTTTTGATGAGCACCAGCGGCTGACCGCATCGGCCGCGCTGGCCGCATTGAATGCTTTGCTGCAACCCGTAGCGCAAGCTGCCAGCCAAGCTGCAGAGGCACCGAAGCCTGAGGTCTTGGAAATTGATGATGCCCAGACCGATTACCTGAACTTGGCTGCAGGCCATCGCCTGACCCACAAGTTCATCGTGGAGAAGAAGCTCGGGCGCGGCAGCTTCGGGGTGGTCTACAAGGTGATCGACACCTTGGGTGATGTGGCGCGTACGGTGAAGCTCATCGTCAGTGACCGGCACTCGACCTTGGAGCGCCTGAAGAAGGAGTACCGCCACCTGGTGCACATCCCCGAGCACCCCCATGTGGTGCGTGTGCTGGATGCGGATGTGATTCCAGGGCGAGACATCCCGTTTCTGGTGTTTGAGTACGTGGAAGGGGCCGATGTTGGCGACATGATCCACGACCGCCTGCTGTCCCCTGAAGATGCGCTGGAGCTGGGCAAGCAGGTGATTGAGGGTCTGGTGCATCTGCATGCGCAGGGCTTCCATCACTGCGACATCAAACCGCGCAATCTTTTGTGGACGCAGAAGGGCGCCAAGATCATCGACTTCAATGTGTCGGTGCGGGCCGATGACAAGGAGTCGCGCGGCGGTGGTTCGCGGCGCTATCTGCCGCCGGACTTTGACCCAGAGGTCATTCCGCACAACGGCGAGCGCGCAGACCGCGATCTGTATGCGCTGGGTCTGACTTTGTACGAGGCATTGACCGCCCGGTACCCGTGGGACACCACAGAGCCGCCCATCAACAAGCCTGCGCCGGACCCTCGCGAACTGTCGGGCTTCGCCGACTTGGCACCGGAGCTGGTGAACGTGGTGCTCAAGGCCATTGCTCCGCGCAGGGCAGAGCGCTTCCACACGGCCGTCGATTTCCGCGATGCGCTGGCAGAGGTTCGCCATGCACGTCGAGTGCAGACGGTCAGCCTGGCCGCCATGGTGACGGCGGTGAGCAGCGGGCAACCCGCCCTGGCTGAATCGGCGCCCAACACCAATGCGTTCGTATCACACCTGCTGACGCTCTACAGCCAAAGCCGGCGCAGTAACGCGGGTACGCGGGGCATGGACGCGCTTGGGTTCTCAGCCTATGTGGACACTGCGCTGGACCATGCTCTGTTGCCTGCTGTGCTGCAGGGGGAGTTCCGGCTTGTGCTGATCTCTGGCAACGCTGGTGATGGCAAGACCGCCTTCTTGCAACGGCTGGAGAAAGAGGTCGAAGCGCGCGGCGGGGCCGTCAATCGTGGTTTGGCAAACGGCAGCGAGCTGAGCTTGGACGGCACGCGCTACCTGATCAACTACGACGGCAGCCAAGACGAGGGCAACAAGGACAACAACCAGGTGTTGCTGGACTTCCTGGCCCCGTTCAAGGGCAACGATGCAGCCTCCTGGAGGCCCCAGGAGACACGACTGATTGCGATCAACGAAGGTCGCTTGGTGGACTTCCTCGCTGCGCATGAACGAGATTTCCCGGCGCTCACGGCCCTGGTTCGGCGTGCATTCGCCACTGGGGAAGCGGAATCTGGCGTGGCAGTGGTGAATCTGAATCTGCGCAGCGTTGTGGCCGATGACGCGAGCAATGCTGAGGCCGGTTCGATTTTGGAGCGCACGCTGCGAAGCATTGTCCGCCCGGAGAACTGGGCTGCTTGTGCGCAGTGTGACTTGAAAGACAGTTGCTACGCCTTGCACAACGCGCGCAGTTTCCAGGATGAGATTGCCGGGCCGCGTTTGTTGGAACGCCTCAAGACGCTTTACACGATGGCTCACTTGCGCGGGCGCTTGCACATCACGATGCGCGACCTGCGTTCAGCACTGTCGTTCATGCTGATTGGCAACCGCGACTGTGGCGAGATTCATGCGCTCTACGCCTCAGGTAAGCACGATGACGTGGCGCGCAGCTTCTACTTCAACAGCTGGATGGGTGGCGGGCAAGCCACCTCGGACCGGCTGCTGACGCTGCTGAGCGATCTAGATGTTGGCAAGCAGGAGGACCCCCGCTTCGACCGAGGTCTGGACTTTGTTCAGCCGGATGACCGCGCCCTGTTCCGCTTCGAGCGCCGAGGGCAGTTTGACTTTGAGGTGTTGAAGCGACTGTTCGGCGATCTGCCGCGTGGCGTGTCTGACTCGTCAGTTCGCCACCGGGCGCGGAAGCATCGCGAGTACGTGGCCATGGCACGCCGCAAGCACTTCTTTGAGCGGCGTGACGCCAGCTGGGAAAAGATGCTGCCCTATCGCTCCGCCAAACGCATGGTGGAGATCGTTCGAGGCGAAATGCCCATCGACGAACTCACGAGCGAAATCTTGCATGCCATCAACCGAGGCGAGGGGCTGCAGCGACCGGAGCGTCTTGGAGCCAGCCTGGCTTTGCAGTTGCGGCAGGTCGAACACGGTACGGTTCGGAGCTATCGGCTCTTCCCTGTGGAGGGCTTTGGGCTGCAGGTACAGGACTTTGCGGCCAAGGCGCGCTTCGTTGAACACCTGCCGACCGGCCTGCTGCTGAAGTATCAAGGCCAAGGCGCAGGCGCCATCAGCAGCGAGCTGATCATCAACCTCGACGTGTTCGAGATGCTGGTGCGGCTGAATGAAGGCTATCGGCCAAGCGTTGAAGAGATGCAGGGTTTCTACCTCTGCCTTAGCGTGTTCAAGAACAGTCTCAACGCTCAGCCTTACCGCGAAATCCTGCTGACCACCACGGGGCACGACTTCTACCGCTTGGCCCGCCATGACGATGGTCGGGTGGAGATGCGTTTGCTGCACGGTCCGGTGAAGGGCGCTCGCCAAGAAGAAGCCGCAGAGAGCGGCGCCAGGGGGAACTGATGGCATTGCAGAAGAAGGACAGGGAGTTCCGACTCCCGAAGATCAGCTATCTCGACTTCAAGACCATCGAGATGGATCGGGTGCTCACCGGCTTGTTCGAGCGGCTG
Organism: Aquitalea palustris; assembly: GCF_003693445.1. Lineage (GTDB taxonomy): Bacteria > Pseudomonadota > Gammaproteobacteria > Burkholderiales > Chromobacteriaceae > Aquitalea > Aquitalea palustris. The sequence goes on along the minus strand of NZ_RFAR01000026.1, from coordinate 15,633 downwards.
GAGCATGGGGGCTATCCGAGCGTTTTCCGCGACAAGCGCGAGCTGACCGTGGACAAGTTCGTTGATGACATCCTCGATGCCAGCGACAAGTTCTTGGGCTTCACCCAGCACCGAGACATGGTGGAGCGCTGGGTTGAAACCCACCTGATGGACATCGTGAACCGAGGCAAGAAAAACGCTGCCGTGGCAGGGCCGCGACCGCTGCACGGCTATACCTATCGTTTTCGCAACCCGAAGCACTCGCGTGACTACGGGGCTGCACAGCATCTTTACCAGATGCTGCACCACGCGCGCCACCTCGCCGGCCACAAGGCGATCGAGCATCTCAAAGGCTTCTTCTTCGACGGGTTCGACAAGCTCACAAGAGAGTTGAACGACAAGGCGCTGACAGACATTGAGACAGCGACGCTGCTGCACTTTCTATCGCAGAGGAAGGACACGGCGGACACGCGCGCGGGCGGAGATCGGTTTGCGCCTGTGTGCATCGGCTCAGCCGATTTGATGGCCGAGGATATTCAGCGATTGCTGTTCTACAAGCCTTTCATGCCGCGCTCGGTGATGGTGGAGTACCTGAAGGTGCTGTTGTCGTTTCACTTGGCGCTGTATCACCTTCGCTTGCTCAAGCTGCTGCCTGCCTGGCAGAAGCTGGAGGGAGCCAACTCGCTGTGCGCTGAATCGGCATGCCCTATGAAGCCCCGAGAGCAACGCGAGCCTCAGGGTGACTGCCCCTACAAGCTTGGCCTGTTCGTTGATCTATCAGGGAGCGCAGAGTCTTCTACCGCAGCGCTGGCAGAGCGCAGCGCAGATGGCTATTACCGGCGCATCCCTAGCTTTGTGCGAGCGTACTTCGTCGCCAAGAAGCTTGACGAGTTTTCTGAGCACCTCGTTCGGAGAGGGAAACTGATCCGTCCCTTGAATTCCGTGTTCTCGGTCGGCGAACTCTACGGTCTGCAAGGGGATCCATTCGCGGAAGAGCGAGACAAGTTCTTTGGTGAGCGACTGGCCGGCCTGCTGGAATCCTTGTCTGAGGGCGATGCAGGCCTTGACGCAGAGGTCGAGGCCATCACAAAAATGGGTCTCTCGGACTTCGAGACCTACATCGAGATTCTGGTGGCTCTGCGTGGTGCCTTCCATCGGAAGTACATCATCGAGTCGTTGGACGCGACGATGTTGAAGAACAAGTCGGGGGCGCTGCTTGCGCAGACCCGCGCGCGGAACGCACCTCGGCGATTTGCGCTGGAGAGTCGCCTGCTGGAAGTGTTGCTGCAGATCGCGGTGTTGCGACCCGGTGGGGACCAGGGCTACTTCACCGGCGAGATGCGGATCGACGACTTGCTGTCGTTCTTGCGTGAACGTTATGGGCTCTACATCGATCAGCTGCCGCCCGGTGAGGGGTTCAGCGCTCCGACCATCGACGAACGGAAGGCACTGCGCAGCAATGTGCAGGCATTCACCGGACGCCTCCGTGAGATTGGCTTCTATCGAGATTTGTCTGATGCCTACGTGACCCAGACCGTGGTGCCGCGCTACACGATTGCAGAACGAAACGAAGGAGCACGCGCATGAGTCAGGGACTGCGTGAACTCACCAATCAAGAACTGAACGCCGCGCTGGAATCGGTCCTGCTTCCAAAGCTATCTCAGCTGCTTGCCGCTCGCGAGCTTGGGCATTGCATGCGGGTCACAGACTTGGATCGAGAGCTGATGATCCGCTTGGCTGGCGGCCTGCGGGCTGCCGTGCCGGCAGCGAACGTCGTGGTACTGGCGGACGAAGGCTTGCGAGCGATGGCTCCGGACATGGCTGTCAGCAGCACCAAGCTCGTTGAGCTGCGGAATCCGCTACCGAACGATGAGCTTCGGCCCCCGTTGCTGGTCTTCGTGCCGAATGACCTGCGTGCTTCAGCGGAAGATTCCTTTGGCGTCGCGACGTTCGAAGAGGTCTCGATCGATGGCGCGTATGCGGAGCTGAATGGGCAGCTGCTGGCTCAAGTTCCTGCCAATTTGCGGATGGCCGTAGAGGCATGCTTGAGCGAGTTGCGGCGGCGTGACAGCCGGTGGAGGTACGCTGATGACGCTGCTGTCGCTCGTTACCTGCTCACCTGCCAGATCAATGAGTTTGATCCGGATGCGATGGGGGCAGCGCTGTTTGAACTTGCTCTGGTGCCGGACTTTGAGTTGTTCCAACAGTCCGAGCGCGCACCTGCGCGGGTGGCGCGCAACCGAGAGTGCGTTGAGCGCGTGACCTGGTCTACCAAGACGGAGCGCGTTCGCGCGCTTGAGTTGGGCTTGCTCGACCCTGTGTTCTGCAAGCAGCTTGGCGAGTTCTTCTCCCGCATCGGCGTCTCCAATCCCAAGGAGTGGACGCAAGCCATCGTTCGTGACCGCGTGAATTGGCCACTCGCGTTCAACAAATGGTTGTTCGAGGACGGGGGAGTCAACCCTGATGCCATCTACATCGGCGATGTCGCACTGCCTGACTTGCCCGTGGTGAAGGATGACAACGAAGACCCCCGGTTGGCTGAGTTGATCGGCCACAAGGTGCTTCCCATCTCAAAAACCGGCCTCAAGAAGTTCAGTGTCTCTTTCCGTGTTGACCCGGTGCCGTCCAAGGTCGAAGGGTTGTCGCGGTTTGTGGCAGAGGTTGTGTCGCGCGACAACGGTCCGACAGGCCTGCGTAGACGAAAGGCCGCCTGGACCAAAGGAACCGACTCTGGCGCGATTGCTTTTTCGTCGATTGGCAAGATCGACTGGGAGGAAGGCTGGCACTACGTGCGGGTGTATGCAGAGACCGAGGACGGTGATCGCATCCCGCTCGCGGACGGAGAAGGCAATCCCATCCGGTTCAACACGGATGCAGCTGAGACGCACGCCAGCCCCAACGAAAGTGACCTCTTTTACGTGGTCACCGACGACGAGGTCGAGGTAGAACCACCGCAGCGTGCGGTCCCGCGTGAGGCTAGCTTGATGCATGCATTGCTGCGTGCACGTTTTGCGGCGGTGACTCAGGATCGCGATCCTGGAACCGTTACTGTGACCGGCTGCGGCTGGGTGGAGCGCAGTAGCAAGGCCATGGCCAGCGGCGAAACCTTGGAGATTCGCCTGGGCAAGGAGGGTAAGGCGAACGTCTTGGTGTCCAGCCTTTTGGCGAACCTGGAGCGCGCGTTTCTTGAAGACCCGGAAGGTCTTAACCGCTTGAGACTTTCGATCAGCGCTTCGGGTGTTGCCACCCGATCTACGACGTCATTCAAGTGGCCAGTCTCGGACGAGGTCACTCGATTCCGAGAGGCTCGGCAGTCATTCTTCGCTGCAGTGCTCAAGGGAGACCAACGGCTGATCATGCAGGCCAGCGATCTTCTGTCCCTTCAGGAGCCGGCTCAGAACTACGCGTCCGCCTACTTGGCTTGGATCGACACAGCGCTTGCACGTGCCAGCTCCACAGAGACGGCCGTTGCGCGGCAAGCAATGGATGAGCTTCGCTATGCGCTCACCATCGATTCAGTGGCCCTCGTGCTGGAGGACTACCAAGGCAGGCGACGAGATGCTGTGCTGTTGGGGCCAACGCATCCGCTGCGTGCCAACTGGCATGTTGCATGGAGCCATCTCGGCCAGACCTGGATGGAGCAGAGCCGAGCTAGCAACAAAGAGTTTGTGATCCCGACACGTGACGCAGTGATCAAGCAGCTTGCGCCAGCGGCATTTCCGCCGGTTGTTCCCTTCGGTGAGGAGCTGGGGCGGACAGCGCTGGCTGTGGACAACATCAACCCGTTCTGGTCCTTGTACGCGGCGACCGATGAAAAGGACCCTCGTGGCCTGATCGGGGAGGTTTGTGCTGCCTTGGGCTTGCCAGAGCCAGCCATAGGCGGGGCAACCATCGATAGTGCTTATCTTGCCGCGCGCGTGCAGCGTTATCTGGTCCAGCACCCATATGTGGAGACGCTGACGATCAACGCCTTCAACGCGGGGCGCGCAGGTGCAATGGCCGAGGTGCTGCTGGCACTCCAGCGACATCCTGATTTCGCCGATCTGCGTTACGACATTCGGCTCTTCGTGCTTGATCCTGCAGCACCCTCGACCGGGGAAGCGTTGCTGGAACTCTTGTCGCCAGACTCGGGAACCAGCGCCAAGGAGGCAGACGCTTTTTCGACGCCGACCAACAGTCATTTGCACCCCAAGCTGCGATTGGCCATTCGTGCGATCAAGGAGTTCCGTGACGATCCGGAATTGCATGCGGCGCATCTGTCCTTCTTGTTCGACTTGTTCCCTGCTGAGGAAATTCGAGCAGTTGATGTTCGGGACAGTGACGACTCTTCGTTTGTCCATGGTCTGGTTCAGCCCTTCGAGGTGGACTATCTGGAAGACGAGCAGTCCATCACTTGGCTGCGTCGTCCGCTTCATGGCGCGGCGCAGCCGCTGGAGGGGGCAGAGGCGCTATCCGACCTCATGGGTGGCGTTTCCCGTGCTGTCTCGGTCGCAGTGGCGACAGTTGCTCGCAGTCAATACCTGCCGCATGCGCGCCCTGTTGTTGCGCTGAGCCTGTCCGCAGATGAGCGTGCCATGCTCCATCAGGTTCATGAGGTCAGTGATTGGGTGCTTACGATTGATCGGAACTTGGGGATAGAGTTCTTCGACCATCGTCGGCATGCCACACGGCCAGACTATCTGATCGACCACTCGCCCGACATGGCGAGCGCCATGAGCCATCGATTGGCGATCACCTCGCGCTCCGTTTGCTGAGCTTGAGTCGTTGCTGATTCCCATCTTGGGGGAGTACGGACTGCCCAATACGGGCCGACATGCCTTGGTGATGCTGGATCAGCTTCGATCGTTGTCCGGACGGTTGGCCTTGAAGCTACTGTCCTCTTCATCCCAGCGGGCCGAGGCGATGGGCTTGGCGCTCTCGCGTTTGTTCCTCGAACACCAAGGCGTTTTCCAGAACCAGGTCGTCGTGCCGTTGGATGCGCACTTGGAGTTGTACAAGGCGTTGAAGCAAAGCGCTGAGGAAATGGGCGATGAAGTCAGCTTCCGTCGGACTGACCTTGCCCTGTTCGACCTCGACCCAGCAAGCCGTGTGGTGACATGTCGGCTGGTCGAAGTGAAATGCTACAGCCAAGTAGGTGATGTGGCTGCCTACGCGCAGTTGAAGGCCTCCATCGCTGACCAGATCGCTCAGTCCGAGCACGTCCTGGCCTATCACTTCGACCCCAAGATGGCTGACGTAGATCGGCCTGACCGCCCCATCAAGAATCGCGATCTTGCTGCACTGCTGGGCTTTTACCTAGACCGCTCCGAACGGTATGGCGTGGTCTTGCCTGAAGCCGCCGAAGAGGCTCACTACTTCCTGCGACGCCTTGATGAGCGGCCTTACACCCTGCAGTTCACACGAAGTGCCGTGGTGTTTGACTTCAGCAAGCCAGGTACTGAGCCCGCCGAGCATGAAAACGGCATCGAGTTCTATCGGATCGGTAGTGATTTGATCCGGCAGTTGGTGGAATCGGCTGTGACGGACACTGAAACGGTGGCCAGCGTCCAGTACGTACGCGCTGCTGACACAGCGCGAGAGGTCACGCAAGAACTGCTTCGTCGCAGGGAGTTGGCGCCAGCCGTTCCTACTTTTGAAACGGCAGCCTTCCTCAGCCCGCCACGGGATCGAACACTCGCGTGGGACGACAGTCCGAGGGTCAGGTACGCGCAGCATGAGGTGGTTTCCAGCGTGCCCGTGAGGGAGCCGGAACCCGCCGCCTTGGCGCAGGTGGCTCCTCTGCCAGTTGAAACCGTACAGGCTGCAAGCACTGACAAGCCACCACTGCCAGTAGACGAGCCGAGTGCGGATGCGACTGCGACGGCGGAACAGGCGCCTGCGTCGGTTCTTGTTGCGAAGAAGGAGGCTCCCCAGGGTGCGACCGTTACACGGCCGCAGACTCAAGATGGCGAGGCTACCGATAGCCGCGTGGCTTACGACATCATGCTCGGTGCCACGGGAGTAACACCGCAGTACGGCCTGATTGGTGAAGTGTCTGGACGCAAGGTGGCACTTGACCTCAATCAGACCCACACCATCAGCCTGTTCGGCGTTCAGGGCGGCGGCAAGAGCTACACCTTGGGCAGCGTGGCAGAGATGGCTTCGCTGCAGATCCCTGGTATCAACTGCCTGCCTGAGCCGCTGTCCACGGTGATCTTCCACTACAGCCCGACGATGGACTACAAGCCCGAGTTCACGTCGATGGTGGGAGCGAACTCGGTGGAAGATCAGGTTCGCGCGCTGAAGGAAGTGTATGGCGCGGAGCCGAGGGCACTCGCAGATGTCTTGCTTCTCGTACCAGCCGACAAGATCGAAGAGCGTCAGACCGAGTATCCCGACATCGAAGTACGTCCGTTGCAGTTCTCGGCTTCAGAGCTGAAGGCTTCGCACTGGAAATTTTTGATGGGCGCCGTAGGCAATCAAGCCACGTACATCCGTCAGATCATGCGCATCATGAAGGCGATGCGCGACGACATCACCCTTGAGGGCTTGCGTGCAGGCATCGATGCATCGTCGGTTCCCGATCACCTCAAGGAGCTGGCTCGGATGCGCCTCGACCTGGCCGCTGAGTACATCAACGACGGAACCTCGCTCACTGAGGTGGTGAGGCCAGGCCGACTGATCATCGTGGACCTGCGGGACGAATTCATTGAGAAGGACGAAGCCCTCGGACTGTTCGTCGTGCTCTTGCAGTTGTTCGCTGATGCGCGCATCGATGGGCGCAGCTTCAACAAGCTGGTGGTGTTCGATGAGGCACACAAATACATCGAGAGTCCCGACCTGGTTGCCGGGCTCATCGAAGTGGTCCGAGAGATGCGGCACAAAGGGGTCAGCATCATGGTCGCAAGCCAAGACCCGCCATCTGTGCCTGTCAGCCTGATCGAGCTGTCCAGCCAGATCATCATGCACAAGTTCAACTCGCCTGCTTGGTTGAAGCACATCCAGAAGGCCAACGCCGCACTCGGCAACCTGACGCCAGAGCGCATGGCCCTGCTGAAAGCCGGAGAGGCCTACGTGTGGTCAAGCAAGGCGACGGATGAGTCGTTTTCCAAGGGGGCCGTCAAGCTTCGGTGCAGGCCCAGGGCGACCCAGCACGGTGGGGCAACTCGGGTGGCGGTGAGGGATTGAGAAGACTTCAGGGAGAGATAGATGATCCTGACCGATAACGAGACCAAGGTCGATCTACTCAACAACGAGGCAATTGCCTCCACGATCATTGGGCTACTTCGCGCGAAGCCAGACCACCCGGTGACTATCGGTGTGCACGGCGACTGGGGGGCAGGAAAGTCCAGCGTGCTCGAAATGATCGAAGCTGGTTTTTCCGATCAGGGCGATGTCCTGTGCCTGAAGTTCAATGGATGGCGCTTTCAAGGCTTCGAGGACGCGAAGATCGCCTTGATCGAAGGGATCGTCACGGGCCTGGTCGAGAAACGTCCGGTATTGAAGACGGCGGCAGTGGCCGTCAAGGATGTCTTTCGTCGCATCGACTGGTTGAAGGTCGCCAAGCGAGCCGGCGGTCTGGCCCTGACCGCATTCACCGGTATCCCAACACCCGAACAAATCGGAACGATTGTCGGCTCGCTCGAAGCGTTAGTGGCAGACCCTGCAAAGCTTGTTACGAAAGAAAACCTCTCGACCGCCATCAACGAAGCGAAAGCCCTGCTCAAACCAGGCGAGTCCAAGAATGTGCCGGAGGAAGTGGAGGCCTTCCGCAAAGCGTTCGACCAACTCCTGAAAGATGCTGGCATCAAGCAGCTTGTTGTCCTGATCGACGATCTCGACCGCTGCCTGCCCGATACGGCCATTGAAACGCTCGAAGCGATCCGGTTGTTTGTCTTCACTGCGCAGACGGCGTTCGTCGTTGCAGCAGACGAGGCGATGATCGAATACGCGGTGCGTAAGCACTTTCCTGATCTACCCGACAGCACTGGACCGCGCGATTACGCCCGCAATTACCTCGAAAAGCTAATCCAGGTTCCGTTCCGCATCCCGGCCCTGGGTGAGACCGAGACCCGGATCTACGTGACGTTGTTGCTGGCCGGCGCCGAGGTCGGGGAGGACGACGCAGACTATGGAAAGCTAATCACCGTAGCAAGAGAGAAGCTGAAACGTCCTTGGACCAATGGCGGTCTTGATGCCGCAGCGGTCAAGACGGCCCTCGGCAAGCAAGCCGACAAGGCGAACAACGCACTTGCACTCAGCGACCAGATCGGTCCCATTTTGGCGAGCGGTACAAAGGGCAACCCGCGCCAGATCAAGCGGTTTCTCAACACGTTGCTGCTGCGCGAGCGCACTGCGACCGCGCGCGGTTTCGGTGACGACATCAAGCTACCTGTGCTGGCGAAGCTCATGCTTGCGGAACGCTTCCTCCCAAGGTTGTTCGAGCAGATCGCATTCGTCGCGGCAGTCCATCCGCAAGGGCTGTGTGAAGACCTCGAAACGCTGGAAAAGAGCCTTGCACTGGCTGACGGCAAAGCTAGCGAGCCGAAGGGGCAGAAGGCCACTGAGCCCACCTCTGTGTCTGACAACGCTGTGTTGACCGAGTGGAAGTCGTCGGAGTCGGTGCGCGACTGGGCGCGCCTCCTGCCGAAGCTATCAGGACTCGATCTGCGCCCTTACCTGTTCGTGACAAAGGACAAGAAGGACTACTTCGGCCCGGTATCGGTGTTGGGTCACCTGGCTGCTGTGGTCGAGAAACTGTTCGGCGGCAAGATGACCGTCCAAAGCTACGAAGCCGAGTTAAAGCAACTCGTGCAACCCGAAGCCGAGAAGGTGTTCGAGGCCGTGCGCAGCAAGATCATGGGCTCCGGCGCTTTTGACACCAGACCTGCAGGTGTAGATGGCCTCACCGTCCTTGTGAAGGCACAGCCCGGCCTCCAGAGCCGGTTAATGGACTTCCTGGAGGCGCTACCAAGTGGTAAGTGCGGGCCTTGGGCCGTCAGTGGCTGGCAAAGCGTCATCAAAGACACCGAATGCGCTGCTCGCCTTACAAAGCTACTGGGAGACTGGAGCAAAGTCACCGGAAATCTTGGCCTCAAGGCCAGCGCCGAAGCAGCGCTCAAAGATCTGAAGGGAGGACGTTGATGGGAACCTCAACAGCTTACGGCGGCCCAGGCGGCGGGACACCACTTATTCCGTCATGGTTAGGTGATGCAGATAGCGGTAGCCCCCCTGCAACCCCTCCGGGGGATGGTGCCGGACCAGACGGCCAGCCGCCCGCTGATGGTGCTACGCAACCGGCGCCGCCAAACCGCCCGCCTATTCCCAGGACAGCTGACCCTCAACGCTTCTCTGGCGCCCGCAATAGCTTCACGCGATTCGCTGGCTCTGGTGGCAGCGATCGAGCCAGCCTGGGCCGTGCCGTCTCAAAGTACGTCTCAACATCCACTGGTGGTTCGCGCCAAGCTGCCCAACGCATGGGTGCCTCGCGCGGCGCCGGAGCGCGGCTCCTCGGCTTCCTCGCCGACGCGCAAACGCGAGGTGTACGCGAAGCACTGCGCGCCCTGAACCTGGAATCGTTGGCGGGGCGCCCAATCACTGAAATTTTCGTGGGGCTGGCCGATTACATCTGCCCAGGTGCGGGTACGGTTGATGAAGGCATTGCCCGCGAGGCGTATATCGAAACCATCGTTGAACTGGCGAGCGAAGGGCTCACCGATCTAACCACGTTCACTCCCGATCAAATGCAGACGGTTTTCGAGCTATATGCCACTCATGCGATCGAGGCACGCATCTGCAATGACATCGGTACCAAGGCTGTGACAATGCCAACAGATGTACAGGCTGCACATCGCGTCGAACAGCAGTTGCGCGACTTCATCCGGGGAGGAGTGAGCGATGCGCTGACACGAGCGCGGGCGGAAACCCCCAATCTCACCCCTGAACGAATTCAAGGCTTCGTTGACGCTGTTTACGAATCCGCCTTTGCAATCTTGCATACCCTTGGCGATGCGGAGGCCAACCAATGAAGCGACAACTCCTGGCGGGCCGCTTTGGCCCAGACGACCGCTTCGATGTGACGCCGGGCACCGATGAACAAATGACCTACCTGTAACTCGTCGCCGGAGAGAAATCTTTGGATCACGGTATCGGTAGCGCGCTGACAAGCCTGAAAAGGATCGGCGTATTTCCTTCAGAAATCGGCATCGACTTACTGGTGCTGGCCGCCCACGTGCATGCCGCCGACACGCGCATCTCTCGCACCGAGCAGTCCCAAGATTCATGGACACGCGAGATACGTCTGGTCGTTCCGGTCAGCGATCCGGCTCGCTGGGATGCTGCAGCACTGACGCTCAGGAGATCTCTAGATTTCCTGACTGGAGATCGCTGGACGATCAGTTTCAGAGCACGCCCAGCTCGATTCGCGACGATCGCTCAAGCCGCATCTCCGAGCCTGATTGCTCCTCCCTTCGATTCTGTCAGCTTGTTCTCGGGTGGACTGGACAGCTTGATTGGCGCCATCGACCTGCTGGAGGACGGCTCCACTCCCCTGCTGGTCAGCCACTTCGGTGAAGGGGCGACGAGCGATGCTCAAGGCAAGCTGTTTGCAGGTTTGAAGAAGCACTACATCAAGTCATCTTTCGAGCGGTTGCGGGTCGGCATGACCTTCGTGGATGGTCTTGTAGAAGGCGTCGGATCAGAGAACAGCACACGAGGCAGGTCGTTCCTGTTCTTCGCTCTCGGGGTATTCGCAGGCACTGGGCTCGGACGGCGTTTCGTCCTGCGCGTCCCCGAGAATGGGCTGATCGCTCTGAATGTACCTTTGGACCCTCTGAGACTGGGATCAAACAGCACACGCACCACGCATCCGTATTACATGGCGAGGTGGAACGATCTGCTTGTAGCGCTCGGCATAGACGGAGAAGTTCGGAATCCATACTGGGACAAGACGAAAGGCGAGATGGCAGCAGCCTGCCGCAACCCGGATCTCTTGAAGAACCTGGCAACAGATTCGCTATCGTGCTCGTCCCCCGCCAAGGCCCGATGGCTAGGACATGGCATCGAACAATGTGGCTATTGCCTACCATGTCTGATCCGTCGCGCAGCATTGACGGCTGCATGGGGTACTGGGAACGACCCGACAACATATACGGTTCCCGATCTTCACGCGCAGCCGTTAGACACACGCCAGGCGATGGGAGTACAGGTCAGGTCGTTCCAGTACGCGATTGAGCGCTTGAAGGGTAAGCCACAGATCGCGAACCTTTTGATCCACAAACCCGGCTCGCTTGCCGATGAAGCTGCGCACTTGGACCAGCTTGCCGACGTCTATCGGCGCGGCCTGGGCGAAGTCGCACGGTTTATTGACGGTGCCGAGGCGAGACCAGGTTGATGGGTGAGGGGTGCGCATGATCGCTACTGCAGGCCTTGTGGACTTCCATTGCCATCTTGATCTCTACCCGGACCATGCGGCGGCGGTCCAGGATGCTGAGGCGTCCGGCGTGTTCACGCTGGCCGTAACGACGACACCCCGTGCGTGGCCCCGCAATCACGAACTAGCGCAGCGCACAAAGCATGTTCGAGCAGCACTGGGCTTGCACCCCCAACTGATCGCTGAGCGTGAAAACGAGATCGAGCTGTGGGATCGGTACCTTGCGGAAACACGCTATGTTGGAGAAGTCGGATTGGATGCCGGTCCCCGATTCTTCAAATCGCTCGATGCGCAAAAGCGTGTGTTCCAGCATGTGTTGCAGCGTTGTGCGCAGGCCGGCGACAAGATCATTACGGTCCACAGCATCAGATCGGCCAAGATGGTTCTCGATCTTGTAGAAGCACATCTACCGTCAGAGCGAGGGAAGATCGTCCTCCACTGGTTCACCGGAACGAAAAGCGAAGCGAAACGCGCGCTGGATTTAGGCTGCTATTTCTCCATCAATGTAGCAATGCTCGGAAATGAGAGACATGCGTCAATGGTGGAGTGCATCCCATTAGAGCGCATGCTGACGGAAACGGATGGCCCTTTTACCCGCACGGGCGAGAGACCTTCTCAGCCAGTTGATGTCGCGCTCGTCGTCAAACTTCTCAGCCAGTTGCGCCGCATGTCTCCAGAAGAAACCGCTAAGGCTATTCGGGATAACTTGCGAACAATTCTTTTGTAATAATTTCAGCGGCATATCATCCCAAAGCGGATTGGCTGACGGGAAATTCGTAGGAGCTTTTAACATCATGCCGGAGACGCAGCGCCTATTCGTTACAGAAGGCAGCGTACACCTCTATTCGAGCCAGCCTATCGCCCTTTCCCCGGCAGACTTGTACGACGGAAGGAACAATCAGCATTTCAGAAACACCATCGCTGACTGCAATCTCTATGTCATTGCAACCCGAGAGAGAATACTAATTCAGCCAGAACGAGTGTCGTTTGTCGACAATATTCTCCATGGCGATTTTATAGTCATGCGAGAAAACGGCTGGGTGCAAATTCCCTTCTGCTGGGACTTGGTGAAGGCATTACAGCGTAGCGGAGACTCCGTGAGAGGCGTTGGGGTCTTGCCGTCTGGTACACACCTCATTGTCGAGACACAGCGAGGCTCGATGCAGATACCGGCGCATGCTGTGGTCGCCAATGCCGATTCGCTCCTGAGCTACGAAGACTGCGATCTTGAAGTAGTCTATGTCGGGCAAGGTATTGGAAGATCGCAGCGGCGAACTGCGCTGGATCGACTGCTCAATCACTCAACATTGCAGAGAATCCTCGCCGAGGCGACGACATACCGGCCTGCCGCAGAAGTGTTGCTGTTGCTCTACCGCTTTGAACATCGCCGAGTTTTCATGAGCACAGGAGGAGATCTTCAAGCCGATCCGCAATCAAGTGTGGAGGAGGAAAGAGCGCATCTGGAGAACATGCGGGCTTTAACGCTTTCCAGGCATGCACAAATTGCTTTAGCTGAAGCAGCCCTGATCCGACATTTCCAGCCGCACTACAACGAGCAGTTGAAGGAAACCAACTTCGCTGCCAGGAAACGTATTAAGATTTTGGAGCAGTTGCTGAAGAAAGACATTTCGGGAGTGATGGTAGAAATAGCCTCGGCTAATATCCGCTCTCGCCTCCGCACTGTAAACGCCCCGCCACGTGATCTTACTGATTTGTTCGGACCGGAGGCGCTAAGTGGCGAAAGGCTGGAAACGGAAGAAATGCGTCAGCAATGGGCAGAAGATGTGAAGCTAATGGCTCACACCCAATATGCAAGCTTCCCTTTAACTACGCCAGAAGAGCGGGATACTTTCCTGCATGGGACCATCTGGAATGGCGAAACCGAACGGCGAAAATTCATCTGAGCACTGAGCTGCTGCGGGCATCCGAAGTTAATTTCTTTCCTGTGCGGCCACCTTCCAACTTTCCAGTTTTTCCGCCCAGTCTTGCATCATCACCCGCCGCTCGTCGAGGTAGGTGGCATGGTTGTATGTGCGCCGAACACTATTCGGCTCCGCATGTGCAAGCTGGGCTTCGATGGCATCGGGCCGATAGCCCAGTTCATTGAGCCGGGTGCTGCCCGTCGTGCGCGTGCCATGCGGGCTGTACTTGGTTGCCCAGCCTAGCTTCTTGAGTGCCTGCCGCAGAGCTGCGTCGGCCATGGGACGCTGGCGGTCATCGCGATTTGGGAAAACGAACTTCGTGTGCCCCGTGATCGGATGCATGGCCTTGAGAAGTTCGATCGCCTGAGTCGGTAGCGGAACGACGTGCTCTCGCCGCGCCTTCATCCGGCGTGCAGGAATGGTCCAGAGCGCCTTCTCCAGGTCGAACTCGGCCCATTCTGCTTGGACGGATTCATTCGGGCGGCTGAGCGTCAGCCACATCAGCTGGAAGGCCTTGATGGTCTGGAAGTTGCCACCGTGTCCATCAAAGTCGTTCAGCAACTGGCCGACTTCCTCCGCGCTGAGGGCGCGCTTGTGTTGCGTCTTGTTGGGCGGCAGCGCTTTGCGGACTGGCCAAACAGGGTCTGTGTCGGCCCGCAGGGTTGCTACCGCATGCTCGAAGACGCCGGACATGGTGCGCTTGGCTTCAGCTGCCACCGTGGGTGCGCCGCGCTTGACCGTCTTGTTAAGAATGTCGAGAACGTGGGCTGGGGTGATCTGACGCACCGGCAGCTTGCCAATCGATGGGAAGACCACGCGCTCCAGCATGTCGAGTCTGCGCTTCTTGGTTACTTCTTCCCAGTCCTTCAGGGCCAGCCACTCTTTGGCGATGGCCTCGAATGTGTTCGCTGCGTCTTGCTCGCGCTTGATGCGTTCGATCTGGCGGTTCTGGACGGGATTGATGCCCTCCCTGACCAGCTTCCGCGCCGCTTCACACTTCTCTCTGGCCTCGCCGAGCGTCACGCTGGGGTAGTCGCCAAGTGCGAACCACGAGGCCTTGTCATTGAGCTTGAAGCGATAGCGCCAAGCCTTGATGCCGTTGGGTTTGATCTCTAGGTACAGCCCCTTGTAGTCATTGAGGCGGTAGATGCCTTCTCTGGGCTTGGCGGCTCGGCACTGGGCGTCTGTCAGCATCGTGAAGCTCTCCTGTTCGTCCTCAGGGCTTCATCGTATACACCTTCATCGACCTGGCGCAAGATCCATATACACGCCCGTATTCACTTGCGCAGCGCCATCAGATGTCGTTGCATGCAACGAGCTGAAATGAAAAAGCCCCGTATCCACGGGGCTTTGCGTCGATTTCAGCGATGCACCTGCAAGCAGATGCAATGGCCTGAAATGGCTTGCTTGAATCAGACGTTGAACAGGAAGTTCATCACGTCACCATCCTGCACCACGTATTCCTTGCCTTCCGAGCGCATCTTGCCGGCTTCCTTGGCCTTGGCTTCGCCACCCAGGGTGATGAAGTCGTTGTAAGCAATGGTCTGGGCGCGGATGAAGCCGCGTTCGAAGTCGGTGTGAATCACGCCGGCGGCCTGCGGCGCGGTGTCGCCCACGTGGATGGTCCAGGCGCGCACTTCCTTCACCCCGGCGGTGAAGTAGGTCTGCAGGCCCAGCAGCTTGTAACCGGCACGGATCAGGCGGTCCAGACCCGGCTCTTCCAGGCCCATTTCGGCCAGGAACTCAGCCTTGTCGGCGTCTTCCAGATCAGCGATTTCGCTTTCGATGGCAGCGCACAATGCCACTACCGGCGCGCCTTCGCGCTCGCCCAGTGCTTGCAGCTTGTCCAGGTAGGCATTGTTCTTGAAGCCGTCTTCGGACACGTTGGCCACATACATGGCCGGCTTGATGGTGAGCAGGCACAAGGGCTTGATGATGGTGATTTCTTCATCGGACAGCTTGAGCGAGCGTACCGGCAGGCCCTGGTCCAGATGCGGCATCAGCTTTTCCAGCACGGCGATCAGCGCGCGTGCGTCCTTGTCGCCGGACTTGGCTTTCTTGCCTTCCCGCTGCATGGCTTTTTCGACCGAAGACAGGTCGGCCAGTGCCAGTTCGGTACCGATGGTTTCAATGTCGGCAATCGGATCGACCTTGCCAGCCACGTGCACGATGTTGTCGTCGTCAAAACAGCGCACTACGTTGACGATGGCGTCGGTTTCGCGGATGTTGGCCAGGAACTGGTTGCCCAGGCCTTCGCCCTTGGACGCGCCCGCCACCAGACCAGCGATATCGACGAATTCGACGATTGCCGGCTGGATTTTT
>NZ_RFAR01000025.1 GCF_003693445.1 Aquitalea palustris | reverse complement strand
ACCTTGTACTGTCTGCGTCGGCGCGCCTTGCATCAGGGGCGCTGCGCTATTTTGTTAGCTGCTCTTGTTTTTTAAGGAAAACTCCATGCAGAACCCACCCAACCGCTTCAAGGCGGCGCTGAAAAACGGCGAAGTGCAGATCGGCCTGTGGCTGAGCCTGGCCAGCCCCTACAGCGCCGAGCTGCTGGCCGGCGCCGGTTTCGACTGGCTGCTGATCGACGGCGAACACGCGCCCAATGAACTGAATGACATGCTGGGTCAACTACAGGCCATCGCCCCCTACCCTAGCCACCCGGTAGTACGGCCGGTATGGAACGACCCGGTGCGCATCAAGCAGATTCTGGATATCGGTGCGCAAACCCTGCTGCTGCCCATGGTGCAGACTGCCGAGGAAGCGGCACTGGCAGTGGCCGCCACCCGCTATCCGCCGCATGGCATTCGTGGGGTGGGCAGCGCCATCGCCCGCGCCTCGCGCTGGAACCGTATCGAGGGCTACCTGAAACAGGCCGAGCAAGAACTGTGCGTGCTGGTGCAGATTGAAACGCGACAGGGTCTGGACAATCTGGATGCCATCGCCGCCACGCCGGGGGTGGACGGCGTGTTCATCGGCCCGGCCGATCTGTCGGCGGATTTGGGCTATCTCGGCCAGCCCACTCATCCCGAGGTGCAAGCTGCCATCGAGCAGGCCATCGCCCGCATCCGCACCCAGGGCAAGGCAGCTGGCATTTTGATGGCCGACGAAAAACTGGCCCGTCACTATATCGAGCTGGGCGCACAGTTTGTTGCAGTTGGCGTGGACAGCACCGTGCTGGCGCGCAGCAGCGAGGCATTGGCTGCCCGCTTCAAGTCAACAAGCAGCGCAGTCGGCAGCAGCGGCGTGTACTAGCAGCAGCCGGCGGAGCTATCGCCATGGCTCCGCCGGCAGGCAGCAGAGGCCCGCATAGTTAATATCTTCATTTTTGGACAGTTCACATTTTAGTACCGCATAAACGCCACAGAGCGTAGCGCCATAGCATGAGGAGAACAGCATGAGTACGCATTCCGGCAGCACCATAGTGGCTAGCCCGCCACTGACCGCCACGCAGCAGCAGCGGGAACAGCAAGTGATCGCCAAGGTATCGAAACGGCTGATCTGGTTTCTGTTCATCCTGTTCGTGTTTTCCTTTCTGGACCGTATCAATATCGGTTTTGCCGGCCTCACCATGGGCCAGGACCTGGGGCTGAGCGCCACCATGTTTGGCCTGGCCACCACCATCTTCTATGTGGCCTATGTGCTGTGCGGCATTCCCAGCAACATCATTCTCAGCCGCTTCGGCACCCGGCGCTGGATCGCCATCATCATGGTGGCCTGGGGCATCGCCTCCACCGCCACCCTGTTTGCCTACGATGCGCACAGCCTGTATATCCTGCGCGCGCTGGTGGGGGTGACCGAGGCCGGCTTCCTGCCCGGCATGCTGCTTTACCTCACCTTCTGGTTTCCCCGCAGCTACCGCGCCCGCGCCAATGCCTTGTTCATGATTGCCATGCCGGTCACGGCGGCGGCGGGCTCCATCGTGTCCGGCTATCTGCTGGAGCTGAACGGGCTGTGGGGCCTGCATGGCTGGCAATGGCTGTTTCTGGTGGAGGGGCTGCCCGCCTGCCTGCTCGGCATTGCCGTATGGTTTTATCTGGATGACAAGCCAGCCAATGCTCGCTGGTTGAGCACTGCGGAAAAAGACTGCCTGCAGGGCCTGCTGCAGGCCGAACAGGACGCCACCCCACCCCCGGCCCGGCCGCAAAGCGTATGGCGCGAAATGCTCAGCCCCAGCATCGTCAAATTTGCACTTGGCTATTTTTGCCTGGTGAACACCCTGAGCATGGTGAATATCTGGGTACCGCAAATCGTCAAAAGCTTCAATGTCGGCAGCAGCAATGCCACCATCGGCTTGCTGGCCGCGATACCGCAAATCGGCACCATCCTCGCCATGCTGTGGTGGGGCGCACGCTCGGACCGCAAGCAAGAGCGCAAATGGCACACCATCCAGCCCATGCTGTTTGCTGCGGCGGGCTGGCTGCTGTGCGCCTGGAGCGATGACCCCTTGCTACGGCTGACCGGCATTGTGATGGCCTCGGCCGGGGCCTTTACTGCCATGACCATTTTCTGGACCACGCCAGACGCGGTGCTGTCACTCAAGGCCAAGGCCATCGGCATTGCCGTCATCAACGCCACCGGCAATGTCGGCTCGGCGCTCAGCTCGGTGGTGGTCGGCTGGCTGAAAGACCTTACCCACAGCTTTAGCTCCGGGCTGTTATTCGGTGCCGCCGCCCTGTTGGCAGGTGCACTGATCATCTATCTGATCCCCATCGTCAAACCAGCGCCACGCTAAGGCAGGCCGCCCGCCAGCACATCAGCAGCTCCTTTGACAGCAGGGTAGCGTCCGCGGCCCTGCTGATTTTTTTTGTCAGCACCCCTGCCCCGCCAGAATGATTGCCACGCCGGTATTCCATGAAAAGTACAAGCAAGCACCTGAAACTTGTATTTCATGGCAAAAAACCGCAGCACATAATGCATGCTGAATCTGCGCCATGCAGTTTCGTCTCGTCCCGATAACAACAACATCATCCTTTATACAAGCCATGCAGCTACCCGCCATCCCAGGCCGGAGTAACTACTTAACTTGTTAATTAAATATCCAGCTGCAACAGGAGAACATCATGAGCGCCAACAACCCCCTCTTGGCAGAAGTGCAACGCATCCTGCCGGAAATCGCCGCCAATGCCAACGAAGCAGAACAACTGCGCCAGGTACCGGAACACAATATCCGCCTGCTGAAAAGCATAGGCATGCACCGCGCCTTCCAGCCGAAAAAATATGGCGGGCTGGAAATTTCCCTGCCGGAATTTGCCGATTGCGTTGCCGCGCTGGCCGGTGCCTGTGGCGGTACCGCCTGGGCATTCAGCCTGCTATGCACCCACAGCCACCAGCTGGCCATGTTCTCGCAGCGTCTGCAAGACGAGGTATGGGGCAGCAATCCGGATGCCACCGCCAGCAGCAGCATCGCCCCTTTCAGTCAGATCGAAGAAGCCGAAGGCGGGGTGTATCTGAGCGGCGAGATGGGCTGGAGCAGCGGCTGCGATCACGCCGAGTGGGCCATTGTCGGCATGCGCCGCAAGAATGCCGAGGGTGAGCTGGTTTACAGCTTTGGCGTGCTGCCGCGCAGCGACTACGAAATTCGCGACAACTGGTACGCCATGGGTATGAAGGGCAGCGGTTCCAAAACGCTGGTGATCCGCAATGCCTTCATCCCCAATCACCGCATCGAGGCCGCCAAGGACATGATGGAAGGCCGCTCCAGCGGCTTCGGCCTCTACCCGGACAGCGCTATTTTCCATACCCCCTATCGTCCTTATTTTGCCAGTGGCTTTGCCTCCATCAGCCTCGGCCTTGCCGAACGCATGCTGCAGGCCTTCAAGGAAAAAACCCAGAACCGCGTGCGGGCCTATACCGGCGTCAATGTCGGCACCGCTACCCCGGCGCTGATGCGCTTGGCCGAATCCACCCACCAGATTGCCGCTGCCCGCGCCTTTCTGGAAAAAACCTGGCAGGACCACGCCGCCCATGGCCGTCGGCATGAATACCCCAGTCGCGAAACGCTGGCCTTCTGGCGCACCAATCAGGCTTATGCGGTGAAGATGTGCATCGAAGCAGTAGACCGCCTGTTCAGTGCTGCCGGTGCCACCAGCTGGATGGAGGGCAACGAGCTGCAGCGCCTGTTCCGCGATTCGCACATGACCGGCGCCCATGCCTACACCGATTACGATGTCTGCGCCCAGATACTGGGACGCGAGCTGATGGGCCTGGAACCGGACCCGAGCATGGTCTGAGGCCGGCAAGAAAACAATAAAGGAGACCAGCATGACTCACACCCAAGCCAGCGCCAATGACCCGCGCCTGTTCCGCCGTGCCCTGGGTAATTTCGCCACCGGGGTTACGGTGATGACTGCCTGCGGGCCGGACGGACAGCAGGTTGGCGTTACCGCCAACAGCTTCAATTCGGTTTCGCTCGACCCGCCACTCATCCTGTGGAGCATAGACAAGCGCTCCGGCAGCTACCCGGTGTTTCGCGATGCCAGCCATTTTGCCGTCAATATCCTGGCAGCAGACCAGATCGAGCTGTCCAACCGCTTTGCCCGTCCGGCCGAGGACAAGTTTGCCGGCCTGGCCTTACAGACCGGAGCCGGCGGCGTGCCGCTGCTGGAAGACTGTGCGGCGCGCTTTGTCTGCGAGCGCCACGCCCTGCATGAGGGGGGCGATCACTGGATCGTGATCGGCAAGGTGGTGGCACTGGATGATTTTGGCCGCGCGCCGCTGCTGTATCACCAGGGCAGTTATGCCATGGCCTTCCCCCACAGCCTGCAGCAGAAAAAAGATTCCCCGCCACCAGCCTGTGATTCGCTGCAACGGCGGCTGAATGACAATATCTATTACCTGCTGACCCAGGCGGTGCGGGCCTACCAGCATCACTACCAGCCGCGCCAGATGGCAACCGGCCTGCGCATCAGCGAGGCGCGCATGTTGCTGGTGCTGGAGCACGGCCTGGAGGCTGCCGCCCTGCATGGCGAAGTCAACATGCCGGAGCGCGAGGTGGTGCAGGCCATGGACATGCTGCAACACAAGGAGCTGATCAGCCGACAGCAGCAGCATTACCAGTTAACGCCACAAGGCATGCAACAGGCCGAAGCGCTGCACGATCTGGCCGAACAGCAACAAAGGGAAATGCTGGCAGGCTTCAGCGAACAGGAGGTGGCCGCACTCAAGAACATCCTGCGCGCCATCATCCGCCACCGCTGAGCAAGCGCGGTCAGAACGCAACTGTCACAACGCAACTGTCACAACGCAAGAAGGGCAGGGAGCCAGGCTCCCTGCCCTTGTTTCCTTACTGCAGCTATACCATGCGCTGCAGACGCTGCGCCAGTTCCTGCAGGCGGCAGGCCAGGTCCTGCAACAAGATGTCGATCTGTTCCACATTACCCGCCTTGCACGCTTTCTCCAGTTGTTCACAGTCACGCCCCACTTGCTGGGCGTCAATCAGCCGGGCGGCACCCTTGATCTTGTGCAGGACATGCGCCAGCTCGCCCAGTTGGCGGCGGCTAAACAAGGACTGTGCTTCGGCCAGATCCTGCTCATTGCTGGCCAGCAGCTTGGCCACAAACTTGCGCATCAGCACTGCATCGCCATCAAACAAGGCGGCCAGACTGCTGCCGGCATACACCGGCAATCGCTGCATGCTGCTGCCCAGGCTGAAACGCAGCAAGGCGGTATGCAGAGTAGGCAGCGCCACCGGCTTGGCCAGCAGGATATTGAAGCCCACCGCCATGGCGCGCTGGCGGTCTTGCTCGGTGGGGTCGGCAGAAATACCGATGACCGGCCGCTGATCACCCTCACTGCGCAATTGCTGCACCAGGCAGAAGCCATCCAGCTGTGGCATGCCCAGATCGGTCAGCAGGCAGTCGAACTGCCCCTGCCGCCATTGTTCCAGCGCATCCTGCCCGTTGCTGACCGCCACCACCTTGCACCCCAGGCGCTGTAACTGGCTGTTGAGCAGGAAAAGATTGGCCAGATTATCTTCAGCCACCAGGACATGTGGCTGTAATCCCTCGGCCCATAGCGTGCCTTCCGGCACATTTTGCGGCTCGGTCTGGCCATAGCCGGCAGAGCCGGACTCCGACACCCCGGCCAGCGGTTTGCTGGCGAGACTTTGCCTCATCGAAAGCATTTGATTGTTTGACATGACACTGACACCTGTTTTCTGATTATCCAGACACTTCCGCCTCCGGCAAGCTCAGATCATGTGACGGCCTGCCCGCTTGTGCTACACGGCCATACTGCAGCCTGTTTAAGCTTAGAAAGGGGAACGGCATCACTATCCGGGTTATTTCTTAACAAACAATAGGAAGTTTCTGATCATGCCGCTGTAGCAGCCGGTGGCGGAAAAATAGTACCGACACTGGCCAACAGTGTGGCAAACCCGCCTCAGCTGTCGACAGCGGCTGGCGGTCACGCCACCTTGCCGGCGCGCGTACCCCCATCGATGCAGACAGCCGCGAGACAAAGCGCTACATTGCTGTCTGATGGCCACAAGGCCAGCACATTATTGCGGCAAACACGGAGCAAGCATGATTCACCACCAACATCCCCTGACATCCAGCTGCCTGGGCACGCAGCGTCAGCTATCCAGCTTTCACTTTGGCCAGCCCGGCAGCAGCGCCGGCAAAGCCTATATCCAGGCCTCGCTGCATGCCGACGAACTACCCGGCATGCTGACTGCCTGGGAACTGAAGCTGGCACTGCGCGCACTGGAAGAACAGGGGAAAATTGTCGGGGAAATCATCCTGGTGCCACAGGCCAATCCGATTGGTCATGCGCAGTCGATCCAGGGCTACCAGATGGGTCGTTTCGACCTGGCCAGCGGGCAGAATTTCAACCGTCACTATCCGCAATTGACCACAGCGGTCTATGCCGCGGTAAAAGGACAGCTGGATGCCGATGCCAAGGCCAATACCCGTCTGATCCGCGCCGCCATCCGCCAGCATCTGCAACAACTGGCCGAGCCGACCGAGCTGGTCAGCCTGCGCAAAAACCTGATGCAGCTGGCTGCCGACGCCGACATCGTGCTCGACCTGCATTGCGACTGCAACGCCGCCCTGCACGTGTATACCGGCACCCCGCTGTGGGAGCAGTGCGAACCGCTGGCACGCTATCTGCAGTCGCATGCGCAACTGCTGGCCACCGAATCCGGCGATTATCCATTTGATGAAGCCTGCAGCCAGACCTGGTGGGAACTACAAGCCCTGTGCCAGCAGGACGGACTGGATGCGCCGATTGAAATGGCCTGCCTGTCGGTCACGGTGGAGCTACGCGGTCAGCATCAGGTCAGCCCGCAGCTGGCGCAGCAGGATGCCGCAGCCATTCTGGATTTCCTGCGTTTTCGCGGCCTGATCACCGCCGACAGCCTCCCCCAGCAGCCAGCACTGCCTTATCCGGCCACGCCATTGGCTGGCTCGGAAAACCTGGTGGCCCCCCACCCCGGTGTGGTGAGTTTCCTGGTCGCCCCAGGTAATGTGGTGGCGGCCGGACAGCCGGTGGCAGAAATCATCGACCCCTTGCAGGACAAGGTAAGCGTGCTCAGCTCGGCGCATGGCGGCATGCTGTACGCCCATGAACTGCACCCCTATGCCACCGCCGGCATGACGGTGGCCAAGGTGGCCACCGCACAGGCCTTCAAGTCAGGCAAGCTGCTGTCAGCCTGAAGCGTCAGCTAGCCTTGCGCATCTGCGGGCGGCTGGCTGGCGATGGCCTGCAGCAGGCAGGCCGGGCACAGGCAGTCGCCCCCCCCGGCTGGCACGGACATGATGTGTGGCAATCTGGCACACCAGCACTCGTCTGCCGCCGCGCCGGCACGACAGGTAAAGCTGTCGCCACACGCCGGGCACTGCTTGCACTGCCCCAAGGGCGGCAAGGCCAGCAGGCGATTCCACACGGCTTTTTTCTCGAAATCACTGAAGCCGGGCCAGCCGGCAATTTCCTTGAGGGTACGGCGGCAGCTCAGGCAACTCTCGCCAGCATCATCCAGCTGGCAGCGCTGCTGGCAAGGAGAAGGAATAATGTTGCTCATGCCAGCACCCCGCAGCCAGGCTCAGGCCGCAGGCTGGTTGGCCAGCACAGGGCAAGGAGGACAAGTGCAGCCTTGCGGCAGGCAAGGGCCGGCATGGCATGGTCGGAAACGCCAGAAGAGAAATGCATGAAGACACAATCTGAACAAGGGGAACAGCGCTAACCCGTCACGCGGGACCAGGCACCCGAAATACAGACGACATGATATCAATGGCAAAGCATGACATGGTGATTTAAAGCAGACAATCTGCACTCAACCATCTAGCTCGGTACTGGAATAGCCCTTGTCCGTCACTCCGATGCTGTGTATCTGCAGCGTATCCAGCTGCAGCATGCTCAGGCTACGGCCATACACACCACCGGTATCCAGGTAGCGCACATTGTCGATGCTGCGGACTTCCCGCTGCGGGGTATGGCCGACACACAGCATGAATAGCCCGCGCACCGGCTGCCGTGGCGTACCGCGTGCGCGCAGACGGCACCAGATGATCTGCCGCAATAGCCGGCCACCCTCCTCGCCCCAAGGCTGGGTCAGCGACAACTGCTCGCGCAGCGCATTCCAGTCGTCCTGTGGACAATCAGCATGCAGCAAGCCGATCAGCCCGTGTGGACTGGGCAGTTCCATGGCCAGTGGCAGACGGCTGAAAGCTGCACGGTAAGCCTGCTTGTCCAGCTCATCCAGGCAGATAAACCAGCCACCACCATTATGCAGATAGCGCTCGCAGGCATCGGTATCAGCCAGATCAAAATCCAGCGCCATCTGCTCGTGATTGCCACGCACGGCATGGAACCACGGTTTGGCCAGCCACTCCAGCACCTGGCGCGACTCCGGGCCACGGTCCACCAGGTCTCCCACCGAAAACAGGCGGTCACGGCTGCCGTCAAACACCACCTGCTCCAGCAAGGCGTGCAATTCGGTAAAACAACCGTGGACATCGCCCACGACAAAGTCCCGTCCCAGCTGATTGGCCGGCAGGCTGACAAACAACTCACTCATGCGAAATCACACCGATCTGATGGCTATACGGCATCCATTATGCCCGGCCCGCCAGCGGTTGCGGGAAGGAGTCTTGCCACAGGCAATAAAAAACGGCGCCGTATTGGCGCCGTTGGCATGCAGGGATATACCGCGAATTACTGGGCTGCGGAAGCCGCTGCCGGTGCAGCTGCGCCGCCACCGATGGTTTGCATAACCTTCCACTGACCGCCTTCAACCTTGTAGACGGTGATGCCGCCGTCTTTCAGGTCGCCCTTGTCATCGTAAGTCCAGTTGGCCGAAGTCACACCGGAGTACTTGATCTTGGCCAGCACCGGCAGATAAGCCTTGGGATCGGTGGAGTTGGCATCCTTCATGGCCTGGATCAGGGCGCGGGTAGCGTCATAGCCGTACGGCGAGTAGGTGGCTACGTCGGTCTTGAAGCGAGCCTTGTACTTGTCGGCGTATTCCTTGCCCTTGGGCATTTGTTCCAGCGGCAGGCCAGCCAGCGAAGCGATGCTGCCTTCGGCGTCCTTACCTGCCAGTTGCAGGAAGTTCGGGGTCTTGGTCATTTCGCCGGAGATCAGCGGAGCCTTCAGGCCCAGACGCTTCATCTGCTTGGCCATCGGGGCGGACTGGGCATCAGCACCACCGTAGAACACCACATCCGGGTTCACGCCCTTGATGGAGGTCAGGATGGCAGCGAAGTCGGTTGCCTTGTCATTGGTGAATTCGCGCTTGGCTACATCGCCACCGGAAGCCTTGACGGCTTTTTCGAATTCGTCAGCCAGGCCTTGGCCGTAAGCGGTACGGTCGTCAACGATGACGATTTTCTTGGCCTTCAGGGTATCCACCACGAATTTACCCATCACGCTACCCTGCTGGGTGTCGGAGGTCATTGAGCGGAAGGTGTTCTTGAAGCCTTGTGCGGTGAACACCGGCGAGGTCGCCATGGCGATCATCGGGATACCGGCGTCGGAGTAGATCTTGGAGGCCGGGATGGCGCAACCGGAGTTGAAGTGACCGATGATGCCGGAAACCTTGTCATCCACCAGCTTCTGCGCCAGTTGGGTGGCGGTTTTCGGGTCGGCCTGGTCATCCTGGGCATTCAGTTCGAACGTCACCGGCTTGCCACCGATGGTCGGCTTCTCGGCGTTGGCATCTTCGATGGCCAAGGTCACGCCGTTCTTGTATTCCTCACCGTAGTGAGCTTGCGGGCCGGTCAGCGGAGCGGCGAAACCGATCTTGACGCTATCGCCGGCAGCGGCAGCAGCCGGAGCGGAAGCAGCATCAGCCGGAGCGGCTGCGTCATCTTTTTTGCCACATGCAGACAGTGCCAGAGCGGCAGCGACAGCGATGGTAACGGTAGTCAGCTTGGTGAATTGCATCTTGAATCCTCTATCTTTCGGTCTCTCCTGTCCGCTTGTGGCGGACAGATCTCATGCAGCGAGCTTGTTGTAAGTTGAAACGCTGGCGGCATTATTCCAATGCCGACAGCACATGACAAGTGGCGTTTGACAGATTGTCATCATCCCTCCCGCTTTGTGACCAATCTCGCCAAACAGCAGGGTAGTCGCGGGAGGGTGAAACATCAGTCACCGATACTCATCAGGCTGGCATTACCCCCTGCCGCCGTGGTGTTGACGCTGACAGCGCGCTCCACCACCAGTCGATGCAGGTTGTAGCCCTCTTCGCCGGCCAACAGCAGGGGAATCAGCGCGCCATCACGTTGCGCCAGTTGCTGGCGCGCCTTGGCGGCGGCTTCACCCTCGTACAGCACGGCATCCAGTTCGGCAGCCAGCACGTCTTGCGTGAGCTCGACGTGACCGGCCAGCGCGCTGGCCAGTTGGCGATTGGCCGGCGAATCCGCCAGCACTGCCAGATTGCCGGTGGCCATGACAGCCACCAGTTGCTCGGCCAGCGTCGCACTGCTGCTGGCCACGCACCCTACCTTGCCGCGAGCAGCAAAGCAAAGCGTGTTCTTTTCCCCGGTCGGGCCGGGCAGGCACACCTGATGGCTCAGCGGCGAGGCACGGCGGGCGGCCGCGATACGCGCATCCAGGCCATTCACCCCCAGGCTGGTGGCTACGCCGGCCAGCTTGTCCAGGCCGGACAGGTCGGCTGTCACCGGCTGCAAGGCCAGCTTGGGCTGCCAGCGGGCACGGGTCAGGCGATACAGGTAGAAGGGGCCGCCGGCCTTGGGGCCGGTACCGGACTTGCCTTCACCACCAAACGGCTGCACACCCACGACGGCACCGACGATATTGCGGTTGACGTAGACATTGCCCACCTTGATCTTGCTGACGATGTCGTTGATGGTTTCGTCGATGCGGCTGTGAATGCCGTGAGTCAGGCCATAGCCGGTACTGTTGATTTCGGCCACCACCTTGTCCAGCTCATTGGCTTCGAAACGCAGCACATGCAGCACCGGGCCGAACACTTCGCGGGTGAGATCGGACAGGTTGTCGATTTCAAACAGGGTAGGCGCCACGAAAGTACCGTGCTGACAAGCCTCGGTCAGCGGGGTCTGATAAGTCCAGCGTGCACGCGACTTCATCTTGTCGATGTGGGCCAGCAGGCCGGCCTGGGCTTCGGCATCGATCACCGGGCCAACATCGGTATTCAGCTGAGCCGGGTTGCCCACGGTCAGTTCGGCCATGGCGCCCTTGATCATGGCAATCACCTTGTCGGCGATATCGCTTTGCAGATACAGCACGCGCAGTGCGGAGCAGCGCTGACCAGCCGAGTCGAAAGCTGAGCTCAGCACATCGGTCACTACTTGTTCCGGCAGCGCCGAACTGTCGACGATCATGGCGTTCTGGCCACCGGTTTCGGCTACCAGCACCACGTCCTCGCCACGCTTGGCCAGGGTACGGTTGATGATTTGCGCCACTTCGGTGGAGCCAGTGAAAATAACGCCCTGGATGCGCGGATCGCTGGTCAGCGCAGCACCGACAATCTCGCCACGGCCCGGCAGCAGTTGCAGCACATCGCGCGGCACGCCGGCTTCGTGCAGCAGACGCACGGCATAGGCGGCAATCAGGTTGGTCTGCTCGGCCGGCTTGGCCAGCACCGGGTTACCGGCGGCCAGCGAGGCGGTCACTTCGCCAATAAAGATGGCCAGCGGGAAGTTCCACGGGCTGATGCACACCACCGGACCCAGTGGCTGGTGGGTGGCATTGTCGAAATTGGCAACGATCTGCGCGGCATAGTAGCGGCAGAAGTCCACCGCTTCGCGCACTTCGGCAATGGCATTGCTCAGGGTCTTGCCGGCTTCACGCACCGCCAGGCCCATCAGTGCCGGCATGTGGTCTTCCATCAGCTCGGCCATGCGGTTCAGGCAGGCTGCACGGTCGGCAACCGGGGTATTCGCCCAGCGGGCGGCGGCAGCTTCGGCCAGTTGCAAGGCGCGTTCCACATGCTCTGGCGTGGCTTCAATCACCTGGCCGACGATATCGGCATGATCAGCCGGGTTACGTACCGGCTGGCTGTCGCCTGTGCTGACATCAGCATCACCCAGCAGCGGGAAGGCTGTCCATTGCTGTTGCTCGGAGGCTTGCAGGCCCATTTGCAGCGCAGCCAGCACGTGTTCGCTGGACAGGTCCAGGCCCTTGGAATTCTGGCGTTCACTGCCATACAGGGAAACCGGCAAGGCAATCTTGTGATGCGGTTGACCGGCATGGCTGGCCGCTTCGGCCACCTGGTCGGTCACCAGTTCGTCGATGGAGACATTCTCGTCGACGATGCGGTTAACGAAAGAACTGTTGGCACCGTTCTCCAGCAGGCGGCGTACCAGATAGGCCAGCAGGGTTTCGTGCGAACCCACCGGCGCGTAAATGCGGCAGGCCTTGCCCAGATTGTCCTTGCCCACAACCTGGTCGTACAGGGTTTCACCCATGCCGTGCAGGCACTGGAATTCGTAATCCAGACCCTGACCCAGCTGATAAATGGCCGACAGGCTGTAGGCGTTGTGGGTGGCAAACTGCGGGTAGATGGCATCCTGCGCCGCCAACAGGCGTTTGGCACATGCCAGATAGGAAATGTCGGTATACACCTTGCGGGTATACACCGGATAGCCCGGCAGGCCATCTACCTGGGCACGTTTGATCTCGGCATCCCAATAGGCGCCCTTGACCAGACGCACCATGAAGCGGTGACCGGAACGGCGTGCCAGATCCACCAGATAATCGATAATGAAGGGGCAACGCTTCTGGTAAGCCTGCACCACCAGGCCGATACCATTCCAGCCAGCCAGGTCCTTGTCGAAGGCCAGCTGTTCCAGCAGGTCCAGCGACAGCTCCATGCGGTCGGCTTCTTCGGCATCGATATTCAGGCCGATATTGTATTGCTTGGCCAGAATCAGCAGTTCCTTCAGGCGGGCATACAGCTCGGTCATCACACGTTCGCGCTTGGCACGGCTGTAACGCGGATGAATGGCCGACAGCTTCACCGAAATGCCGGGGCCATCGTAAATGCCACGGCCGGCAGACTCTTTACCGATGGCGTGAATCGCCATCACGTAGTCCTTCATGTAACGCTGGGCATCGTCCTCGGTCATGGCGGCTTCACCCAGCATGTCGTAGGAGAAGCGATAGCCGCGTGCTTCACGCTCACGGCCGTTTTCCAGTGCCTGTTCGATGGTTTCACCGGTAACGAACTGCTTGCCCAGCATGCGCATGGACATGTCCACACCCTTGCGGATCAGCGGCTCGCCACCCTTGGCGATCAGGCGGGTCATGGCAGCAGACAAGCCTTGTTCGCTATGCGAGGAAACCAGCTTGCCGGTCACCACCAAGCCCCAGGCTGCGGCATTGACGAACAAGGAAGAGCTGTTGCCCAGGTGGGCTTTCCAGTCGCCACGGGAGATCTTGTCGCGGATCAGCTTGTCGGCGGTTTCCTTGTCCGGAATACGCAGCAGTGCTTCGGCCAGACACATCAGGGCAATGCCCTCGGCACTGTCCAGCGAGAACTCATGCATCAGGGCATCTACCCCGCTGGAGCGCGTACGCTCATGACGCACCTGGCTGACCAGACGACGCGCCAGCTCCTGGGTGGCAGTGACCTGTGCCGGCTGCAAGGCAGCTTGCGGCAGCAAGGCTTGCACACATTCCTGTTCGTCACGGCGATATGCGGATGTAATGGCATCGCGCAAAGCGCTCTGGTTTAGGGCAAACACCTCGAATTGCATGGAAAACTCCCGATTTTGTTCGCAGCCCGGTTTGTACCGGTTAAGATTTGCCTATTGTATACAATTGCATTTTTCTTTGTTCGACAATATAAAATATTCTTGTAGCGACACGACTAGTGACTGGCCGCAGATCAAGGAAAATCAAGCTGCTTGTCCTATTATCGACAGCAGACCGCGCATGCCGCTTTGTTGCATGACCACAACGTCAGCTCCCCATGCCTGTCAGAAAATGGCCCAGCACCACAGCCACCCGCCCCTGCAAGTGTTTTAGTCGATCACAGGAAGCCCTATGCAAACTATTTTATTGACCGTCAATGCCAGCCCTTATGGTAGTGAGCGCCTGCTCAGCGCCTTGCGGCTGACTCTTGCCTTGCTCAGCCATCCCGACGCAGCCCGTGTCCGGCTATTTTTGTTGTCCGATGCCGTCAGCACTGCCATGAGCCAGCAGACAGTGGCCACGCCACCCAACCTGGGAGAAATGTTGAGCGAGGCCATGGCGCTGGGCGCCGAGGTACACATCTGCCGTAGCTGTGCCGATGCACGTGGCCTGCAGGCAGAGCGCTTGCTGCCCGGGGTGCAGATCGGCACCATGCCTGAGTTGGCTGAATGGACACTGGCCGCCGACAAGGTGCTCAGCTTCTGAATAAAAAAGAGGCCTGCCTCTCGGGGGGAAGGCAGGCCAAAGGGCAGTTCACTTCACGCAACAAGGATTCAGATAGGACGTATCAGTATTTCCGAGCGGACCTCCCGCACACCAGGTACATTGGCGGCCACTTCCAGCAAATGACGCACGGTATCCCGGCTGGGGCTGGAGCCTAGCAATTTCACCATCCCCGCCTTGACCTGCGGTCGTACCACCGAGCCCGAGCCATCGGCCAGCGGCTTCAACACTTCATTCAATTCCCAGGCAATTTTTTCATCAGCCGAAATATTCGACACCGCCACATGTTCCGCCACCGGATCAATGGACAGCATGCCCATGGCCCGCACCGGGTTGATTGGCAACAGCACCAACAGCATTAATCCAAGATGATTTACTTTCATTGCCATGACTCCCGACAGGTCTGTTTGTCACTGAGCATTGCAAGCATCATGCCAGCACAAGAAAATCATTAGAAATCAAACGGTTGAAATAAAAATCCGGCACAAATGCACAGCAGATCACGCCAATCTGTCGCCAGACGGCGACAAGCTGACGGCTCAATTTCACCAAGTGGCTGATTCTTATGAAAAAACCCCTGTCGCTGCTTGGCGACAGGGGTTGGATGAGATACTGCTGGTTCAGAAGTCCTTGAAGGCAGCAGCCACCAGATCATGCTTTTGTAGCAGGCGATAAAACTCGGTGCGATTACGATCAGCAATCCGTGCCGCCACGCTGACATTGCCAGCGCTAACCCGCAGCAGCTTTTCCAGATAGTCGCGTTCAAACTGCCGCCTCGCCTCCGCCAGCGTGGCAATGCTGGCCATGCCGTCGGAAACCGCTTTCTGCACCGCAGTCAGCGGAATCAGGCCAGAGGTGTTCAACACACAGCATTGCTCAACCGCATTGGCCAGCTGCCGCACATTGCCCGACCAGCGCAAGCTGCACAGATACTCCATCGCATCCGGGGCAAAACCGGCCACCTCCTTGCCATAGCGCTCGGCCAGCTGTGTCAGGAAATGCTGCGCCAGCAAGGGGATATCTTCCCGCCGCTCGCTTAGCGGCGGCAGATTCAAGGCCACCACATTCAGCCGGTAAAACAGATCCTCGCGAAACAGGCCATCACTGATCAGCGCCTCGAGATCACGATGAGTCGCCGAAATCACTCGTACATCGACCGCTCGCGATTTACTGGCACCCACCGGGCGCAGCTCCCGCTCCTGCAACACGCGCAGCAGCTTTACCTGCAGGGCCAATGGCATGTCGCCAATTTCATCCAGGAACAAGGTGCCGCCCTCGGCCTGCGCAATCAAACCTTCATGTCGTGTCGCCGCGCCGGTAAACGCCCCCTTTTCATGACCGAACAATTCGCTTTCCAGCAAATTGTCCGGAATCGCTCCGCAGTTGACTGCCACGAAGGGCCCGGCCGCTCGCGGGCTGGCACGATGCAGGGCTCGCGCCAGAATCTCCTTGCCACTTCCGCTCTCGCCACGGATCAGCACGCTGGCATCGGTAGCGGCAATCAGCCGCGCCTCCGCCAGCAACTCTTCCATCAGTGGGCTGCAGCTCACCACTTCCGCACGCCAGTATTCCTGCCCGGCCTGGGACACCGCTGGCGAAGACAGCGACAAGGCCTGCTCCACCTTGCTCAGCAAGGCAGTGCTGTCAAACGGTTTGACCAGATAGCCAAAGACACCGCGGCTCACGGCCTCCACCGCATCAGGAATCGTGCCATGCGCGGTCAGCATGATCACCGGCAGTGCCGGATAACTCTTCTTCACCAGCTCAAACAAGGCCATGCCATCCATACCCGGCAAACGCCAGTCTGTCAGCAGCACATCGGCCCGCCGCACGGCCAGCGCACTCAAGGCCGCCTCGGCCGAGGCCGCCTTGTCCACCAGATAACCAGCGGCTTCCAGCCGCAAACTCAGCAGCCGCAGCAAGTCGGCATCATCATCAACCAGCAATACCCGCCCGGTTCGTCTCATGGTTGTATCTTCTTTTTCTGGGCCTTGTCGGCCATGGACTGTTCGATCAGACGCAAGGCATCCAGCTTGGCTGCCAGCTCATCGGCACGACGCTGCTGCTCCAGCCATTGTGCATTGGCGCGTGCAGCGGCCTCCTCATGGCGCCGCCGTTCGCTCATCTGGGCTGCCAATAATGCGGCAAGGCCGGTCAAGCCATCAGACTGCTCCTGACGCAGTTGCACCGTCGCCAGATCCAGCTGTTGCTGCAGTCGCGCCATATCAGGCCGGCCATCGCTATTCAGCAGCTGTACCGCCACATAGCGCAGGCGCTCACCTGCACAGCCATCCTTGCCAGGCAAGGCCAGCTCCCTTCCTCGCCGGACACCGGCCAGTACGGCCTCTGCATCATGGCAGACCCTGCCAGCTGCTCGCCCCACCGGCGCACTGGCTACTTCCCTGCCGGGTCGGCCCAGACTACTACAGCCCGCCAGCACGGATAGCAGCAACATGACACCCATCAATCTTTTCATCATTCCGCTTTCCTGCCCTGCAATCGTTATTATGGCCACCATACGCGTAGCCGTGCGCCCTGCGCAGCAGGCAGGCTTTCAACATCACCGCCCATCAGTTGGGCAAAGGTTTTAACCATGGTCAGCCCGATACCGCTTCCCGGCAATTCACCGGCAGGTACTTGCCCGGTATAGAAAGGCTGGAATATCAGGCTACCCTCTTGCTCGGAAATTCCACGCCCCTGATCGGCAACAACCAGCCATGAGTGATCCGCACTTCTACCTGCCTCAACAGAAATAACGCCATTTTCAGGCGAAAATCGTATGGCGTTAGAAAGCAGATTATCAATAATGGTTCGGAATTTTTCCTGATCAACCATCAGTACCACAGCCTGCTCTGGCAGCTTTAACTGCAATTTCTTTTGTTGCAATAAAGGCTGCATGGCCGCTGCCGCATGCTGAACCAGATCGCGCACATCATGGGCCGCCATGGTTAGCGGACGTCCCAGCCAGTTGGCCGCATCATGCTGCAGCAAGGCATCTACACGCTGACGTAATAAGCGGGTATTCGACAGCGTAATGCCGATGATTTCTTGCTGAGAGGGCAATAAGGGACCGGGAATCTGATCATGCAATAGCGAAGAAGCCTCCTGGATCGCAGCCAGCGGAGTCTTCAGTTCGTGTGAGACATGCCGGAAAAAACTGGCCTTGTCCTGCTCCAGCCGTGCCAGACGCCCATCCAGCTCGCGCAAGGCGGCTGCCAGTTGCAAGATATCCGCCGGAGCAGACATATCCCAGTGCTGACCACGCTGCCCCAGCGCCAGTCGACCAATCTTGTCGCGCAACTGCTGCAAGGGCCGTACCAATAGCCATGCCAGCAATAACCCCAGCACTACTGCCAGACATAAGGATAGTATCGCCACCCGGTCTGCTTGCTGCCGCTTCTCCCGCAAACTGCTATCCC
Source organism: Aquitalea palustris (assembly GCF_003693445.1). GTDB lineage: Bacteria > Pseudomonadota > Gammaproteobacteria > Burkholderiales > Chromobacteriaceae > Aquitalea > Aquitalea palustris. The sequence goes on along the minus strand of NZ_RFAR01000025.1, from coordinate 595 downwards.
ACTGCAGGCGACGCTCGGCACTTACCCGTTTCACCTGCACATCCAGCGCATTGCCAAGTCGGGATAGCTCCTCGTACTGGCGAGACCAAGGCTCCTCCTGGCCGCCGGCCCCCAGCAACAGGTCACGTGATTTCCCGCACCATGCCGCCAGATGGCTCCCCAACTGCTGTAAGTGGGCCTCATCAAGTTGCTGCAAACGCCCGGCCAGCTGCTGCAAACTCAGGACAGCCTGCATCCCGGTGCGGGAAAAAGTCTCCTCGTGCAGGACATTCCACTGACGGGTCGAACGCTCAAACAAATCGCTCTGCTCGGCATAGCTGCGTTGCAACGCCGCCAATCCTTCAGCCTGTTTCTGGCTTTGCTCCACCAGTTCAGCCAATTGCTGCAAATGCCACCAGGTTTGTACCAGGGCCAAGGACGGAATCAGGGTAACGACAAACAAGCTGGCAACCAGCAAGGTCTTAAAGGACAAATGGCGCAATAGCATCATGGCTCTCATGCGTGCAACAGGATGAGCTATTGTCTGCCAGAGTTGGCAGCACAACAAATCTGCACGGGGGCGGCTTACGTGGGCCAATGCAAAAAGCCCAGCTCG
>NZ_RFAR01000024.1 GCF_003693445.1 Aquitalea palustris | reverse complement strand
TCGGCCACCACGGCAAAGCCACGGCCCTGCTCGCCGGCACGGGCGGCCTCGATCGCCGCATTCAGCGCCAACAGATTGGTCTGGTCGGCGATATCACGAATCACACTGGCAATATCGCCGATCTGGTCGGTGCGCTGTTCCAGCGAGCCGATCAGCCGCGAGGCATCGTTCACCTGGCTGGCGGCCCGGCTGATTTCCGCACCGGCATGCAGTACCAGGGCCGAGCCACGCTCGGCCAGCGCGGCAGCCCGGCCGGAATTGGCCTCGGTCTCGCGGGCTCCCTGCGAGATATGGTCGACGCTGACCGCCAGTTGCTCGATGGCGGCGGCACTGGAGGAGATAGCCGCAGCGCTCAGGCGCGAGGCATCGTCAATCTGCGTCATTTGCGTGGCCAGATGATGCGACAGCTGCCCTACCTGACGGGCATTGTCCTGGATGCCACTAATCAGGCCGCGCAAATTGGCCTGCATCACCGCGATGGAGGCCAGCAGGCTACCGCCCGGGGCGCTGCCATCCAGCACCCGGTTCAGCTTGCCCTCGGCTATCTCCCCGGCCAGCCGGGCGGCCAGTTCCGGCTCTCCGCCCAAAGCGCGGTATATTTTCCGCGCCATCCACGCGGCCACCAGGCCAATGGCGACAAACAGCAACAGGCCGGTCAGCATGTAACGCAGCGCGGCCTGCCAGAAGGCCGCCTGGATGTCATCCGTCCAGGCTCCAAAACCAATCACCCAGTCCCAGCCGTCAATACGGGTGACGCCGTTGATTTTCAGCACTTCGTCACTGCCACCGGGCTTCACCACCATCAGTTCGACAAAGCCGATCTCCTGCGTGGCCAGCACATCCAGATAGCGATTGAAGTCATGGCGTCCATCCGGCAAGGCCTTGCCGAAATCCACCTGCCCCACGCCCTTGTCACCCGGCAGCACCAGGCCTAGCGCGCCGGTGGTACGCGCCCACAGATACAGGCTTTTCTGGTAGCGCATGCTGTGCAGGGCATCGATGGCACGGCGCTGCGCCTCGGCGTGGCTCAATTGCCCACTCTGCTCCAGCTGCTGGAAATGCTGCACCTGCTGTGCGGCCAGCGTCAGCACGGTGCGGATGGACTCCTCGCGCTGTTCCAGCATGCTGCTGCGCAAGGACACCAGGCCCATCACCGCCAGCAACAGCCCGCCCAGTGCCGCCAGCGCGACAATCAGCCCCAGCCGTGTGGAAAGTTTCATGTTCTGTCTCCTCCTTGTTATATGCAGTGCCGCTCGGGCTGTGCCATCATCATTGCCCTGTGCAGGACATGAGGTGGCGCACCATTCTGGTGATTTGCTGCCATGAGGAGTAGTCGACACAGGCACTAGCAGTTATAACAAGCTGCTATGACTGCCCGCGACAGGAGACCGACAAGTGTTTAAGATCAAGGCCGTGATATTTGATTGCGATGGCACGCTGGTGGACAGCGAAAGCCTGTCGGCACGGCTGCTCGGCCGCATCCTGCAGCAGCATGGCTACCTGCTGGACGAAGAAACCATCCTGCAGCACTTCCGTGGCCGGCCCTATGCCGGCTTTCTGCACGACATCGGCCAGTACTTCCCTGCGCTGGACCGTGATCTATTCAGCCAGCAGTTCCGCCAGCAAAGCCTGCAGCTGCTGGCCAGCGAGCTGGACAGCATGCCCGGCGCACATGATTTGCTGGCGGCGCTGCAACTGCCGCGCTGCATTGCCTCCAACGGCCCGCGCGAGAAGATAGAAACCAGCCTTAACAGCACCGGGCTGAAGCCTTATTTTGGCGAGGCCATCATCAGTGCCTACGAGGTGAATGCCTGGAAACCCGATCCGGCGCTGATTCAGCACGCACTGCGCCTGCTTGACGCAGCCCCCGCCGACTGCCTGCTGGTGGAAGACAGCGCCTCCGGCATTGCCGCCGGGCTGGCCGCAGGCGTAACCGTGGCCGGGGTGCATCTGGACCCCGCCACCGCCGCCCGCTTTGCCGGGCAAATCGCCATTTTTCCCGGCCTGCCGCAGCTGGCGGCGGCATTGCTGGCTCCCCGCCGCACATAAAAAAAGCGGAGGAGCCAGGCTCCCCCGCATAACACTGACTGAGTCAGTTTCGGATTGCTACAGAGAAACTAGTGGTCGGCCAGCGCAGCTAGCGCGGCGCGCAGGCCCAGGAGATAGCTTTCGCTGCCAAAGCCGCAGATCTGCCCTTTGGCAATCTCGGCAAATACCGAATGGTGGCGGAACGGTTCCCGCGCGTGGATGTTGGACATGTGGATTTCCACGATGGGCACGGTGAGGATGGCCAGTGCATCGCGGATGCCATAGCTGTAGTGGGTCCAGGCACCGGCATTGATCAGCACCGCATCCACACCATCGGCATAGGCCTGGTGAATGCGTTCGCACATTTCACCTTCGTGGTTGGTCTGGAAGCTTTCCACTTCCACGTCCAGCTCGCGGCCCAGCGCCTGCAGGCGGGCATCAATCTCAGCCAGGGTTACCGTGCCGTACTGCTTGGGATCGCGCTTGCCAAACATATTGTGGTTGATGCCGTGCAACATCAGCATTTTCTTCATTGCCCGCTCCTCAATAATCCAGCTGGGCCACGGCACGCAGCTCTTCCGGCGTGGCGCTGCCAAAACCGAAAAACTCCAGATAGGCCGGAATCATTTCAAACAGCATGTCGGTACCCAGCTGTATCCGGCAGCCCTTGGCCTGTGCCGCCGCCAGTAGCGGGGTGATTTCCTTTTTCATCACCACTTCGCCGACAAAGGTGTCCGGGCTGACGCGGTCCATGTCAAAGGGCAGCGGGTCGTCTTCCTTCATGCCCAGCGGGGTGGCGTTGACGATCAGCTCGAAACCGGCCGGGTCATTGCTGCCCACCGACACCTTCAGCTGCGGATAGTGCTGGCACAGGCGGCTGGCCAGCGCCTCGGACGAAGCGGTATGGCTGTCGAACAAAGCCATTTCGGCCACGCCGGCCGCTGCCAGCGAGGCAGCAATGGCACAGCCCACACCACCATTGCCCGACACCAGCACCTTGCGCCCCTTGAGGGCAAAACCCTTGCGCTCCACCCCGCGCACAAAGCCGGCGCCGTCAAACTGATCACCCAGCAGCGTGCCGTCCGGCCGCAGCAGAATCGCATTGCAGGCACCGGCAATGGCCGCCGTCGGGGTGATTTCATCCATCAGGCCCAGGGTGGTCACCTTGTGCGGCATGGTGACCAGCGCACCACGCAGATTGGTGAACTTGCGGATGCTGGCCAGTGCCGCTACATAGTCTTCCGGCTTGACGCCCATCGGCACCACCACCGCATCAATACCCTTGCTGTCAAACCAGGGGTTGTAAATCATCGGAGCCTTGAAGCTCTCGGTGGGATAACCCAGATGGGCGATAAGCCTTGTCTTGCCACTGATCACGCGTGTCTCCAGAAATCATGGGAATGGGTACGCTGCACTGGCGTCCCTTGAGCATGAGGATGATTCGCGCCCATTGCGCCCCCCTGCTGCTGTACCAAGCCGGCGGCAGCGACCGCAGCAGGCTCCCCGCCGCATGTCGTCCCGCTTCAGCCAGATACATCCTTAAGCTTGCAGCATCATCAGCTGTTTGCACCCCCGGACCAATCCCAAATCCGCTCTAGCTGATATATCAATCCTGTTGGATCAGGACATGCCGGCTGCAGCACAACTGATAAGCCATAGCCATCGCATCCGCACACGGCTTGTACCACCGGCCTCCCCCTTCCAATAACGCGGCCAGGGCAGCAACAGGACAAGCAGGCTGCTCCGCGCCCTCAATACCCAGTGCAGAGCAGTTGCAGCATGCATCACGCGAACAGCAGGCCCGCAGACCACGGCCGGATGATGGACAGAGCCAGGGGGCGGTCTCCCTGTTATGCATTGTGGATTAAGTGTAAGGTGACAGGGGATGGCCAATTGGAGATCCTCGAGTCATTTTGACTTTGCCGCTTGAGGATTAAAGAGCCACTCATATTGAAATTCCATATTGATAGAGCGCCTTGATGAGTAGTGTTGAAAATGCCCAATACACAGACCCACTGCTGATTGATTTGTATGATTTGCAAAACACTGGAGTGGATGATTACTATTTTTATGAGCAATGTATTGGCATTGAGCCCATGAGAATTGCGGATATTGGCTGTGGAACTGGTGTGTTTGCTATTCGACTCGCAAATCTTGGGCATATGGTTACTGCCATAGAACCTGCGTCAGAGATGCTGAAGGTGGCTCTTACTCGTCAAGGCAGTTGCAATCACAATGTTCAATGGCTACAAGGTGTAGCAAAGCAGCTGCCCATTGATATCCATCTTGATGTGGCAGTAATGACCGGTCATGCATTTCAATGTCTTCTGACCGATGAGGATGTCCAAGAAACCCTGCGGGCCTTACACGACCGCTTGTATCCGGGGGGGCGAATGATGTTCGAAAGCCGTAATCCTGAAAGTGAGCCATGGCTGCGATGGGTACCGGAACACTCTCGAAAGATAATCCCATTGAATGATGATCTGGTTGAAATTTATCACGAAACCAAAGGCATCAATGGGGAGTTGTTGAGCTTCATGACCCATTTCAATTTTTTGAAATCAGGATTGCAAAGGCAGAGCAAGAGCGTACTCCGTTTCATGTCGCATGAGCGCATTGCACAACACTTGCATCAAGCTGGATTTGGTCGAGTTGACTGGTTTGGTGATTGGGAGGGGGGCGTATTTATGCCTGCGAGCAAGGAGATTATAGCAATTGCACATGCCTGAACTGTCCTAACTGAGTCGCTTACAAACACCCATACCAGCATGCTCGTCCTGAAGCAGTGCCTATCAATACCAGCGCAGCCAAGGTGCTCAGGGTTTGCAGAAAGGGCTCATGATTAGCAAAAATGCCGCTTCAGCCACATACAGGAGAGGAAAATGCAAGAAACAACAGCATTGCTCAGCATCGGGTCGGCCCTTTTTATTGGTGCAATCAGCCCAGGGCCAAGTTTTGTGATGGTGGCGAAAACTGCCGTGACATCAGGCCGCATCAATGGCCTGTGTACTGCGCTTGGCATGGGTGCTGGTGGTTTTGTCTTTGCCGCCCTGTCACTGCTGGGCCTTAACGGCTTGCTGCTGGCCGTGCCCGCGCTGTATGTCATTCTCAAGATAGCTGGCGGTTTATATCTGGCCTACCTGGGATGGAAAATCTGGCATGGCGCCAAACAAAGCCTGGCCATGCCTGCCGATGACACGACATCCACAACTGGCGGCTACCTGAATAGTGCCATGACCGGCGCAACTACCCAGCTGAGCAATCCCAAAACTGCCATTGTGTATGCCAGTGTTTTTGCTGCATTTCTGCCACCACTCCCCTCCATCGCCTTCAGCAGCGCCATTGTCCTGCTGGTTTTCTGCATTGAAGCCGGCTGGTATGCACTGGTGGCGCTGGCGCTGTCATCCACTGCGCCACGCAAGCAATACTTGCGCTACAAGACGGTGATGGATCGCATGGCAGGCGGGGTGATGATTGCCCTGGGGCTGAAACTGGCCACAACGGCGGGACGCTGAATCCGGCTGGGTGCTAAGCGGTCGCGCTGCCATGCTGGATAGTGGCAGTTTGCCGCCAGCGCAGCAGTCCACCGGGCTGACTGCATGATCAAGACACAAGCAAAAATTGACGAGACCTTTGCCATGCCTGTAACACAAATCCTCAATCAGCTGCGCTACAAGCAATGGGCCGACCAGCGCACGCTGGCTGCCATCGCCCTGATTGATGCCCAGGCCTTTCCCGTAGAGCGGGCATTTGCACTCCAGCAATTGAATCACATGGTGCGGGTGGAAGAAGTATTCCGCGCCAGGCTGGCAGGGACACCCGAGCCGCATAGCAGCACCAACTCGGAAATCGTTCCCACGCTGGAAGAGCTGGACAAGCGCCTGGCAGATTCAAATAACTGGCTGCAGCCTTATACCGAAGCACTATCACCAGCAAAGCTGGGCGAAATAATCCACTTCCGCTTTCTGGATGGGAAAACTGGCTCGTTGACACGTACCGAGATTCTGTTTCACCTGGTCAACCATGGCAGCTATCACCGTGGGGCTATCGGTCGCGCCCTGGATATGGCCGGAGGGCTGCGCCCGGCCGACACGTATACGGTCTTTATTCACGCCGCCGAGCCAGCACGCAGGGAGAGCTGCTAACCAGCAGGCGGTCGAGCTTCCGCCTGTGGTGAGCGGTGGCGGGCAGATCGCTCTTCCTGGCGCTGCACTATTTCAGCAGGCTCAGGCCCCACGCAGTTCACCATGGTGTAATTTACCGTTCGGCGGATATGCTGCGGCGTTTCGAGGCGTCTGCGCGCTTTGCCAATGTGGATGGCATTGGGGCCTTATCAGGACGGTCAGCAATGGTTGTAATGATTTCCACAAATTTGCCTGACAAGTTGGCATTGAATGCTCGTCCGGCAAGTTTCACTACCCATATCTGACTGACTATCACGAGCCGTTCTTAAAAAACATAACAGGGAGGGTGTAATGAAAATATTCATCCGCTGCGGTATTGTTGTATTTGCCACCTTCATTTTTGCCATTGCCGGAGAGGTCATTCACCAACAATTTCCAGAGTATGTTGCTCACTCCGGCGAGCTAATCAAACTTGTATCCTCTCTTATTGGTACATTATTTGCCATTGTGCTCGGCCTGCTCATCTCCTCATCATACACGGCATTCAATACACACCAAGCCGATTTTAATGCCATGGCAACAGCCATAGCCAATATCGATCTAATTTTAAAATACTATCCCGCATCAACCAAAAACATGCGCCACTCGCTGATGCTAGTCGTGGACGAGGTGCTGAATCGCTACTGGCCCAAACATACCGTCATGCATAATCACGATGTTGATTATCGCTTTCTTGAAAATGATATTAATAAAATCTTACTGATAAACAGCTCATTCCACAATATAAGCAATGTAAAGCAAGATGATATCAATGCCATGAGAAATCACTCAAATAATTTCATTTCCATACAGGCCAATATTATTAGAAACCTCTCCAGCCAAGTTCCTTCCCTCCTGCTTTATGTCGTGTTTGGCTGGGCATGTTTGTTATTCTTCCTGTATGGCATATTTGGCAATGGAACTGCTTTTGAATTTTCATTTCTATTTCTTGGCTCGATTGCTATTGCCAGTACTAACTTCTTAATTCTGGAGCTCACACATCCCTATCAAGGATTGTTCAAAATCTCCAGCGCTGCCCTGGACCTCCTCAAGCAGTCAATCAGCCTTGAAGATGAGAAAATATTCCAATCATGAAGAATTTGCAGAATGCGACTTGCCGTTCACAGGAGCGCTGCATTATGTTGTGCTTGTATCGACACTGAATCCGTGCCAACAAGCTGCCAAACTACGCCAACAAGCACAACTGCAAGTGGCCGGATTTCACGCAAAAAGCCCGCAAACGCGGGCTTTTTTTGAATCTGGCGGCGAGAACGGGCCGAAATTGACGAATGGTTTGCACCCGGCAGCCAGACGCACACTACGCTGGCCATGGGTCAGACGCACGAGCTGGCTTGCGCGCGATAAGCCAAAAACGTCAGCCATGCACTCAGCCATAACAAAATGGCACTGGTCATCCAGGTGAGCTGATACCCACTACTATCCAGCATCAGCCCGCCAATGGTTGAGCCGCAGGCAATGGCAAACTGGATGACCGCCACCATCAGGCCGCCGCCCTTCTCGGCATCATTCGGCACGGCTTGTGCAAGCCAGCTCCACCAGCCCACGGGCGTCGCGGTTGCCATTAGCCCCCACAGGCAAAGCAGCACGCTCACTGGAGCAAGCCAGCAGCCAAGCGGAATCAAAGCGATCGCAATGACTGACATCAACACCGGGATGGCAATGAGTGGCGGGTACAAACCCCGCTTGAGCAGCACGCTGATGATGGCCGTGCCAAGGAAGCCCGCTAGCCCCATCGCCAATAGCAGGACGGAAAGAGTGGACGCGCTGACCTGCGTCACTGCTTCAAGGAAAGGGCGCAGATAAGTAAACAGCGTGAATTGGCCCATGAAGAAAGCACCGCATCCGGCCATGCCATAGGCAACCCTGCGGCTTTTGAGCAGGTTGAATACCTTGCGGGAGCTTGAGGGGCTTGCTTCCGCCGGCATGGATGGCAAGGCCATCCATTGCCAGACCAAGGCAATCACTGCGACAGGAAGCAGTGACAAGAAGGCCGCGCGCCAGCCGATGGTAGCCCCCAGAAGGCTGCCCAGCGGGGCGGCAAGCACGGTGGCCAGGGCATTGCCACCATTAAAGATCGCCAGTGCTTTTGATACTTGATCGGCGGGCACCAGCCGCATTGCCATGGCAGCAGACATTGACCAGAATCCGCCAATCACTACCCCGATCAGCGCACGGCCGAACATGAAGGTCAGGTAGGTCTGTCCCAGCCCGACAACAGCACCCGAGATGCCCATCAGCAAGGTCAGAATCAGTAGCAGCGTCTTGCGATCCATGCCTTTGCTCAGAGAGGCAATGGAGAGGCTGGTGAGCACGGCCAACACACCGGAGATCGAGATACCCTGGCCAACCATTCCCTCGCTCACTCGCAGTTCACCAGCAATGGGCGTCAGCAGACTGACCGGCATGAATTCCGAGGAAACCAGTACAAACACACACAGCGATATGGCAAAGACGCCACCCCAGCATGCAGTTTGTTCATCCGTGCGGCCGGCAATGGCTGCCGGAGAATCAGAGCTAGTGGTGGTCATGCAGATATTCGTTATTTCCATGGTTTACGGCAGCCCTGCGCTGGTTCATAGCCGCAGGCAGAACCAGCCGGCTTCCGTTACCGGCGGTGCTGAGCCGAGCACCGCCCGATCCCGGAATGGCTGTTGCATAGGCAGGCAAAGCCTGGCCGGGAGAGAGGCGCTCCGTCCGGCCAGGCGCTGCCTCAGGGCGCGGGGGACTCAAGCCAGGTGCTGGGTAAAAAAGGCCGTGAGCTTGTCGAAAGGAATCACCTCGGTGCGGTCGTACAAATCCGTGTGGACCGCTCCAGGAATGATCATGAGCTCCTTCGGTTGCGCCGCAGCCGCATAGGCTGTTTCGCTGAAGTAGCGCGAGTGCGCCTTTTCGCCATGGATGAACAGAACCGGACGCGGTGAGATTTCCGCGATATAGCTCAGAATCGGCATGTTCATGAAAGACAGGGGTGTCGTCTGCGTCCAGGCATTGCCGGAGTTCACCGCACGCGGATGATAGCCACGCGGCGTCATGTAGTAATCGTGATAGTCAATCACAAACTGCGGCTCACCACCGTGCACTGCCTGATTGTAAGGTGGCTGGTAAGCCGGTGTGCCCTGCTCGGCATCTTTCCAGCGTTGCAGACTCAGCTGTGTCAGCGTTTGCGTACGCTGAGCAGGCGTCACACTATCGTTGTAGCCTTTGGACATGAGGCGCGTCATATCGTACATGGTGCTTGCCACGACAGCTTTCACCCGCTTATCCACTGCGGCGGCATTCAAGGCCATGCCACCCCAGCCACAAATGCCGATGATGCCGATGCGCTCCCGGTCCACATTGGGTAGCAGGCCCAGAAAGTCCACTGCTGCGCTGAAATCCTCGGTGCTGATATCCGGCGAAGCGACATTACGCGGCTCACCGCTGCTTTCCCCGGTAAAAGACGGATCAAATGCCAGGGTGATGAAGCCGCGTTCGGCCATGGTTTGGGCATACAGACCGGAAGACTGCTCTTTTACCGCACCAAAGGGGCCACCTACCGCCAGTGCCGCCTGTTTGCCACGGGCATTCTTCGCTTGGTACAAGTCCGCCACCAGGGTGATCCCGTAGCGGTTCTTGAAGCTGACCTTCTGGTGGTCGACCAGATTACTTTTGGCGAATGTCTTGTCCCATTTGTCGCTCAGCGTGATTGGCGACTGGGCAAAGGCTTGCCCCGTGCCAAGCATTCCAACGCTCAAGGCGGCGATGCTGCTACCAGTCAACTTCAGCAAATCGCGCCGCGCTACATTTGGCGTATCCAGTTCAGTGACTTCATGGCTTGTTTCACGGTGCGTATGCATGGTGTTTTCTCCAGATGCGCCGGTTGTCAGCCGGCCAGCGTTACGATCAAAGTTGCTTGGCATGAAGGTGGCAGTAGGCGCCTGGCGATATCTGCCTGGAGGCTACCGTTCAACTGCACGCTTTGTTGGAGGTATTTTCTGGGTGTCATCTGGATTATCGATAGCCAGATCCTCCCTGTTCTTTGCCTGATCCTGCGGCACTGCCCGGCAGCAGGCGACGCCTGGACCAGCTGCGGCGTATCATGCATCGGTGGGAAATTTCGGGAGATGCCGATGTCTGTTGGAAATCAGCGGGAGCACAATCCATACGGGTCACTCAATGCCATGCATGCAGGCTTGGCTGAAACTATCGGGAGATGGATCGATAGCGAAGGCGACTGCGGGACATCCATCGAAAGCCTGCAGTTTTTCCGGCGAGAAGCGCCCAGTGACGCCTGCGCCTGCATGGTCGAACCCAGTGTCGTTTTTGTCGTGCAGGGCGCCAAGCAATTGCTGGTTGGCGAGCAATCGTATGCCTACAACACCGAACGCTTCTTGCTCAACTCACTTGATGTTCCAGCAAGCTCGCAAGTTCTCGAGGCGAGTCCGCAGCGCCCCTGTCTGGGCCTGGTATTCAAGCTGAATATGCGTGTCATGGCAGAAATCATCTCGCAGAGCAGCTTGCCACCTGCTCGTGATCGCACAATGGAGAGCAGCACGACGCTGGGTAGCATGACGCCCGTGTTGCTGGAACCATTCACCCGCCTGCTTGGCCTGCTGGATGAGCCAGAGGCCATCGGCGTGCTCGCACCGCTCATCGAGCGGGAAATCCACTACCGCCTGCTCAGCAGCGACCTGGCCTCACGCCTGTGGCAAATCACATCCGTGGGCAGTCAGAGCTACCGCATCGCCAGGGCAGTCCACTGGTTGAGAAGGCATTACGCCCAGCCCATGAGCATTGAAGAACTGGCCGCCCATGTACAAATGAGTGCATCAACACTGCATCACCATTTCCGCTTGCTCACTGCGAAGAGCCCTCTGCAATACCAGAAATGGCTACGCTTGAATGAGGCCAGACGCCTGATGCTGAATGAAGGCCTAGACGCCTCCACCGCCGCCTTCCAGGTAGGCTATGAAAGTCCATCCCAATTCAGCCGGGAATACAGCCGTCTCTTTGGTGTGCCACCCAAGCGCGACATCGACGGCATGCGCGACAGGGCAGTTTTCATTTTCAGGTGAAGATGGAGCACTGAGCAGTGAGGCTAGACTACCCTCTTCCATCACAGGAAAAGGTAGAGGGAATGAAGCGCTAGATCGCCATGGATTTTTGCGCACCGGTAACAAAAAACTCAAACAGTAACAAAACCTTGCCAATCAGCAGTGCAAAAGCGTGCGCGAAACTTTGTAAAACCAGGCCATGATGTGGTTGTGCAGGAAGTATTGCAGTGGGGAGAACTGGGCGGGAAGACCTGGGATGATGCGGGATGATCCGCGCCAGGCTTAGCTTTCAGCCCAGATCACCCCATCGAAATGCACGCTGCGCCCGCCGTTGCATTGAGGCCGCGACAAACACACAACATTTGCGCGGCCTTTTGCGTTAAAGAACGCACACATCATCTTAGAATTAACGCTTAGATCTGACGGCCGAACCACACAACACGTCCAATCACCGCGAAGTCCACCTCCGGGCTATTCACATCCACCTCGAACGGATCATAGGCCTCATTGGCACTCAGTATCCGTAGCTTCCCCCCTGGCAGCTTCTGCACTCGCTTGACGATCAGATCCTCATCCAGCCTTAGAACGTACAGTCCACTGGTGGGCTGCCTGTCCGCATGGTTCACCAGGATGACATCCCTGTCATTCAGGACGCCCTCCATTGAGTCACCTTTCACCGACAGTACCGACAAGTCCTTCGGATCCACGCGCAGGTAGTTTTCTATCCAGTAGCGCCGGAAGGACATAGAAAACATAGGCTTTTCGCCTTCAATAGCCGACCCATGCCCTGCAGCCGCCTTCACGTTGTAGCGAGGTATGAAGACGAATTCGCTAAGGTCTACAGGGTTACCGAGAGTGTCATTGCAAGGACACGCATCTGCAGCTCTTTCCTCCCCATCCCTCATCGGGCCTTTACCAGTAGCAATCCATTGGATGTTGCAGCCACTTGCCTCGGCAATCGCAATAAGCACGGCAAGCGTTGGGAAGCCGCCCTGGCGCATAAGCCTGTTAAACCCTGATTGCGATAACCCTGCCGCCTTCGCAAACGCAGCCTCACTAGGATGGTTTGCCAGGATCAAGCGCATCCGATCATGAAATCCAGCACATGCAAGTTGTACTGTTGAACTTGAATGCGATTCTTCGTGTGTTGTGTTTTCGCTCATAAGTGCATAACTCATTGAATTCTATGGGTTGTATCGCTTTTGAGTTCCAACCAAACCCAAAAAAGACTTGAATGAAACTTGAATGAGCTTGCAAGCAAGCTCAAATGCGATAGAATGCACCCATGATTTCACCTAGTTGGGGTAGCTCATGAGTGCATTCGAAGCCGCAAAAAAAACCGCCGAGGACTGGCACCGGGCGGACATCGTAGCGGCACTACACAAGGCTGGCTGGTCTCTTCGCAAGCTGTCGGAAGGAGCTGGTCTGAGCGCTGGAACGCTCAAATCTGCCCTGGACAGACCTTATCCAAAAGCAGAAGCGATTATCGCATCCGCGATTGGACTTGATCCGAAGTCAATTTGGCCTAGCCGCTACGCAAAACGCCATTTTAAGCCGGTTTTTCCATCTCATCTCCATTCATCTGCAAATACCCCTGCGGAATCTCGCACGGCTGTTGCTGTTGAGTGAATGGTAGGGACGAACTGACCTAATGGCCACCAAACAGATTCTCTGAGCAAGGAGTGATGCCATGAGAAACAACGGCGGTAAAACCCGCAGACCTACAAGCCTTGCTGAGGCTTTCGATCTTGATGAAGCAAATGCCCTGAAAGCACACCGCCGCCCGCGCAAGCAGATGGAGGAGCTGATGGGTACCAACCGCTCTACTTATGCCCGCTGGGTGTCCGACTGCGAGATGCCTGCCGGCCGCTTGCTGCAGTTCTCGGTGCTTTGCGGATCTGCCCATGTCATTGAGTACCTGGCCATTGCATGCGGAAAGCTGGTCGTAAGCATCCCGACTGGCAAGAAAGCCAAAGCCAGTGACCTGGGCGAAATGCAGGCCAACTTCGGCAAGGTTGTGATGCTCCTGGAGCAGTTTTACCGAGGCCAGTCTGATCTGCCGGAAACCCTTGGGGTGTTGAACGAGGTGCTGTCTCAGGTGGCATACCACCGCGAGAACGTCATTAAAACCGGGCAGCCGGAACTTGAATTGTTTGGGGAATAAGTGATGAAAACCGCAAAGAAAAAAATGGGTGCGTCTGCCTTTTCCGCTGAGTTCGTGAACTCCCTGGTGAGCAGCATGCAAAGCGTACTGGAAGCTGGTGAGCTGAGAGATTCGAAGTTCCGCCAGCAGTTGCTGACGGAACTCGTCGCGGCTTATGTCGCAAGCCAAGGCGGAACATCCATGGAAGTCCGCTGGGCTACTGAAGGACTAATCCAAGCCTTCGAACTGATCACTGCACATCACGGTAAACCGGCTCAAGCGACTTGTTCGCAAGGATGAGCAATTCATCGTAAAGCGCATTGATAAATACGCCGACAGCCTCACCGCCACTTTGTGAAGCAGAAACCTTGGGAAGCAGTTCGGGTTGTGACTCAAGCACATGCTTCAAGAGGTTGAAGGCAGCGTTATGAGCTTCTTGTTCAAGACGACGGTTTTTAAAGTCCATGGGGGTTCTCCAATGAAGGTTTATGACATGCAAGTTGGATGCCTGCATTGCCATTCTACCCAAATTGGCAGAAACCCCACCCAACAAGGAGGCCGGGCATGAGCCAGGTCGAACTTAAAACACACTACAGCGCAGCTGAACTGGCTTCGATGAAGTTACCAGGATTGCCTGGTACGCAGCAGAACGTGAAGGCCCGCGCCAAGAAAGAGGAATGGGAGTCACGTCCTCGCGCCGGGTTTGGTGGTGGCCAAGAGTACGCTATCACCAGCCTACCGCTTGAGGCAATCAACGCAATCAAGACCCGCGCTGCTGCTGGTGCCCGCATCAGCCAGCTGATGGATCCGAAAGCAGTCGCCGCACCGGTGGTGAACTCCAAGGTGCCCAGCACCCAGATCGGCCTGCTGGATGCCGATGCCCGCCGCGAGTCCGACCAGGCTGTGCTGCTGCAGCTGCCCAGCCTGACCGTTAAACAGGTAGCCCGCTTCGAAGCCCGCCGCGCCGTTGTGATGGCCTGGTATGGCTTCCTGAAGCTGCGCGGCATGAAGCCGACGAATGCCTTATATGAGGCTTTTGTCAGCCACTTTAATGCTGGCCACCTGCAGGCCAACAAGGTCCAGTACCCGGAGCTGGCCCTGGCCACAGCCGGGGTGATCGACAGCATTGCCCTGCGCACCCTGCAACTGTGGGTGTCGGACTATGAAAAAGCCGGTCTGGCCGCCTTTGTCGATGGCAATGACGGCGCGCACCGCAAAGGCAAATGCACGATCAGTGTGCAGAAGGATTTGCATGACTTCACCGTCGCCATGGTGGTGGCTAATCCGCACATCAAGCCGGTTCACCTGGAAGACGCGGCCCAAGCCCGCTTTGATGGCCATGCTTCCATCAAGGTGCCGAGTTACCACGCTTTCCGCCGCTTTCTGAATGAGTGGAAGAAGCAGAACGCCGAGCTGTTCACCGCCATTGCCAACCCTGACCAGTGGAAGAACAACTACATGGCAGCGCAAGGCTCCTCCTCTGAGGACGTGCTGCGCCTGAATCAGCGCTGGGAGTTCGACTCCACACCGGCTGACCTGATGCTGGCCGATGGTCGCCACTGCCTGCTGGGCGTGATCGACGTCTGGACCCGCCGCGCCAAGCTGCTGGTGGCCAAGTCATCCCGCGCCGTAGGTGTTGGTGCCCTGGTGCGTGCTGCTCTGCTGGATTGGGGCAAGTGCGAAGAGGCCAAGACCGACAACGGCCAGGAATACGTGGGCGTCTATGTCGATGACGTGTTCCGCGCCCTGGACATCGAGCAGACCAAGTGCCCGCCCTTCCAGCCATGGCACAAGCCGCACATTGAGCATTTCTTCCACACCTTCAGCCACGACTTGCTGGAGCTGCTGCCGGGTTACATCGGCCACAACGTCGCTGACCGCAAGGCCATTGAAGCCCGCAAGGCTTTCAGTGAGCGACTGTTCACCAAGAACGAGGTGGTGGACATGACGATGACTGCCGCTGAACTGCAGGCCTTTTGTGATGACTGGCTGGTGCGTTACCACAACCGAGACCACGGCTCCCTGGACATGAGTCCGTTCCAGAAAGCCGCGTCCTGGACGGGTTCGGTGGAACGCATCGACAACCCGCGCTTGCTGGATGTCCTGCTGGCCGAACGCATCCAGCGCACGGTACAGAAGAAGGGTCTGAAGATCGACGACGCCTGGTTTATTGCCCCAGAACTGGCCATCAACCTGGTTGGCCGCGATGTCCAGGTGCGACTGGATCCGCTGGATCTGGGCCGCGTGTACGTCTTCCACGATGGCCAGTTTATCTGCGTGGCCGAGTGCCCGGAGCGTACTGGCATGAATCGCCAGGAAGTCGCCCAAAAGGCCAAGAAAATGCAGGCCGCCGAAGTCAGCCGCCAGAAACGCGAACTCAAGGCCATGGCCCGCAAGGTCAATACCGACGACGTGGTGCAAGAGATTCTGCGCCACAACGCCGCCCAGGCCGGGACGCTGGTGGCCATGCCGAAGCCGGCTGTACCGGTCAACACCGCAGGCACCCGTGCCGCAGCTGCTGCCACCCATGCCGTGGATCGCGGCCTGAATGCCCAGATCCCGGCCGCCGTGCAGCGCCACCTCGGCCAGTCCACTCCGGCACCGGTAATCAGCCTGCCGCAGAGCGACGAAACCAAGTTCCGCCAATGGCTGGAACTGGATGCGATGGCCAAGCGTGGCCAGGCGCTACCGGCAGACAAGGTCAAGTTTTACGAGGGCTGGCAGAAAACCGCCCGTTTCCAAGTGCAGATGCAAAAGCACCTGCAACGCAATACGCAAGACGCTGCCCTCGCAGGCAACCACTAAACAGGAGAGAAGAACATGAGTCGCCCCGCCAACCAGACCGCTGACATCACGAATGTTGATTTGATGCACGCCACCACCCTGCGCCTACTGGGCCGCCCGGCCGGCTCCGATGGCATGGCTGTGCTGTACGGTCCTTCCGGCTTCGGCAAAACCCAGGCAGCCACCCAGGCTTACCTCCGCCACAACGGCTATTTCGTCCGCATGTCGGATCAGTGGACCTGCAAGACCTTCCTGCAGAAGATCCTGATTGAAATGGACATCCAGCCGGAGAAGACCGGCGCGGCCATGCTGGACCAGGTTGCCCAGCAACTGTCCGCCAGCAGCCGCCCGCTGATCATTGATGAAGCCGACTATGCCGCCGACAAGCCGCGCCTGGTGCAGCTGATCCGCGACATCCATGACAACAGCTACAAGGCCAGCATCATCCTGGTGGGCGAAGAAGCCTTGCCGCAAAAGCTGGCCAAGTGGGAACGCTTCCACTCCCGCGTGCTGGACTGGGTGCCTGCCCAGCCGGTCAGCCTGGACGATGCCCGCAAGCTGGTGCCGATCTACAGCGAGGACATGCCGGTGGCTGATGACCTGCTGCAGCTGCTGGTCGACGAGGCACGCGGCTCCGTCCGCCGTGTCGGCAACAACCTCAACCTGATCCGCGAAGAAGGCCTGTCCGAGGGCTGGGATGTTGCCACCCTGGCCAACTGGGGCAACCGCGCCCTGTACACCGGCAAAGCTCCGACCCGGAGGCTGCCGTAATGACCGAAACCCGTCGCAAAGTTCCTGGCCGCCGCCCGGCCCATCTGGAGATGTCCGGTGGTAAGCCGAAGCGCCAACGCGTCTGGGAAGCCATCCGCAAGCTGCAGGAATTCAACCTTATCGACTGCGCACACAAGGCTGATGTGGATATGGATACCACCAAGACCTATCTGCAGACGCTGGAACGTGCCGGTTTTATTGAGGACGTGTCTGGCAAGCGTGGTGGCCACGATGAAAAGCGGTGGCAGCTGGCCCGCGATATCGGGATGGAAGCCCCGCGCCTGACCAAGGAGGGCAAGCCTGTCACCCAGGGTATGGGCACCACCAATATGTGGCGCGTGATGCGCCTGGCCAAGGGGGATTTTGACTATCTGGAGATTGCCCGCTCGGCCTCTACCCCGGAACACCAGGTCAAGCCGGAAACCGCCCGCAGCTACCTGAAGGCGCTGCACGCTGCTGGATACCTGGACATGGTTGTGCCCCCACAGCCCAAGCCGGCCATGAAAGGGGGGAAAAGCCCGGCCCGCTGGCGCTTGCTTCCCTACAACCGGATCAACAGCAAAAAGCCCGGCCCGCGCGCGCCGATGATCCAGCGGCTGAAGCGTGTTTTTGACCCGAACTGGGCCGAAGTGGTGTTCCAGGAGGAAGCCGACGATGAGTGATTTGCTTGAAGTTTTGCGCCAGGCCGTTGAGCAGCAAGGCCAGGCGGCCGTAGCCAAAACCCTTGGCTACTCCCGCAGCACCATCAGCCTGGTGCTGGCCGGGAAATACACCGGCCGCACTGAGCTGGTCCTGGCAAAGGTGAAGGAAGAACTGGGCAAGGTCACCTGCCCGTACACGGGGGATTCGATTGCGCTGACGGTGTGCAAGACGATGGCCACCAGCAAGGCCCCCACCCACAACCGCGTGAAGATGGCGCATTGGCAGGCCTGCCGCCAGTGCCCGGTTAACTGCAGCAAAGGAGAGTGACATGCAACAACCCGCCGCACCGCAGCGCCCTGTGCCTGCATTCCTGCCCATCAATGCCCTGATGCTGCAGGCCGTGAAAAAAGTGGAAGTGGTGATCCAGGAGCTGGGCCGTCGCGGCTTTGCCGTGGTCGGCATCGACATGAGCACCCCGTCACGCCCCACTGTCCAGATCCAGACCAGCGCCCGCTGCGCCCAGCTGATTGAGTCGGGCCAAGCTGCTTACTACGGGTTTGGCCTCGGCCAGATTGGCCACTTTCGCGAAGGCCAATTCTGCCTGGATGGCTGCCGTGTGGTTTGGACCGAAAACGCTAACTGATGAATGACCAGGAGAACGACATGACCGAGAAAACCGTAAACCGTGACTACCGTGTAATGCGCCGCAAGCTGGGCTTGAGTCAAGCCGATTTCTGGACCGCCGTCCGCGTGACCCAATCTGGTGGCTCTCGCTACGAAAGCGGCCGCCAGGCTCCGGCCAACGTCGACGAAATGGTGCGCCTGCGCCATGAACTGGGGATTGATACCGCCTTGATCACCCCGGAAAACGCCGACCTGATCCGCGCCATCCTTGCCGGAACGCTCGATAGCAAGCTGATGCTGCAAAGCGCTGACCGCTGCCGTGAGCTGCTGATCCACCTGGGCAATGGCGCTGTGGGTCTGACCGAGCTGGCCTACTCGGTTTCCAACCTGGTAAGCGGCCATCAGGAGACCACCCATGCTCCCCTTTGAGGCCAAGAAGAAGGTGATCGAAGCCCTGGAAGCCGGTGCCGCCTCTTTCGGCACCCTGGTCGAGAAAACCGGGCTGGAGCGTAAGGACATCCAGGAAAGCCTGGACCGCCTGGAACAGATCGGGGTGTCGAACTCCACTTTGGTTGGCAGCGTGGTGATGTATCACCTGTGCAGCCAGGTGAATCGCGAGCGGGCCGTTGAGATGGTCAATGCAAGCCCTTCGGAGGAAGTCCAGTCAGTGTCGGACCAAGTCCGTGATCTGCTGATCAAGGCCGGTGATGCAGGTATTGGCCCCGCTGAGATTGAGGTGCAAGGCAGCAGGAACGCCAAATACACCGCTCTGCAGTATTGGAAGAGAAAAGGCCTGGCCAGGCTGGAGGACAAGCGCTGGTACTGGGTAAAGCCAGTGGTGTCGGTTGCTGATGATGACAAAACCGCGCCAATCGACATCCCGGTAAAGCTGAAGGACGGCGCAGAGGTGGTTGGCCGCATCCGCCCCCCGGCTCAAGAAAAGCTGAAGGTAACCGCCGATGCCGACAACAGCCCGGTGGAGCAAGCGACCCGTAAGCGACTGGTCCTGATTGAGCCGGTCTCGGCCCGTCTGGAAATGGGCGGCTTGTTCACCATCATCGGCTATGGCCAGGAAATGCTGGTCGACCCAGCAAATGCCCTGGAGCTTGGGTCTTTCTTGGTCAAGACAGCGCAGGCCATGCAAGCCCGATGACTGAGCTGGATGAAGCAACCAAGGCCAAGCTCCGGGCAGAAGCGGCACGGCTGGTGAGTATGGGAATGGCGGCAGATAAGGCCCGGCGGATTGTGTGGGATGACTACCTGGAAGAGTTGGCCGCTTATGCAGCCGCCCAGCCGGTAGCCCCACCACCGGAGCCGGAACCAGCCCCGGAGGATGAAACACCACCCTCAGCACCGCCAGTCCCTGCTCCAGTCCTTCCCGGCCCGGAGCCACCGGCAAGACACAGTCGGTTTTGGGATGCAAAGGAAGAACCCCGGCTGACACCGGAATGGCTTGAGCGAAACCGGCAGCAGCTGGCGCAAGTAAAACGAATTGTTGGAATGAGGAACAGGTAATGCAAAACGCAACGCAAAACACCCCGAACGGCTACCGCAAGGATGCCAAGGGCCGTTTGATCCCGGTTGAGTCGATCAAGGAAATCGACATGGCCAGGGACTCCCTGGTGATGGAAATCATCAACAAGGCCCTGGACGTCAACAAGATGCTGGCCCAGTTCAAGGCCACGGTCTTTGCTGACATCCAGGCATTCATTGAACTGTCCGGTGAGCGCTACGGGGCCAAGGTCGGCGGTGCAAAGGGCAATGTGTCGCTGACCACGTTTGATGGCCGCTACATGATCAAGCGCGCTGTCAGCGATACGCTCACCTTCGATGAAGGTCTGCAGGCCGCCAAGGCCCTGATTGACGAGTGCGTGCATGAGTGGACCGAAGGTGCCCGCAGCGAGATCCGCGCCCTGATCAATGACGCATTCAATGTGGACAAGGAAGGAAAGATTTCCACCGGCCGCATCCTCAGCCTGCGCCGCCTCGAAATCCAGGACGAGAAGTGGCAGCGGGCCATGAATGCCCTCAGCGAATCGGTCCGGGTCCAGTGCTCCAAGTCCTATATCCGCGTGTACGAGCGCATTGGCGATACCGACCAGTACCAGCCCATCCCTCTTGATATGGCGGGAGTGTGATGTGGGGATTCTCAGGGTGGTCATTGAGATAGAGGAAACGGGAAGCCGAGCGAATAAGACTCTTGTGAGTTGCAAAACCTATCTGGAAGAAACAGGCAACACAAACAAGAGAACTATGCGACTTGGTGAGCTGCTTCATATCCAGGCGCAGATGAACCTGAAGGCAGCAGTAACGACGATCAATGAACAGCCGGACCCATAACCCATGCGAAACCGCCCGCAAGGGCGGTCTGCCAGGCGTGGTTGCCTGGTACTGATGAGCAGCCAAAGGACAGCAATGCAAACTTTCGACCCCGCAGTAATTGAGTTCACCAAACAGCTTCAGGACTGGCATGCCTCCCGTGTCGCCAATCTGCAGCTCATCCTGGATCACCCGGAGTCCACTCTCAAGCTCGGTGATGCTGAGATCAAGGGAGACAGTGATATCGCCAAGGGCATCCGGGCAGGTGTGCGTATTGCCATGGATCAACTGGGAAAACTCCCCTTCAGCGTTACGCCCTGCACGGATGAAGAGGAGGAAGACTGATGGATCAGCAAACCGCGATGAAACTGACCAAAGAACAAAAGCAGGAATTGATTAACAAGCTGACTAGCCCGTGGGGCCGGGTAAGCCTCCTATGTGATGGCCACAAAGTGGATCTGGTCGTGAAGCTTTGCAAGGGAATGCGCTATCGCATAGCTACATATGTGGATGGTCGCTGGGAGGGTAAGTGGGTATCAGGTAAGGAGGCGTATCCCGAGCAGAAATTCTTGAACAAGCAAGTCCGTCCAGCTTGCCCAAAGAAAGATAAAGCAGCGATGGAGAAGGCAGTAGGCAAGCGCTACTTCAAAAAAATGTGTGCTGAAGAACGCTACTGGACCGCGACCATCACGCTTTATGACATTACCTGGGCAAGTGGCCGAACCGCCATTAACCATCTGTGCAAGGTCTGCGACTCCATCCAGATCGCCCCCGCAGAGGCCACTGCTTAGAACCCGGTGTCGAGCCTGCATTAACAGGCTCCGCAACGTGTTTTAACCCTCAATGCAGCCGTGACCGGCCAGCCCCGATCAACTAGCGGGTGCCGTCCTCTGATAAAGCCGGCATGGCCGGTCACGCGTGCATTGAGTTTGACCAGGAGAAGAACAATGACAGACAGACGCAAGGCGATGATCGCAAAGATCAAGATCGCCCAGCAGCAGCTGCAGATGGCTGATGACAGCTACCGCGCCATGCTGGCACGCCTGGCCGACGGCAAAACCAGCAGCACCAAGCTGACCCTGCAGCAGCTGGATGACGTGCTGGCCGAAATGAAGCGCCTAGGCTTTATGCAAAAGCCCGCGCAAAAACATGGCCGCCGGCCGCAGCCGAAGGATACCCGCGAGACCCTGATGGCCAAGATTGAGGCCCAGCTGGCCACCGCTGGCAGGTCGTGGGAATACGCCCAGGGAATGGCAAAGCGCATGTATCGAATCGAAAAGCTGGAATGGCTGGACTACGAGCAGCTGCATGGGGTGATGGTCGCCCTTGTCTATGACGCAAAACGCAACGGGAGACCTGCATGAACCGCAATGACCACGAAATGGCAATGGCCCGTGCTGCACACCTGCTGCCTGACAATGCGCGCCAGCTCGTTGAGATGCTGACGCTGGCTACAACGCTGAAGCTGGTAGATGCCTACGGTGGTACACACTTCCCGATCCCGAAGACGGCTCGGCAGGAGGGACAGTATTTTGCTGCACTGGCCGAAGCGGTAGGGGTCGATGCAGCGACCAAGTTGGTCAAGCGCTACGGCAATACCAGGCTGTATGTGCCAAAGTGCGCAGCTGCGCTGCGCGCCCTGCGTGATGCCAGCATCCGTGCTGACTATGACATGTCGTGCAGTGAGTTGGGGCATAATGCCACTGTCAATAATGTGTTGGTGCCGAAATACAAACTGTGTGATCGCAGGATTGAAGAGATTTTGGCCAAGGCAGATGACCTGTTGCCAGTCGCGACTCAAGGAAGTCTCTTTTAGAGTCGCTCTCACTGTGAATGAAAAAGCCCCGCTGAGCGGGGCTTTTTCATTCCTGTTAGGCTGAGAGTCTGAGCATGCAAACACTTTTCTACTTAAAAACTTGAAAAGTAGAAAACTTCAATGTATCATCCGATTTGTTGCCATGTAACCATCGTTGCTGAGTAACACATAAATTTGAAAAATCTAAATGGTCTGCCCTTTCATGGAAGCATCGCAGTACGGACGTGAATGGCTGCAGGGGAAAATGTTGTTTTATTGTTTGGAGTGTCAACTATGAAGATAACCAAGTTTGGACAGGAGGTTCGCCAAGCTCGGGGACAGGTCAAGAAGACTCTCATGGCTATGGCGAACGATCTGGGTACGTCTCCGGCGTTCCTCAGTGCTATGGAAACGGGGCGAAACAAGATCCCCGCTCCCTGGGTTGAGAAGATTGATAAATACTTTAAAGACTTGGGTGTGCCTATTGAAAACCTCTCGAAGTATGCAGATGCAGCCAACGAGAATGTATCTATCAGTGGCTTGCCCTTACAGCATCAGTTACTTGTATCCGGCTTTGCAAAGTCTGATTTTTCACAGGAAGATCTGCAAAGGATTCGTGAATTTTTCGAGAATTTGTACGCCAACAGATAAGGAAAAAAATGGATGATAAGCGAGCAATGTGGTGAATTTTCTGAGCAGTATTTTCTGCGCGGGCAGCGAGTCGCCCCAGTGAACCAATCTGATATTGAGTTCTATGCCAGGAGGCTCTGCAAACTGTTGCAGCTCAATAGCAAAAAGCACATATCTGTTCTTGAGGCGATTGAGAATCTACGTGCCCATCATGGCATTCCGTTAGATTTAGACCCAATCGAAGATGAAAAATGGGAGTTGTATGGAATTGCAGAGGCACTTTGCGAGCCATCCACAATGACCATTGTTATGCCGAACACACTATATGTGCGGATGGCAGAGAACGATCCGGAAGCCTTGTTCGTTTTGTTCCATGAGCTTGGGCACATCTTCTTAAGTCACAAGCCAGTACTGCACTTTAAACGTGATACGGCAGCTGTTCAGGAGGAAGATTCAGA
This sequence comes from Aquitalea palustris, assembly GCF_003693445.1. GTDB lineage: Bacteria > Pseudomonadota > Gammaproteobacteria > Burkholderiales > Chromobacteriaceae > Aquitalea > Aquitalea palustris. Next base: position 29,319 of record NZ_RFAR01000024.1, on the reverse strand, counting down.
ATGGCAAGCAGACGTATTTGCAACAGCAGCTTTGCAAGCAATTTTCCCGAAGGGGCTGCCGAAGCAGTTGAACTTGTTCTAAAGAACAGAGGCTTACCATGCGCCAACATGGCAAGCCCCTTTAGGTGCTAGCAGTACCGCCAAGTACAGCTAGACAAGACTGTTTTCCATCCGCAGTCTGCAATGTTGTGTAATACAAGTAGCCTTGGAATTATACATAGAGAACACAGCATTGTCCAAGAAACAAGTGATGGCAACCCAAGTCTATTGGAGAAAAGCCATGACTTATGAAGACGAACGCGGAACGTTCATCTTGCGCTGGACACGCCATGTGAATGGTCAGTTGATCCGAGCCAAGGTCAAGCCGTTCAAGATTTACATCAGTAAGAAGTAAATCACGGACCCCCACCACAGTAGCTGGATGGGGGTCTTGTCTTATCCTTGTTCCGCACCCGATGTGGATTACCGAACCCCTTCCCAATCTGTCTACCTCCCGACTTTCCCTACGATTGGCCTCATGTCTCGCATGAGGAAAAATCGTGTCCCGTACCATCAATCTGATTGTCATTCACTGTGCCGCTAGCCCCAACGGCAAAGTACTCGGTTCCGCGTCCAAGTCGGCTGCAGCCGTCATTGACCAGTGGCATGCCCAGCGCGGTTTTCACCGCCAGCCGGCTGCCATTGCCGCCTATAACCCCGATCTCAAGGCCATCGGCTACCACTTCGTCCTAGACGTGGATGGCAGCAAGTCCACCGGCCGCGCCCTGGATGAAATCGGCGCGCATGTGGCTGGCCACAATGCCAACTCCATCGGTATCTGCATGGTGGGGACTGACCAGTACAGCACCGCGCAGTGGGGTGCGCTGACCAGTCTGGTGAAATCGCTGCTAGCCAAGTATCCGGGTGTGCCCGTGGTTGGCCACCGCGATCGGTCTCCCGACCTGAATGGTGACGGGACGATTGAACCCAGCGAATGGACCAAGACCTGCCCTGGCTTCACCGTTGCAGACTGGCTGGCTGCCGGCATGAAGCCACAGGCCAAGAACGTCCTTGCCAGCTAATGCACCGGCCGCTCATTTACCTGTTGCTGCATGCACTGGCAGCCCACCATCAGCCGCCGTTTTCCTGGCGGTTGCTGGGGCACCAGGCTGCACCGGTAGGCCATCGTGGTCCTAGTGGTGTGGCCAAGGCCCGGCGCGCAGCAGTCAAGAGAAGGAACCTCCGTCGTGCAACTCGCTGACATCCTCACCAACCCGGTTACCCAGCGTCTGTCGCAGAGCAAATTCTGCATCGCGGTCGCCCTGGTGGCCACCACCTTTGCCTTGGTCTGGGAGGTGGTGCATGGCCGCGCCACGGAATGGCTGTATGGCCTCTATCTGGCCGCTTGGGTAACGCATGCCCAGGCCAGCAAGCGGGCAGCCATTGCCCGTGATGCCTTGCCCACTCCGGCAGCAGGAGACACGCCATGAATCTGTCTGTCCCGCTTATCCCTGCATGGGCAAAGGCACTAGCCATCGGGGCTGGCTTGGCTTTCATTACCTACCAGGTGCATCACCTCGGCTATGAGGTCGGGGCCGCCGACCAGAACAAGACGGATGAAAAAGTCCGTCTTGGCCTGGTCGCTGACTACGAAAAGCAGCTGGGCAAGTTCAAGGACCAATGGGCCGCTGAGCTGGCCACGGCCCTGCGCGACAAGCAAGCCTTGGAGCAGCAGGCCAACCAGGTTGGTGCTGCCCTGCTGGATACCCGCGCCCAGCTCGCCCGCACCCAGCAGCAACTGAAACAGGAGATTCCCCATGTCGTACAAGCTGATGGTCCTCGCTGGACTGGTATTGGCCCTGCAAGCCTGCGCCTCTATTCCCAAAACCTCGGCTACCCCGCCAGCGCAGGTTATTCGGGTCTGCCCGCAGCCAACCCCGGAGATGCTGCAAAAGCCGATCAAGCCAGCAGCGCCAGCTCCGGGCTATCTCCCACAGACCTCCTGATGCACTCGGCGGATTACGGCCAGTGGTGCCAGAAGCTGGAGCAGCAGCTGGATGCCTTCATCACTCTGCATACCAAGGACGCGCCATGAATAAAGAGAACAGCAATTTTCACGACTGGTATGAGGCACTGAAGTCTTATGCCCGGAAAAAAGGCGGTAGCGCGGCCGATGTGGATGCCTGGCGTGAAGACTATGAAGCCGGAAAGTCTGTTGAACAGGCCTGGTTTGACGCGTGGGGTGAGTAATGACCGATCTGACCATCCAAAACGAGCAAGGCCAGTTGATGGAGTCGCTGGAAATAAAGGGCGCAGCACTGGCGGCTGTTGTCGGCCAGATCGCCCGCCTTGGTGGTGATGCGGAGTGTGCAAAAGAGGCTGCAAAACGGCTGTCTGAAGCACTGTACTGGGCAGATCGAGCGATGGGGGTCTTTGATGGATCCGTTTGATCGTGCCCAGAAGCTAGAGCTGGACGAGCGCGAAGGCCACATTGCTGCACGCCAGGCACTGGTGCCGCATGGCCCGCCAGCCAGTCATTGCATCGACTGTGGGGGCGAAATTCCTCAAGAACGCCAGGCTGCGGCACCAGGCCTACGTTGCACGCGTTGTCAGAGCGCCGTTGAGCGCCGAGGGGGAAGCCGGTGACGGTCACTGTTGAATTTTGGTACCTGGTCGGCCTGCTGTTGGGCTTCCTGGGTGTGGTGTTCACCTTCGGTAAGTTGCTGCTGGGCGAGATTGAAAAGCGCCTAGACCAGCGCTTTCAGACCATTGATGCCGCTAACAAGGCCGCAGAGCTGCGCCTGGATCAGCGCTTCCAGGCGATTGATGAAGCCAACAAAGATGCTAGCAAACACTGGGACACCCGCTTTGCCGAGCTGATGGATCAGAACCGGCGCGAGGCCGATGGCTGGCAGCGCATCGAAAAAGACTTCCTGCGCTTCCAGGCTGAACTGCCGTTGCAGTACGTGCGCCGGGAAGACTACGTCCGCAACCAGACCGTGATCGAGGCCAAGCTGGATAGCCTCGCCCTCAAAATCGAAAACGTCCAATTGAAAGGACAGCAGCAATGAATATTGATACCGCCAAAGTACGCCGCGAGAGCATCCGCTGGTATCTGGTGCTGGCCACCTATAACGCTCGGCCCAATGAGATCACTGAGGATGTGATCCAGCAGACCATGCGCGCCATCATTCCGGATGTGTCTCCGCTGGAGGTCCGCAAGGAGCTGGACTATCTGGAAGACCGCGCCATGGTGAAACTGCGCAAGGAACCATCCGGCCGCTGGTGGGCGGACATCACCCGCTATGGCGTAGACCTGGCTGAGTACACCATCGACTGCCAGCCAGGTATCGCCCGTCCCGAAAAGTACTGGGATAAATAAGATGGCCGCACGCAACAGCGTTTCCATGTTGCCAGCCGAGGTGCGTACCTGGCTGGACCAGTCTCTGGTCGACGGCAACTTCAGTGGCTACCAGGCACTGGAGGAGCTGCTGCGCGACAAGGGCTACAGCATCAGCAAGTCGGCAATCCACCGCTATGGCCAGAAGATCGAACGCCGCTTTGCTGCGATCCGCGCCAGTACCGAAGAGGCCAAGCTGCTGACCCAGGGCGCATCGGATGACACGGACACCCGCTCTGAAGCCTTGCTCGCCCTAGTACAAACTCAGTTGTTCGAGTCCATTGTTGATCTGCAGGAAGCGGGTGATGAGGGTGTCTCTAATGAAGACCGAATCAGCCTGCTTTCCAAGGTGGCCAAGAACATCGCCACCTTGAGCCGGGCCAGCAACAGCCAGAAGAAATTCCGCTTGGAAGAGCAAGCGCGCATCGAGGAGAAAGCACGCGAGTCCCTGCTGGCCGAGCAGGAGCAGAAGCTGGAAGAACTGCGCGGGTCGGATGGCATGAGCGAACAAATGGAAAGCAGCATCCGCCGCATCCTGCTGGGTAAAGAGTGATGACTGAAACCGTACAGCAGCAAGCCCCATTAAAAGCCATGGGCAGCCCGCGCAAAATTAACCTGGCCGAGGAGTTGGAGCTGGCCGGGGTGGTGGTGCCGCAGGAAGTGGCCGAGGCCATCCCGGCCGAGCAGCCGGTATTTCTGCCCTACCAGCAGCGCTGGTTTGAGGACGAGTCCCAGATCATGATCGCGGAGAAGTCACGCCGGACGGGTCTGACCTGGGCAGAAGCTGGCCGCAACGTGGTAAAGGCTGCTCGGCCGCGCCGCCGTCAGGGCTGCAATACCTTCTATGTGGGCAGCAAAAAGGAAATGGCGCTGGAGTACATCGCTGCCTGCGCGCTGTTCGCCAAGGCCTTCAATGAGCTGGCCAAGGCTGATGTGTACGAGCAGACATTCTGGGATGAGGGTAAGCAGGAGGAAATCCTTTCCTACATGATCCGCTTCCCCAAGTCGGGTTTCAAAATCCAGGCACTGTCCAGCCGGCCGTCCAACCTGCGGGGCCTGCAGGGTGACGTGGTGATTGATGAGGCGGCATTCCATGAGTCCCTCGAGGAGCTGCTCAAGGCCGCGCTGGCCCTGACCATGTGGGGAAACAAGGTGCGGCTGATCAGCACCCATAACGGGGTCGAGAACCTGTTCAATGAGTTGATCCTGGAAGCCCGCGCCGGCAAGCGTGACTACAGCATCCACCGCATCACGCTGGACGATGCCATTGCCGATGGCCTGTACCAGCGCATCTGCTACGTCACCAATAAAGAATGGTCGGCCGAGGCCGAGGCAAAGTGGCGTGCCGATCTGTACAAGAATGCCCCGAACCCCGAGTCGGCCGACGAAGAGTACGGCTGCGTCCCCAAGAACAGTGGCGGCAACTGGCTCAGCAGTATGCTGATTGAAAAGCGGATGTCTGCCGACACCCCGGTGCTGCGCTATGAGTGCCCGCTGGGCTTTGAACTGGAACCGGACCATGTCCGCGCCAGCCACTGCCAGGACTGGATTGACTCGGTGCTGCAGCCGGAGCTGGATAAGCTGCCACGTGGTGTCCGCAGCTTTGACGGCGAGGACTTTGCCCGTAGCGGTGACTTGTCGGTCCACGTCCCGCTGATTGAAATGCAGAACCTGGTCAAGCGCGTGCCCTTCATCCTGGAGATGCGCAATGTGCCTTTCCGCCAGCAAGAGCAAATCACCTTCCACCTGCTGGATAACCTGCCGGGCTTTGCCGGTGGTGCATTCGATGCACGGGGTAATGGCCAGTATCTGGCCGAGGTGGCCATGCAGCGCTACGGGGCGGATCGCATCCACCAGGTGATGCTGTCGGAAAGCTGGTACCGCGAACACATGCCCCCGGTCAAAGCCGCCTTGGAAGACGGTGACCTGGAGGGACTGCCGAAGGACAAGGATGTGCTGGCCGACATGCGCGCCGTGCAGATCATCAAGGGGGTACCGCGCATCCCGGACACCCGCACTACCGGTGAAGACAAGGGCAAGCGCCACGGTGATGTAGCGGTCGGAGTCGCGCTGGCCGTCTATGCGTCCCGCGTGATTGATGCAGCGCCGCTGGCCACCAGGGGCTACAAGTCCATCCCACGCGGGAGCATGGCCATGTCGGCCCGATTCGGGCGCGGTACCTGGTAACGATACGGAGTGCAAAACATGCTGCAAATTGTGGATCACAACGGGCAGCCGATTAATACCGGCCTGCTCAAAACAACTATCGCCACCCCGACCACCACCGGGGTGCGTCAAATCATCGCCTCAGCGAGTCATGGGCTGGACCCGGAGCTGCTGGGCCACATGCTGCGCCAGGCAGTGAATGGGGATGCCAGTGCCTACCTGCGCCTGGCCGAGGACATGGAAGAGAAGTACCTGCATTACGGCTCGGAACTGTCGACCCGTAAGCGCGCCCTGGTTGGCCTGGAGCTGTACGTGGAGCCGGCCGGCGATGATACCGTCAGCCAGCGGGCTGCCGAGCTGGTGGAGCAGGCCCTGGCCCCGATCAAAGAAAACCTGTTCGATATCCTGGACGCCATCGGTAAGGGTTTCAGCGTCCATGAGATCGACTGGGAAACCAGCGCCAAGCAGTGGATGCCGGTCGGTCTGTCCTACCTGCAGCCCTACTGGTTGCAGATCCGGCGCGAGGAGCCGGAAACTCTCTACCTGCGCTCGGATACCAATATCTATGGTGAGGCGCTGGCCCCTTACAAATTCATCACCCACAAGGTCAAGGCCAAGTCGGGCGTGCTGATCCGGGGCGGCCTGGCGCGCATGGCCTGCTGGGCTTTCCTGTTCAGCAATTACGCCATCAAGGACTGGGTCACGTTCGCAGAGGCATATGGCCAGCCGCTGCGGGTAGGCAAGTACGATGTATCCGCTACCCCGCAGGACATTGAAACCCTGCTGATGGCCCTGCGCAGCCTGGGGACGGATGCCGCAGCTGCCATCCCCAAGAACATGGAGATCGACTTTGTCGACGCCGGCAACAAGACGGCCTCGGTCGATATCTATGCCCGGCTGACGGAGTACTTCGACAAGCAGACCAGCAAAATCGTATTGGGCCAAACCTTGTCGACCAATACCGGTGGCGCGGATGGTGGCGGTGCCTATGCCCTGGGCAAGGTTCACAACGAGGTGCGGGAAGACATCCTGGACGCTGACGTCAAGCAGCTGGAGGCCACGCTATCCCGCGATTACGTCAAACCAGTGGTCGACCTCAATATGGGCGTGCAGTCGGCTTATCCCACCATCAAGCTGCGGATCAACAAGGCAGAGGACTTGGCCGCATTGGCTGGAGTGGTCGACACCCTGGTACGTGCCGGCCTGCCATTGGGTCAGGAATCGACCTATGAGCGTTTCGGCCTGGAACGCCCCAAGCCTGGCGAGGCGATTCTGGTGCCGGTCGATGCCCCGGCCCAGCAGGCGATGAATCGCTATCGTGCAATGAATGCCTTGCAGCCGGGCCAGACCGATCCGATGGCACCGCTCCTGGAACAGCTAACCAGCAAGACGACTGACCCGATGGACGCCATGCTGCAGGTGATTCGCCAGGCACTGGCCGACGCTCCGGATCTGGAGTCCTTCCAGGCATGGCTGACTGGTGCGTTTGGTGACCTGCCAACCACTGAGCTGCAGCGGGTGATGAATACTGCATTCAGCCTGGCTGAGTTGGCGGGCCGCTACGAGGTGAGCAATGGCCGATAATGCGGCACTGCTGAGTGCGATCTTCAAACAGCCTTGGCAACCACAGCTGGATTACTTTCGGCAGAAACTGAGCCTCTCCACAGAGCAGTGGACCGACATCATGAAGGCGCAGCATGACCGCTCCTTTGTAGTGGCCGGGGCCATGGCCAGCGACTTGCTGGAGGATCTGCGCCAGGCTGTGGGCAAGGCCATCGCCGGTGGCAGCACGCTGGCCGATTTCCGGCGAGACTTTGACCAGATCGTGGCTACCCACGGCTGGGACTTCAAGGGTGGTCGCAACTGGCGTACCCGCGTCATCTACCAGACCAATCTGCAGACCAGCTATGCCGCTGGACGCTACCAGCAACTGACCGACCCGGACATGCTGAAGGTGCGGCCGTACTGGCGCTATGTGCATTCCGACTCGGTACTGCGCCCCCGGCCGCAGCACCAGGCGTGGAGCGGGCTGATCCTGCGCGCCGACGATCCCTGGTGGAAAACCCATTACCCGCCCAATGGCTGGGGCTGCCAGTGCACGGTACGGGCCGTGTCGCTGCAGGAGCTGCGTGACAAGTACGGTAAGGACGGTGCGGATACTGCGCCGGTCATTCAGACCAGACGGGTTGAGCAGGATGATGGCAGCGTGGTCTATGTGCCCGATGGCATCGACTTCGGCTGGGACTACGCCCCTGGCCAGGCCTACGTCGGCAAGTTGCTCCTGGACAAGGCCGCGACCACCTCGGCCCGGATCGGTGCCGATGCCATCCAGAGTGCTGTCAACAATATCGACGCCCTGGACAAGATCATTCAGGAGCGCTGGCAGCCGTTGGTGCAGCAGATCTACCCGGACCCGGCCAATTACCGCCCGACAAAACAGCGTTTCCATATCGGTGCACTCTCGCCGCAACTGGTCGACTCCATTGAGCAGGCCACGGGTGAGTCGCTGGCCACGGCTGTGGTATCGGTCGATGACAGTGAAGTGAAGCATGCGCTGCGTGATACCGGGGCCAAGGCTGACAAGCGGATTGCCCTAGACGATGCTATGCAGACTGTCGTCGGAATGTGGGAGCCGGAGCGGGTTTATCAGCAAGTGAATAATGATCAGCCGGAGCCTGTTTACCTAGTCGTGTGGAAAGCCCAGGATGGCCAGCGCTATATGAAGGCGGTAATCAATGCAAATTACCGCGTGAAAGACAAAGATCAGACCGGAAAGCGGATACCCCTGCAGACCAATACGCTGACGACTTTGGGCTATGTGGATTTGCGGGATTTGAATAACCCGGCCATGTATCGGCGGATCATATGAGGAGAATAGCCGTGCAGGCAGGACGCCACCCCCTGCGTGTGCACGCCCCGTCCGCTGGGAGAGGCCAACGGGGGTTGCAGTACGTAATGCGATATTTCACGTACTTCTGCACGGCCAGTATTCATTATGAGTGACAACAGCTTCGAAATCCAAGTCATCAACGACAGTGTCGGCCAGGCACTGGGCCAACTGTTGGCCCAAGCCCACAACCTGCGGCCGGCACTGCTGGACTTTGCAGAGTGGGCCAAAGCCGAGACGGACCAGCGCTTTGCTGATCAGGCCGACTGGCATGGCCAGCCCTGGGCACCCAATGCCGAGCTGACGCTGGCCAACTATCTGCGCAACCATGGCGGCAGCAAGAACTTCAAGAAGGACGGCAAGCTGAGCGCTGCCGGCACCAGGCGGCTGGCCGCCAAGCGCATCCTGCAGGTGGACGGGACATTACGCCGGGCTGCATTCAGCTACGACGCCACAAGCGATAGCCTGCGCTTCGGCCCCTGGGGGAATGGCCTGGATGCCTATGCCGCCATCCAGAACTTTGGCGGCCAGGCTGGCCGTGGCCTGAAAGTCACCATTCCGATGCGTCAGTATCTGCCAGTGGATGTCGACGGCACCCTGGCCGATCCTGCAGAAGCCAAGTTGCTGGACATACTGGCCACCCATTTCCAGCAAACCTGACTTTCCCCATAAACCGCCCTTGGCGCATGCGCAGTGCAGGCAGACCGCCAAGGGCCGGTAGCAATGGGGTAAAACGCCGTCTACCCCCGTTAACGCGTGTTAATTCCTAACTCAGACTGCCTGCTGCCCGTTGCATCTGGTCAGTCTGCGCATTTACCGAACCCTTTCCCCCGTTTTTGTCCCCACCAGGCTGCGCACAATGCAGCCCATGAAGCTCATCCCCGAAGACGTTATCCGTGCCCTGAACAGCTTGCAGCCTGATGGCCTGCTGCGGGCTAGTTGCGCCGCCGCGTTCTCCATCGCCTTGGCGCTGGGTCCGAATGGTGAGCCACCCGAATGGTGCCAGGTCATTCCGGCCGGCACGTTCAAGGGCCGTGATGGCCGTGGACCATGGCATACCGACACCGCCGCCGTACTGGCTGACTTTGCGGCAAACCAAGCGAAGGGCATTGATCCGGTGGTCGACTACGACCACCTCACCATGGTGTGCCTGCAGACAGGCCAGAAGGCCGAGGCGGCCGGATGGATCAAGCAGCTGGAAATTAGGAATGGCGAGACCTGGGCACGCATTGAGTGGAATGCCGATGCCGCCCAGGTGATCACGGCCAAGAAATGGCGCTACCTGTCACCCGTCTTCGATTTTGATGCCAGCGGCCGCGTGGTCCGCTTGGTCGCCGTGGGGCTAACCAACCAACCCAACCTGTTTTTACGTGCCCTTAACTCACAGGAGAACCGCATGGACCCGATTGACCAGCTGCTGCAGCAGCTTGGCATCAGCATCAGCGATGCCATGGATGCAGCCGGCAAACTGTCTGCCGCCCTGAATGCCATCAAGACGCTGCAGGACGTCAGCAATTCGACCCAGACCGTCATGAATAGCCTGCGTCAGGCAACCGGTGCTGCTGCCGATGCGGACCTCAAGACGGTGGCCAACAGCATCATGACCGGCTTTGTCCCCAAGGCTGAGTACGAGCGTGTGGCCAATTCCCTGCAGCAGCTGCAGGCCGGCACCGCCGCCGCCGAGGTCGACAAGGTACTGGATGAGGCGATTGCGGCCGGCAAGATCACGCCGGCCAGTCGCAACTTCTACCAAGCCATGTGCAGTACCGACATGAAGGCCTTCCAGGACTTTGTGAAATCCGCCCCGGTTGTGGTGCAGGCCGGTACCGAAACCACCACGCGAGCCGCCAACAGCAAGCATGACAACCAGCAGGCTGGTGACAACCCGCTGATTGCCAACGCCAAGGCTCGCGCCGGCACCAAGTAACCCAACCCGGCCCCTGGCCAGAAAAGGAAAGTCATGGAATCCCTGACGATCAATCAGACCCTGCCGCCCCAGATCCCGCTGGTTGGTGAGCCGGACGAATGCGGTGAAACTCTTGTAGTCGGCCCGGCTGCACTGCCGGCCGGCACCATCCTCGGTGTGGCCACGCTGGATGATGAGCTGGCCGTGCCCTGGCATGCCGGTGATGACCCGCTAGCGTTTGTGCTGGGCGTGACCCGCCACGCACTGCCGGCAGCCGATGCCGGTGTCACTTCCCGCGAGGTGGCCACGGTGGCCGGTGATTGCCTGGTGGCGCTGGATACGCTGCCTGAACTGCAGGCCGCGCAAACCTCTTCCGCCGCCCACTACCGCCACGTTTACCGCCAGCTGTCGGCCCGTGGCATCCGCATCACCGAGCGTGCCGGCGACTAAGCGTCACCAGCCGCCACGACCTCAAGCAAAGGAAAACTGAGCCATGCCTCAATCTATCGCTGATCTGTTGAACGATCCCGCGTTCTCCATCGCAAGTCTGACCGAATCGATCAAGCTGCTGCCGAACACCTATTCCAAGGTCGGCCAGTCCGGCATCTTTGTACGCAAGGGCGTAAATGCCCGCACCGTCGCGCTGGAATATGCCGGTGGCCGATTTCACCTGCTGTCCAACCAGGACGTGGGTAGTCCGGGCCAGCGCACCAAGCGTGACAAGAAGAACGTGCGGTTCTTCGGGGTGCCGCACATCCCGCACGATGACACCATTCTGGCGGCCGAGATAATCGGCTCCCGTGCCTTTGGCAGCAACGACACCCTGACGGTGGCCGATGTGGCCAATGTGGTGAACAACCATCTGCAGGACATGAAGGTCCGCCACGACCTGACCCAGGAATGGATGATGCTGGGTGCCATCAAGGGCAAGATTCTGGATGGTGACGGTGAGCTGATGTACGACCTGTACAAGGAATTCGGCATCCAGAAGAAGGTGATCGAATTCAAGCTATCTGACCCGGCCTTCAATGTGAAACAGGCATGCATGAACGTGTGCCGTCACATTGAAAAGAACCTGCTGGGTGATGTTTCCACCGGGGTCAAGTCTTGGGTGGATGCCGACTTCATGGATGCACTGACCGTCCACCCGAACGTAGAAAAGGCATTCCAGGGCTGGGCAGCTGCACAGGAAAATATCGGCGGTGATGTGCGCAACGGCTTCAAGTTTGGTGGCGTGACCTTTGAAGAGTACACCGGAGAAGTACCGACTGCGGACGGCAAGAGCACCGTATCCCTGATTAGCGCAGGGGCTGGCCATGCCATTCCGCTGGGTACCCGTCAGACCTTCCTGATGTATGACGCGCCGGGTGATTTCATGGAAGCCGTCGGTACCCTGGGCCAGCCCTACTACGCCAAGATCAAGAACACCGATTTTGACCGTGGTGTGGATGTCCATACCCAGTCCAATCCGCTGCCGCTGTGCGCTCGTCCGGGCGTGCTGGTGGAGTTGAAACTGACCTGATAACGCCATAAGGCGATAGAGAGACAGCGACCGGGTGGGTGCTACTAACACCTGCCCGGACAGCTGACCGCAGGTATGAGCTGCAGGCCAACCCGAGGCTGCCACTTTCAGCGCTGAAAGCCCGGCAATTCTAACGGGTTTTAACGACCTTGCAGAGACATGAACACCGATATCCGTTGTGGCCATTGCGGCCGGAAAATGGCCGAAGGCCAGTACATTACCCTCAGTATCAAGTGCCCGCGCTGCCGGACACTCAATCACTTCAAGGCCACGAGCCACCCACCAGCGCACCAGGGCGTGCCAAACAGGACATCGCCTGATGCAAACCCTTCCGATCATTCCCTGGATAGGCGGTAAACGCCGCCTGGCCAAACACATTCTGCCGCTGTTCCCGGAGCATACCTGCTACGTGGAACCATTCTGCGGGGCAGCGGCCCTGTACTTCATGAAGAAGCCCGCCAAGGTCGAGGTGTTGAACGACATCTCGGGCGAGCTGGTGAATCTCTACCGGGTGGTGCAACACCACCTGGAAGAGTTTGTACGCCAGTTCAAGTGGGCACTGATTTCGCGGGAAATGTACAAGTGGCTGCAGATCACGCCGGAGGTCATCCTCACGGATATCCAGCGGGCAGCCCGCTTTTACTACCTGCAGAAGATGGCCTTTGGCGGCAAGGTCAGTGGCCAGACTTTCGGTACCGCCACCACCAGTCCGCCCCGGATGAATCTGCTACGCATCGAGGAGGAGCTGTCGGCCGCACACTTGCGCCTGGCCCGGACCTACGTTGAGCACCTGGACTGGAAAACCTGCATCCAGAAGTACGACCGCCCCCACACCCTGTTCTATGCAGATCCGCCGTACTGGCAGACGGAGGGCTATGGCGTGCCATTCCAATTTGAAGAGTACCAAGCACTGGCTGAGTTAATGCGCAGCTGCAAAGGCAAGGTGATCTTGAGCATCAACGACCACCCGGATATTCGTGACGTGTTTGCCGGGTTCAGAATGGAGCAGGTGACCATCCAGTACAGCGTCAACCAGAACAAGGGGAAGGGGAAGACCAGCGCAGAACTGATCATCTGTAACTGGTAGATGCCTTGAACCATGGTCAATTCCAGCCATGCCTTTGGCATGATAGGATTATTCATGTCAATTAATCATGCTGGAGCAGGCGATGGGAAAAGCGATTATCCGGGAGGGTGATCCAACATCACACGGCGGTACGGTGCTGGAAGCGTTTCCTCACCTATCCGTCTATGGAAAAAATGCAGCCGGTGTCGGCCACAAAGGCCATTGTCCTCAATGCAAGCGGGACTTTGTCATTGTAGCTGGCGCTGCGAATGTGACTTACTTCGGCAAAAACGTTGCTGTTGAAGGTATGCAGACATCTTGTGGTGCAATCCTGATTGCAACCCAGCATCAGGCGACTATCGATGTTGTTCCTGGTGGGCAGGCGGTGATGGCAGGTTCTCTGATGGCATCCGTACTGCAGAAGGCCGCAACCCCCACACCGTCATTTGATGAACAAATCAAATTCGTCCTTCCCAATAATAGCGCTTTGGCGAATACCGCTTACACATTGACGCTGGCAGATGGCTCCACCATCGAGGGCTCTACTGATGCGGAGGGAAAAACGCAGCGGATCGAAACAGACAGTGAGCAAGATATTGTCAGCGCCGAATTTTATCCGGACATGTTTTATGGCTGTGACTGTGCAGCCGACCACATGTGCGAGGCCGGTGGGCGTGCGCCAGCCCCCGCGATGAAGGTCGAGTTAAAAGGCATTAAGACCAACTCGCAAGCGATTGGGTCATCGGTGGTCAATCACACCCTGCCCGTGCCTGATGTGCGGCCAATGACGGCAGGTGAGATCGCGATGGCGAAGACAGTCTTTAAAGACGCCATCGACTATAGCTTGGTCAAAATCCATAAAGGCGGTCTCTTTGGCCAGCCGGATCGATCTGGAAATGCCATGACTCCCAAGGGAGAGATTCACTTTCCTTCAGATAGCTTCAAACCAGACTTCTCTAGTCCGGACCTGGATGCTGCTATTGCGGTCTGGTTCATTCATGAGCTGGGTCATGTCTGGCAATATCAGCTCGGGTACTCGGTTGTCTGGGGGGGGGTAAAAATTGGAAGTAGAGGCGGATATTCCGATGACGGCGTAAAGCACAAACCAGCTCCAGCATATCGATACAACCTCGACGGAGAAGACAGAGGAAAGACGTTGCCAGACTTCAATATGGAACAGCAAGCAGAACTGATATCACACTACTTCGGCGCGATAACGCTAGGGATGGGAGAATATACGATCATCCTTTCCTCGCTTCGGCTGGCCTTAAGGGGCTTTATAGCGAATCCGAAGAATCGGGCTCTGCTGCCGACGACTACCAAAGTGGAGCCAACACCGTGAGTCTGTCCAAAATCGCGATTGCATTTTCTCTATCCTTGGCGACTACACTATCTATCGCGATGTCTAAGCCGTATGACGCCACTGTGGGTGCTGTCATTAAGGATGGGATGCCATGCTTTTTTTCATTATCACCTTTGGATGTACCAGCATATCTGCAGGGGCACGGAGTATCTATGCGCATGTATAGCGAGTCTGGCAACGGCTCCGGAGCCTTGTGGAGCGTTTGGTTCCGCAAGTGGCAAAAGACTCTTCCGACAACTGCAGCGACGTGCGTGGTCTATGGTATTAAATCACCTGATAACAACCAGCAACCTGCAAAAACTCTTCCCGTCGACGCACCTCTATCATTCTCATTTGGTGGCGAATGGGGACGTCAAAATGTTGAGTTCTGTATCCGCAAGGATGAGAAGGGGCGGCGCTACTTGTCTGGTGTAAAACGACATGATGGCATTGCAGAATGCACAGAGACTCAATTACGGAACACGGAAGAATAAAACTTCCAAGCCATGTTCACCAAGGAGTCACACAATGCACTGCAAGATGCAGTCAACTAGGGCGAATACCTGCATGCTGTACAAGTCGGTGATTGAGGCCGTCACCAGTACCAAATAGCCGCTTGGGGGCATCATGGAATTTCATCCCGTCGTTGAGCAATTCCGCGCCCAAGCCGAGATCCTGGACGCAACACAAAGCACCAAGTCTATCGATGAAGCTACGATACAGCTGGCGATCTGGATGGATTTGAATGCAGACCGCTTGTCGGTAGATGACATGGCGCTCCTGACTGCAGTCGGTGGCATCCTGTTCCGTGAGGGCCTAAATCGCCGCTTCCAGAAACAGTTTGGCGATCCTGAGAGATAGCTGTCTACCGAACCCTTTCCTACCTTTTTTGCACTTCCCATGCCCGCACAATGCGGGCATGACTACTTCACCCCCCTACATCACCCAGCAAGGCCTGGAAGACCGCTTCGGGCGGGAGTTCCTGCTGCGCGTCACTGACCCGACCAATACCGGGGAGGTCGACCAGGGCAAGGTTAATCGCGCCATCAGCGATGCCTCCGAGCTAGTCAATTCCTACCTGGGAAAGCGTTACACCCTGCCGGTGCCGTTTGTACCTGGTGCACTGGAGCGTGTAGCCGCTGACCTGGTGCGCTACTTCCTGTATTCCAGCCAGCCTGGTGAAGAAGTGACCAAGCGTTACGACGACGGGGTGAAGTGGCTCAAGGACGTGGCCAATGGCGTGGTATCGCTGGGCTTGCCGGTACCGGAAACCCCGACCAGCTCCACCGGCAAGGTGGTCATGTCCGGCCCGCGCCGCAAATTTACCCGCCGCACCATGGGGGACTACTGATGCGTCCCGACCCCCTCGCCCTGGGCAAACACATCGTCGCCCAGCTCAAAGCCCAGATCAGTGATGTCCGTCAGATCGTGCAGCGCGGCGAGTTGACCGATGTGACCAGTGGCGAGCAGGTCTCGCCGTCCTTGTATGTGATCTACGTGCGGGATGTCTTGCCGGGTGATGGTCAGTCCATGGAAGCCCAGAACCACATCCTGCAGCAGTGGATGGTGGTGGCCGCTCTCCAGGGCAGTACCGACCAGATGCTAGCCAAAGCCGGTGAGCTGCTGGCCAAGGCCCGTGCTGCCCTGCTGGGCTGGACGCCGGATGCCGCGCTGTATGACCCGTTGCAGGCGACCACCCCGCCCGCTGCCGTCTACGTGAGCGACTGGGGCTATTTCCCGCTGCTATTTACCGCTGATTTCTACGCATGAAAGGAGACCCCATGGCATCGACCCAAAAGGAGCGTGTCGAGCTGATTGTGGAGCACAAGAACGCCGGCACCCTCTACCCGGTTGGCCATGAGCTGGACGTATCCCCCAGTACGGCAGCCTGGCTGTACCGCAACAACATTGCCAAGCCGGCTAAGGCACGGCAATCCATTCCCACTCTATCGGAGCCTGAAGCATGAGCTTTGCACCCTTTATCCCCACGACTGAAAAACATTCGTACTCAGTCTCCGGCCAGATCCTGATGGCTGAGTATGGTGTCGCCAAATACGCCCCGTTTGCCATGGTCGAAACCGCTGACCTGACCATTGAGCAGGAAACCCAGGAGTTGGCGGACTCTTACACCGGCCAGGGCAACTACGACAAGCTGTACTCGGTGAAGTCGGTATCGCTGGATCTGAAGGTGACCACCTTCCAGCCGGAGATCATTGCCGAAATGACCATGGGTGTGGCCAATGCCCGTGAAGAGCAAGCCATTACCGATGAAGTCCAGACCGCATACCAGGGCGTCCTGGTACCGCTGGAGAATCTTGGCGCGGGTGACTTTGTCGTCAGCCCTGATGCAGGTGGCCAGCCCTTTATTGCCGGCAAAGATTACTTCCCGACCGCTGCCGGCATCATTCCGCTTGCCAGTGGCGGCATCGCGGACGGCACCAAGATCAAGGTCAGCTACAAGGCCCTGGAGGCCAATGTGGTCGAGTGGTTGGCCGGCTCCCAGAAAGAGCGCAGCCTGATTTTCCATGGCGTGAACAAGGCCAGCCGCAAGCAGGTGGTGATGCAAGTATTCCGGGGCAAGTTCGGCTTTGCCGACAAGTACTCCATCCTGGGCAAGGATTTCCGCAGTGCCGGCCTGAAGTTTGAGGTACTGGCTGACCCGCTGCAGACCGGTGAAGGCCTGTCGCAGTGGGTACGTGAAACCCTGCTGAAGTAAGCCATCCCACCACCGATGGGCGCAGCCTGGCTGCGCCCTGGAGCTTGTCATGCGTATCGAAAAACCCATTCCCATCGGTGACCACACCATCACCATCCGCGAACTGACCGTCGCGGATATTCGCGCACTGCTGGTGGCATCGATCCAGCAGCATGGCGATGTCGGGCTGATCCCGGACCAGGCTGATCTGATCATGAATGCCACCCTGCTGCCGGATCTGCGCCTGGACGAGCTGCGCGCCATGGCTCCGATGGCGCAGGACATGCTGGATAGCCTGGCTGACTCGGAGCTGCAGACACTGCGCGATCAGTGCCGGGAGTTGAACCCGCTTTTTTTCGGCATGAAGGCGCGGCTGGAACAGGCGAAGGCCCAGGCGGAGATGATCGCCCTGGCCCAACTGAACAGCTAAGCCAGCTGGAAACCAATCTGGGCCGGCTGATTGAAGCGGGCCACCCCAATGCTGCCCAGTACCCGCTGCGCTTCTTTGCCGCCGTCATTGATGATCTGAATAGCCGAAACGCCACATGAAAACCCTGGAATACCTGATCAAGGCCAACAGCTCCGACTTTGTCACTGCGGTGACCAAGGCGGAAACCATCTATGGCCAGGCACTCAAGGGCATGGCGGACAAGGCCAAGCAGATCAGCCTGTTCAAGCAAGCCAAGGATGATGCCGACAGCACAGGCACCGCCCTGGTGAAGCTGAAGGCCACGGCAGAACAGGTGCGCAAAGCGCTGGGGGATGGTGGTGGCAGCCTGCAGCAAAGCCAGCAACTGGCGAAGGCTGAGGCTGCGATCAGCAAGACCGAGGCGGCCATGCGTGGCCAGGTCGCTGCCGTGGTCTCCATGCGCCAGGCGCTGGCTGCGGCCGGTGTCGATACCCGCAATCTGGCAGCAGAGCAGGACAAAATGGCCACGGCCATTGCAAAAGCATCTGCAAGCGTCATCCAGAACCGCCGCACCAATGCTGCCCGCGATGTGCTGGGCATCCGTTCCGAGCTGGATGTCACCCGCGAAATTAACCTGGTGCAGGCTGCCTATGATCGCCTTGCCGCCACCGGTACGGTCTCGCATAACGAGCTGGACCGGGCGGCTGCTGCGACCAAGGCCCGGATTGCCGCCCTGCGCCAGGAGCTGCGAGGCGGTGCTGAGGAGGTAAAACTGTTTACCGCTCCATCAGCAGCCGTCAACCAGGTGCGCCGTACTGGTGCCGCCCGCGATGTCCTGGGCATCCGTTCCGAGCTGGATATCACCCGCGAAATCAGCCAGGTGCAAGCAGCATATGACCGCCTCGCCGCTACCGGTACCGTCTCGCACAATGAGCTGGACCGGGCAGCGGCGGCGACTAAGGCCCGGATTGCCGCCTTGCGCCAGGAACTGCGTGGTGGCGCTGACGAGGTAAAGCTGTTTACCGCGCCCTCTGCATCGGTCAATCAGGCACAGCGCACCAGTGCTGCCCGCGATGTCCTGGGCATACGCTCCCAGACCGACATTCAACGTGAAATCCAGCAGGTATCGGCGGCCTTCTCTCGCCTGACGCAGAACCCGGCCATCAGCATGGCCGAGCTGTCCAGGGCGGCTACGGCCACCAAGGCCCGGATTGCTGAACTGCGTGCCGAGCTGCAGGGCACGATGCCGGCCAGCAGCTTCCTGATGACGGGTGCCGGCAAACTGGTGGCCATGGCCTCGGCAGTGGTGTCGCTGAATGCCGCGCTGGCTTTGACCCGCAGCATCCTGTCCACGGCTGGCCAGTTTGAAACCCTGCGTACCCAGTTAAACGCCGTTGAAAAATCCGCCACCAAGGGTGGTGAAGCCTTCGCGTATATCAAGCAACAGGCAATCAATACCCCGTTCCAGGTCACCAACCTGACCCAGACTTATATCCGGCTGCGCAATTACGGGTTGGACCCGACTGCCGGCAGCATGCAGGCCATCATCGACCAGGCAGCAAAGCTGGGCGGCAGCCAGGAAATGCTGGAGCGTATTACGCTGGCACTGGGCCAAGCCTGGACCAAGCAGAAGCTGCAGGGCGAAGAGATCATGCAGCTCAACGAGGCCGGGGTACCGGTATGGGATCTGCTGTCCAAGGCCATGAACAAGTCGGCTGCCGAGCTGATGAAGCTATCCGAGAATGGTCAGCTCGGCCGGGATGCCATCACCGCCCTGATGCAAGCGATGGAGAATGATGCAGCCGGTGTAGCGGCTTCGCAGATGCAGACCTGGAATGGCATCGTGTCGAATGCCACCGACTTGTGGAATGACTTCCTGGACAGCATCGGCCAGGCCGGTCTGCTGCAGTTCGCCAAAGACAGCATCACCCAGCTGACGACTGCACTGCAGAAGATGAAGGAAACCGGCGAACTGTCCCAGATCGCCCACGACATCGCAGACGCGCTGCAGGCCCTGGGCAAGATTGCCATCGGTACGGCCAAATTCATCACCGCACATCACGATGCCATCATTGCTGTGGCTGCGGTTTATGGTGCCCTGGCTGCCAAGAAGCTGTTTGCGGGCCTGGCCACGGATCTGGTGACCTTTGCCACGGCCGCCAGCAAGGCTGCTACCGCACTGCGGACGCTGAAAGAAGCCCAGACGGTGGGCGACATCATTGATACCGTGGTCGGCAAAGGTGGTGTCCGCAAGGCGACGGCAGCAGCCAAAGCGGCTCAGCCGGCATCTACGCTGACAAAGGTTGCCACCGGCGTG
This sequence comes from Aquitalea palustris, assembly GCF_003693445.1. GTDB lineage: Bacteria > Pseudomonadota > Gammaproteobacteria > Burkholderiales > Chromobacteriaceae > Aquitalea > Aquitalea palustris. The sequence goes on along the minus strand of NZ_RFAR01000024.1, from coordinate 9,630 downwards.
ATGGAGGGGGCGACCTATGCACAAGGCGTCACAGAAACCTATCGCTTGGCTAAAGCTGTTCCAGCTGCCGCAGGTACCGGTGTTGCTGTAGAAGGAGCAAAGGCCGCTGAGACTGCAGCAATGCAGTCCGGCGCGGCCTGGCGTGCCGCTGCCAATGTCGCAAAAAAGGCATGGACAGGTATGACAGCAGAAGTGGCGCTGACCTCATCCGTATCACTGACTGGGGTAGCAGCTCTGATTGCCCGCTTTACGGTGTTTGGAACAGTGGCCTATGCATCTTATAAGGCGCTTGAACCAATAATCAGCAATACCATTGATCTCTATAAGATGGAAGTAGACGCCCTTGAGCAGAAGCGTCAAACACTGGAGGAAATTAATCGCCTCGAGCGCGAAGGGGCACAGCAAGATCGTGGTACGGGAACCGGTGCAGTCACTCGCGTGTATTCAGCGGAAGACCTGGCCAGCTCGACTAAAAAGCAGCTTGAGGATTACCGGAAGAACCTCGACCGTGCCCACAAGATTCAGATTGACCTGGCGAATCAACGGGCGCGAGATGTCACCCGTGCAGGTGGTGTATCTGATCAAGATCCGGAATACCAAAAATACCTGGCTGAGGCGATTGCCTATAAAAAGGCTCTCAAAGCTCTAGATGATTATGAGGCGCAGCGCCTCAAGCTGGAAACCAGCTACAGCAGCCAGATCAAGGCTATCAAGAATGGCCAACTAGAGACCCTCGCTGTCGCGCTGGCCAGAGAGCAGAAGCTGTATGACAAGGCCAATGAGCAGTTGCAGGCTGCCGTTGCCACACGCCAAAAACATCAGGATGCCTGGGCCAATAATAAAGCGGTAGACCCTGCCGCCAAGGCCGCAGAACCACAAGGCGTGACCGACTACTACGAAAGCCTGCAAAAAGCCCAGGCACTCGCACGGGCCGCGCAGGACAGTCAAAAGACGGCGAATACCACTGGCCTTGATGGTGACTTCCAAAAAGCCACCCGCGATGCCGCAGCTGCTGAAACAGCATTCAGCCGCGTGATGGACGTCATCAATCAACTGCGCAGCGGCGGCAAGATCACTGAAGGCGAATTCAAGCTGTTCAATGACCAGGCGGGTCGCGCCCAGGACAGTCTGGATGCCGGTGCAGAAAAAACCGCCAAATCTTCCCTGCAAGCGGCAATGGAAAAGATGGAAGCGCTAAAAGCCGCTGCTGCAGCCATCCAGAAACTGGATATATCGGTGAGCTTCAACGATAAGCAGGCCATCCAGGACATGGAAAGCATGATCAACCGCATCCAGCAGGCGGCCCAGGCTCATCCAGTCAAGATTCCGCTTGGCCTAGTTGGCCCCGATGGCAAGCAGCTGCAGGATGCGCGCCAGGCAATTGGTCTGCCAGATCGTCCTACCTCGGAACTGACACCAGGACCATCCACGGCCGGAAGCAGTGATAAGAAAGCGGCGGCGACAACGGTACCGGCTGAAGTCGATAAGAAAGCGGCGACAGCTGACCTGAACCAGTTCCTGAATAGTGCCCAGCAAGTTGCCAAAGCGAACCCCATCAATGTACCGGTGAACTATGTGGGTGGCGGCGATGCCGCGACCAATCTTGCAGCGGCCCGTCGGCAAGTCGGGCTGCCCGACATCCAGTCACACGCCGATGGTGGTGCCATTTCTGGCCCCGGCACCGGCACCTCGGACAGCATCCTCAGCCGCTTGAGTAATGGCGAATTCGTGGTCCGGGCAGCGGCGACCAGCTACTACGGCCCGGATCTGCTGCATGCCATCAACCAGATGCGCCTGCCGCGCTTTGCCACGGGCGGTGTCGTGGGCCAGCTGCCGGCAGTGAGCCGGGCGATATCGGCCATGCCATCCCTGCAGGCCAGCACCGGCAGTGCTGCCATGGGCCAGTCCGGTAGCCCACTCAATATCTGGCTACCTGGGGCAAGCGACCCCATCACCGTGCAGGCCCCGGAGTCATCCGTTAAACAGCTGCGGGATGCCGCGTTAAAACACAACCTCAAATTCGGCAAATAAACCATGAATGCAAATCGATATGCACAGTTTTTTGCACTGGATGGCCAGGTCATTCCGATCCGGGCCGGTCTGAAGGTGAATCAGACCTATGAGCAGCTCGGCGGTCGCCAGTTGTTCCGCGCCCGCACCGGCAAGGCCCGGCTGCAGAGCCACTGGAGCAAGGTTAAAACCGTCCTCTCCGGCAGCGGCTGGCATGTCATGCCGTTTGCCGGTATCGATCAGACTGCCGTGCATACCCTGGACTGCGTGACCGCCCGTGCCTTACAGGGCCATCTGCCGCTGTTTACCCTGCCGGCGATCCGCCAGGATATTCCGCCGCGTGGCTTTGCCGTGGTGGGTGGCGAACTGGTGCCGACGCATGCCGTGCTGGCCGGCACGGTGCTGACGCTCAATCCAGTCGCCAATGCGGACAGCTATGTCTGCTGGTACTGGCCCCGGCTGACCGGCTATCTGACCGCAGTCAGCGACCAGGGCGACCCGCGCAGCCTGAATTACACCTGGTCGCTGACGCTGGAAGAGGCTTGAGATGATTAACGGCTCTGCCATCAATAGTACGGCGATCAATACACACTCCGTCAGCAGCGGCGGTGCGCCGCAACCCAGTGCGGACCAGCTGTCGGTGCCAATGACACTGGACGTTTCGACACTGCCGACCGGGTCACTTTCCACCCCGATCAGCCTGGCCGTGCTGCCGGTATCACTGCCGGCCACCGGCTGGGATGTCCGGGTACTGGTGGGTGGTGCAGATCTGTCAGACAGGGTCGAGGGTGAGCTGGAGATTGAAGCCGAGGAAGGCGCTGCGCGTATTGCATCGGTAGTGCTGAGCTTGGCTGCCGGCGACAGCCTGGCCAGCTTTGGTGGACAAAGCCTGGTGATTGATGTCCAGCCGATGATCGGTGGTGCGTGGGTGCGCCGCTTTACCGGCAAAGTATCCCTGCCGCAGTTTGACCTTGAAGCCGGCCGCGTTACCCTGCACGGCACCGATAACCGGCATGAACTGCTGGCGCAATCCAGCCGCTCAGCGCTGGCTGCCCTGCTCGGTGGCTACTGGTCCGACCATGTGGGCGGTGAAGCTGCCAACAGCCTGCAGTACGCCGAAGGCCGGCTAGAAACCGTTGCCGGCAGCTTTGATCTGGATGCCTACGGCAATCCGCGCCTGACAGACTGGGCCATGGCTGGCCAGACTGCGACGGTGACTGACGACGATATCAAGGATGGTTCGCTCGAGGTCAGGCCGGTGGCCCTGAGCGATGTCACCAACCTGGTCACCAATGACACTGTTGGCCTGGGGGCTGTATCCACGACCAGCATTTGCGGCCTGATTCACGACAGCGCCAACGATACCGGCAAGTCTGTAACCGATAACCTGACTGCGAATACCCGCCCGCTGATTGGCGGCACGGTTGAACCAGGTGCAACGGTGACCCTGACTATCGGCGGGCAGTCTGTGGTCACCACGGCATCCGGTACAGGCTATTTTGCGGTACGGCCGCCCTATGCCCTGGCAGCAGGCATCCACACCCCACATATCACGGTGACAAGCAGCTGGACGTGGGAAGCATGGGGCACCTCATTCACCGTTGCCACTGCGGCCGAGGCGAATGAAGGCGCAGTCTCGTCGGCCGCCAGCGAAAAAGTGGCCAGCACCGATTGCACGCTGGAATACCGCTACCCGCGCTTGCACCTGGCAGAAACGGTTTACCAGTGGACGATGGGCATTTCCTACCCGGAGCTGGTGCTCGGCCGCAATGGCCATGCTTTTATTCTCCCGGAGCGCTCGCTGTTCGAATCGGCCGCCAGCCAGTCTGGCTGGATCGTGGACAAGACGGCCTATACCTCCCCCAAGCAAGGTACTTCTGTCGTCGGCTATATCGACCGCAACGGCAATATCATCAACGGTGCCCCAGGCCCGGCTGCCGACGTCATTGAAATGCTGATCTTCAAGAACGAGTACACCGGTGCTGCCGCGCTGGACCCGCGCTGCGAGACGGCAACGCTGTGGCTGCATCGGCGCATCGCTCAGCCGGTGACCGAGCGCTGGCGTGTCACGGTGTCCGCGCCTGACTCGGTGAGCGCACTTGGTACCCGCAAGGCCCAGGGGGCGACGGCAGCGATTGATGCCACCAGCAGCTTTAATGCCGATGCCTGGGAAAAGGATTTGAAGGTCGAGCCAGTCATCAAAGCCAGCACCGATTACACCAGTCTGCCGACGGTTTCACGCGCCGATATCGACGCCGCCCTGGTCTGCCTGGCGGCAAAGGCCCGTCGCCAGATCCTGGCCAGTCACCGCGCCAGTCGGGTGACCTTCACCACCGTGGCCAGCGCAACGCTGGATCTATCACAGCGCCTGCAGGTTGACTCTGCCGACCTGCACGCTATCGGCAAAGTCGCCCGGTTTGTCGAGCGCTACGCCATCGACAGCGGCAGGGCCGAGACGGACATTGAGCTGGCCATCAGTGCGCTGGTGGGGGTCGGCACGGCCCAGGATGACCCGCTGCAGAGTCCGGTCATTACCGGTGCGGCCAATCTGTCGCAGTCGGCCACCGTGCCGGTGCCTAGTGCCTGGGAAGGCCTGGGCGACCTGGTGGATGGCACGTCCTGGACGACTGGAGCCACTGGTGACACCACCTCGCAATACCCGCGCTCGGTGGCGCTGACCACCCAGGCCATCCACCCCTATATGACCGACCCGATTGATCGCCCGATGTCCTACGCCGTCACCGTGGCGATCCCGGTAGACCCCTTTGAACTGAGGTAGCCATGGCGATCACTTTTGCACTGTATTACGACGCCGCCCGAACCCAGCCGGTGACCCAGCTCGCGCTGGCCGGCATTAATGATGCCCTGGTCAGCCCGATACAGCAGCGGCTGTATGCCGGCCCGGCTGCCGGCATGCGGACGATGTCCACGGATGGCCAGCCGATCCGCTTGTCCGTTGTCTCGACTGGCGATGTCCAGCCTGCCGCGTTTCGGCTGGCACTGACCCAGGCGGATCTCGGCAGCGTGGTGCCAGGTGCCGACCTGGCATTGGCTGCACAGCTGGATGACCTGGTCGCGATCTGGCTACAGGTGGATTGTGCTGGTCTCAGCACAGGCGCGCATACCGGTTTGACGATCAGCAGTAGCGAAGTGAAAGAGGTCGCGCTATGAGCGGAATGAGCAAGCAGGATGCCGACATTATCGGCAAGGCGCTGCAGCAGCCGGCGTCCTTGGCCAAGCGGTTGCCAGCACTGCCGGCACGGGGTGGGATTCCCAGCTCCACCGCAAAGGGCAATGCAGCTCAGCCGGCTATTACCGCGACAGGCAGCGGGATTGACTCGCCGCTGACAGAGTCCAGCCGAACCAACTACGGCACCACCTATGTGACGACATCAGACGGTCTGTTCTCCATCGCCTTCACTGCAGTCAAGCAGCTGACGATGAAAGATGCGGCCAACCGTACCGTGATTTTTAACTACCAGGAGCCAGCAGCATGATCAAGCTGTTCAACAACCTGTCCCGTACTTTTGCGTCCGGTTTAACCGGCATTGATAGCCTGTCGCGAGTCGATGCCAACCCGCTATTAGCGCTGCTAGGGCTGTATTTCCCCAATGACGATGCCTACCTCTTTGACAGTTGGTCCGGGCTGTATTCGCGTGGGCTGGCTCCCTTTTGTATCGAGTCGCTAGATGGCATGTACCGGGAAATCTTTTATATTGACCTGGGCCGCAAACGACTTGAGTTTCAGGATGTGCCGCTGTTTGACTCAGTCAATAATACGAGCGATCTCTTGTCCTGGCCGGATCGTTTTGATTGGTCTGGGATTCCCTGCCGGGTGTTCAGCACTATGCCCGCAGAGTTGCTGGAAATGGCCAGCCATGGCTATGTGCATCGGAATCGTGACGGTGGCACCTTTGATCTGTATTTGCCTGCCATGCGACTGGATGTCTCGTCTGGTAGCGATGAGACCTCAATAACAGTAAGCCTGCGCAGTGACGGGGCATGCCCGGCATCCTTCCGTTTCCGAGCCGATGGCATTCCGCCGAATGGTACAACCCAATTAATCAACTCGGGCCAGTTTGTGGATGGCACGGGTGCTGCTGTCAGCTTCCCGACCTTCGGTGCGGGTGGTCTCAAATTGTGGGAAATCGAGGGTGTGGTTGACCTTGCCACGACGACCGCAACCATCACCCGTGATACCCGGATTGCCGCATGACCATCAGCACCTTGCTGCAGTCCCCTGCCTCGGATGCCCCTAGCGGGTTCTATTTGCATGGACTTGCCACCGGAGCCAGCCTGCAGACAAGCGATGGCAAGACAGTGAGCTGCCCTTATCCGGTCTATGTCGGGGATGGCTCATGTTACCGGCTGGACGTACCAGGCTTTGTACCGCCCAGTTATCCCGCCGCCGTCACCGCTGCCAATGAGGCTGCTGGCCGGTACTTCCTGCCCTATGTCATCACGAGTGGTCGAGACTTCGGCAAACTGCCAACGGGCTGGGGTGGCTACGATTTCAGCGTGGCATTTTGCTTTGGCACCAACCGCAACGTGATTGCCACCATTCAGGGCAATGACCTGCTGTGGTGTGAAAACGCGGGCTATGCGGACAAGCCGGTGCATGTGGTCAGTCAGTTTTTTCCAGATCGCCCAGCAGGCACTGTGATGTACTTTGAGGACATCTACGGGCAGCGGGCCATTATCCGCACTGGCGTGGTGACGGGAAACCAGCAGGCTGAATATCGGGTGAACTCGGTGAGCCAGACCGGGCTGTTCCTGGAGCAGCCGCAGCCGTACTGGTACGAGCTGCGATGTGATTGGCCAGTTGAACAAGCCGCCCCTTCATTTGCCATGAGCAAACTGGCGGTAACGGATGACTTTAGCCGCACATGGGGGACTGTTTCGCCGAGTCACCGTGTTGGTAGTGAAGATGGTGCTAGTCATACTTGGGAAAGCGTCACTCTGACCGGATCAGATGGCGATCCGCTTTACGCTACGCGGTTCGAAATCGACATGATCAAGGCCAGTATCTATGTCGCGCCCCAGCACAGGCTCATCAAGCGAACTATCGGCTACAAATACGATAAGGCTGGGATAGCCCAGCCAATCAACCTCAGTATTGATGACGACATTACCGCCACGACCGCCATTGTTGATGTAACCGACCTGGTGCCATATGGCAGCATGTGGGGAGATGGCTGCCGTATTACCTACCAACGGCACACAAAGGCCGCGCTGGAGTATGCAGGGGCCATGGTTGCCCGTTCAGACATCCGGCAAACGATCTGGGACTGGGTCAATCTGGGTGAGGATCTGTTGGGCATGTACTCCGGGACGATTATCAAGCTGGATGCTCAAGAGGCGCTCAAGTGCCGGCCTGGTTATGTGCGTTGCTCTAACAGGCTGTGGGTTATATCGCTAATTAAAACCCTGCCGACTGCCGCCACCAGGGGTACCACCGCGTTCCAGTTCTTCACGATTGATGATGGTGTGATGCATCAGACAGCCACCTATCAGCCTTACCTTGAGAATGTGGGCACGGTGTTCATGCTGTTTCATCCTATGATGGCCGGCACGGTGCATCCCGTCAGTGGTGAGGTGGCGGTCAAGAATGGCCAGGCCTTGCGATGGGTGTAGGCTGCCGCCTCACAATACAAAACCCCGCGCAAAGTGGCGCGGGGTTGCTGGAATAGACTTCGACAACATCCAACTCCTGGAAAACCGTGGACCCTTTCTGTCACATCAAGTGTTCCGTCAGCAAAGTCCATTCATCAACAGGCGGAATCTGATGCCGCAGTGCTGCATGATCTGGATTAAATTGGGCAAGTTTCTGCCTGAGGTAATGCTCTAGATGTAGAGTGATGTGATCGGGATCGGCCTCTCTAATATCGTCAATTACCGCATGGTCAATCTGGATGAGGATTGTTCTGGATCGTTTATTCGGTCTGATGGGATCATTACCCAACAGCCAGAAGACAGAAAATATCCAGTCTCGATGGCCCTCCCCGTATTCAGTAATGTCAGCCCCTTCAGGCATCACGGAGTGGATAGTGTGAACAATGCGTTGATACATTTGGTGACCCCCATATGGTCTGATGTAGGACTGCTCACTTCAAAGATGCCAATTCAATATTAATACATTCTGACGAATCCCTTCCTCCCTTTCACTTACAGCAAAACACCGGACACTTGGCACTCAATGTCCGGTGTTTTGTTTTGAGAGGCCACCTTGCTCCCCTATGTCCGTAAAGACCCGCTTACCATCGTCCAGGGCTGCACCTTCATCCATACCTGGGAATGGATTGCGGGTGGCCAGCCTGTCGATCTGACTGGGGCTGAATTCGAGCTGGTCGCCAAGGCTAGTGCAGATAGTAGCGCCCCCCTGATCCATCTCACGACCTCCAATGCCGGCATCACGGTGAGCGGCAATGCCATTAGCCTCCGTATCGAGGAGGACATTACCCGCGCCTATATCTGGCGTAATGCCGTTTTTGATCTGCGGGTGAAGTGGCCAGGCGCAGAGCCGCGCCGGGTTGATCCGTTCATGACTGGCCGCTTCGAAGTACGCCCCGGAGTGCTGGCATGAACGAGGTGATTGAACTGATTCCATCCCCGGCAAGAGAGGTGCTGGAGGTGGTTGTTACCGAGCGTGAAACCATCGTCGAGATTGCCCGGCAGGGACCACCAGGGCCACCTGGTGATGCTGGATTCGATGTAGACCTCGACCTGATCTATCAGATCGCTAAACTCTAGGAGTGCAAATGTCTCTGCAAACACGTATTACCGAACTGGCCCAAGGCATCGCAGCAGACATCAAGTCGCTGAAGGCTGCCCAGGGCAATCTGAATGCTCTCAATACCACGGCAAAAGCTAGCCTAGTTGCAGCGATCAACGAGGTACTGCAGTTGGCTCAGGCGGCAGGCTCTTCGTCTGGCGCAACGATCAATGATGCGGAAACCAGTGCAGGTTCGACGTTCTCATCCAGCAAGATCACCACTTTACTCGCGGAGCTAAAGAACCAGATCCTGGGTGGTGCTTCGGCCGCCTATGACACGCTGCAGGAAATTGAGGCCAAGCTGGGGAGTGACGATACAGCCCTGGCCAACCTGCTGACGGCGGTCGGTAACCGGATCAGCTTTGCCGATGCCCAGTCGTTGACGGCGGCGCAGCAGCTGCAGGCGTGCACTAATCTGGGGATCGGTGATCCGACCACCGACTTCTTGGCTGCGTACACTGCGGCGAAGAGCTGATCGATGTCTAGTGTGGTCGGCAGAATCATTGCGGCGTTTCAGTCCGTCGCCGCCGATATCAAGTCATTGCGCCAGATAGCGCCAACCTGCCTGGTCAACTTCAACGGCTCTGGCAGTACCCCGACTATCCGCTGGGGGTATAACGTTGCCAGCATTACCAAAGTCTCCACTGGACGTTACCGGGTTAATTTTACGACCCAGATGGCCAATATAAACTATGTGGTGGCTGGCTCACCGACGAGTGCCGGGTTGACCGACGCCAACGGCATCGTGCGGGCACGTGGAGGGGGGATGACTGTGGACTATGTGGAGATTGTTACTGGCCCTGGCGGCGTAACTTCACTATCCGACTACGACACCATCAGCGTGATGA
>NZ_RFAR01000023.1 GCF_003693445.1 Aquitalea palustris | reverse complement strand
TTAGAAGCCCAGCTCAATCGAGCTGGGCTTTTTGCATTTTTACCCTCGCGCCCAGCGTAAATCGTAATTAGCACAGTCGTAAAAATAGCCGCTAAGAAGCGGCTATTTGCGTTTATTGGCTACCCACTGGAGTTTTCCGGTGGGGATGTGATCGAGCCACTAGGGGTTGCGCTACAGCATCAGGTTCAGCATCCGGTCAATGCGCACTCGGCTCAGTCGCGTGAGAATGGTGCGTACTTTTAATGGATAGTTACGCACGCTTTCCAGCTGGCGATAGTGACTGATGCGGGTGGTGTGCTGCAGGATGTGTTGCTGTTCGCGCTGGCTTTGGGATTGCAGCTCTTGTTCCGGATCGTGAATCAGCAAGGCATTTTCCAGATCGAGCCGGAATGCGCGTGGATTCATATTGTTGCCAGTCAGCAGGATGTAGTTCTGGTCACACCACATGCCTTTGAGGTGGTAGCTGTTATCCCCCTCTTTCCAGAGCTGCAGATGGAGTTTCCCTGCATCGATATGCGCCTGGCGGCGTTTGGCAAAGCGGCGCAGATTCATTTCATAGAGATAGGGCAGTGCTGCAATCAGGCGGAAGGGCTCGGATTCGGGAATGAAAAAATCATTGGCGGTTTTGTCGCCGATGATGATGGTGACTTCCACGCCACGGCGCAGGGCGCGATTGATAGCGCGCAGTACTGCCATGGGGAAGTTGAAGTAGGGCGTGCAGATGACCAGCCGTTGCTCGGCCTTGGCGATCAATTGCAGGATGAGGCGATTGAGCGCATTGCCCTTGCCCAGCCCCAGCACCGGGGTGACACCCATGCCGTGCTGACAGGCCTGCTCGGGGGGCAGGGTGTAGTGCAGGCTTTCCAGCCGGCTGCGGAAGGCGCGGATTTCCTTGCGGATGCTGCGGGTGCAGGGCACCGGTTTGTCTAACCGGAACACGGCCTCATCATTGAAAAAGTGCTGGCACAGCAACTTGACCATGCTGTCGGCCAGGGCGGCATTTTCCAGCAGGTGATAGCGGTCGAAACGGTATTTGTCCTGCTTGTGCAAATAGACATTGTTGAGGCTGGCACCGCTGTAGATCACCTGGTTATCGATCACGAAACCTTTCAGGTGCAGTACGCCGAACAATTCCCGCGTTTGAGCCGGGACGCCATACACGGGCAGCTCGACCGCGTGGCGACTGCATTCCTCGCGATACCAGGCGGCATTGCAGCTGTCGTGGCTCTCGCCGATGCGACCGCGTTGCGCGCGGTGCCAGTCCACCGTGATGCGGATGTCCAGTGCAGGGTTGGCCTGCTTGGCTTCAAACAGTGCCGCCAGTATTTCACGACCGGCTTCATCCTGTTCCAGATAGAGTGCCGTGAGATAAATGCGCTGCCGGGCATTGGCGATGGCAGCCAGCAGGGCATGCCGAAACTCTGCTGCGCTGGACAAGGTGGTAAAGGCGGCGGCGCTCAGCGGAAAACGCGGCAGGCGCTGCAATGAAGGCCGGTCAAGAAGAAATGCCATGCGGGATCGATCACGAGTAAAACGGTTGATCGAGGCATCCTAGCATCGTTTGCCGGTTTTGGGGTCGCCAGCAGGGGCATGCCGGCAGGCAGCTAGCAGCCAAGGGTATCGCGCAGGCGATGGTAGAGCACGGACAGGCGCAGCAGGCTGTCTTCCAGCGAGGCTGGCAGTGGCAGCGGGTGCGCATACAGTTTGTTGAATACATCAAAGCAGCCGATATCACCTGCCATGGTTTCTGCCAGCATTTGCCCGGCCATGCCGCTTAATGCGACACCATGGCCGGCAAAGCCCTGGGCGTGGTAGATGCGCTGTCCCTGGCGGCCGATCTGTGGCAGGCGTGCGGGGCCGACATCCACATGACCACTCCATGCATAGTCGATCTGCCGGTTTTTCCATTGGGGAAAGATGCGGGCTAGTCGCGCCTGGTACTCGGTCATCATGGCCTGCGGGCTGCTGCAGGCACTGCCTGGATGGCCACCAAACAGCAGGCGATGATCGGGCGTCAGGCGGAAGTAATCTGGCAAGGGGCTGCCTTCGCAGACGGCGGCGCCACCGGGTAGCAGGCTGCTGGCCAGTTCTGCCGGTAAGGGGGCCGTGGCAATGATGTGCGAACGCAGCGGTACGATGCAGCGCCGTAAGCCGGCTTGCAATGGCCCGATATCAACATTGCAGGCCAGCACCATTTTGTCGGCATTGACCCAGCCTTGAGGTGTGCCGATCTGCAAGCCCCGTTTGTCCTCGTCGATGGAGGTGACGGGTGAATGCTCAAATAATTTCACGCCAGCCTGCGAGGCCGCCCGTGCCAGCCCCTGTGCATATTTGAGCGGGTGCAGGTGACCACAGCCACTGTCGTAAAGCGCGGCGCTGAAGCACGGTGAGTCGATGTGACCGCGCAGCGCCGGCCCTTCCAGCCATTGTGCGTCGTGATAGCCATACGCCTGTAGCTGGCGCTGCTGGGCCTGCACCCATTGCTGCTGCCGACGGTTGCGTACGGTGGTGAGAAGGCCCCAGTGCAGATCGCAGTCGATCTGATGCTGGTGGATACGGTTGGCAATCAGCGAGACCCCCTCCAGCGAGGCATCCCAGCATTGGCGGGCCCCCCGTGCCCCCAGCTGCTTTTCAAATGCAGCCATGCTGGCGGCAAAACCGTGCAGGATATGCCCGCCATTGCGGCCTGATGCGCCAAAACCGACCAGGGCACCTTCCAGCAGGGTGACCGAGAGCCCTTTTTCAGCCAGGCTCAGTGCGGTGGACAGGCCGGTAAAACCGGCGCCCACCACACAGACATCACAGCGTATGACTTCGTTGAGAACCGGATAGCGCTCGCGCAGTGGCGCCGTGGCTGCGTGCCAGGAGTCGATGTGATGGCCATCAAACTGGGCCAGATGCGGTGCGTGTTCACGGTTCATGCAAGCTCTTTCAAGCCTGGCTTAGCAGATGGCGATACTCCCAGGGACTGACCTGGCGATTGAATTCCTGCCATTCACTCAGCTTGAGCTGACAATAGGTGGCAACAAACTGCGGTCCCAGCACTGCAGCCAGTTCAGCATTGGCAGCCAGCCGCTCCACCGCTTCCAGCTGGGTGCGGGGAAAGGCGTAGGGGCGACCATAGGCGCTGCTATCCAGCGGTGCTGTCGGCTGCAGTTCCTGTTGCATGCCAAGCAAACCGCAGGCCAGGGTGGTGGCCAAAGCCAGATAGGGGTTGGCATCCACACCGGGCAAGCGGTTCTCCACCCGTCGTGCTTGTGGGCCTCCATGCGGAATGCGCAAGCCGCAGGTACGGTTGTCATAGCCCCATTCCACATTGATGGGCGCTGCCGTAAAGGGTGCCAGCCGGCGGAAGGAGTTGACGTAGGGAGCCAGGAGCAGCAAGGCATCGGGCAAATAGTGTTGCAGGCCGGCGATATAGTGGGCGAAACGCGGTGCAGCTTGGCCATTGTCCAGCGAGAAGGCGTTGCGGCCAGTATCGGCATGCACCAGGCTCTGGTGGATATGCATGGCGCTGCCGGCATCATCGGCCAGCGGTTTGGCCATGAAACACGCCTCCAGATTGTGGCGTGCTGCAGCCTCACGCACCATGCGCTTGAACAGGAAGGCCTGATCGGCCAGCGCAATGGCATCGCCGTGTTGCAGATTGATCTCCAGTTGGCCGCAGCCTACCTCTTGCAGCAAGGTATCGGCCCCGATGCCCAGGCATTGGCAGCCATGCTGGATATCGCCCAGTACCGCATCCAGATCGTGCAGCCGGTCCAGTGAATAGGGCTGGCGCAGGCTATCGCCAGTGCTGCCATAGCAGGCGGGAGCTTGTGGAGCGGCATCCAGGCTGCTGCGGCGGGCAAACAGATAAAACTCCATTTCCGGCGCAACCACCGGCGTCAGGCCCAGTTCGGCATAACGTGCCAGCACCCGCTTGAGCACATTGCGCGGGGCGAACTCCACCAGACTGCCATCCTCATGCAGGCAGTCGTGAATCAGCATGGCCGCCGGTTCGCGGCTCCATGGCAACTGGCGCAGGGTGCTGGAATCAGGCAGCAGGCGCATGTCGGGGTCGAGTTCGGGCACCAGCTGTTGCAGGCAGTGGCCGCTGACGCTTTGTACCAGGCCAACCTGGGAGAAGCGCAGCTCGTTCGTGGCCAGCAGGCTGGCGGTGGGGACAACCTTGCCGCGTGCGCTACCGGTGATATCGGAAAACAGGCATTCGACCGTGCGAATGCCGTGGCTGTGCAGCCAATTTGCAGAATCTTGCATGGATGGTCCTTGTGCTAGGCATTGTCGTGAGCCGCCATACGGCGGGTATTACGGCACAACGCTAGCGGTGACCGACTGCAGTAAACGGCTGGATGAAGAAGCCCAGCGACAAGGCTGTCGGATTGGCCCACGGGCACAGCGCCACCACTGCCAGAGGCAGGGCGGGGACGGCTGGTGGGTTGCGACGTGCTTGCATGTGGCCGGGCATCCTGATGAAGGGTGGGTAGTGCTGCGCTGATTTTTAAACGGCTTTGCCCGCTGGCGTCAATTCTTTTTAATGTGCTTGGCGCATGCTGTGGTGGATTTGCCGGGCACTCGGGTGGACAGCCGCATGGCAAGAGCTGACGAAATGTGCAAAAATTCGGTCAACTAGACGATTTGCAGGTTTTTTTCATGCTGGACCGGGACGGATATCGCCCCAATGTCGGAATCATCCTCATCAACGGTAAAAATGAGGTGTTCTGGGGCAAGCGGGTGCGCGAGCATTCCTGGCAATTTCCGCAAGGAGGCATCAAGCCGGGCGAAAGTCCGGAAGCGGCCATGTACCGCGAGCTTCTGGAGGAGGTCGGGCTGTTGCCGCAACATGTCAAGATCGTGGGGCGTACCCGCGACTGGCTGCGCTATGACGTGCCCAGCAACTGGGTAAGGCGCGAATGGCGTGGCAGTTATAAAGGACAGAAACAAATCTGGTTCCTGCTGCGGCTGACCGGTCGCGATTGCGATGTCTGCCTGCGTGCCAGCAGCCATCCGGAATTCGACGGCTGGCGCTGGAATGACTATTGGGCACCGGTGGATGCGGTCATCGAGTTCAAGCGCGATGTTTATATCCGCGCCCTGACCGAGTTATCCCGTTTTCTCAAGGGCCTGGAAAATTACGACAGCTTCCTGCAGCGCATGCGTCAGCCCGCCTGCGGTTTACCGGACAAGCTGCAGGATCACTGACGCCGCATTGCCGGGCGATCTGCATCATTCTTCAAGCAAGCGGCGGCCCAGTGCTGCCGTTTGAGCATCATGCCCTTCCCGCCGTATGGCGGGGCGGCGACATCATTCAGCTTGGCCCTGGCTGCAGGGCCGATACAGGCGACGAAACAAGCTATGACTCAACAGTACGACGAATCCTCGGTACGGGTGCTCAAGGGGCTGGAACCGGTCAAGGAACGGCCGGGCATGTATACCCGCACCACCGATCCCACGCATATTTGTCAGGAAGTCATCGATAACGCAGCCGACGAGGCGCTGGGTGGCTATGCCCGCAAGATTGCCGTCACCGTGCATCAGGATGGCTCGCTGTCGGTAGAAGACGATGGTCGCGGCATTCCGGTGGGCCTGCATCCGCAGGAAGGCGTGCCGGTGGTGGAGCTGGTATTCACCCGGCTGCATGCTGGCGGTAAGTTCAACAAGAAGGATGGCGGTGCCTATGCCTTCTCCGGCGGTCTGCATGGTGTGGGCGTGTCGGTGACCAATGCCTTGTCCACCCGGCTGGAGGTGGAGGTCAAACGCGAAGGTGGTGTACACCGCCTGGTGTTTTCCGGTGGGGATGTGATCGAGCCACTGGCCCGTATCGGCGATTGTGGCTCGCGCACCAGCGGCACCCGCGTGCGGGTATGGCCGGATGGCAAATATTTTGAAAGCCCGCGTTACTCCTTGCCGGAGCTGGAGCGCCTGCTGCGCGCCAAGGCGGTATTGCTGCCCGGCGTTGCGGTGACGCTGACGGTGGAGCGCCCCAGTGGTGACGAGGTCAAGGTGTGGCAGTATCCGCAGGGCCTGAAAAGCTATCTGGCCGAGCTGTGCAATGGCGACGAGCCGGTCGCCCCGCTGTTTGCTGCCGAAGCCTATATCGGTGACGACCACGAACAGTTCGCCAAGGGCGAGGGTGTGCAATGGGCGATGGCCTGGTTCGAAGACGGGGCCAGCGGCGAGAGCTACGTCAACCTGATTCCCACCCCGTCTGGCGGTACGCACGAAGCCGGCCTGCGCGCCGGGGTGTTTGATGCAGTGAAAACCTTTATCGATCACCACAATCTGCTGCCGCGTGGCGTCAAGCTGATGGCCGAAGACGTGTGGAGCCGGGTGCGCTTTGTACTGTCCGCCCGCGTGCTCGACCCGCAATTCCAGGGCCAGACCAAGGACAAGCTCACCAGTCGCGATGCGCTCAAGCTGATTTCCAGCCTGGCGCGGGACCCGGTGGAGCTGTGGCTGAACCAGAATGTGGAGGCCGGCAAGAAGATTGCTGAGCTGGCCATCCGTCAGGCGCAATCACGGCTGAAATCGGTCAAGAAAGTAGAAAAGAAAAAAGGTTCGGGCGTTGCCGTGCTGCCGGGCAAGCTGACGGATTGCGAAAGCGAAGATCTGGAGCGCAACGAGCTGTTCCTGGTAGAAGGTGATTCGGCCGGTGGTTCGGCCAAGCTGGCGCGTGACAAGGAATACCAGGCCATCCTGCCGCTGCGTGGCAAGGTGCTCAACAGCTGGGAAACCGACAAGGATCAGCTGTTTTCCAATGCCGAAATCCATGACATCTCGGTGGCCATCGGTGTCGACCCGCACGGGCCGGACGATCACCCCGACCTGTCCAGCCAGCGTTACGGCAAGATTGCCATCCTGTCTGATGCCGACGTAGACGGCTCTCACATTCAGGTGCTGTTGCTGACCTTGTTCTTCCGCCATTTCCCGCGGCTGATCGAAAACGGCAATATCTACATCGCCCAGCCGCCGCTGTTCCGGGTGGATGTGCCGGGTTCGGGCAAGAACCGTCCGCCGCGCAAGATTTATGCGCTGGACGAGGGCGAACTCAACGCCATTCTCGACCGTCTGCGCAGTGAAGGGGTGCGTGAGGGCAGCTGGGGGATCTCGCGCTTCAAAGGTCTGGGCGAGATGAACCCGGAGCAACTGAAGGACACCACCATGAACCCCGATACCCGCCGCTTGTCGCGGGTGCAGGTGCGTCCGGGCGAGCTGGCCCATACCCTGTCCACCTTCGTCATGCTGATGGGCAAGGGCGAGGCTTCCAGCCGTCGTAGCTGGATGGAGGCCAAGGGCAATGAGGTGGAGGCCGATATCTGAGCCAGTCGCTGTCTGGCGCTGATGGGCATGCAAAAGGGGACCTGCGGGTCCCCTTTGCCATGGCAGATCACAATTGCTCAGTCGGCCAGTGCGATCACCACCCGCTTGTTGCGTGCGCCCTTGCTTTCAATCTTTTTCACCAGCAGGCGGCCGATCTCGCCGGTGCTGCGCACATGGGTGCCGCCACAGGGCTGCAGGTCGACACCATCAATTTCCAGCAGGCGGATTTCCGACAAGTCCAGCGGCGGGGTCACCGACATGGTCTTGATCAGCTCGGGACGCGCTTTCAATGCTTCGCCACTGGTCATCTGGATGCTCACCGCCAGGTCCTGTGCCACCAAGGCATTCAGGCCAGCCTCGATGGCGTCCTTGTCCAGCTCCATGCCTTCCGGAATGTCGAAGTCCAGCCGGCCGGATTCGGCCGTCAGATTGCCACCGGTGACGCCGGCCTTGATCACCACGGAGAGCAAATGCAGGCCGGTGTGCACCCGCATGTGACGGTGACGGCGCGCCCAGTCCAGCGTCAGGGTGACGGGGCTGCCGGCTGCCAGTCGCGGGGCATCGGCGGCGGTGATGTGGAGGATTTCGCGGGTTTCGCGGTTGCGCCGGGTATCGCTGATGGCCAGCGTGCTGCCATCGGCCAG
Organism: Aquitalea palustris; assembly: GCF_003693445.1. GTDB lineage: Bacteria > Pseudomonadota > Gammaproteobacteria > Burkholderiales > Chromobacteriaceae > Aquitalea > Aquitalea palustris. The sequence continues at coordinate 68,709 of NZ_RFAR01000023.1, read as the reverse complement.
GGCCAGCGTGGCGGTGTCGCCGGGCTGGCCGCCGCCCAAGGGGTAGCACAGGGTGTCTGCCAGCACCAGGCCGGCATCGTCATGGCGCACGACGGTGGTTTCCAGCAGGCTTTGGTAAGGGTCGAGGTAAAAGCGCTCCTGCATGACGGCTCCTTGGGTGGGGAATGATCTGATCATGACAGGGTGATGGCGTTGTGCGGTCATTTCAAGTGGCAATTCCCTGGCAAATGCAGGGTGACAGCTTGTGAAGGCTGGCCGGGAATACGATAATCGCCCGTTCTTCGTTTTTTGCGCGCCTGCTGCAAGGCTGGGCGCGGTGTGCTGCCATGACCCAAGCCCATAATCTGGAAACCTACACCCCGCCGCCTGATACCGGTCTGGCGGTGATTTACGCCGACGACTGCCTGGTGGTGGTGGACAAGCCGTCTGGCCTGCTGTCGGTGCCCGGGCGTGGCGAGGGCAAGGAGGATTGCCTGGTCAGCAGGGTGCAGAAAGTCTATCCCGACGCACTGACCGTGCACCGGCTGGACATGGCTACCTCGGGCTTGGTGATCTTTGGCCGTGGGGCAGCGATGCAGCGTGCGCTGTCGATTGCTTTCATGGACCGCAAGGTGAAAAAGCGCTATATCGCCGTGGTGGACGGTATTGTCGAAAGCAATAGCGGCACCATCGACCTGCCGCTGATCATCGATTGGCCGAACCGGCCACGGCAGAAGGTCGATCTGGTGGAGGGCAAGCAAGCCATCACCCATTACCGCGTGGTATTGCGCGATTCCCTGCGCCAGACCTCGCGCATGGAGCTGGACCCGCAAACCGGCCGTGCCCACCAGTTGCGCATGCACATGCTGCATCTGGAAAGCGGCCATCCCATTCTGGGCGATGACATTTATGCGCCGCCGGAAGTGCTGGCCAAGGCCGAGCGCCTGCTGCTGCATGCCTCGCGGCTGGTGGTGCGCCACCCGATTACCCGTGAGGAAATGGAATTCGAAGCCCCCGTGCCGTTTTGATGGCCTGGTGTTGCCCGCAAAAAAGCCTGCTTGTCGTCCAAGCAGGCTTTTTTACTTTAGGCGGCCAGCTTACTGCCGTGCCGTGCGGGTGTTGTGCTGTGGCGGTTCTGCCGCATTGCTGCGCCAGGGGTTGATGTCCAGGCCGCCACGGCGGGTGTAGCGGGCGTAGACCGTCAGCTGCTGCGGTGCACAGGCGCGCAGGATGTCGGTGAAGATGCGCTCCACGCACTGCTCGTGGAATTCATTGTGCTGGCGGAAACCGATCAGGTAGCGCAGCAGGGCCTCGCGGTCCAGCTGGGGGCCGGTATAACTGATCTGCACGCTGCCCCAGTCCGGCTGGCCGGTCACCAGGCAATTGGACTTCAGCAGATTGCTGCACAGGGTTTCGCTGACGATATGGCTGCTATCGGCGCGCAGAATCTCCGGGCAGGGCGCGTAGTTGTCGACGGCGATGTCCAGCGCGTCGATATAGTCGCCGGCCAGTTCGGCAATGCGCTCAGCGGCAAAGTCCTGCGGCAGCTGTACGCTGACCGATACCGCGCCGCCGGCGGCATTGGACAGGTCCAGCGCCAGCTGCGCCTGTAACTCTTCCAGGCTGGCAATGCGGGTCTGGTTATAGCTGTTCAGGTAGAGCTTGAACGATTTGGACTCGATCAGATTGGGGCTGTCGGCCGGAATGCGGAAGGTGGCAATGCCCACCTGCGGCTTGCCGCGTGCATTCAGCCAGGACAGCTCGAAACCGGTCCAGATATCCACGCCGGCAAAGGGCAGGGCCTGTTCGTTCACGCCGATTTCATCGCGTTTCATCTTGCGCGGAATGGGAAACAGCAGGCTGGCGTCGTACTGGTCCTGATAGCTGACGGTCTTGCCCAGCGGGGACTGTTCCGGTGACATGGCTTGGGGTTTCATGATGTTTCCTTGCAATACGTATCAATGTTCGCGCCGCATGAACTGGCGCGGGCGGAAGCCCAGTGCAAACAGCGAGGCGAAGTAGGTGACGGCGCCGGCGACCACCAGCAGGGTCAGCCAGCACACGCGCTGCCAGGCGTGGCCATCCCAGTGGATGGGCAGCAGCCATTGCAGGGCCAGCAGTACGGCGGTCATCGCCAGGATGGCCAGTGCCATCTTGCCGAGGAAGCCACTCCAGCCGGCTTGCGGCTGGTAGATCTTGCGTTTGAGCAGGGTGGACAGCAGCAGGCCGGCATTCAGGCAGGAGGCCAGGCCAATCGACAGCGCCAGTCCGGCGTGTTTGAGCGAAAACACAAACATCAGGTTCATCAGCTGGGTGCAGCCCAGGGTAATCAGGGCAATGCGTACCGGCGTCTTGATGTCTTGTCGCGCATAAAAGCCCGGTGCCAGCACCTTGACCAGAATCAGCCCCAGCAGGCCCAGGGAGTAGGCGATGACGGCCTGTTGCGACATCAGCGCATCATGCGCGGTAAAGCGGCCATACATGAACAGGGTGGACAGCAAGGGGCCGGACAGCAGGCCCAGGCCCACGGTGGCCGGCACCGCCAGCAGCAGCGACAGGCGAATGCCCCAGTCCAGCAGTACGCTGAATTCACTGTCGGACTTACTGGCAGCATGCTTGGACAGCGAGGGCAGCAGGATGGTCCCCAGCGCCACGCCCAGCACGCCGGAGGGGAATTCCATCAGCCGGTCGGCGTAATACATCCACGACACGCTGCCGGTGGGCAGGAAGGAGGCGAAGGTGGAGTTGATCAGCAAGGAGATCTGCGCCACCGATACCCCGAAGATGGCCGGGCCCATCTGGCGGATTACCCGCCATACCGCTGCGTCCTTGAAGTCGAAGATGGGCATGGTGAGCATGCCGATCTGCTTGAGAAAGGGCAGTTGCCATACCAGTTGGATCAGGCCGCCGACAAACACCGCCCAGGCCATGGCCATGATGGGCGGGTGAAAGTTGTGGGTGAAAAACAGCGCAAACACGATGAAGCTGAGATTCAGAAAGGTGGGCGTGAAGGCCGGGATCGAGAATTTGCCCCAGCTATTGAGGATGCTGCCGGTCATCGACGACAGCGAAATGAAAAAGATATAAGGAAACGACACGCGCAGGATGTCGGCAAACAAGGCTGCTTTGGCCGGTTCGCGATAAAAGCCGGGGGCGGAGATCCACATGATGGCCGGGGCAGCCAGCATGCCGATGGCCGTTACCAGCAGCAGTACCGAACCCAGCACACCCGTTACCTTGGCGACGAATTCGCGGGTTTCAGCTTCGGTTTTCTGATTCTTGTATTCACCCAGGATGGGGACAAACGCCTGGGAGAACGCCCCTTCGGCGAACAGGCGGCGCAACATATTGGGAATCTTGAAGGCGGCATTAAAGGCATCTGCCGCCATGCCGGCGCCAAAGACGCGGGCGATAAGGGTGTCACGGACCAGGCCGAGAATACGCGACACCATGGTCATGCTGCTGACTGCAGCCAGAGCCTTGAGCAGGTTCATTTATTGGGGGGAGGGCGGGTTGAGCAAGCCGGCTAGTTTACGCTGGCGGGTTTATTGTTGCAAAACCTGAGTTTAAGGCTTAGAATCGCGGGTTTCAGATTCCGCTCATCAGGAGAAAGATTCATGGCTAACAGCGCACAAGCTCGCAAGCGTGCACGCACAGCCCTTAAGCAGCGCGCGCATAACGCCAGCCTGCGTACTGCGTTCCGTACTGCAGTAAAGAAAGTGCTCAAGGCAATTGAAGGTGGTGACAAGGCTGCGGCCAAGGTTGTGTTCCACGCTTCCACCAAAGTAATCGACCGTATCGCTGACAAAGGCGTGTTCCACAAGAACAAGGCAGCTCGTCATAAGAGCCGTCTGTCTGCTCAGATCAAGGCCATGGCCTGATCCCAGCCCAGCGCTGACGAATACGCAAAAAGGCCCCGCAAGTGCGGGGCCTTTTGTGTTTTCCGGGCCAGCTTAGCCTCGGCTTTGTTGCGCCAGTGCCACGACCCGTGTTTCAGCCCAGCAGGGCAAAGGCCTGGCTGGCCATTTCCCCTTCTTCATCGGTAGCCAGTACGTAAGCGTGATGCGGGCTGCCGGCGCTGGTCAGTTGCCGTGCATGGGCCAGATTGGCGGCGTGATCGGCTTCAAAGCCCAGCCAGCCCAGTTGGCCCAACACGCGGCCGCGTACTTCAGCCGAATGCTCACCAATGCCGGCGGTAAAGATGATGGCGTCCAGCCCCTTCATGGCTCCAGCCAGCGAGGTGATCTCGCGCACGATGCGGTAGCAGAACAGCTCCACCGCCTCACGCGCTGCCGGCAGGCTGCTGGCCAGCAGTTCGCGCATGTCGGCGGACACACCACCGGACACCCCCAGCAGGCCGGAGTTTTTGTATAGCTCGCGCCGTACCTCGCCCACACCCATGCCTTCGTGTTCCATCCAGTACAGCACCACTTCCGGGTCCAGATAACCCGGTCGCGTGCCCATCATCAGGCCATCTACTGCAGAAAAGCCCATGCTGGAGGCCACGCTGCGGCCTTGCTGGATGGCGCAGGCGCTGGAGCCGCTGCCCAGATGGCACACCACTACCCTGGCATCAGCCAGCCCCAGGCTAGCCAGCTTGCGGGTGATGGAGGCATAGGACAGGCCGTGAAAGCCGTAGCGGCGTACGCCTTCGTCGTGCCAGTGGCGGGCAATGCCGAAGCGGGTGGCCACTTCCGGCTGGCTGGCGTGAAAGGCGGTATCAAAGCAGGCCAGCTGCGGCAGCGCGGGGTCGAGCGTGCGGAAGGCATCGATCACCTGCAGGCTGACCGGCTGGTGTAGCGGGGCCAGTGGAATGAAGGCTTCCAATGCCTGGCAGCTGTCTTCATCCAGCCGGGTGACTGCGTGGAAGCGGCTGCCGCCATGCACCACCCGATGCACCACGGCGGCGACGGCGATGCCGTGATCGGCCAGGGTGTTGATCATGGCGGCAACGGCAGCCTCGCGGCTGTCATCGCCCAGCTCGCGCTCTTCCAGCTGCTGGTGCAGGGTGTCGTGCAGGCTGAGGCTGGTGTGCTTCTGGCCGAAATGGTCGATCAGGCCGCGCATCAGCAGTGCGCCGCCATCCATGGCGTAGGCGCGGAACTTGAGGGTGGAGGAGCCGGCGTTGACGGCAATCAGCGCCTTGATCACTGGCTGGCCCCACGGCGGCGGTGCGCCAGCACATTGGCCACGGCGGCCGAGGCCAGGCGGCCGGTGGCATCTTCGGCACGGCTGGTCAGTACGATGGGGACGCGCGCGCCCATCACGATGCCTGCCGAGGAGGCGGCTGCCAGGTAGGTCAGCTGCTTGGCCAGCATATTGCCGGATTCCAGGTCAGGCACCAGCAGGATGTCCGGGTCGCCGGCCACTTGCGACACGATGCCCTTGGTGTCGGCGGCTTCGTGCGAGATGGCATTGTCGAAGGCCAGCGGGCCATCCAGCAGGGCGCCCTTGATCTGGCCACGGTCTGCCATCTTGCACAGCGCAGCGGCATCCAGCGTGGCGCGCATGGCCGGGTTGATGGTTTCCACCGCCGCCAGAATGGCGACCTTGGGGCAGGCAATGCCCAGGGCGTGGGTCAGGTCGATGGCGTTCTGGCAGATGTCGCGCTTGGTCATCAGGTCGGGCTCGATGCTGATGGCGGCATCGGTGATGAACAGATAACGCGGATAGCTTTCCACCTTCATGATGAATACATGGCTGATGCGGCGGTCGGTGCGGATGCCGGTGTCGCGGGCCAGCACTTCCGTCATGAATTCATCGGTATGCAGGCTGCCCTTCATCAGGATGTCGGCATAGCCATCACGTACCAGCTTGACCGCCTGCTCGGCGGAAGCGTGGCTATGCGGGGTGTCGATTACTTCGTAGCGGGAGAGGTCGACATCCAGCTCTTCGGCCAGCTTGTTCAGCCGGCTGCGCGGGCCGATCAGGATGGGGGTGGCAATGCCGTGTTCGGCGGCCTCTACCGCACCCAGCAAGGCTTCGCGGCTGCAGGGGTGGGCCACGGCCATGGGCAGCGGACCCTGATTGGTGGCTTGTTGCAGGATGTCGTCAAATGCTTTGTCATCGCGGGTCATGGATGGTCTCCGGGGCGCGAGCAGGATAGGGGAGGCTGGCCAGCGCTGGCGCTGGCCGCCGTGGCATCAGGCCATGATGTGATGGCCGCCATCGACATAGATGGTCTGGCCGGTAAGGCTGCGGGCGGCATTGGAAATGAGGAAGGCGCAGGTCATGCCCACGTCTTCGATATCCACCAGCTTGTTTTGCGGTGCACGGGCGATGGCGTCGTCGATCAGCTGGTCGAAGTGGGCAATGCCGGAAGCAGCGCGGGTCTTGAGCGGACCGGGCGACACGGCATGCACGCGGATGCCCTTGGGGCCGAGTTCGCTGGCCATATAGCGCGACACGCTTTCCAGCGCGGCCTTGACCGGGCCCATCATGTTGTAGTTTTCCACCACTTTGTCAGCACCGTAGTAGCTCATGGTGATCAGCGAGCCGCCATCTTTCATCAGCGGTTCGGCATGACGGGCCATTTCCACGAAGGAGTAGCAGGAAACATGCATGGCTTGCTGGAAACCGTCGCGCGAGCAGTCCACTACACGGCCATGCAGATCGTCCATCGGGCAGAAGGCGATGGAGTGAATGACAAAGTCCAGCTTGCCCCAGTGTTGCTCGATATCGGAGAACACCTGTTGCATCTGGCCGGGCTGCTCCACGTCCAGCGGCATGACCAGCGGGGCTTCCAGTTTGTCGGCCAGCGGGCGCACGTATTTTTCCGCCTTAGCGTTCAGATAGGTGACGGCGACTTCGGCCCCCAGTTCACGCAGCACGCTGGCGCAGCCATAGGCGATGCTGTTTTCGTTGGCGATGCCGACAATCAGGCCTTTTTTGCCACTGATGATATTGCGGATGCTATCCATATAATCCTCTGGTAAAACCATTTTTGGAGTGGGTCGATGTCATCCTGGCAGCGCGATGTTGCGAGTGCGTGAAAACAGCATTTTTGTATTGCGGCGACAGTCGGATATAATCGAAGGTTTGCGGGTAAGCTACTTGTGTTTGCCTTCTCTGGCCGCACTTTGCATCATAGGTCAGAGTCACGCATTTATTGTGCACTGCAGTAAAAGCGTATTGTGCACTGTAGCAAAAATACGCCATTTATGCCATTTACATGATGGTTGGAGTGAAATATGCCGATCTATGAATACCGCTGTACTGCCTGTGGCGCAGCCAAGGAACATCTGCAGAAAATGAGCGATGAGCCGATCGCCCAGTGCCCGGCCTGTGGCAGTGCCGATTACCACAAACAGCTGTCCGCTGCTGGTTTCCAGCTGAAGGGTTCCGGCTGGTATGAAACCGACTTCAAGAACGGCAGCTCCGGTGGTGGTCATAGCTGCGGCAATGGTTCTTGCGGCGGCGGGTGCGCTTAACACCCCATGACACAAATCAAAATGACCGTACGGGGCTACCTGGTGGCCGGCCTGTTGATCTGGCTGCCGCTGGGCATCACCCTGTGGGTGCTGAACCTGATCATCGGTTCGCTGGACCAGACGCTGAACCTGCTGCCGCACGAATGGCGGCCGGAGCAGCTGTTTGGCTTCCGCATACCCGGCCTGGGGGTGGTGTTTGCCTTCCTGATGCTGCTGGGCACCGGCATGTTTGCGGCCAATGTACTGGGCCAGCGCCTGGTAGATTTCTGGCACGGGCTGCTGTCGCGCACCCCTTTCGTCAAATCCATCTACAACAGCGTCAAGCAGGTCAGCGATACGCTGCTGTCGGATTCTGGCCAGGCTTTCAAGAAGGCACTGCTGGTGCGCTGGCCGCATCAGGATGCCTGGACGGTAGCCTTCCAGACCGGTTCTCCGGCACCGCAGGTGCTGGCGGAAATGGGCGAGGAAGAGCATGTCAGCGTCTATGTGCCGACTACGCCTAATCCGACTTCCGGCTATTTCATCATGGTGCCCAAGCGGGACACGCGCGAATTGACCATGAGCGTGGACGACGCGCTGAAATACGTGATCTCCATGGGGGTGGTGGTACCCAATCCGCCGCCGCAGGAGCAACGCTCCCGCCTGAACGACGAACTCAATCGCCAGGGCTAGGCAATCCAGCGCCTGGCCCTGCAGTGCACTGAACTACATTCAGACTTACCAATACAGAATTCAAGACAAGGGTTATCCGATGCGTACCGACTACTGCGGACTTATTGACAAGAAATACCTCGGCCAGACCGTCACCGTAAAAGGCTGGGCACACCGTCGCCGCGACCACGGTGGCGTAATCTTCATCGACCTGCGCGACCGCGAAGGCCTGGTGCAGGTGGTGATTGATCCGGACACCCCGGAAGCCTTCAAGCTGGCCGACAGCAGCCGTAACGAATTCGTGCTGGCCATCACCGGCATCGTGCGCGAACGTCCGGCCGGCACCGCCAACAGCAAGATGATTTCCGGCGAAATCGAAATCCTGGCCAAGGAAATCGAAATCCTCAACAGCGCCGCCACCCCACCCTTCCAGATCGACGACGAGAACATCTCGGAAAACGTCCGTCTGCTGAACCGTGTGATCGACCTGCGTCGCGCGCCGATGCAAAAGAACCTGCGCCTGCGCTACCGCGTGGCCATGGGTGTGCGTAATCACCTGGACAAGCAGGGCTTCATCGACATCGAAACCCCGATGCTGACCCGTTCCACCCCGGAAGGTGCCCGCGACTACCTGGTGCCGTCCCGCGTGCATCCGGGCGAATTCTTTGCCCTGCCGCAATCGCCGCAGCTGTTCAAGCAGCTGCTGATGGTGGCCGGCTTCGACCGCTACTACCAGATCACCAAGTGCTTCCGCGACGAAGACCTGCGTGCCGACCGTCAGCCTGAATTCACCCAGATCGATATCGAAACTTCGTTCCTGAACGAAGACGAGATCATGGACATCACCGAAAACATGGCGCAGGAAATCTTCCGCGACGTGATGAATGTCGAGCTGGGCAAGTTCCCCCGCATGACTTACAACGACGCCATGTTCCTCTATGGCTCGGACAAGCCGGACCTGCGCGTCTCGCTCAAGTTCACCGAACTGACCGACCTGATGAAGACCGAGGAATTCAAGGTCTTCCGTGGTGCCGCCGATATGCCGAACGGCCGCGTAGTGGCCCTGCGCGTACCGGGTGGTGCCGCCATTTCCCGCAAGGAAATCGACGAGTACACCCAGTTTGTCGGTATCTACGGTGCCAAGGGTCTGGCCTATATCAAGGTCAACGACAAGAGCAAGATCACCAATGACGAAACCAGCGGCCTGCAGTCGCCCATCGTCAAGTTCCTGTCGGTGGCCGCGCTGGAAGAAATCATGGCGCGCACCGGTGCCGACAACGGCGACATCATCTTCTTTGGTGCCGACAAGGCCAAGGTGGTGAATGAAGCCATCGGCGCGCTGCGTATCAAGATTGGTCATGAGCGTGGCGAGAAGGATGGTTACTTCGTGCGCGAATGGCGTCCGCTGTGGGTGGTGGATTTCCCGATGTTCGAGCATGACGAAGAAGCCGACCGCTGGACTGCCTGCCACCATCCGTTTACCAGCCCGAAACCGGGCCATGAAGACCTGATGGACACCGACCCGGCAGCCTGCCTGGCGCGTGCCTACGACATGGTGCTGAACGGCTGGGAAATCGGTGGCGGTTCGGTGCGTATCCACCGTGCCGACGTGCAGGAAAAGGTCTTCGCCGCGCTGAAGATCACCCCGGAAGAGCAGCAGAACAAGTTTGGCTTCCTGCTGGACAACCTGAAGTTTGGCGCGCCGCCGCACGGTGGCCTGGCTTTTGGTCTGGACCGTCTGGTTACCCTGATGGCTGGTGCCGAGTCCATCCGCGACGTGATTGCCTTCCCCAAGACCCAGCGTGCCCAGTGTCTGCTGACCAATGCGCCGAACGCGGTGGACGACAAGCAGCTGCGTGAACTGAACCTGCGTCTGCGCCAGAAGGCCGAACCGGCTGCCTGAGGCTGACGCTTGCTGTTACAGCACAAAAACGGACACTGCGGTGTCCGTTTTTATTTTCCTTGTAAATTACCTATGTACATATGTAAAATTATAATTAATTCGAGGAGAGCAAAATGACACAGCAAGCTGACAACAAGGCCATCGTGGTGGAACGTACCCAGACCGGGGTGAAAATCGAAAAGCGCCTGCTCAAGGTACTGAAAGCCATGGCGGAGTACCACGACATTACCCTGGGCGACCTGCTGGAAGGCATTGTGCTGCATGCCTTTGACGGCAAGGTGGCCTTTGGCGAAGAGTCGCTGGCCCGCATCCGCCAGCTCAAAGAGGTATATGGCCTGGAGCTGGATGCCAGCGCCAGCCACCGGCTACAGGAAAAATCCTGACCGAGCATTGCCAGAGCAAAGGCCGGGCGGCTTGAAACCAAAGCCTGCCGCCCGCATCTGATAAAGATCGCCAGCAAGGCGAACCGACTATTGCGAAACTTTATCGACACGATATGGATTTACAATTGGCCGGTGATGGGCGGGCTGTTTTATAAAGCCCCCGCATTCCGCAGCGTTTTCGCATCGCCCGATACCGGAAACGCTGTCATATCAAGAAACTCAAGGAGATCCGCATGGCCGTACTCGTTGGTAAGCAAGCACCGTTCTTCGCTGGTGAAAAAACCTTCTCCGCCGTTCTGGGCGATGGTCAGATTGTTGACAACTACTCCTTCCAGGAAGCTACTGCCGGCAAATATGCCGTAGTGTTCTTCTACCCGCTGGATTTCACTTTTGTTTGCCCGTCCGAGCTGATCGCCTTTGATCACCGTCTGGCTGAATTCAAGGCCCGCAATGTAGAAGTGATCGGCGTGTCCATCGACAGCCAGTTCACCCACGCCGCATGGCGCAATACCCCGGTGGAAAAGGGTGGTATCGGCCAGGTTGGCTACACCCTGGTAGCCGACATCCAGCACGAACTGTGCAAGGCTTTTGACGTGGAAGCCGACGGTGGCGTGGCCTTCCGTGGCTCCTTCCTGATCGACAAGGCTGGCGTGGTACAGCACCAGGTGGTCAACAACCTGCCGCTGGGCCGCAATGTGGACGAAATGATCCGCATGGTGGATGCCCTGCAATTCACCGAAGAGCACGGCGAAGTGTGCCCGGCTGGCTGGAACAAGGGCAAAAAGGGCATGAAGCCGAGCGCTGATGGCGTGGCTTCCTACCTGGCAGAAAACGCCGCCCAGCTGTAATCAGCCTGTTTGCCCTGCCGCCTGCGCGGCAGCACTCGACATCTCAACCCCGCTTTCAGGCGGGGTTTTTGCGTTTGGCCTGCTATACCTGAGTAAACAGAGATAAACAGGGTGGCCTATTTGCAACAGTCTCCTCCTCAGGTGGAAACGGCAGTTCGCATGCATATCCTGAGCCTGAGTCATGAGGCCCAGCCATTCTCCATGATTGCTGCGGCCCTGCTGGCGCTGACCATGCTCATGCATACGCCCTGGCCTGATGTGGCAGGCTGGTGGGGTTGCATGTTCGCTTGCCAGTTGTGTTATCGGCAGCTGATTGGGCATTTGTTGCGACAAAGCCGGCAGAGCCAGTCGCTCAGTCAGCGCGACTTTCGCCGCTTTTGTGGCTGGTCGCTGCTGCTCAGCCTGCTGTGGAGTGGTGCGCCATGGTGGCTGGTTGCCGACAATAATCCCCTGTACATGATGCTGGTCCTGCTGTGGCTGGCAGCGGTGGCCGCCGCTTATGCCGCCTATTTTTCCAGCGTACGCTCCCTGTTTTACCTGTCGCTGCTGGTGCTGGTGTTCGGTGCCATGCTCAAACTGCTGCTCAGCGGTGTGCCAGTGCTCTATCTGGCCGCGCTGTCCTGCCTGTTGTATGGCGTGGCACTGGTGGTGGTGATCTGGCCCTTGCACCGCATCATCCGCGACAGCTTTGTGGCACGCGATGAAAACGGCGAGTTGCTGAGCGAGCTGGGGGCGCAGCAGCAGCAATTGCAAGCGGTAAACCTGCAGCTGGAAGAGCAGGGCCGCTTGCTGGATGAGGCCCTGGTCAAGGTGGAGGAACTGGTGGCTCATGATCCGCTGACTGGCGTGCTCAGCCGGCGCGCCATCATGCTGCAGGGCGAGCGGCTGCTCGAGCATGCCAGTGTGTCGGGGCAGCCATTTTGTCTGGCCATGCTCGACCTGGATCATTTCAAGGCCATCAATGATGGTTTCGGCCATCTGGTGGGCGATGAGGTGCTACGCCAGACCTGCCTGCTGCTGGGTGCCGAGCTGCGCGGCAGTGATAGCCTGGGCCGCTATGGCGGTGAGGAATTCATGTTGCTGCTCAGCGGTGCAGAGCTGGAGCAGGCCCAGCCACGACTGGAGCAGATGCGGCTGCGGTTGCAGCAGCATGACTGGTCGGACTTGACCCGCCAGCGGCCGGTGACGCTGTCCATCGGCCTGGTGGCCTGGCAGCCGGGGCTGGATCTGGCGCAGTTGATCCGTCGTGCCGACGATTTGCTCTACGCGGCCAAGCGCGCAGGGCGCAACCGGGTGATGGTGGAACAGACGGCTGCACTGGCCGAGAAAGGCCGTGCATGAAACCGGCACTCCCTTTACTGCAAGAGCAGGCCGGTTGGCGCGAAGAGGCCGATCTGCTGCGCTACTTCATCGACATCGCCTATCGCTCGATTCCTGCGGTGATCGGGGGCGTGGCCATGCTGGTTGCCATCATGTACCAGCATGCCCAGCCCCTGCATCTGGCGGTGTGGTTGCTGCTGTTTGGCCTGGTCGAGTGGCGGCTGTGGTGGGTGATCCGCCGCTTTCGCCGTGCCGACCTGCATCCGGGCAGCGTGTTCCAGCACTACACGGCGGTGCGTGATTGCGTGCTGGCCGATTGCCTGCTGTGGGGCGCTACTGTCTGGGTAATGGACTCCCATCAGCTGGACAATCCCTATCACCTGTTGCTGCTGCTGTGGCTGACGGGCATTTTCGCCTTGTTATGCATCATGGTGGCCGCTTGCCGGGATATCCACGCCCTGTTTTTTGCCACCTTCTGGGCTTATCCGCTATGCAGTCTGCTGGTCCATGGCCAGCGGCTGGAGCAGATGGTGCTAGCCGGCCTGCTGCTCTATCTGCTGGTGCAGTGGCGTTTTCTCGGTCGTTTTCGCAGCACACTGTTCGATACTGTCAAATTGCGACATGCCAATCAGAGCATGATGGAAAGTCTGGTCGAGCTGCATGTTCAATCTGCGGTCAAGCGCGAACAACTGCAGCAACAGCAAAGGGAACTGACCGAGGCGATTGCCGAACGCCAGCGCTTGCTGGAGTGCGATGCCCTGACCGGCTGCTACAACCAGCGCGCCCTGCGCCGTCAGCTGGATGCGCATGCGGCAGACAGCATGGCCAGCGGCCGCACGTGGGCCCTGGCCATGCTGGATCTGGATCATTTCAAGCAGGTGAATGACAGCTTTGGCCATCAGGCGGGCGATGCGGTATTGCAGCAACTGGTGCAGCAGTTATCCAGCCTGCTGCCACCGGGGCTGGAGCTGTTCCGTTACGGTGGCGAGGAGTTTGTCATCCTGGCGGGCGGGCTGGCCGAGGCTGAGCTGGCCGTCATGCTGGATGACATCCGCGCCAGGTTGGCCACGGCACGCTGGGAAGCGTTGCCCGCCAGCTGGCAACAGACCATGTCGGCCGGGGTGGTGGCCTGCCAGCCATCAGACCCGGTCAATCACAGCCTGCAATTGGCCGACATGGCCCTGTATGCGGCCAAGCATCAGGGGCGCAACCGGGTCTGTCTGGCCAGCATGCTGGCTGCGCCGGCGCTGGAGCGGTTCAGCCGCAGCAGCTAGACGCGTTATTTCAGTGGCAGTTTGGCCTTGACCGTGTGCATCATGGTGGCTTGCACGCTGGCCACCGGGTGCAGGCCGTCCGGCTGGAACTTGCTGATGTCCGTGGCAAAGCCGGCCACCAGCAGCGGCACATAGGGCAGCTGGTTGCGTTTGGCGATGCTGTCGTATACCGCGCGGAACTCCGCAGTGTAGCGGGGGCCATAGTTGCTGGGCAGCGCCATGCCGACCAGCACTACCCGCGCTGCTGCCCGGCGCGACAGATTGACCATCTGTTGCAGATTGTCCTGCAGCCGGGACAGGGGCAGGCCGCGCAGGCCGTCATTGGCACCCAGCTCCAGAATCACGATATCCGGCTTGTGGCGGCGCAGCGCCTCCGGCAGGCGTGTCAGGCCGCCATCGCTGGTTTCGCCGGAGATGCTGGCATTGATAATCCGGTGTCGTGGCTCCAGATCCTGTTGTAGCAGGCTGACCCAGCCTTGGCCCGGTGCCAGTCCGTAGCCTGCCGACAGGCTGTCCCCCATCACCAGAATGGTGGCGGCAGAGGCCGGCAGCGCCAGCAGGGCGGCACACAGAACGCGAACAATGTAGACCATTGCAGAAGGCATATGACTCCAATCGATAACAAGGCAGTGCTGTCGGCGCAGAATCTGGCCAAACAGGTGGTGTTTAACGGCGAGCCGCTGAATATTCTGCAGGCGGCCAGCCTGAGCGTAGGCCCGGGCGAGAGTGTGGCAATCGTCGGGGCTTCCGGCTCTGGCAAATCGACCCTGCTGTCCTTGCTGGCCGGGCTGGATCAGCCCAGCAGCGGCGAAGTGGCCTTGTTCGGCCAGTCGCTGGCTGGGCTCAATGAAGACGGCAGGGCGTTGCTGCGCAGAGACAAGGTGGGGTTTGTCTTCCAGAATTTCCAGCTGATGCCGCAACTGACGGCATTGGAAAACGTCATGCTGCCGCTGGAACTGGCCGGGCGCAAGGACGCACGCGACAGCGCCAGCCAGATGTTGTCGCATGTCGGCCTGGGGCAGCGCTTGCGGCACTATCCGCGCCACCTGTCCGGCGGCGAGCAGCAGCGCGTGGCACTGGCGCGGGCTTTTGCCATCCATCCGGGCATCCTGTTTGCCGATGAGCCAACCGGCAATCTGGATGCGGCCACCGGCCGCCAGATCATCGATCTGCTGTTCCAGCTCAATAGCGAACAACACACCTCGCTGGTGTTGGTGACCCACGATAACGAGCTGGCCAGCCGCTGCGATGCCATTTACCGCCTGGTGGATGGCCGCCTGAACGGAGCGCGGGCATGAGCTGGTGGAGCCGTCTGCTGCTGGCCGCACGCTTTGTGCGGCGCGAAATCGTTTCGGGCGAACTGACCATTCTGGCGCTGGCGCTGCTGGTGGCGGTGACGGCGCTGACCAGCGTGAGCTTTTTTTCCGACCGGGTCGAACGCGCGCTAACCACCCAGGCCACCCAGTTGCTGGCGGCTGATCTGGTGCTCAATGGCAACCAGCCGGCGCCGGCGGCCATTCGCCAGGAGGCCCAGCGGCGTGGGCTGCAACTGGCCGACAATATCAGTTTCCCCTCCATGGTGTTTGCCCAGGGCCAGGCCACGCTGGCCACCTACAAGGCGGTCAGCAACAGTTATCCGCTACGCGGTGAAATTACCCTGCGTGGTGTGGACGGACAGCCAAGCACAGGCGTGCTGCACCCGGCGGCCGGCACGGCATGGGCCGATGCCCGCCTGCTGCGCAAGCTGGGGCTGAAGCTGGGTGATCGCATCAGTGTCGGCAATACTTCGCTGCTGCTCAGCGGGGAAATCCTGCGTGAGCCGGACGGGGCGATGGACCTGTACAACTTTGTGCCACGGCTGATGTTCAATAGTGCCGACCTGGCCGCCACCGGCTTGATCCAGGAAGGCAGCCGTGCCCGCTGGCGCTTGATGCTGGCCGGGGACGACCGGCAGGTCAGCGCCTTTCGCCAGTGGCTGGGCCAGCATCTGCCTGCTGGTAGCCGGCTGGAGAATGTGGAAGAAGCCCGCCCGGAAATCCGCACGGCGCTGGAGCGGGCACGCCGTTTCCTTGGTCTGACCGCCATGCTGACCGTGGCGCTGGCGGCCGCTGCCGTGGCGCTGGCGGTACGGCGCTATCTGGCGCGCCACTGGCAACCGGTGGCGGTGTTGCGCTGCATGGGGCTGACCTCGTCCGAGGTATTGGGGCTGTTTGTCTGCCTGTTCTTGCTGCTGGGCTTGCTCAGCGGCGCACTGGGGGCGCTGGCCGGTTATGCCGTGCAGCTGGGGCTGATGCAGCTGAGCAGCCGTTTTGTCGGTGAAGTCCTGCCTGACCCCGGCTGGCATAGCTGGCTGCTGGGTCCGGCCTCTTCCTTGCTATTGCTGGCCGGCCTGGCCTTGCCGCCGCTGCTGGCCATTCGCAATGTCTCGCCACTGGCGGTACTGCGCAACGATGTGGTGTTGTTGCGCAGCAATCTGCTGGCGCCACTGGCTGCAGTGCTGGCCTTGTTGGCGCTGGCCGCCTGGCAAATGGACGATGCCAGGCTGGCGGCCTGGTTGCTGGCCGGCATGGCCGGCTTTTTCTCCGGGGTGGCGGCGCTGGCCTGGGGCATGCTGTGGCTGTTGCGGCGGCTGCCGTCTGCGCCGCGCACGGGCTGGCGCTACGGCGTGGCCAATCTGGCGCGCCGCCCCTGGCTGGCCATCGTGCAGATCGTGGCGCTGGCGGTGGGCATCATGGCCTTGCTGACACTGACTGTGGTGCGGGACGATTTGATCGCCGCCTGGCAACACAGCATTCCGCCGGATGCACCCAACAAGTTCGTTATCAATATCCAGCAGAATCAGCGCGCGGCATTGCTCGACCGCTTTGCCGTGGCCGGGCTGCCGCAGCCAGAGCTGTCACCGATGATCCGTGGCCGGCTGATTGCCATCAACGACAAGCCGCTGCGTCCCTCTGCGCTGCAAGACGAGCGCGCCCGCCGCCTGGCCGAGCGCGAGTTCAATCTGTCATGGCGTGATGATTTACCGCAGGGCAACCAGCTGGTTGCGGGCAGCTGGTGGCAGGGCAAGGCCAAGCCGCAGTTTTCGGTGGAGCAGGGGCTGGCCGGCACGCTGGGTATCCGGCTGGGGGATACGCTGGCCTTTGATATCGGCGGCAGCACTTATCGCGCCCGCGTCACCAGCTTGCGCGCCGTGGCCTGGGACAGCTTCCGGGTGAATTTCTTCGTGCTGGCACCGCCTTCGCTGTTACAGCAGCAGCCGGCTAGCTGGATCAGCAGTTTCCGGCTGGACGCTGCGCAAGAGGAGTTTGCCAATCGCCTGGTAGCGGCCTTCCCCAATATCACCATCATTGACGTTAGCGCTATTCTGGCCGAGGTGCGCGCCATGGTGGACAAGCTCACCCGCGCCATCGAAGCCATGTTCGTGCTGGCACTGGCAGCCGGTGTGCTGGTGTTGTGGGCGGCGCTGGCCGCCACCCGTGACGAGCGGCTGTCCGATATCGCGCTGATGCGTGCCTTGGGGGCCTCACGCGCGCAGTTGCGGGCCGTGGTGGTGGCCGAGCTGGCCTGGCTGGGTGCATTCACCGGCCTGCTGGCGGCGCTGGGGGCCATGGGCATTGGCGGCATTGCCGCCAGCAAGCTGTTCAATCTGCCCTGGAGCATGAATTTCTGGCTGCTGCCCATCGGCATGACTTGCGGTGTGGTGGTGGTGACACTGGCGGGCTGGCCGCTGGTTGGCCGGGTAACACGCGCTTCGCCGCTGGCGATCTTGCGCGCCGGTTAGCAAGCCCATAACAAGGCGGGCAGGATAGCCCGCAAGGAGTGTGGAGAGATGGATACGCAAGTTTTGGCCGCCATGGCCAAGTGGCCGAATGTGCCGGCAGTGTTTGGCTGGTTGCGGCTGGATGGACGCGGGCAGTGGTGGATACGTGATGAGCGGCTGAGCCACGAAGGCATGGTGGCCTTCTTCAACCGCAACTACAGCCGCGATGCACAGGGCCGCTACTATGTGCAGAACGGCCCGCAAAAGGTGTTTGTCAGCCTGGATGCCGCACCGCTGGTTGCGCGGCTGGTCGATGGTGCATGGCAGACACTGCCCTGCGATGACGATGTGCAGGCCCGTGCCGCTTTCATGACACCCGAAGGCCAGCTGTTCATCGAGATTGCCGGCGAACTGGCGGTAGTGGACGACCGCGATCTGGCTGCGGTGGCCGCTGCCGGCCTCGCAGAATGGGATGGCGATACCGCACGGCTGCCCGCCACCTTGCAACTGGACAGCCATCCGCTGCCGCTCAGCCTGCACACCCTGCCGGCCTTGTGGCAGCGTTATGGCGTAGTGGCCCGGCCGCAGGCCTAGTAGCCTGCCCGGCCTCAGTCCAGCCGTACCGCCCTGGCCCTGACCAGACGCTGGCGGCCTGCCAGCAGGCCGAAGCACAAGGCTGCGCCGGCAATGCCACCAAACAGCCAGCCCACCGGAGCCCAGTTGCCGGCCACATCATGGATGATGCCGGCCGCCAGCGGGCCGCAGGCAGCAATGGTATAGCCCACCCCCTGGGCCATGCCCGAGAGGTGAGCCGCTACGTGGCTGTCCGGTGAGCGCAGTACCAGCAGGCTGAGCGCCATGCTGAATGCACCACCCTGACCTATGCCCAGCAGCACCGCCCACAGCCATAGCTGGCTTGGCGGGGCATACAGCATGCCCAGCAGGCCGGCCAGCGTCAGCGTCATCACGCAGGCGATGGGCAGGCGTTGATCCGGGCAGCGCTGCGCCAGCAATGGCACGCCCAGCGAGGCAATCACCTGCACCATGATGGACAGCGACATCATCAGGCCGGCATCCAGCGGCGACAGCCCGCGTTCGATCAGAATCGACGGCATCCAGCCAAATACGATGTAGGACAGCGAAGACTGCAGGCCCATATAGGCGGTGACCTGCCAGGCCAGTGCTTCACGCCACAGGCCGCTGACCTGCCAGTGGCCGGCATGTTGCTGCTGCCCCTGGCCCAGTTGTGGCCACCACACCGCGAAAGCCAGCAGGGCCGGGATGGCCCAGAAGGCCAAGGCCGCCTGCCAGCGTTGACCAAACAGGTGATCCAGCGGCACGGTGGCGCCGGCGGCCAGCGCCGCACCCAGGCAGAGGGCCATGGTGTAAACGCCGGTCATCAGGCCGGCCTGCTGCGGAAAGTCGCGTTTGACGATGCCTGGCAGCAGCACGCCGATCATGCCGATGGCGGCACCGGACAGCAACGAGCCCAGCAGCAGGCCGTGCAGGCCAAGCTGGCTGCGCAGGGCGATGCCGGCCGCCAGCAGCAATAGCACGGCGGCAATGCTGCGCTCGCTGCCAAAGCGGCGCGCCAGTTGCGGTGCCAGCGGGCCAAACAGCCCCAGGCACAGTACCGGCAGCGTGGTGAGCAGGCCGGCCATGGTGGCGGAAATGCCGATTTCGGTTTTGATCTGCCCCAATACCGGGGCCAGGCTGGACAGGGCGGGGCGCAGATTGATGCCGATCAGCACCAGGCCCAGCACCAGCAGCCAGCGTGGGGTCGTGGGTACGGGGGCCTGCTGTACACCATCATCATCGATTTCGGCGTCGATCAGCAGTTCGTCCGCCAGACTGGGCGGCGCAGAGTGAGTAGTGCGGGACATGATGTTCTTTTATTGGAGTTGAGTGTGTGGCAATCAGCCTGCACTGGGTGGCAGCAAGGTATCCAGTGCCTGCAATAGCGGGCCGGTAACTGCGGCGGCAGCCTGGGCGGCAGCGGCTGCATCGCGATTGCGAATGGCGGTGACAATGGCCTGATGCGAGGCCAGGTCGGGATCGGGCAGCGCCTCGTCCTGAATGGAGAACTGGATGCCCAGTTGCACCGTGCGCGAGAAATAGCGGTACAGCTCGGCCAGTGCCGCGTTGCCGCAGGCATCGGCAATGGCCAGATGAAAGTCCAGATCGCGGGCAATGAAGTCGTCGGCGTTTTGGTACTGCTGCTGTTCGCCGCGTACCGCCAGGCAGCGTTCAATCTGGGCAATGTCCTGCTCATCGGCGCGCAGGGCTGCCAGCCTGGCGGTGCTTTCCTCCAGCACCGCCCGTACTTCCAGCTGCTCGCGCAGGCTGGCCCGGCTGATGCTGCGCATGGCCTCGGCCGGGCTGGTGATGGCACGGACATAGGTGCCGTCGCCCTGGCGGACTTCCAGCAGGCCGGCATACAGCAAGACCCGGACCGCTTCGCGCACGGTATTGCGGCTGATGCCCAGTTGCTCGGCCAGCTCCGGCTCGGTGGGAATACGGCTGCCCACGGCCCATATGCCGCTGGTCAGCCGCTGGCCCAGTTCCTCCAGCGCCAGATCAACCAGTGAACGCTTGCTTTGTGTCAGTTTTGTCATGGTCATGGTTATTCATCCAATCATCCGATGTATTTTGCCGTGTGTTGGCACAGGAGGCAAGCGGGAGACTGGGAGAGTGTGGAGTGGCGGGCTGCGGGGACGTGAGTAGGAGTGGCGGGCTGGAACAGCCCGCCTGACTGCTTATTTGGCTGCGGAAGCGGAATCCTTCACGCATTTCTTCACAAAGCTGTTCTTGGCAGCGCCAGCCAGTTTCTTGTCGGCGGCCTTGCCTTCACACATGGCTTGCGGTGCGGCAGCCTTGCTGTCTTTTTCACATTTCTTCAGGAAGCTGGTCTTGGCGGCGCCAGCCAGTTTTTTCTCGGCCGCCTTGGCATCACAGCTGGCGTCTGCAGCCAGAGCGACATTGGCAGTGGCCAGGGTCAACAGTGCCATCATCACGAATTTGCGCATTGCAGGTTCCTTTTATGTTGGGCGGGAGATATTCCCGGCTTGCCGGCCGGCGTTGAGGGTGAAAAACCGGCCTCAGGCAAACTACCATAAAACACATGACAAAAATTATCCATTACGGATTGTTACAGCGCTTGTCAAAGTTTGTTCCTGATGCGATCACTTGGCCGGTGACAGCGCGTGGGCCAGCTGGCGCGCGTTCTTGGCGGTCCAGTTGTTGATCATCTTTTTCAGCAGCTCGGCAGTGATGGCTTCGTCCTTGGTCTTGCTGCCCGGGTTTTCCAGCAGGTTGACGCCACCAGCCAGCAAGGTGTGATCCTGCGAGTCGTCAAGCTGGCCCATGGTAGACACTTTCAGCAGATAGGGATCGGTGCCGGTCGCGAAGCGCGCCAGGTTGAAGGCGGCCTTGATCGGCAGGATGTCGCTGACGGCCAGGCCGGGTTTGTCCTGCTGGAAGCCGGTTACTGCCACGCGCAGGCGGGCCACGCCCGGCCCGGGCTCGGTGACCACCTTGATGTGTTCCTTGCGCAGCGCGGTTTCCATGCTCATGCGGTAGTAGTGGTCGATCTTGTTTTTTTCGGCGGCGACCAGCAGCTGCCAGTTGCCGTCGGGTTGGCGCTCCAGAAATGACAGGGGCTCGAGAATGATGGCGTGGTACTGCTTGAGATCTGCGCCTGGCTTGAGATAAAGCATCTGGCCGGGCACTTTGGGATTGGGCTGGAAGGCTTCCGGCGGCAGATTGAACAAGTGTTGCTGGTTTTCCTCGGCGATGGCTGTGTGGCTGAGCGCGCTCATGGCGACCATGGCGCAGGCAAGGCGGAAAAACGGTTTCATT
This sequence comes from Aquitalea palustris, assembly GCF_003693445.1. Classification (GTDB taxonomy): domain Bacteria; phylum Pseudomonadota; class Gammaproteobacteria; order Burkholderiales; family Chromobacteriaceae; genus Aquitalea; species Aquitalea palustris. Next base: position 47,303 of record NZ_RFAR01000023.1, on the reverse strand, counting down.
GCAGGTGTCTCCGGTATGGGGTGTGCAGCATGGGAGAAGGCCGCTGGCCAGGAGTTCCCTCACGCGGGCCGCTCGGCGCAGAGCTTACTATAGCTGCCATGACATTGTGATGCTTGTCCGCATTCAAGCGGAGGGTGCGCAGGGCGGAGCGCGCTGCACCGTCCCAAGCGGCATGCCAGGTGCGGCCCTTGCTGGTATCATCACTCCCTTGCCCAATCACCCTGTCGCCGATACCCGCCGTGCCTGCCAAACCCAGACGAAAATCTCCTGCCTTGTGGCCTCGCATCCTGTTGCTGGCCGTGCTCACCGTTGCCGCCTGGCTGAGCTGGGTGGTGCTCATTCCGGTCGACCTGCCGCAATCGCCTTACAAACTGACTATCGGCCCCAACCGCACACTGGGGCAGGTGGCGCGGGCTTTGGCAGATGAAGGGGTCATCCGCAACCGTAATATCATGATGTTGCTGGGGCGGGCGCAGGGCATGGATCGCAAGATCAAGGCCGGCCTCTACCAGTTCAATGAATCGGTATCGATGTGGAACATCCTGCAGCGGTTGGCGGATGGCCATCCCGACGAGGCCAGCCTGACCGTGATCGAGGGCTGGAGCTTCCGCCAGCTGCGGCAGGCAGTCGACCGCAATCCGGACATCGTGCATGAAGCGCGTGAACTGAGCGATGCCCAGTTGCTGCAGCAGCTGGGGCTGAACGATATCAAGCCGGAAGGGCTGTTTTTCCCCAGCACTTATCTGTTTACGCCCGGCAGCAGCGATCTGGATCTGTACCGCCGCGCTTACGCCACCATGCAGCAAAAGCTGGAAGCCGCCTGGGCCGCGCGCAAGCCGGATCTGCCCTATCACACGCCGTATGAGTTGCTGATCATGGCCAGCCTGGTGGAAAAGGAAACCTCGCTGGATGCCGACCGCCCGCTGGTGGCCGCCGTGTTCGTCAATCGTCTCAACAAGGGCATGCGCCTGCAGACCGACCCCTCGGTCATCTACGGCATGGGTACGGCTTATCAGGGCAATATCAGCAAAGCCGACCTGCGCCGCGACACCCCTTACAATACCTATACCCGCAACGGCCTGACGCCGACGCCCATCTCCTTGCCCGGCAAGGCCGCGCTGGAAGCTGCCGCCAATCCGGCCAACTCCAGCGCCCTGTATTTCGTGGCCAAGGGCGATGGCAGCTCCTATTTCTCGGAAACGCTGGAGCAGCACAATCAGGCGGTGCGCAAATATATTCTGAAGAAAGGCTCCAATGGCTGAGCACACTGGCCGTTTCATCACGCTGGAAGGCATCGATGGCGCTGGCAAGAGCACGCATCTGGGCTTTATCCGCGACTGGCTAACCGCGCATGACATTGCGGCTGAATTCACCCGCGAACCGGGCGGCACTCCACTGGGCGAGCAGGTGCGCGCCCTGTTGCTGGCGGTGGATACCCAGGTCTCGCTGGAAGCGGAAACCCTGCTGATGTTCGCCTCGCGCCAGCAGCTGCTGTCCAGTCTGATCCGCCCGGCACTGCAAGACGGACGCTGGGTGGTGTCCGACCGCTTTACCGATTCCACTTTCGCCTTTCAGGGTGGTGGGCGCGGCGTGGCCGCCGAGCGCATTGCCGTGCTGGAAGACTGGGTGCAGCAAGGCCTGCAGCCGGACCTGACCCTGCTGTTTGATGTACCGCTGGATGTGGCCAGCCAGCGCATGGCCGGCAGCCGCCAGCTGGACCGTTTCGAGCAGGAAAAGGCTGATTTCCATCAGCGCGTGCGCGATGCCTATCTGCAACGTGCGGCCCAGGACCCACGTTTCCGGGTGCTGGATGCCACTCGCAGCATTGCCCAGCTGCAACAGGATATCGCTGGCCATCTGGCGGCCTTGCTGGAGCGAAGCTGATGCTGTTTCCCTGGCAACTGCAAGACTGGCAACGGCTGAACGCCGAGCGCGCCCGCCTGCCCAATGCCTGGCTGTTCATCGGCCCGGCCGGCACCGGCAAGCTGGAATTCGCCCTGCATCTGGCGCAATCGCTGCTGTGTGAACAATTGCAGGCCGATTACCAGCCATGTGGCCACTGCAAAGGCTGCCGCTGGTTCGAACACGGCACTCACCCCGATTTCCGCCGCCTGTCACCGCAGACCGATGACGAGGAGGAAGGCAAGGAGGCCAAGCCTGGCCGCAAGCTGCCGCTGATCAAGATCGAGGCGGTGCGCCAGGTGATCGAATTTGCCCATCTCACCGCCCACCGTGCCGGGCAGCGCATCGTGGTGGTGGAGCCAGCGGAAAACCTCAACCCGGCCGCCGCCAATGCCTTGCTGAAAATCCTCGAGGAACCGCCGCAAGACGTATTGTTCCTGCTGGTGGCCCAGGCGGCACAGCGCCTGCTGCCCACCATCCGCAGCCGCTGCCGCCAGTTTCCCTTGTCGGCCCCCAGCCCGGCCCAGGCGCTGGACTGGTTGCGCCAGCAGGGGGTGAGCAATGCCGAGGCCGAGCTGGCCCACAACGGCGGCGCCCCGCTGTTCGACCATGATCCGGTGCTGGCCAAGCTGCGCAGCCAGTTTATCGATGGCCTGGGCCAGCCTACTTTCGCCAGCATCCTCAATCTGGCGGAGCTGGTGGACAAACAGAAGCTGCCGCTGGCCATTCCGCTGGGCTGGCTGGGCAAATGGCTGCACGACCTGGCTGGTTTGAGTCTGGCAGGGATTGTCCGCTATCATCCCGAGCAGCAAGCGGTATTGCAGCAGCTGGTGTTGCGCTGCGACCCCGTGGCGCTGATGCGTTGCCAGGATGCCCTGCAACAGCTGGCCCCCTTTGGCCAGCACACCCTTAATACGCGGCTGCAGCTGGAAGCGCTGCTGATGGATTATCTGAAGATTTTCGCCGGAGGCCGCCAGGGCTGATCGACTGCAGTACACCTGCTGCAGCGGCTATCTATAATGCAGGAGCCATGTGGATGGCGGCTCTTGGCAGCATGACAAGGAAAGCGGAAAACGCGCATATGGAAAATACCACCCGTCCCGATCTCACCCGTCCTGGCGTGCTGTCGCTGCATATCAAGGAGCGCAGCGCCCTGTTTGCCGCCTATATGCCCTTCCTGAAAAACGGCGGCATCTTCATCCCCACCAACAAGGACATGAAGCTGGGCGAAGAGGTCTTCCTGTTGCTGACCCTGATGGACGAGCCGCAGAAAATCGCCGTGCAGGCCAAGGTGGTATGGATCACCCCGGCCGGTGCCAATAACAGCCGGGTACAGGGCATAGGCGTGGAGTTTTCCGCTGGCGATGCCGGCAACCAGGCCAAGGCCAAGATTGAAACCCTGCTGGGCGGCGTGCTCAACTCCAGCCGCCCCACCCATACCATGTAATCCCGTTGCCCGGCCTCGGCCGGGCACATTGCCAGCCAGATACCACACCATGCTTGTCGATTCGCACTGCCATATCAATTTCCCCGACCTCTCCAGCCGTCTGCCCGAGGTGCTGGCCAATATGCAGCACAACGGTGTCGAGCTGGCGCTGGTGATTGGCGTTTCCCGCCCCAAATATCCCGAGGTACTGGCGCTGGCGGAAAACCACGGCAATCTGTACGCCACCGTCGGCATTCACCCGGACGACCCGGATGCGGAAGAATTCAGCGAAGACGAACTGCTGGCCCATGCCGCCCATCCGCGCGTGGTGGGCATCGGTGAAACCGGGCTGGACTACCACTGGTGCAAGGGCGACCTGGAATGGCAGCACCAGCGTTTCCGCACCCATATCCGCGCTGCGAAACGCGCCGGGCTGCCGCTGATCATCCACACCCGCGAATCAGCCGCCGACACCATCCGCATCCTGCGCGAAGAGGGTGCCGATCAATGCGGCGGCGTGATGCACTGCTTTACCGAAAACTGGGAAGTGGCGCAGGCTGCATTGGAGATTGGCTTTTATATTTCCTTCTCCGGCATCGTCACCTTCAAGAACGCCGCCCAGATCAAGGAAGTGGCGCAAAAAATGCCGCTGGAACGCATGCTGGTGGAAACCGATTCGCCCTATCTGGCACCGATTCCCTATCGCGGCAAGCTGAACGAGCCGGCCTATGTGCGCCATGTGGCCGAGCATATTGCCGAACTGCGCGGCATCAGTTTCGAGGAAGTTGCCGCAGCCACCAGCGACAACTTCTATCGTCTCTTCAGTAAAATCCAGCGCCCGCAAGCCGGGCAGCAAGGCTGATGCCATGAGCGCACTGCAACCGGGTCAACTTGAAATCACCATTCTCGGTTGTGGTTCCAGCTCGGGCACCCCGGCTATTGGCTGTCAGTGTGCCACGTGTACCTCAAGCGACCCGCGCAATCACCGCACCCGCTGCTCGGCCTATGTGCGCTGCGGCGAACTGGGCTTGCTGATCGACACCGGGCCCGACCTGCGCCAGCAAGCGCTGCGCGAAGGCATCCGCCAGGTGGATGCGGTGCTGTATACCCACCCGCATGCCGACCACCTCAATGGTATCGATGATCTGCGGGCCTTCTGCTATGTCCGGCAAGGCGCGGTGGTGCTGTATGGCAATGCCTTCACCATGGACAACATCACCAGCCGCTTTGGCTATGCGCTGCAGCCACCCTCCAAGGTGTGGGACAAGCCGGTGTTGCTGCCAGAAGTGGTCAGCGGCCCGTTCCAGCATGCCGGCCTGTCCATTACCCCCATTCCGCTGCAACACGGCAGCTGGCCCTGCCTGGGCTGGCGCATCGGCAATGCCGCCTGGCTGACCGACCTGTCGCATATCCCGGATGACAGCCTGGCCTTGTTGCAAGGGTTGGATGTGCTGTTTCTGGATTGCCTGAATATGGACGGCTACCCCTCGCATCTGGGTTTCCATCAGTCATTGCAATGGGCGGCACGCATCGGCGCCCGTCGCACCATGCTGATCCACATGATTCACCGCCTGGAATACCACACGCTGTCGGCGCTGTGCCCGCCGGGGGTGGAGGTGGGGTATGACGGCTTGCGGGTGCGGGTGTAGCACCTTCTCTGGCGTGTTTGCCGGCCGCAATAACTGTAGGGTTTGCTGTTTTCAGGTGGTCAGATCTGGTGGCAAGTCATCCAGCGCGCTACCCCGCAGCAGATGACGGTTGTAGCCCTGGGCAATCAGTTGTTGCCATGCCTCCAGTACGGCTGGAGGTATCTGCAGTGCTTGCTGAAAGCCCAGTCGCGGATAGCGCAGCAGGCGGTGGATATCGCCCACCATTTCTTCGATCAGCCCGAATACGCCCACCATATTCGATACCTCCCAGGGGAAGGCAAACTCGGGTGCGTCCACGCAGCAGCTGATGCCCGGCCATTGCACTGGCTGGGTCTGCATGACGCGGCGGATGGAGTTGGGCTTGGTGACAAAGGTGACGCTGCGGGCGGCCGGGCACAGTTCGCGCGACAAGCTCAGGTTCTCGGCAAAATTGCGCGCCTGCGGTTCCAGCAGTAGTTGTGACGCAGGCACTCCCAGTGCGAGGGCGCGTTCGGCAAAGACCTCGGCTTCCGGTCTGCTCCACAAATCACGGGTCCAGTTGCCGGTATTGCCGCTGATCAGCATGCGCGGGGCAATACCCCGCTGCAGCAATGCTACTGCGTGATCGACCACGCGCAGATCATAAGAGCCGCAGACCACCAGTACATCACAGGCTTGATGGCTGCGGCCGGCACTCAGGAAGTCCCACAGCTGGCTGGCGTGTTGCAGGGTAGGCGTGGGCGGGCAGGACATGCGCGGCTATTTCTGCGGAATGCTCTGGCCGCTGACCGGTACGGCGGTGACTGCATTGTCCGGGCTGCCGTCGATCAGTTTGTCGGAGTAAGTGAGGTAGACCAGGGTATTGCGCTTGGCATCGACGATACGCACCACCCGCACGTGCTTGAACACAAAGGAAGCACTTTCCTTGAACACTTCTTCCTGCTTCGGCAGCGGTTTGGCAAAGCTGATAGTGCCGATCTGGCGACAGGCTACCGAAAAGCGCGACGGGTCTTTGGCCAGGCCGACTGCCCCGCTGTAGCCGCCGGTCTGGGCGCGCGACACGTAGCAGGCCACACCGCTGACTGCCGGGTCGTCGAAGGCGTCCACCACCACCTTGTCATTGGGGCTGAGCAGACGGAAAGTGGTGGAGATCTTGCCGACTTCTTCGGCATGGGCGCTGGGCAGGCTGCACAGGCCGGCCAGCAGCAGGGTGGCACAGAGTTTTTTCACGGCAATGCCTTGTTCAGGGAGTGAGAAACTGCAGTCTAAGCCGACGGCGCGGTTTTGCCCATTGCCGCTTGCTGGCGCTCGAATTCGTGCATTTCACTGGCGATGAAGTGGCTGATCATGGTGCGGTAGACCTCGGCGGTCAGTTGCGGATCGGCACCCAGTTCGCCGGCCAGCTTTTCCACCCGGCGCATGACCTGATCCACCCGTTTGCCACCTTCCACCTCGTCGCTGCTCTGCTTGAAGGCTGCCGCCTGTTTCACATACAGGCCGCGCTCGGCCAGCAGGGCGACCAGCTCGCGGTCGATACGGTCTATCTGCGTGCGCACTTCTGGCAGATTCTGGCACTGGTAAACAAATTCCATGGTGGTGTCCTCAGTGGTGGCGGGCTGCTTGTAGCAGGGCGCGGGCCAGCGGCGGGCATTGCCCTTGCAGGGCAGCGCGCTCGGATTGAAACAGGGTGGCAATAAAGAAGGGATGGTCGTTCAGCTCGACTGCACGCACTTCGCCATCTTCATCAAAGGCGGTGGCTTGCAAGGGTCCGCTGGTCAGTTCGCTGGCAAAGGCCGGGTTCAGCCCGTAGCGGCAGCGATAGCCTTCCATGGCGGAAGCCTGCCCATAAATGGCGGCCAATTGCGAGCCGGCGGCAAAGCGTACTTCGGCACGGGTTTCCACCAGGGCGCAGCTGAGCGGGGCGATGACGGCGCGCGCGGCTGCGGGGGCGGTTTCGCCATGCTCGGCATCCTGCCAGCCCAGCACATGGCGGGCGTATTCGAGGATGGCGTGCTGAAAGCCGCCGCAGCTACCCAGAAAGGGCAGGCCCTGTTCGCGGGCGTGGCGAATGGCCGTCAGGGCGCCGTCCATGCTGCGATAGGGGCTGGCCGGTACGCACCAGATGGCGGCAAAGCCTGCCAGATCTGCCGTGCTGTGGATGCTGTCGGTGGCCAGCCATACGGATTGGGTAGTCACATCAAGTTCAGTCGCGGCCAGTTGCAGCGCCAGTGGAATGGCCTGGTGAGCGGCCACGCCGGGATCAAAGTCGCCTACCAGTGCGATACGGGTCATGGGCAGTCCTTTTGCTGGTTAAATTTTATCAACAAAATGGTTTTAATTGATTGTTTGTAACAAAAATTACGGATTGCGGCGAATAAAACTGCGTGCATCGCCAGCCGGGATGCACGCAGCAGCAGGGAGTGTGTCAGCGGCGCTTAGTAGTAGTTCAGCCCCATGGCAGCTTTGACTTCAGACAGGGTTACAGCGGCTACCTGACGGGCGCGGGCGGTGCCTTGTTTCAGCATGGCCAGAATGGCCGCCGGGTCGCGGGCGTATTGTTCACGGCGCTGGCGGATGGGGGCCAGCAGTTCCTGCAGGCATTCTTCCAGATGCTGCTTGATGACGGCATCGCCCAGCCCGCCTTGCTGGTAGTGTTCCTTCAGGCGTTTCACCAGTTCGATATTGGGGTGGAAGGCATCCAGATAGCTGAACACCACATTGCCTTCCACCTGGCCGGGGTCGGACACGCGCAGGTGATTGGGGTCGGTGTACATCATCTTCACCGCCTGGCGGATTTCATCGGCACTGGCCGACAGGGTGAGGGTGTTGCCCAGCGATTTGGACATCTTGGCCTTGCCGTCGATGCCGGGCAGGCGGGCGCCCACTTCCGGCACCATGGCACGGGCCTCCACCAGCACCGGGGTTTCCACGCTGCTGTTAAAGCGACGCACGATCTCGTTGGTCTGCTCGATCATCGGGATCTGGTCTTCGCCCACCGGTACCACGGTAGCCTTGAAAGCGGTGATGTCGGCCGCCTGCGCCGCCGGATAGGTAAGAAAGCCCGCCGGAATGTCGCGCTCGTAGCCGCGTTGTTTTATTTCATCCTTGATGGTGGGATTGCGTTCCAGCCGCGATACCGTCACCAGATTGAGGTAGTAGGACGCCAGCTCGGTCAGCTCCGGTACCAGGCTCTGGATGAAGATGGTGCTCTTGTCCGGATCTATGCCCACCGCCAGATAATCCAGCGCTACCTGCAGCACGTTGTCGCGCACTTTCAGGTAATTGCCCATATTGTCGGTCAGCGCCTGGGCATCGGCCAGCAGCAGGAATTGCTGGCAGCGGTCCTGCAGCAGCACGCGGTTGCGCAGCGAGCCCACGTAATGGCCAAGGTGCAGCGAGCCGGTGGTGCGGTCGCCGGTGAGAATGATGTCCTGGGAGGTGATGTCGCTCAGTTTCATGTCGGGTTCCGATCTTCAGTGATTAACGGAAACCATCGACAAGGAGGAACGTAGACAAAACAAAACCCGGATCCGCCTTGTCGGCAGCCTCCGGGTTGTATGCGTGCGCAGTCGCCGGTGCTACCTCAGAAGAGGCGCCACCACCAGCTAAAGGATGCGAATGCGTTGCGGGAGTTCATGTTTTCTATCACAACACGGCGGGCTTGCCGCCGTCAAGCGGCGGCTGTTGCAAAAATATCCAGAGAAAATGACATGCCGGGGACAGGATTGTTCTGAACAGTATCAGGCGCTGCTATCGATCACGCTGCCCAACGCCTGATAGGCAGGCTGGTAGCCATGGGCCGCTCTGCCGGGCAGGGGATGGTCCGGCTGTTGCTGCTGGGCGGCAGATTGCTGTTCCTGCTGCTGATCGTTGCTGGCTTCCGCCATTTCCTTGCGCTGTTCGCCGGAGAGTACCGGCGTGTCTGGTTTGCCGCTGACACCGGCCAGCTGCGCGCCCTGGCGCCAACTGCCGGGCGCATAGCTTTGCCAGCTGGTAATCGGGAGGATGAACATGGGCAGCTCCGGTGGAGTGATGGTGTTTGGAGCCGCTTTTGCTAACGACAGTTCCTCTTCTTTATTTAAAAGTCGATATAAAACAATGGGATATTGCCTGTGAGGCCATGTTGGTCCGGCAGGGGCGTAAAAAAAGGAAGGCGTGACAGCCTTCCTTTTTCGCTTGCCGGCCGGTGGCGCGGCCTAGAGCGGCTAACAACATAGCGTAGCGGCCCTGTAGCAAGGAGGCGCCACGCAGCAGCAGGGTTTTTGTTCGCGGCTCTTAGAAACGACGTGACAAGGTGGCCTTGTGCATGATGGTGGTGGCGATTTCTTCGATGGACTTGTGGGTGGTGCTGATGAAGGGCACGCCGTGGAAGCGGAACATCGATTCTGCTTCGTTTACCTCGAAATGGCAGTTGTCCAGGCTGGCGTATTTGGAGTCCGGGCGGCGTTCCTGGCGAATATGGTGCAGGCGCGCCGGATCGATGGTCAGGCCGAACATCTTGTTGCGGTAGGGCAGCAGCATCTTGGGCAGGGTGGGGCTGTCCAGGTCTTCCGGGGTGAGCGGGTAGTTGGCAGCCTTGATGCCGTATTGCAGCGCCAGATACAGGCAGGTGGGGGTTTTGCCCGAGCGTGATACGCCCACCAGGATGACGTCGGCCTCGGCCAGGTCTTTCAGTTTTACGCCGTCATCGTGATTGAGCGAGAAATTGACCGCTTCGATGCGGTGGTCGTATTTCTCCTCGCTGCCCACACCATGGGCTTTGCCCAGCGTCAGCGAGGCCTTCTGCCCCAGTTCGGCTTCCAGTTCGCCGATGAAGGTATCGAAGAAATCCACCACCAGGGCATTTTCGATATGCAGTACCTGGCGTACTTCCGGGTTGACGATGCTGGTGAACACCAGTGGCTTCAGGTGATCGGCTTCGGCCACGGCTCGGATGTGGTGTACCACCACCTGGGCCTTTTCCACGGTATCGATGAAGGGGATGGCCTCGCGCTTGAATTCCAGGGTATCAAACTGGGTCAGCAGGGTATTACCCAGCGATTCGGCAGTGATGCCGGTGCGGTCGGAGATGAAAAAGGCGGAGCGGCGGTGTGGCATGGATGCACCTGTTTCGGAATCGATAAGAAAATAGTTGTGAGGGATTATACCCCTGCCCGCCGACTGTACGGCAGCGGTGAGGGTGCTGGCATGAATTGGCCATGATCCGCCCTGGCTATGGCTTTTGTTGTAGTTGCCACACTACATTGCGGTCACAAATCGGCAAAGAAACGCCCTTACACTCACCATTCTCGGGCGTGGTTTGCATTGATATGGGGCAAACCCTGATGTTGTGCGCTGCAAAATGGGCTACGCAAGTCCTGTGGTATTCGGCTAGAATGCGGGTTTTCTATCCGTCCAATCCAACACAGGAAGTGAAGTGATGGCAGAGAACTACGTCATCTGGTTCGAGAAGCTGCGCATGACTGACGTTGAACAGGTAGGCGGCAAGAACGCCTCCCTGGGTGAAATGATCAGTCAGCTGGCAGGCTCGGGCGTCCGAGTCCCCGGTGGTTTTGCTACTACCGCGGATGCCTACCGAGATTTCCTCCAGCACAATGGCTTGGCTGACAAGATCAGCGCCGCGCTGTCCAATCTGGACATCGACGACGTGACCGAGTTGGCGCGAGTCGGCAAGGAAATTCGCCAGTGGATCATCGATACCCCTTTCCCGGCCAAGCTTGATGAAGATATCAAGACTGCCTGGGACAAGATGGTCGCCGATGCCGGTGGTGCTGATATTTCCGTAGCAGTCCGTTCTTCTGCAACCGCAGAAGATCTCCCCGATGCCTCGTTCGCAGGCCAGCAAGAAACCTTCCTGAACATTCGTGGCCTTGAAAACGTCAAGGATGCGATGAAGCACGTTTTTGCTTCTCTGTATAACGATCGCGCCATCTCCTACCGCGTACACAAAGGCTTTGCCCACGATGTGGTGGCTCTGTCTGCTGGTGTACAGCGCATGGTGCGTTCCGACCTCGGCGCCGCCGGTGTGATGTTTACCATCGACACCGAATCCGGCTTCGAAGACGTGGTGTTCATCACCGCTTCTTATGGTTTGGGCGAAACCGTGGTGCAAGGTGCAGTGAACCCCGACGAGTTCTACGTACACAAGCCGACCCTGAAGGCAGGTCGTCCGGCTGTGCTGCGCAAGAACATGGGTTCCAAGCTGATCAAGATGGAATTCACCGATGCTTCCCAGGCTGGCCGCTCGGTCAAGACCGTGGATGTGCCGGCTGAACAGCGCAAGCAATTCTCCATTACCGACGCGGAAGTGGCGGAACTGGCTGAATACGCGCTGATCATCGAGAAGCACTACGCCCGTCCGATGGATATCGAATGGGGCCGTGACGGCGAAGACGGCAAGCTGTACATCCTGCAAGCCCGTCCAGAAACCGTTAAGTCGCAGGAAGACCGCAAGGACACCCTGCGTCGCTACCGCCTGAACAGCAAGTCCACCGTGCTGTGCGAAGGCCGCGCCATTGGTCAGAAGATTGGCCAGGGCACCGTGCGCACCATCAAGGACGCTTCCGAAATGGATCGCGTCAAGGCTGGTGATGTACTGGTGACCGACATGACCGACCCGGACTGGGAACCGGTGATGAAGCGTGCCGCCGCCATCGTGACCAACCGTGGTGGTCGTACCTGTCACGCGGCGATTATCGCCCGCGAACTGGGTATCCCGGCCGTGGTGGGTTGTGGTGACGCCACCGACATCCTGCGTGAAGGCATGCAGGTGACTGTATCCTGCGCCGAAGGCGATACCGGTAACATCTATGACGGCCTGCTGGATGTCGAAATCATCGACCTCGAGCTGGACAAGATGCCGGCCGCTCCGGTCAAGATCATGATGAACGTGGGTAATCCGGAACTGGCCTTCGACTTCGCGCAGCTGCCGAACGAAGGTGTGGGTCTGGCGCGCATGGAATTCGTGATCAACCGCCAGATCGGTATTCACCCCAAAGCCCTGCTGGAATTCGACACCCTGCCGGCCGACCTGAAGGCGACCATCAGCGATCGCATTTCCGGCTACGCCAGCCCGGTTGACTTCTACGTGGACAAGATTGCCGAGGGTGTTGCTACCCTGGCCGCAGCCTTCACCCCGAAAAAGGTCATCGTGCGCATGTCCGACTTCAAGTCGAACGAGTACGCCAACCTGATCGGCGGTCAGCTGTACGAACCGCACGAAGAAAACCCGATGATCGGTTTCCGTGGTGCTGCACGCTACGTGGCTGAATCCTTCCGTGACTGTTTCGACCTGGAATGCCGCGCCATCAAGAAGGTGCGCGACGAGATGGGTCTGGTCAACGTGGAAGTGATGATCCCGTTTGTGCGTACCCTGGCTGAAGCCGAGAAGGTTGTGGAAATCCTGGCTGCCAATGGTCTGAAGCGTGGCGAAAACGGCCTGCGTCTGATCATGATGTGCGAACTGCCGACCAACGCTGTGCTGGCCGACAAGTTCCTGCAGTTCTTCGACGGTTTCTCTATCGGTTCCAACGACATGACCCAGCTTACCCTGGGCGTGGACCGCGATTCCGGTGGCCCGATTGCCGCCACCTTCGACGAGCGTAACGAAGCCGTGAAAGCCATGCTGCACATGGCGATCCAGGCTTGCCGCAAGGCCGACAAGTATGTCGGCATCTGTGGTCAGGGCCCGTCGGATCATCCGGACTTTGCCAAGTGGCTGGTGGAAGAGGGCATCGAAACCGTGTCCCTCAACCCGGACACCGTGGTGGAAACCTGGCTGTACCTGGCCCGTGAACTGAACGCCTAAGCCTGCAACTGCAGGCTAGACAAGAACCGCCCTCTCGAGGGCGGTTTTTTTATGGGTGCTCAGTCTGGGCATGGCTGGTCTAAAGGACGGGGTTGGCTGATGACTGCTTTAAGCATGGCTTAAGCTCGCCCAGCTTAAATGGTGGGGCACTTTCCATCCATACAAGGACAGATCATGAAAAAAATTCTTGCCATGCTGAGTATCGCCGCCCTGCTGCCGTTGAGTGCCCATGCCGAATTTGTTGGCGAAGGCAGCACCCCGGCACTCACCACCGTTGCCAAGGCACTGCAGGCCGCTGACGACAGCCGCGTCATGCTGGAGGGCAATATCGTCCGCCAGATCGATAACAAGCATTATGAGTTCAAGGATGCCAGCGGTACGGCAAAAGTGGAAATTGACAGCAAGTATCTGCCGGCTGAAAAATTTACCGCGCAGAGCAAAGTCCGTTTGCAGGGCAAGGTAGACAAGGAATTTTCTGGCAGCAAGATTGATGTCAAAAAAGTGGAAATTCTCAAATAGCCCGACTGGGGCCGCACGAGCATGAAAAAACCGGACGATTGTCCGGTTTTTGTTTTGCTGGCCGTGGGTGCTGTCAGGCTCCGCGCGGCAGCCCCAGCGCGTAGCGGATGACTTCGCGCTTGAGCGGGCCGGCCTTGTCGGCCAGCTTCAGTCCCAGCTTGCGGGCGGCCTTGAGCGGGCCGATATTGTTGGCAAAGCCATAGCAGAAGGCGTCCATGCCGGTCTGCATCGCCAGATTGGCCGGTTTGCGGCGGCGTTCGTAGCGCTTGAGCACGCTGGCGTCGGCGAAGTCGCGGCCTTCACTGACGGCATCGCCGATGACCTCGGCCAGTACCGCCACATCCTGAAAGCCCAGATTCACCCCTTGGCCGGCCAGCGGGTGGATGGTGTGGGCAGCATCACCGGCCAGTACCACACCGTCTTTCACATAGCAGGCGGCATGGCGACGGGTGAGGGCGAAGGAACCACGCGCCAGCAGCTGGCGGATGCCGCCCAGTTTCTGCGGGAAGTTGGCGCAAAAGGCCGACACCAGTGCTTCATCCGACAGCGCCAGCAGTCGCTTGACCTCGGTTGGCGTGTTGTACCACACCAGTGAGGCGTGGCTGCCGGTGAGCGGCAGGAAGGCCTGCGGACCGCTGGCGGTGAAACGCTGCCAGGTGATGTCCTGCTGGCCGTAATCCATTTCGCAGCTGGCCACCAGCGCATGCATGGGGTAGTCCCAGCTGGTAATGCCGATGCCGGCTGCATCGCGCACCTGCGAGCGCGCACCATCGGCGGCAACCAGCAGGCGGGCCACCAGCACGCTGCCATCTTCCAGCGTGACGCGCGAGGCCTTGGGCTCGTAAACAATAGCGGTGATGCGCGCCGGGCACAGGTAGCGGATATCGCTTTTTTGCTGCAGGCAGGCGGTGGTGGCCAGTTGCACGATGCGGTTTTCCACGATGTGGCCCAGAGCCTCCACGCCGGCTTCGGCGGCATCGAACAGCGTGCCGTTGCTTTCCTGGTCTTCCCACACCTGCATGCGGCGGTAGGGGGCGGCGCGCATGGCGAGGATGTCTTGCCAGGCTCCCAGCCCGTCCAGCAGGCTGGCCGAAGCCGGGCTGATGGCCGACACCCGCAAGTCGGGTGGCTGGGCGCTATCAAAAGGCTGCGGCGCGGCCTGTTCCAGTACGGTGATGCTCAAACCCTTGCCGCTAAGGGCAGAGGCCAGGGCGCTGCCCACCATGCCACCACCCACGATCAAAATATCCACGTATTCCATTGCCAGCCTCATTGGGCGCATTTGCGCCTGATTCTCGTTGCACTGATGACGCGCGATTGTGGCAAAGCCCGTCGCCGGCCGCTTTGGTCTGGATCAAGGCTGCGCCAGCCGGCGGGGACTGTTTCAGGGTTTTTCGCCGGAATACAGCGGGCGCTCTTCCAGTACGGCGCGCAGGCGCGGGGTGACATGCTGGATGAAGGCTTCGTATTTTTTCGGCAAGGGCTGGCGATAGGGAAACACCAGATACACCGGCCAGCTGCCGCCCTGCCAGCCGGGCAATACCGGTACCAGATGGCCGCTCTCCAGATAATGGCTGGCCACATAGTGCGGCAGCAGGGCCACGCCGTGGCCGGCAATCAGCCCGGAAATCAGCGAGGCGTACTGGTCGCATACCAGCATGGGGCGAGTGGTGATGGATTTGAGCTCGCCGTCTTTTTCCAGCCGCCATTCCCGCCCGTAGACATGGTGGCTGTTGAGCAGGATGCGGTGGCGGCACAGGTCGTCCGGGCTGTTGAGCGGTGGAGCCTTGGCCAGGTAGTCGGGTGAGGCATAGGGCGCTTCCCAGACAAAGCCCAGTGGCTTGGCCACCAGCCGGTCGTCGTGCACATTACGCGAGCGGATGCAAAAGTCCACACCATCGTTGATCGGGTCTTGCAGGCGGTTTTCCGCGCGCAGCTCCAGTTCCAGATCCGGATGACAGGCCGCCAGCTCGGACAGCATGGGGGCCAGCAGGTACTGGGCAAACGAGGCGGTGGCGCTGATGCGCAGCGGCCCTTCGATCAAGCCCTGGGCCTGTTCGATATCCGGCCCCACCTGCTCCAGCATTTCGCGCAGCTGGCGGGCATGCTCGGCCAGCCGCCGGCCGGTTTCGGTCAGCGCTACCCGCCGGGTATTGCGCAGCACCAGCACCGTACCCAGTCCTTGCTCCAGCTCTTTTACCAGCTGGCTGATGCGGCTTTTGGCGCAGCCGATGTCATCGGCTGCGGCGGTAAAACTGCCTTTGCGGGCCAGGGCATCAAAGGCCAGCAAGGCATCGGGCGAGGGAGTCAGGCTTGTTTTCATGGCAGAACAGTAAGTGAGTGAGCCGGCTTATTTAGCTATTTTTTCACGATGATAGCATAGGAATAGCCCTGTTTTTTGAACAGTGATAAGAGTTTTCCCAAGGCCATGCCAGCAAACGCCCAGGGCTGTCATTGGCATTATTGTTCTTTTTGTTGAACATTGAAGATTTTATATTGGGCTTATTCAAGATATTTGTCCTGCGTATGATTGATTGGCATGTTTTTTAGAACGATGGGCAAGTCATGAAAGGCAAGACAATGAAAGTACTGGTTATTGGTGGGCGCGGTGTGATCGGTAGCGCCGTGGTGGCGCTGCTGTCGGCAACGCATCAGGTGCTGGTGGGCGGGCGCAGCAGTGGTGATGTAGCGGTGGACATGACCGACCCGGCCAGCATCGAGGCGATGTATCAGGCGCATCCTGATCTGGATGCCGTGGTGGTGACTGCCGGCCATGTGCCGTTCAAGCCGCTGTCGCAACTGAGTGAGGCAGACTGGCAGGACGGGCTGAATGACAAACTGATGGGGCAGGTGCGGCTGGTGCAGAGCGGTGCACGTCATCTTAAAGCCGGTGCGGTGTTTGTGCTGACTTCCGGCCTGCTGGAGCGTGAACATATCCGCGGCGGTAGTTGCGCCAGCCTGGTCAATGCCGGCCTGGCTGCTTTTGTGCGCTCGGCCGCGCAGGAGCTGTGGGGCCAGGCGCGGGTGAATCTGGTCAGCCCCGGCCCGGTGGCGGGGGATGAACGCGGTGCCGAGGCCTTTGCCGGTTTCATGTCGATCAGCAGCGAACAGATTGCCCAGAGTTATCTGCGTGCCCTGAGCCAGCCCTTGAGCGGCAAGGTGCTGGAAGTCTTTGCTGAAGTCACGCGCTAGGACGGGATATGGGAGAATGACCGCCGCTGGCGATGGCCGCCGGCGGCTTTTTCTTTTGCGATGGATGACCCATGTTGCCCGCCTTTGCGCTTAGTACTGCCATGTTGTTGTGGGCCAGCGCCTTTATCGCGCTCAAGATCGTGTTTGCCGTATTCGACCCGCTGGCGGTGCTGTTTGCCCGCATGATCATCGCCAGCTGCTGCCTGTTGCCCATGCTGTGGCAGCGTGGCGAGCGCTGGCGTTACCAGCGCGGTGACTGGCGCTGGATGCTGGCCATGGGCCTGGCCGAACCCTGTCTGTATTTTCTGTTCGAGGCGCAGGCGCTGGTGAATACTTCGGCCTCACAGGCCTCGGTGATTACCGCTACCTTGCCGCTGCTCAGTGGCGTGGGAGCCATGTTGTTCCTGCGCGAAAAGATGACGCCACGCAGCTGGCTGGGGCTGGTGGTGTCGTTTGTCGGTGTGCTGTGGCTGACGCTGGACGGCCAGGCTTCGGCCCATGCGCCGCACCCGGCCTTGGGCAATCTGCTGGAGTTCTGCGCCATGCTGTGCGCCACCTGCTATGTGCTGATTGCCAAGCGGCTGTCGCGCCGCTATTCGGCCCTGGCCATCACCGGCATGCAGACCGTGCTGGGCAGCATCTGGTTCGGCGCGGCCTTGCTGACGCCGTGGGCGCAGTGGCCCACGCACTTTCCATTGCTGCCCAGCCTGCTGGTGCTCTACCTGGGGGCCTGCGTCACCCTGGGGGCTTACGGCCTGTATACCTGGGCGGTCAGCAAGATGCCGGTGGCGCACGCCTCGGCCTTCATCAATCTGATTCCCTTGTTTACCGTGCTGCTGGCCTGGCTGTTGCTGGGTGAAACGCTGGTGGGCAGCCAGTGGCTGGCCTGCCTGCTGGTGCTGGGCGGGGTGGTGCTGGGGCAGGAGCGTGCTGGCAGTCATTGATACGGCAGGGGCAGGGTGCCCCGTGCCGGGCCGCCGGTCCAGCGGCGATCCAGCTGGTTTTGCATCAAGGGAGTAGGCAGGTGCGATGTCGTGGCTTCAGTTTTGGCCAGACTGGCCGATAGTGAAGGCAGCGCGCGCAGATTGCCACTTGGCATGAGCAGGCGTCACTGGCGTGGCGGGCGTCAGCCAAGCACAACAACAGAATGGATGGCGGTGATGAACAGACAAGGGCGAAATGCCGGCAGCAATATGGTTTTTCTCTGGCTCGGGCTGGGAATGCTGGCTCAGCAGGCGATGGCGGAAGACAAGGTGGGGGCTCCCATCGTATTGCCGGGCAAGCAAAGCCCGAGCGCGAGCGCGGCCAAGCCGGCGGCTGCCGAAGCAGCATCGGCACCGCTCGCCAGCCACAAGACCATTATCCTGCCAACCAAGCTGGCCGCTTCGATGGCAGCGGCCCGTGCCAAACCCAAGGAGCCGGAGGTCATGGCGCCCGAGGTAAAACAGGCAGCCGCTCCTGAAATCAAGGCTCCGCAGGGCCCTAGCCCGGAAGTCCACGCCCCGGGCAGCAAGCCGCATGCCAAGGCGCTGACGCATAAAAAGCCTGCCAGACAGCAAAAGCCCCGCCGGCCAAGCACCAGCTCGCCCTATGCCTCGCAGTTGCAGCAGATCCGTCAGCAAGTGGCGCACATCATGGCGGCCAGCAGCCGCCATTTCAACGGACAGGATCGTGGCTATTTCCGCTCGCTCAGTGAGCCGCAAGCCGCCCGTGCCACGGTGGTCAGCTGCGCCGACTCCAGTGTGCCGACCGATATCCCGGCCAAGGGCGCGGTGGATGGCCTGTATCTGGTGCGCGATGTCGGCAACCAGTTGCAGCCCATGGTGGGCACCATCGAATACGGCATCCGCCAGCTGCATACGCCGGTGCTGATTTTTGCCAGCCATGCGGCCTGCGCATCAATCAAGGCCGCCGCTGGGGAAGAGGAGCCATCCAGCCCGGATATGGCGACCGTGGTGCACCATATGGGTTTGCCTCAGGGGATAGACAGTACCAATGGTGCGCTGCTCAATATCAATAATCAGGTGGAAGGTGCCATTCTGACCTTCTCTGGTGAAGTGGAAGCCGGCCGGCTGGCGATTCTGGGCGGCTATTTCGACTGGCGCAATGATCTGAAGCGGGGCAGCGGCAAGCTGATCATCACCAATCTGAACGGCGAAACCGACCCGGCCAGGATCCGGCAGCTGATGAAGCAAGGTCAGTATTTCAAGTACAGCTTCATGCACTGACGCCCAGCCATCCCCTGTCACGACCGACCGCCACCGCGCCATTGCGCCGTGGCGGTTTTGTTTTGTGGCATGTTGCCTGGCTGGTTGTAAGCCGGTCGCTACAAATCCTTGGCATGGCTTTTCCATGTGGGCGCTCGGTTTATTCAATTGGGCGATGAAATTGCTG
Organism: Aquitalea palustris; assembly: GCF_003693445.1. Lineage (GTDB taxonomy): Bacteria > Pseudomonadota > Gammaproteobacteria > Burkholderiales > Chromobacteriaceae > Aquitalea > Aquitalea palustris. The sequence continues at coordinate 28,435 of NZ_RFAR01000023.1, read as the reverse complement.
CGCAGATTTGGCCTGGCGCAAAACGCTGGCTCAATAAAGGGAGTAATCTGGCTTTAATTAAGAAGACGCCTTGAAAACAAAGGCTGTCTGACAATTTTACCGTACAGATTAATTGACGTTTTTGTAGTGGCTTAATTACAAAAATGGCGCGGTGAGCCGGATAAACAGATGCCGCGATTATTTATCCATGTAAATGGAATAGTCGGCTGGCCATTTATCCGCTCTGACAGATTTCTTTCCTTATTGGAGTAGCATCATGTCGGTTTCCACTCTTGAACAACTCGATGCGCTGGTAGCGCGTGTCAAACAGGCCCAGGCGGTTTTTGCCGAGTTTTCCCAGCAGCAGGTCGATGCCATCTTCCGCAGTGCCGCGCTGGCCGCGGCCGATGCCCGCATTCCGCTGGCACGCATGGCGGTGGAAGAAACCGGCATGGGGGTGATGGAAGACAAGGTGATCAAGAATCACTTTGCCTCCGAGTACATCTACAACAAGTACAAGGATGAAAAAACCTGCGGTGTGCTGTCGGAAGACGACAGCTTCGGCACCATCACCATTGCCGAGCCCATTGGCATCCTGTGCGGCATCGTGCCCACCACCAACCCCACTTCCACCGCTATTTTCAAGGCGCTGATCGCCCTGAAAACCCGTAATGCCATCATCTTCTCGCCGCATCCGCGTGCCCGTCGTTCCACCTGCGAAGCGGCACGGCTGGTGCTGGACGCCGCCGTGGCCGCCGGCGCACCCAAGGACATCATCGGCTGGATCGACGAGCCCAGTGTGGAGCTGTCCAATGCGCTGATGCAGCACCCGGACATCAACCTGATCCTGGCCACCGGCGGCCCCGGCATGGTGCGGGCTGCTTATTCTTCCGGCAAACCGGCCATTGGCGTGGGTGCCGGCAATACCCCGGCGGTGATCGACGAAACCGCCGACATCAAGCGCGCCGTGGCCTCCATCCTGATGTCCAAGACCTTCGACAACGGCGTGGTATGCGCTTCCGAGCAGTCGGTCATCGTGGTGGACAGCATTTACGCGGCCGTGCGTGAGCGCTTTTCGCGCCATGGCGGTTACCTTCTCAGCGCGCAGGAAACCGCTGCGGTGGCTGGGGTCATCCTCAACCGTGGCAATCTGAATGCCGCCATCGTCGGCCAGAGCGCGGTGAAGATTGCCGCCATGGCCGGCATCACGGTGCCGGCCGATACCAAGGTGCTGATTGGCGAAGTGAGCGATCTGACCAACGACGAAGCCTTCGCCCACGAAAAACTGTCGCCCACGCTGGCCATGTACCGCGCCCGCGATTTTGTCGATGCCTGCGACAAGGCGGCGGCGCTGGTGGCACTGGGCGGCATTGGTCATACCTCGGCGCTGTATACCGATCAGGACTTGCAGGGCGAGCGCATCCGCTACTTTGGCGACAAGATGAAAACCGCGCGCATCCTGATCAATACCCCGTCCTCGCATGGTGGCATTGGCGACTTGTACAACTTCAGCCTGGCCCCGTCGCTGACGCTGGGTTGCGGTTCCTGGGGCGGCAACTCGATCTCGGAAAACGTCGGCCCCAAGCATCTGATCAACAAGAAAACCGTGGCCAAGAGGGCGGAAAACATGCTGTGGCACAAACTGCCCAAGTCGATTTATTTCCGTCGCGGCTGCCTGCCGGTGGCACTGGAAGACCTGGCCGGCAAAAAGCGTTGCCTGATCGTGACCGGGCAATACCTGTTCGAACACGGCTTTGTCGACGAGCCCATCCGCCTGCTGAAAAAGATGGGGCTGGAAGTGGAAGTGTTCTTCGAAGTGCCGGCCGACCCCACGCTGGCCATCGTGCGCAAGGGGGCTGATCTGGCCCATGCCTTCCAGCCCGATGTGATCATGGCGCTGGGTGGTGGCTCGCCGATGGATGCCGCCAAGATCATGTGGGTGATGTACGAACACCCGGAAGTGCATTTCGCCGACCTGGCATTGCGCTTCATGGACATTCGCAAACGCATTTACCAATTCCCCAAGCTGGGTGGCAAAGCCATGCTGGTGGCCGTGCCCACCACATCCGGCACCGGCTCGGAAGTGACGCCGTTTGCCGTGGTGACCGACGAAGTGACCGGGGTGAAATACCCGATTGCCGACTACGAGCTGACGCCGCATATGGCCATCATCGATGCCAATCTGGTGATGGACATGCCCAAGTCGCTCACCGCCTTTGGCGGCATCGACGCGGTGACGCACGCGCTGGAAGCCTATGTCTCGGTGATGGCCAACGAGTATTCCGACCCGCAAGCCTTGCAGGCGCTGAAGCTGCTGAAGGACTACCTGCCTTCGGCCTATGCCAAGGGCGCTGGCGACCCCAAGGCGCGCGAACAGGTGCACAACGCCGCCACCATCGCTGGCATCGCCTTTGCCAATGCCTTCCTCGGCGTCTGCCACTCCATGGCGCACAAGCTGGGAGCGGAGTTCGGCCTGGCACACGGCCTGGCCAATGCCTTGCTGATCAGCAATGTCATCCGCTACAACGCGGCCGACATCCCGACCAAGCAAACCGCCTTCAGCCAGTACGACCGGCCCAAGAGCGTGGCCCGCTATGCCGAAATCGCCCGTTACCTGGGGCTGGAAGCCAGCCGTGATCACGAGCGGGTGGAAAAACTGGTGCAGTGGGTGGACGAGCTGAAGCAGAGCCTGAACATCCCCATGTCGATTCAGGCTGCCGGGGTGGGCGAGGCGGATTTCCTGGCCAAGGTGGACAAGCTGGCCGAGGCGGCTTTTGATGACCAGTGCACCGGCGCCAACCCGCGCTATCCGCTGATCAGCGAACTGAAGCAACTGCTGCTGGACAGCTACTATGGCCACGCCTGGTGCGAAGCCCATCTGCGCGAGGCCGCCACTGCGGATGCTGCACCAGTGGTGAGCGCCAAGTCCAAGGGCAAGCTCAAGGCGGTATAAACCTTGGCACAGCACAGGCCCGGAGCACGCTCCGGGCTGCAGCCTGCTGACCAAGTGATTTGCTGCGATGGCACCGGGCCCGGCAAAGCCGGGCCTTTCGACTTACTGATTGCTTCCGCAGCCTTGCCATCTATTCCCCATCCTCCCGCCCTTACCCTGTAAGGGAGTCTCGCTTTCTTTTCAGAAAGCGAGAGAGATTGCCAATCAGCTGAGTCCCGGAGCACGCTCCGGGTTTTTTTGCGTCCGACACCGCTGCGGATGCTGGTCGCCGTGCCGGCTGGCGCAGTAGCATGCAGACTGCTTTGCCGCATCAGGAGGAGGGCGGATGGCCGAACGCATCGCATATCACCGTAGCGCCCTGCATGGCATTCACACCATGCAGGCGGACAGCTGCCGCGCATTTGCCCGCCATTGCCACGAGGAATACGGCATCGGGCTGATCGTGCGCGGGGCGCAGCGTTCTTTCAGTGGTCGCGGCATGGTGGATGCCGGGCCGGGGGACATCATCATGGTCAATCCCGGCGAGGTGCACGATGGCCAGCCCTTGCAGGAGGACGGCCGCGCCTGGCGCATGCTGTATATCCAGCCAGCACTGTGGCAGCAACTGGCTGAGGAACTGGCCGAGCAAGAAGGCAGCCCGCAGCCCCTGCTGTTGCCGCAGCTGAGTGATGCCGGCCTGCGGCAGCAGTTTGTCCAGGTGTTTGCCTTGTTGCGTGGGGAGGCGGTGGCCGGGCTGCCGGCAGAACAGGCCATGCTGCAGCTGTTGGCGCGGCTGTTGCCCGCGCATGGCTATCGCCAGGCCGCATCGGCCTGCTCCGCCACCATTGCCCGGGTGCGGGCGCTGCTGGATGATGCACCCACTCAGCCACACAGCCTGTCCGCGCTGGCAGAGCTGGCTGGCATCAGCCGTTTTCGCCTGCTGCGCAGCTTTAGCCAGCAGTTGGGTTGCAGCCCGCATGACTACCTGCAACAGCGGCGCCTGAACCTGGCGCGTGGCCTGATGGCGCAGGGCAGGCCGCTGGCTGATGTGGCGGCGGCTGTTGGCTTTGCCGATCAAAGCCATATGAACCGGGTGTTCCTGCAGCGGCTGGGCATTACTCCCGGTCGTTATGTCCGGGCGCTGTGCTAAGAAGCTGTTCATCCCCTGCTGCAATAACATCCAAGCCGGAACAGGCCGGCATCGGTTTAGCTAACGGTTTCATCAGCTGTGACTGGAGCCGCCGATGTCCTCCCGCTGGATTGCCTATCTCTATCTGCTGCTGGCCATGCTCGGCGCCGGCAGTACCGTGGTGGTCAGCAAGCTGGTGTCCGCCAGCCTGCCGCCCTTTACCGCCACCGCCATCCGTTTCGGCATGGCCTTGCCCTTGTTCTTGCTGCTGATGGGCTGGCGGCGTGCGGAGTGGCCCAGGCTCTGCCGGCATGACTGGATCATGCTGATCCTGCAGGCGGGGGCCGGCAGTGTCGGCTATACCGTGTTGCTGCTGGCGGGCGTGCGTTTGAGCACCGCCGCCAGTGCCAGTGTGATGATGGGCACGCTACCGGCCGTGTCCAGTCTGCTGGCGTGGCTGCTGTTTCGCGAAAGCATGCACTGGCGGCAAGGGCTGGCCCTGCTGCTGTGCAGTGTGGGGGCGGTAATGGTGTCCTTGCGCAGCGGTGCGGCACTGTCATTCGGCAGTGCCGGCGAGCTGGCCGGCAATGGGCTGATCCTGCTGGCGGTGGCCTGCGAAGCGCTGTTCATCCTGCTGAACCGGCGTTTGCATCAGCCATTGCCGCCGCTGGCCTTGTCTTGCTATCTGTGCGCGCTGGGCTTGTTGCTGGCCTTGCCGGCCGCAGCGCTGGAGTGGCGGGGCAACTGGCAGGTGTCTGCGGCTGCGCTGCTGGGCCTGGCCTATTATGCGGCGGTGCCAACCGTGCTGGGCTTTGTGCTGTGGTATGCCGGGGCTGCGCGGGTGGCGGCCAGCGAGGCGGCATTGTTTACGGCGGTGTTGCCGGTGTCGGCGCTCGTGTTTGCCGCTGCGTTATTGCAGGAGGAAATCCGTCGCGCCCAGCTGGCCGGCATGGCCTGCGTGCTGGCAGCCTTGTTATTGCAGTTCTTGCCTGCAATGCGGCGTTCCGTGCCGCCAGCTGCCACAGGTGCAGGGCAAGCGGAGTAAGCGGCAAGCTGCGCATGCCGAGCATGCTTGCTAACAGGTCAAAGATTCTGTCATAAATGGTGACCACTTCAAGCACTGGAGCAGATCATGCAGCTGAGCGACTTTCCCTTTGGTGTGACCGACTGGTCGGCCATCACCGCTACCGAGCATCCCGGCGAAAGCGGCATGGCGCTGTGGCGCACCTGCCAGTTCGGCAGCATCCGCGTGCGCATGGTGGAGTACAGCCCAGGTTATCTGGCGGATCACTGGTGTCGCAAAGGCCATATCCTGCTCTGTCTGGAAGGCGAATTGCTGACCGAGCTGGCCGATGGCCGCCGCTTCATGCTGACCCCTGGTCTGAGCTATCAGGTAAGCGACGATGCCGAGCCGCACCGCTCGTCTACCAGAACGGGGGCGCGGCTGTTTATTGTTGATTGAACGTGGTCCCGCTCACGCAGCATGGCCTGGCCACGCGCCGTGCTGCCGAGCCTGCTTTTCCCTTCCTTGTCTTCTCCTGCCGCTCTGTCTGACGCCATTCCTTCCTGCCTACCTGTTTGTCATTGCCGCTTTCCCTCATTACTTTTATTGCCAATGCCGTTTATTTTTTGGTGATTTTCTTATTGGCCATTGCTTCATATCGAAAGAGTAAACAGGCCAGCCCATGATGCTGATATTGCATCGCTGGTCATCGGGTTCTTAATGCAAGTTTGATTTGGCTTATGCTCGAATCAACACAAGCCTGTAGTATTACTCCTACATAATGATTGGCAATCGCGTTGGGGCTGTAGGCAGAGGCGCGCGACAAATACAATAACATCAATTATTTAGCTAGTTTGTGGTGACCTAACAAATACAGAGAGAGCACAAGTAATGCTTATCAGCAATATGAGTATCCGCAGCAAGTTTTTTGCCGGATTTGGCTTGATTTTGGCCTTGATGTTGATAATTGGTATCAATGCCGGGCTTGGCGTGTCTGCGCTGGCCGAGCAGGCCAATCAGATTGAAAACGACATCTATCCCAAGGCGCAGCTGGCGAATAATCTGGTCAAGCGGGCCATTCTTGCTGAAGATCTGTGTTATCAGGCAGCACTGGAAACTAATTCCAGCCAGCTTGATAAGCTGGTTGACAGTATCAAGCTCAATGCCAAGGCAAATAGCGACGATATGGAAAGATTATCGCTGCTGGTTAAATCGCCTGAAGGCAAACGTTTGTTTGATAATATCCAGAATGCCCGTGCCGCCATCCGCAGCAAATACGACACGCTATTTGCCTTGTTGAAAGAGAACAACAGCAGCAAGTCACTGGATTTTGTCAAAACCGAATTCAGTCCTTCCTTGAAAGGTTTTCAGGATGCGGTAAATGAGCTGTCGCATCATCAGGACCAGAAAATGAATACGGCGGTCGGCAATATACGGGAACAGGCTCATGACACCGGCACCATCGTCATGATCGTGGCCAGTGTTGCCATGCTGCTGGGCATCGGGCTGGCCATCATCATGTCGGCTAATATTGCCCGGCGTATCGGCATGGCTCAGCAATTGGCGGAGCAGGTGGCCGCCGGGAATCTGCAACCTGACGACAGGAAGGCCGGCCCGCAGGATGAACTGGGCAAGCTGATGCACTCGCTATTGCAAATGCGCCAGGAGCTGGCCGGCATCATCCGCCAGGTGGTGCAGGGGGCGCAGGAGGTGGCGCAGACCGCACAGCAGGTGTCCACCGCCAGCAGCCAGGTTTCCTCCAGCGTGCACACCCAGTCGGCATCGACTTCATCGGCGGCTGCGGCGGTGGAGCAGCTGACGGTGAGCATCGAGCATGTTTCCGGCAATGCGCGTAGTGCGGCAGACAAGGCCAGTGATGCCGGTGCCGCTTCCGATACCGGCGGTACCCATGTCGCTGCGGCCACCGAAGACATCCAGACCGCTGCTGGTGATATCCGCGAGGCTGCCGGTGACATCATCAATCTGTCCGAGCAGGTAAAGGGCATCGGTAATATCGCCACCGTGATCAAGGATGTGGCGGATCAGACCAATCTGCTGGCACTGAATGCGGCCATCGAAGCGGCGCGTGCCGGCGAGCAGGGGCGTGGTTTTGCCGTGGTGGCCGACGAGGTGCGCAAGCTGGCAGAGCGCACTTCACGCTCGGTGCAGGAGATCGCCAGCATTACCGGCAGCATCGACCACGAAACGGCGATGGCGGCCGAGCGCATGCAGCAAGCCAGTCAGGATGTGGCCAGGGTGGCGGATACCGCCAGCCTGGCACGGCAATCCATGCATGCCATCTGCGACCGCTCGGCCGAGGTGACCGTGGCGATGAATGAAATATCCGATGCGCTGGGCGAGCAGCGCACGGCAGCCAGCAGCCTGTCGCGCAGCGTGGAGGCCATTGCCCAGATGTCGGAAGAGAATGCCGCCGCCATCGGCTCGGTGGCCGGTGCGGCCAGCCGCATGGCGGCGACTTCGCAAACCCTGCAGCAAAGCGTGGCCAAGTTCCGGCTGTAAGCCGGCTTGGGCCGGGCCGCGTGGTGTGTTCAGGCCGGCTTGCTGCTCTTGCGTGGTTTGCCGGCCGCTTTGCTGGTGGCCGCACTGTCGTCGGCACTGATGGCCACCGGTTTGACCTTGGCGCTGGCTGCTTTGGGTTTCACCGCCGGTTCGCCCTTCTGGATATGCAGCAGGCGGCGGCGGATGTCGTCGGTATCCAGCCAGATATCCTCGCCCTTGCTGATGCGCTCCAGCTCCTGATCGCTGAGGAAGGGGCGGCAGACATTGCGCATCACCTTGTCGAACCACTTGCGGCTGGCCATCACCTGCGCTGCCTGCTCGTTCCCTTTGCCAATGGAGGCGGAGGAGTAGTTGTGGAACATCAGCTGGCAGGTGTCGTGCACGATCAGCTCGTCCCCAGCCAGGAAGATCAGCGCGCCCATCGAGTAGGCACGGGCTTCCAGAATGGTGATGACGTGCGCCTCGCTGGCGGCGATGTTGTTGATGATCTGCAAGCCGGTATCGAAATTGCCACCCGGGGTGTTGAGGTGCAGGAAGATCAGGTCGGTGGCACTGGCGGTGCGCAGGGTGTACAGCAGGTCGGTGTACTGGATGGGGTCGACGATTTCGCCGGACAGATAGTAGGAAATCTGCCGGATCACACCTTGTGATTCGTAGCGGCGGAAGGCGGGCAGTTTGACTGCATCATCGTCGTCATCGTCACTGCCACCATGTAGCGGTGCTGGGTAGCGGGGCTGGGACATCGCGTTTCCTTTTTGCTTTCTGGAGGGGAATTCTGCGGTCTTGCCCTTGCAGTGTAGTCCCGCCAGCGCGGTGGCGGCCAGCGTGTTTCTGCTGCGTTTTGCGCTTGGGCAAATGGCAAATGACAAACCGGCTGCCAGAAAAAACGCCTGCGGCACAGGGCGGCAGGCGTTGTGGCTAAGTCAGGAGTGCAGACTCAGCTCAATTCTTTCAGCAGCTCTTTCACCCGTACCAGGCGCAGGCCGACTTCTTCGATGTGGGTTTCCACCCGCAGCTTGTCCTGGCCGGCCAGCTTGTAGTTCTTCTTGCTCTGGATCAGCTGGATGATCTTCATCGGGTCGATCGGCGGATTCTTGATGAACTGTAGCTGGATGGCCACTTCGCTGGCGTCCAGCTTGGCCACGCCCAGCGGCTTGGCCAGCAGGCGCAGGCGGTGGCTTTCGATCAGCGTTTTCACCGTTTGCGGCGGCAGGCCGAAGCGGTCGATCAGCTCCTCGTGGATGGCGTCGATCTCCTGTTCGCTGTCGCAGGTGGCCAGGCGCTTGTACAGCACCAGCCGTTCATGCACGTCCGGGCAATAGGCATCCGGCAGCAGCGCCGGGCTGTGCATATTGATTTCGGTGGTGACGCCCAGCGGCGCGTCCAGGTCGGGTTCGCGGCCTTTTTTCAGGTCGCGCACCGCCTGTTTCAGCATCTCGGTAAACAAGGAGAAGCCCACTTCCTGCATCTCGCCCGACTGGCCCTCGCCCAGCACTTCGCCGGCACCACGGATTTCCATATCGTGCATGGCCAGATAGAAACCGGCGCCCAGCTCGCCGGATAGCTGGATGGCTTCCAGCCGCTTGCCGGCATCCTTGGTCATGCCATCCGGCGTCAGCAGATAGGCATAAGCCTGGTGATGGCTGCGGCCCACCCGGCCACGCAGCTGGTGCAGCTGGGCCAGGCCGAACTTGTCGGCGCGGTTGATCAGGATGGTGTTGGCATTGGGAATATCGATGCCGGTTTCGATGATGGTGGAGCACAGCAGTACATTGAAGCGCTGCTGCAGGAAGTCGCGCATCACCTGTTCCAGCTCGCGTTCGCGCAACTGGCCATGGGCCACGCCGATGCGCGCTTCCGGCACCAGTTCGGCCAGTTTTTCCCGCATGTTCTCGATGGTGTCGACTTCATTGTGCAGGAAGAATACCTGGCCGCCGCGCTTGAGTTCGCGCAGCACCGCTTCGCGGATCACCCCATTGCTGGCCGGGCTGATGAAGGTTTTCACTGCCAGCCGGCGGTTGGGCGCGGTGGCGATGACCGAGAAGTCACGCAGCCCTTCCAGCGCCATCGACAGCGTGCGTGGAATCGGCGTGGCGGTGAGGGTGAGCACGTCGACATTGGCGCGCAGGCGCTTGAGCTGTTCCTTCTGGCGCACGCCAAAGCGGTGTTCTTCGTCGATGATCACCAGCCCCAGGTTCTTGAACTGTACGTCCGGCTGCACCAGCTTGTGGGTGCCGATGACGATGTCCACCGTGCCCTCGGCCAGCCCGGCCAGCGCCGCCTTGCTTTCCTTGGCGCTGCGAAAGCGCGACAGCTCGGCAATCTTGATCGGCCAGTCGTTGAAGCGGTCGGAGAAATTCTGGAAATGCTGCTCGGCCAGCAGGGTGGTGGGCACCAGCAGCGCCACCTGCTTGCCACCCATCACCGCCACAAAAGCCGCGCGCAGTGCGACTTCGGTCTTGCCAAAGCCCACATCGCCGCACACCAGGCGGTCCATCGGCTTGCCGCTGCACATATCGTGGATGACGGCTTCGATGGCATTGGCCTGGTCGATGGTTTCCTCGAAACCGAAGCCGGCGGCAAAGGCGTCGTAATCATGGTGGGACAGGGTAAAGCTGTGTCCTTCGCGTGCGGCACGCTGGGCATAGAGATTGAGCAGTTCGGCGGCGGTGTCGCGGGCTTTTTCCGCGGCGCGCTTCTTGGCCTTTTCCCAGGCCGGGTTGCCCAGCTTGTGCAGTGGGGCCTGCTCGGACGGGCCGCCGGCATAGCGCGAAATCAGGTGCAGCTGGCTTACCGGCACATACAGGGTGGCATTGTCGGCGTATTCCAGCTGCATCAGCTCGGTTTCGCCTTCGCCCAGGTCCATCGATACCAGGCCGATATAGCGGCCAATACCGTGCTGCTCGTGCACCACCGGGTCGCCGGATTTCACCTCGGCCAGGTCGCGCAGCATGGAGTCCGAACTCATCTTCACATGGCGGCGGCGGGTATGGCTGCGTGCGATGTGCTGGTACAGCTCGCTCTCGGTAATGATGGACAACGGCGGTTGCTGCTGGGCAAAGCCGGAATATAGCGGGGCCACCACCAGCGCCAGCGGCATGCTGCCGCTGGCAAATTCCTGCCAGTGGTCGATCAGTTGCGGCTTGATGCCGTGTTCCTGCAGGAACTGCACCATGGTTTCGCGCCGGCCCAGGCTTTCTGCTGTCAGCAGCACGCGCTGGCCGCTGCTTTGCAGATAGTGCGCCAGCTTGTGCAGCGGGTTGTCGGCGCGGCGTTCCACCGCCAGGTCGGGCAGGGCCAGGCTGAGGTCATCCGGCTCGCCACTGGCGGGAATTTCAATGCGCGAATAGGGCTTGATGCGGCCGAGGAACTCGTCCTGGCGCAAAAACACATCGGCCGGCGGCAGTACCGGACGTTCCGGATCGCCCTGCGCCATGTGGTAGCGGTTCTGCACATCTTTCCAGAAGGTGTCGGCAGCCCCGGCCACGTCGCGGTGCAACACCACCAGCGCGGATTCACCCACGTAGTCGAACAGGGTGGCGGTTTCGTCGAAGAACAGCGGCAGGTAGTACTCGATGCCGGCCGGGAACAGATTGGCCGATACCTCTTTATAAATGCGGCTTTTGGACGGATCGCCCTCGACCCGCTCGCGGTAGTGCTGGCGGAAGGCGGTGACGCCGCTTTCGTCGGCCGGGTATTCCCGTGCCGGCAGCATGCGGATTCCCGGCACCGGGTACAGCGTGCGCTGGCTGTCCGGATCGAAGGTGCGCAGGCTGTCGATTTCCTTGTCGAACAGGTCGATGCGGTAGGGCAGGGTGCTGCCCATGGGGAACAGGTCCACCAGCCCGCCACGAATGGAAAACTCACCCGGGGCCATCACCTGGGTGACGTGGTTGTAGCCTGCCATCACCATGTCGGCGCGCAATTGCTCCACATCCAGTTGCTGTTTGCTTTGCAACAAGAAGGTGCGACCCAGCAGATAGCTGACCGGGGCCAGCCGCGTCATGGCGGTGCTGACCGGGGCAATCACCACCTGGCATTCGCCGCGATGGATTTGCCACAGCGTGGCCAGCCGCTCGCTCACCAGTTCGCCGTGTGGCGAAAAATGGTCGTAGGGCAGGGTTTCCCAGTCCGGCAGCAAGGCGGCCTTGATGTCGGGCGCAAACCACGGCAGCTCGGCCTTCAGCCGCTGGGCGGCCTGGGCATCGGCAGTGAGGATGAGCAGGGTGTGGCCAGCCTGGGCCAGACCAGCCAGTACGGCCGCGTCCAGACCATCCGGCAGGGCGGGGCAGCGGGTCTTTTGACCGGCCGGGGCAATGCGGGGCAGAGTGTCCAACATTCTTCTTCACATTCGTGGATCTGCGGGTATTATACCAGCGGGCATTTCATACCAAAGGTGTGTTTGCCATCCATTTACAAGAGGCCACAAGGCCCGCAATCCGCCAGGCATCTGAACCACACTTCAAATAATCACTGCCCCCGAGCATGAGCGGGCAGGGTCAATGCATGGCTGCAAAGGACTGGGAGAGTGAATACAAAGGGGATGTTTGCAAGCTGGGCGGCCTTTGCGCTGTTTGCCGCCAGCTTGTTGTTATGGCCCAGACAGGTGCTGGGTGAAATTCCTTTATATGGTTTCCTGCCACACGGCCTGTTCGCCGGCTGGCTGCTATGGCGTGGTGCCGGTGTGGCCTGGCGCTGGCCGGTGGCGGCATGGCTGATCAGCATGCAGTGGCTGGCATGGCCATGGGCGCTGGCGCTGTCTGCGTCGCTGCTGCTGATGCTGCCAGGTGCACGCTTGCTGCAGGGGGACACCGGCGCGGAGGATGGCTCGGCCATTGCCCAGTTGCTGTGGCGACTGCTGGAAGTTTCCGCCTATCTGCTCGCCCCGCCAGTGGCCTTGCTGGGCATCTTTTCGCTGTGGTACGGCAATTTGCCGCAGGTATTGCAATGGACGGCGCTGGCTGCCGGTTGCGCCATGCTGGCCATGACCTGCTGGCTGCCACTGCTGCGCATGCCCGGCTGGCCCGACCGGCGTCGCCTGCTGGAATTGCTGGTGATTCTGCTGGTGATGCTGGTGGTGTGGGCCTCCATGGTCAGCAATGCGCAAAGCCTGCCTTTTCCCCGCCCGGTATTATTCTTCCCGCTGCTGATCTGGGCCGCTTTCCGTGGCCGCTTGCTGGGGGCTTGCCTGTCTGGCTCGCTGCTCTGCCTGCTGCTGTCGCTGCCGTGTTTTCTGCCCGGCCTGTATCTGCATGCCGGCGTGGCCGAGCTGATGAACGACACCGTGCTCTGCCTCACCTTCATTGTGGCGGCCTTGCTGGTGGCCACGCTCAGTGATGTGCAGCGGCGCAAGGAAGACGAGCTGAACGAATTCCGTTCGCGGGTGGAGTCGCTGGTCAACAACAGCCCCAACATGATGTCGCTCAAGGGGCTGGATGGCCGCTTCCTGCTGGCCAATCGTGCGTACAGCCGCATGCTGGGCGTCAGCGAGCACGCCATGGTAGGCCGCTCGCTGGAAGACTATTTCACTGCCGATGACGCCAGCCGTATCAAGCAACAGGATGCGGTGGTGCTCAATTGCCTGGAGGCGCGCCAGTTCGAGGAAAGCTTCAGCGTGGGCGGCAGCAGCTTCACCATGCTAGTCAGCAAATTTCCGCTGTTCGACAGCCAGGGCCGGCCGGCCGGGGTAGGCAGCGTGGACACCGACATCACCCGCAGCCGCGAAGAGCAGCAGGCCAAGAAAGAGGCCGAAGACAAATACTGGGCGCTGGTGGAGCAGACCCTGGTGGGCATTTACATCATGCAGGACGAGAAGCTGGTGTATGTGAATCCCAAGCTGGCTGATATCGTCGGCTACCCGCCGCAGGAGATACAGAACATGGCGCTGGAGCGGCTGCTGCCCGCCAGCGAAGCCGCTCGCATCCGGCTGCAGATCAAGCGCCGGCTGCGCGACAATATCCCGATCATGCACTACACCACCCGCGCCATCAGCCGCGATGGCCATCTGGTTAACCTGGAAGTACACAGCCGGCTGGTGGAGTACGAGGGCAAGCCGGCGCTGATTGGCGTGGTGGTGGATATTTCGGACCGTATTGCGGCAGATACCAACCTCAAGCTGGCGGCCAAGGTATTCGAGAATTCGGCCGAGGGCATCCTCATCCTGGACGCCGATGCGCGCATCATCGCGGTCAACCATGCCTTTACCCGCATTACCGGCTACGAGGAAGGCGAGGCGCTGGGCAAGTTGTCGCGTATTTTTGCCGATAGCGACGATGTGGCCAGCCAGCACATGCAGCAGGCGCTGGCCCTGCACGGCCAATGGCAGGGTGAAATGCGCGACCGGCGCAAGAATGGCGACTGGTATCCGGCCGAGCTGTCCATCTCGCTGGTACGCGATGATGCTGGTTTTCACAGCAATTACGTCGCGGTGTTTTCCGACATTACCGTGCGCAAGCAGGCCGAAGAGCGCCTGCAGTTTTTGGCCAATCACGATCCGCTCACCCGCCTGCCCAACCGCAGCAGCCTGATCAGCCGGCTGGAACAGGCCATTGTCGAGATGAGTGGCGAACCCGGCCCGCTGGCGGTGATGTTTATCGATCTGGACCGTTTCAAGCTGATCAACGACTCATTCGGTCACCAGTCCGGTGATGAACTGCTGCGTGAAATTGCCATCCGTCTGTCTAACTCGGTGGGCGAGCGCGGCCTCCTGGCCCGCCAGGGCGGCGACGAATTCACCCTGCTGCTGACCCGTTTTGCCGATCAGTCGGAATTGGCTGGTCTGGCTGAGGAAATCCTCGCGGTGCTTGGCCGTGGCCTGCGGCTGGAAGAGCATGAGGTGTGTGTCACCGGCAGCATCGGTATCAGCGTGTTTCCCAATGACGGCACCGATGCGCGCAGCCTGCTGAAAAATGCCGATGTCGCCATGTACCGCGCCAAGGATGCCGGCAAGAACACTTATCAGTTTTTTGATGCCGAGATGAATACCCAGACTTTCGAGCGGCTGCTGCTGGAAAACGGCATGCGCCAGGCGCTGGAGCGGGGCGAATTCGAATTGCACTACCAGCCACAGCTCAATGCCGCCAGCCGCGACATGTCCGGGGTGGAAGTGCTGATACGCTGGCGTCACCCGCAACTGGGCTTGATCCCGCCCTTGCGCTTTATTCCGCTGGCCGAGGAAACCGGGCTGATCAAGCCGATTGGCGACTGGGTATTGCAGGAAGCCTGCCGTCAACTGAAAGCCTGGGATCAGGCCGGCCTGTATGTGCCGCGAGTGGCGGTCAATCTGTCGGCGCGCCAGTTCGAGCAGAGCACGCTGGTAGACAATGTGGCTCGCGCCTTGCAGACCGCCGGACTGGAAGCCAGCCGGCTGGAACTGGAAATTACCGAGAGCATGATCATGCAGAACCCGGTGGAAACCGTGCACCAGCTGGGCGAACTCAAGGCACTGGGCGTCTGGCTGTCCATCGATGACTTCGGCACGGGCTATTCCTCGCTGTCGCATCTGAAGCGCTTCCCGCTGGATACACTGAAAATCGACCGTTCCTTTGTCGACGGCCTGCCCGGCGATGAAGACAGCGTGGCCATTGCCGAAGCCATTCTGGCCATGTCCAGGAAGCTCAAGTTCAGCGTGGTGGCCGAAGGGGTGGAAAACGCCGCCCAGGCGGACTTTCTCGAACTCAAAGGCTGCACGCTGTTGCAGGGCTATCACTTTGGCAAGCCGGTGCCAGCGACCGAATTTCCGGCGCTGGCGGCACAGCTCAGCCAGTCGGCGCGGCTGGCGACCATGGCCGACTGGCAGGGCGATCTGTAGCGGGGACGCGCGCAGTTTGGCCGCCGCCTGGCCGGCTTTGCGGCTACAATAGCGGCCATTCCCCGTTTACAAGGCTTCAAGCGCATGAGCAACAAGCGACTCATTCACGGCTTTCATGCCATTAACGCCCGCTTGTGGCAGAACCCGAAGAGCCTGCTCGAAATCTGGCTGGCCGGCGGCCGCCACGACGAACGGGCCAAAGCGGTGCTGGAAAAAGCTGGCGAAGAAAACATCAAGCTGCACATCGTCGACAAGGCAAGGCTGGACAGCATGAGCGGCAATGCCCGCCATCAGGGCGTGGTGGCGATGATCGATGCCAGCCGTAATCACGTAGACCTGGACGACGTGCTGGAAAACCTGGCCGAGCCGCCGCTGCTGCTGATTCTGGACGGTGTCACCGATCCGCATAATCTGGGTGCCTGCCTGCGCGTGGCCGATGCCATGGGCGCGCATGCCGTCATCGCCCCCAAAGACCGCTCGGCCGGGCTGAATGCCACCGTATCCAAGGTAGCCTGCGGCGCAGCGGAGGTGATTCCCTATATCACCGTTACCAATCTGGCGCGCACCCTGCGTGACCTGAAAGACGCCGGGGTATGGATCGCCGGTACCACCATGGAAGCCGATACCGATCTGTTCCATGTCGACGCCGCCGGCCCGCTGGCCTGGGTAATGGGCTCGGAAGGCGAGGGCATGCGCCGCCTGACGCGCGAACACTGCGATGTGCTGGTGTCCATCCCCATGTTTGGCACGGTGGAAAGCCTCAATGTGTCGGTGTCCTCCGGCATGGTGCTGGCTGAAAGCCGCCGTCAGCGAGTGCTGGCCGCTGAAAAGGCCAGCTGAAGCAGCGTCGCCGCGCCACACCAACAACCCCATGCCCCGGCATGGGGTTTTTTGATGCAGGACAGCTTTTTGCCAGCTTGCTGATTCATTGCGGAACCTTGCTCGCTATACTCTGCTCTACGGTTTTTATACCCTTGGGGGGTATGTGAAAAGGCGGCTGTCTTGTCAGGCCGCAGCGTGTTCACCGCCCCCTGCTGACGGAGCCAATACATGGACAGAAGACATTTTCTGCAATTGAGCAGCGCGCTGGCCCTGACCCCTGTGCTGCTACGCCAGGCCTGGGCTGATGGCATGGGCAGCATGCCGGGCATGGATCACGCCGCCATGGGGCATGGCACTGCCAGCGATGCGGCACTGCCTGCTGCCGACAGCCTGGGCCTGGCGCGTGGCCTGCCATTGTCATCGCTGTCCCGGCTGCAAAATCACGGCGGGGCCGGTCATCTGGTGGGCCAGCTGGCCGCCGCACCGGTCCAGCTTCCCCTGCTGCCGGGCAAGCCGGCTACCACCTTCTGGGCCTATAACGGCCAGATTCCCGGCCCGGCCATCGTTGCCTGGGAGGGCGATGAAGTCCGCCTGCAGTTTACCAACCAGTTAAGCCAGCCCAGCACCATCCACTGGCATGGCATGCCGGTGCCGGCAGAGCAGGATGGCAATCCGCATGATCCGGTCCTGCCCGGCCAGCAGCGTACTTATCATTTCGAGCTAGCTGCGGGCAGCGCGGCCAGCTACTGGTATCACCCGCACCCGCATGGTCATACCGCTCAGCAAGCCTATATGGGCCTGGCCGGGGTGTTCGTGGTGAAAAGCCGCCACGATCCGCTGGCGCATTTGCCCGAGCAATGGCTGGTGCTGTCCGACCTCAAGCTGGACGCGCAGGGGCAGATTGCCGCCAATAGCGCGGCTGACCAACACGATGGGCGTGAAGGCCAGTTCGTGCTGGTCAATGGCGGCTGGCAGCCGGTGATTGCCTTGGCCGAGGGCGAACGGCAGCGCTGGCGTATCTGGAACGCCAGCAGCGCGCGCATCCTCAAGCTGGCCTTGCCGGCGCACGAGGTCGATCTGGTGGGGACGGATGGCGGGCTGATCGCGGTGCCACGGCGCATCGACACCCTGCTGCTGTCACCGGGTGAGCGGGCCGAAATCGTCATCACCGGGCGCTTTGCCGCTGGTAAAGCATCTGCCTTGCAGGCCTTGCCCTACCAGCGTGGCAAGGCCATGGGCAAGGAGCAGGGCGACATCCTCACCCTGGCCACAATCAAGCGCAGCGGTAGCAAGGCAACGGCCGAGCTGCCAGCAACGCTGCGCCCGATTGCGGCGCTGGGCGCGCCTGCCGTCAAGCGGGTGGTCAACTTCAGCGAAAACATGGCCGACCCAAGCGCCATGTTCCTGATCAATGGCAAGAAGTTCGACATGAATCGGGTGGATTTCAGCGGCAAGGTGGGCCAGGTCGAAGAGTGGGATATCGTCAGCCAGGCGCATATGGATCATCCCTTCCATATTCACGGCACCCAGTTCCAGGTGCTGGCCCGTACCGATGACGGGGTGTGGCAGGACGAAGCCTTCCTGGCCTGGCGCGATGTCGTCAACATTCCGGCAGGCGAAACGGTGCGGCTGCGCTTTGTCCAGCAGCGGCCAGGCTTGCGCATGTTCCACTGCCACATTCTGGAGCATGAAGACGCCGGCATGATGGCCACGCTGGACGTCCGCAGCTAAAGCCGCCACGCGGCGCAGGGCAGCGGGCGATGCTACACTGACACTCCTGTTGTCCAACCGCTGCCGGAGTTCGCATGAGTCTTGCCCCCAAAACCGATGCCTGCTGTCACACGCCGCCCGATGTTGCCGGCAAGAGCGTGGTACAGCCGAACAAATCGGCGCTGCTCAAGCGGCTGGCGCGCATCGAGGGCCAGGTGCGCGGCATCAGCGGCATGGTGGAAGCCGATCGCTACTGCGTCGATGTGCTGACCCAGGTGGCGGCGGTGAAGTCGGCGCTGGATGCGGTATCCATGCAGTTGCTGGAAAACCACATGAAAGGCTGTGTCAGCAAGGCCTTGCAGGAGGGCGACGCCACCGGCATGGTGACCGAGCTGATCGAGGTGGTGAAGAAAGTCCGCTAACCATTACCGCGCCGCTGACAAAACCTCGCAGAGGACCTGGGCCAAGGAGCGCTGCCGCTGACAGTACTCGTCGTACGGTAAGGCGGCGCAAGGCAGGGCGAGGTCTGTTAACGGGTATTAACAATAGCGGCCGCGCGCAGGCGCAACACTTGCTTTAGTCTTTCATTCGGCGTTGCCGCATTCCGTTTCCCGCCCTTTTCAGGAAATCACCGAGATGAAAACCGTATTGTCCGTGCTGGCCGGCCTGCTGCTGTCGTCGTGGTCGCTAGCCGACCCGCTGCCTTTCGAGCAGTTCATGCATTTGCACCGCGACATGAGTGAAGCCGAGCTGCTGCAAGCGGCCGGCAAGCCGGATTATGTGCGTGCCGACCCCGCCGCCAATGGCGACCGGCAGTTGTTCTGGCTGGGCGATGCCGATCTGCCCTACACCACGCTGGTGATTCTGCACAACGGCCTGGTCAGCGATATCCGGCGCGAAAAACGGCTGTAAGCCACCAGCAGCCTTGCTGCTTTTGCCACGCTTGCCGTATTGTGCCGCAGCCACTGGCCGATTTTGTTTGCCGCAGCAGGATTAAGTGCGTAGAATGCTGCGGTTTCACTACCTTGCTTTTTGCAACCGCATGGCAAAAAGCTAAATAGCCATAAGGAGTTAACATGCGTCATTACGAAATCGTGTTCATCGTCCATCCGGACCAGAGCGAACAGGTTCCGGCCATGATCGAGCGCTACAAGGGCATGGTTCTGGCCGCTGAAGGCAAGATTCACCGTCTGGAAGATTGGGGCCGTCGTCAACTGGCTTACCCGATCCAGAAGCTGCACAAAGCCCACTACGTTCTGATGAACGTTGAGTGCCAGTCCGAAACCCTGGCCGAGATCGAGCACGCCTTCAAGTTCAACGACGCTGTTCTGCGTCACCTCACCATCAAGCTGGATCGCGCCGTTACCGAAGCGTCCCCGATGATGAAGGACGAAAAGGCCAAGAACCTGCTGGATTCCCAGCAGCCGGCAGCCGAGGCCGAAGCTGCTGCCTAATTGGCAGGAGACAAGGACTTGCAGAACCGTCTGGTATTGACCGCGACGGTCGAACGCGAAGAAGCCCTGCGTTACACCCCTGCCGGTATTCCGGTGGTGGAAATGTGGATCAGGCACCAGTCTAGACAGACTGCCGGCGGGTTCGAACGCGATGTGGCCTGTGAAATCCAGGCCGTGCTGATTGGAGAAGACGCCCGGAAACATGCCGGGAAACTGGCAGGAAACGCGGTGACATTCACCGGATTCCTGTCCCAGCGCAGTCTGAAGAATCCGCGGTTGGTACTCAATATCGAATATGTTGAATTTGTAAAAGGTTAGTCAAAATGGCTCGTCAACTCTTCAAGCGCAAGAAGTTCTGCCGCTTCACGGCAGAAGGCATCAAGGATATCGACTACAAATCCGTTGATCTGCTGAAAGACTTCATCGCCGAAAACGGCAAAATCATCCCGGCTCGCATTACCGGTACCAAGGCTCGCTACCAGCGTCAGCTGACCACTGCTATCAAGCGTGCTCGCTTCCTGGCATTCCTGCCTTACACCGACCAACACTAAGCCGGGAAAGGACTTAAGATGCAAATCATTCTGCTCGAAAAAGTTGCCAACCTGGGTCAACTGGGTGACGTGGTAAAGGTCAAGAACGGTTACGCCCGTAACTTCCTGATCCCGCAAGGCAAAGCCAAGCGCGCCACCGAAAACAACCTGAAAGAGTTCGAAGCTCGTCGCGCCGAACTGGAAGCCAAGCAAGCCGAGATCCTGGCCGATGCCAAGGTCCGTGCTGAAAAGCTGGTTGACGCTGTTATCACCATCGCGCAAAAAGCCGGTGTTGATGGCCGTCTGTTCGGTTCTGTGACCAATGTGGACGTGGCTGAAGCCGTGACCGCATTCGGCGTGGAAATCAAGCGTTTCGAAGTTCGCCTGCCGAACGGCCCGTTCAAGGCCATCGGTGAGTACGACATCGAAATCGCTCTGCACCACGACGTAGTATCCCCGATCAAGGTTGTTGTGGTCGGTCAAGCCTGATTCCCTGATCCGGAATCCAGCTTCAGGAAAAAGCCCGCTTCGGCGGGCTTTTTTCATGTCTTGCTCTCCCGGTACTGCGCCGCATTTCCCTGCATTCTCCTGCCGCAGACTTTACCGGCAAGGCTCAACTCCTTTCATGCTGCTGTTTCAGTCCTTTCCCATCAATCTGTCCGGCTAATTCAAATAAGCTCCCTGCTGATCTTTCCAACAGCTTTGCCCTGCACTGAAGGCAGGCCCTGTCATGGGCGGCCTCATTTCAACTGCAGTGGCCTGTCCTGACACAAGGAGTATTACCGCATGTCCTCTGCTGCATCCCGCTGTAGTGCTTTCAGTAGCTGGCTTTCCGAGGCACTGGCGGCGGAGGGGCCTGCTTCCCCGGAAGTGCTGCGGCAGGATATCCGCGCCGATGTCTGCATTGTGGGCGGTGGTTTTACCGGCTTGTGGACTGCCATCGAAATCAAGCAGGCCAAGCCGGACGCCGAGGTGGTCATGGTCGAGGCCAGACTGTGCGGCAGCGGGGCCAGCGGCCGCAATGGCGGCTTTGTGCTCAGCCTGTGGGCCAAGTACCAGTCGCTGGCCAAGATGTGTGGCGAGGCCGAAGCGCTGCGCCTGTGCCAGCAGTCATCGCAAGCCATCGTCGATTTGCAGGCCTTCTGCCAGCAACACGACATCGATGCCCAGTTGCGGCTGGACGGCTGGCTGTGGGCGGCCACCACCACCGCCCAGCTCGGCACCTGGGACAGTACCGTCAGCCAGCTGGAACAGCTGGGTCAGCATCCCTACCAGCAGCTGGCCGCTGGGCAGGCCGCGCAGCTGAGTGGTTCCAGCCTGCATCTGGACGGGGTGTTTGAGCCGGTATCGGCGTCCATCCAGCCGGCCATGCTGGCGCGTGGTCTGTTGCGCCATGCACGCCAACTCGGGGTCAAGGTGTACGAGTCTTCGCCGATGGAAAGGCTGGAAAGTGGTACTCCGGCACGGGTGCAATGCACTCATGGCAGCGTGCGTGCCGACAGGGTGATTCTGGCCATGAATGCCTGGGCCGCGCAGTTTGCCGACATTCGCAAGGCCTTTGTCGTGGTGTCCAGCGATGTCGTCATTACCCGCCCGCTGCCCGAGCTGCTGCAGTCCAGCGGCTGGAGCAACGGCATGACCATTTCCGATAGCCGCATGCTGGTGCACTACTACCGCACCACGCCGGATGGCCGCATCGTGTTCGGCAAGGGGGGCGGCAGCGAGCAACTGGTGTACGGCGCGAAGCTGGCCGGCAAGCTGGATGGCGCATCCGCCATTGCCGCCACCGTGGCTGGCCATTTGCGCCGCGCTTATCCAGGGGTGCAGTCCGCGGACATCGTCGGCAACTGGACCGGGCCCATTGATCGTACCCGTAATGGCCTGCCACATTTTGGTGCCTTGCCCGCTCAGGCCAATGTGTTCTATGCCATCGGCTACTCCGGCAACGGCGTCGGCCCCTCCATGCTGGGGGGAAAGATTCTGGCCGCGCTGGCCTTGCAGCTGGACAACGAATGGTCGCGCTGTGGCCTGGTGCATGGCCTGCAACGTGATTTCCCGCCTGAACCCTTCCGCTATCTGGGTGGCCGGCTGGTCCGTCATGCGGTCGGGCAGGTCGATCTGGCTGCCGATGAAAACCGCCAGCCGTCCTGGCTGATGCAGCAGCTGTGCAAGCTGGCCCCTTCCGGCCTGTCGCCCACCAAGGCGGCCACCTCCCATTCCCGCTAGACCTCATCTGGAGAACCGTATGTCCTGCTCATCCGATCTGGGACAGATCCGTCAGGCGCTGACCGCCTATTACGAGGCCCTGTATTACGGCCGCCCGGAGAAACTGGAAGAGGCTTTCCGTCCCGATGCCCTGCTGCTGGGCGATGTGGCAGGGGCCGAGTCACGGCTGGATCAGGCGCAATACCGCAGCCTGCTGCAAAGCCGGCCCTCGCCACATGCGCAGGGTGCGCCCTACGGGCTGCAGATTGGTGAAATCCGCCTCTGTGGCAACGCCGCCATGGCCGAATTGCAAACGCCGCTGGCCGGTCGGGTATTTACCGATTACGTCTCGCTGTTCAAGCGCCAGGGGCGCTGGCGCATCGCTTTCAAGCTGTACTCGCATCCGCAGTGAGCCCTGTTGCCATTCCAGTCTGTGTGCTGACTGCTCATTGCTGCCTTGTTGATCAATTACCGGGGTACTCCCATGCATTCAAGCGAACTTGCGCCAGCGGCGCCGCCTCATGAAGACTCCGGCCTGCTGGTCCAGCCCATTAGCGGGCTGGAAACCATAGGCATCATTTTTGGTACCAATATCGGAGCCGGCGTGCTGGGCATGGCCTTTGCCGCGCGCAAGACCGGCTATGTCCCGCTCTTGCTGTGTCTGGCCATTACCTGTGTGCTGTGCACCATCACCATGCTCTACCTGACCGAGGTGGCGCTGCGTACCCGTGGCAACCGCCAGCTTAGTGGCCTGGCGAGCCGCTATCTGGGCGGCCTGGGGGGCTGGCTGCTGTTTCTGGCGGTGGCGGCGAATAGTTTTGGCGCGCTGACCGCCTATATGGCAGGTAGTGGCAGCATCTTGCTGGATTTGCTGGGCGGGTATGGCATGAGCAAGGAGCTGGGCAGCATCCTGTTCATCGTGCCGTCGGTGGCGGTGCTGTATCTGGGCCTGAAGGTGCTGGGGGCGGGCAACAAGGTCATCAGCATGAGCATGATTGTCATCATCCTGGCGCTGATCATGGCTTCCATCGTCAGTCAGGATGCGCGCCTGAGCAATCTGTGGCTCAGTCGCTGGCAGTATGTGGTGCCGGTGTTCAATCTGGCGGTATTCGTATTTGGTGCGCAGTTCCTGGTGCCCGAACTGGTGCGTGGCAATCTGTCTGCCCCGCGCAAGCTGCCACGGTTGATCATGTGTGGCATGGCGCTGACCTTTGTCTTCGTCGCGCTGATTCCCGCGTCGGTGATCGCGCTGGTGGGCACCGACAATCTCACCCAGGTGGCCACGCTGAGCTGGGGCCGGGCGCTGGGGCAGTGGGCTTATTACACCGCCAATATCTTTGCCTTGCTGGCCATGCTGACTTCCTACTGGGGGCTGGGGGGCTGCCTGTTCACCAATATCTTCGACCACTTCCGCCTGGGTAGCGAAACCCAGAAGTCAAAACGGTTGCTGGTGCTGGTGGTGGTGGCGCTGCCGCCTTTTCTGCTGGCCTACTCGGGCATTGCCAGCTTCGTCAATGCGCTGTATTTCGCCGGTACTTTCGGTGGGGTGCTGATGGGCATCATTCCGGTCTTGTTGCTGAATGCGGCACGTCGCCGCGGTGATGCCGGCAGCGAGTTTGTCTGCGGCTGGTATGCCCACCGCAGTGTGCAGTGGCTGATCATGGCCACCTTTTTCCTTAGCGGCGTGTATGCGGTGGTGTCGCTGTTTGGCGTGTTGCCGGAAAGCTGGTAAGTCTGATGGCGATAGCCGGCCAAGTGCCGGGCCGGCTGTCGCCCGGGGGGCTTAGTCGTCCTGCAACACGATGCGGGCACGCAAGCCCGGTGCATCTGCTTCGGCAATGGCCAGCAGACGGTCGATATTGGGGTGTTTGCCCGGATGCAGGCGGGCATCGGCGGTATGTTCGGCATAAAGCGCCAGGCCTTGCTGTGCCGCTGCGCGGTCGAGATGACCATGCTGCTTGATCAGTGCGTGATAGACCCGTACCGAGCCGGCGGTGCCAGGCTGGTTTTCCAGGCGGGTGACCGGCTCGCCCGCCGCGTCCAATAGCACGATGGCGGCAATGCCGGTGGTGGCGGGGAGGGTGTCCAGAATGTCCTTGAAGGTGGGTGTGGTCATGGCTTGGTGTTCCTGCGTAGTGCTGGCAAAAGGTGGAAGATAGCCGCAGATGCTAGCACAGGAGTGATGCCACGGCCTGTTGCCGTGCATTGCCCATGGGTGGGCTGCTGCTGGTGCAGCAAGGCACTGTATTGGTGCATGCGCCAGGCTGTCGCTCATCGCTGGCGGAGTCTGTACGCAGCTGATATCAAATAATTTATTTGATATCAGCTGCTTAGTATGTGTGGCACGCTGTTTGCTATAGGAATGGCAGTAGCTGGCGACGGGTGATGGTGGCTTCGGCTGAACATCACCGTCCTGCGCCAGTCTGCAAAGGAGAAAACAGAGCGGCATAGCCGCCACCGGCCGGTCTGGCCGAAGGGACCACCCTTCGGCCAGACGACCAACCTCAGGCTGCGGCCATCAGGCCGGCTGCACACCCATCAGATATTTTCTGCTCATGGCCTTGAACAGCTCGCTGCCGGCCACTCCCAGCATTTCGAATAGCACCATTTCCCGGCTGACCAATACCGCTCCCGCAGCCTGCATGCGCTGCAGCCCCAATTTCTTGTCGCTGTTGCGGCGGCTGGCCACGGCATCGGCCACCACGAACACCTGCTTGCCCAAGGCCAGCAGTTGCAGCACGGTCTGCAATACACAGACATGGGTTTCCATGCCGCAGACAATCACCTGCTTGCGTGCCAGCAGGCTGTCGGGGAGACATTCTGCTGCCACGCAGGAGAAGTGCAGCTTCTCCACCACCGTGGCCTGTGGTGCGCTGGCCAGCAGGCTGGCCTCGGTATGGCCCAGACCACGCGGGTATTGTTCGGAAAACACCACCGGCAGGCCGGTATCGTGGGCCACCCCCACCAGCCACAGGCTGGCAGCCAGCATGGCGTCGGCCTGGTCTACTGCCGGTAGCAGCTTGTCCTGGATATCCACCACCAGCAGGGTGGCCTGATCGATCTGCATCAGCATGTCTGTGTCTCCCTCTCTGTAATTTGGAGCCGCTAACAAAATAGCGTTGTGTCGCTGGGCCAGGGCAGGGCCAGCAGTTGTAATGGCGCAGTCGGGTTTGGCTGGCGACGCTTGCCAGGCATGAATTGTCTGCTTGACAGGGTAATCCCTTGATGGGCGAAAAAGCCAGATGTGGCACTATGCCGCTTCAACATTCTTGGGACCATCCGCGCGGTGCTGGAGTTCAGCGCAGGCAGGGATGGTGCAACTGGCGTGGCAAGCCGACACAGAACCGCTGCCTGCGCCGTGGAGAGACTTCATGCTGCAAGGTGCTTACCGGCTGTTTCATCAGGCCATTGTCGAAGTGATCGACCCCAAGCGGGTGTTCACTGATCCGCTATCCACCCTGGCTTACGGGACGGATGCTTCCTGTTACCGGCTGGTGCCGAAGATCGTCATCCAGACCCATGACGAAGCCGAGGTGCAAGCCGTACTGGCCCAGGCCGCCGCACACAGCCTGCCGGTGACTTTCCGTGCCGCCGGGACTTCGCTGTCCGGCCAGGCGGTGAGCGATTCCATCCTGGTGGTGGCCAGCCACGGCTGGAAAGCCCTGCAAGTGCTGGATGATGGCCGTGCCATCCGCTTGCAGCCGGGGGTGATCGGTGCCGCCGCCAATGCGGCCCTGCTGCCGTTCGGACGCAAGATCGGTCCCGATCCGGCCACCATCAACTCCGCCATGATAGGCGGCATTGTCAGCAACAACTCCAGCGGCATGTGCTGCGGAACCGCGCAGAATACCTACCAGACCATCAAGAGCCTGCGGCTGGTGCTGGCTGATGGCGCGGTGCTGGATACCGGCGATGCGGCCAGTGTGGCCGCCTTCCGTCAGTCGCATGCCGGTCTGCTGGACGGCATCGCCGCGCTGGCGGCGCGTATTCGCTCCGATGGCGAGCTGGAAGCGCGCATCCGCCGCAAATACAAGATGAAGAACACCACCGGCTACAGCCTGAATGCGCTGGTGGATTTTGCCGACCCGCTGGACATGCTGTTGCACCTGATCGTGGGCAGCGAGGGTACGCTGGCTTTTGTATCGGAAGTGACTTACCACACGGTGGAAGAGCTGCCGCACAAGGCATCGGCATTGGTGCTGTTTCCCACCATCAAGGACGCCTGCGATGCCATCCAGCTGCTGGCGCAGCACAAGGACGTGGTGTCCTCGGCCGAACTGCTGGACCGCGCCAGCCTGCGCTCGGTGGAAAACAAGGCGGGGGTGCCGGCTGAGCTGAAAACCCTGGGCGACGAAGCGGCCGCCATCCTGATCGAAACCCGTGCCCGCGATGCGCTGGCGCTGACCGGGCAGATCAATGCCATCTGCGGCTATATCGCGGCCATTCCCAATCTGTCCGGCATTCATTTCACCGATGTGGCCGAGCAGTACACCCGCTTGTGGAATATCCGCAAGGGCATGTTCCCCAGTGTGGGCGCGATGCGGGCGGCGGAAACCACCGTCATCATCGAAGACGTGGTCTTCCCCATCGAACATCTGGCCGAGGGCACGCTCAAGCTGCAGGCCCTGTTCCGCCAATACCATTACGACGAAGCCATCATCTTCGGCCACGCGCTGGAGGGCAATCTGCACTTCGTGTTTACCCCCAATTTTTCTGGCGAGGCCGAAATCAAGCGCTACGAAGCCTTCATCGAGGCGGTGTGCAAGCTGGTGGCGGTGGATTACGAAGGCGCGGTCAAGGCCGAGCACGGCACCGGCCGCAATATGGCGCCCTTTGTGGAAATGGAGTGGGGCCCGGCGGCTTATCGCATCATGCAGGAGATCAAGGCGCTGTTTGATCCGGCCGGCATTCTCAATCCGGATGTGATCATCACCCACGACAAGCTGCTGCATATCCGCAATCTCAAACCGATTCCCACTGCCAACAGCCTGATCGACAAGTGCATCGAGTGTGGTTTCTGCGAGGTGATGTGCCCCAGCCGCGCCATTACCCTGAGCCCGCGCCAGCGCATCGTGGCCAATCGGGAAATGGCAGCCCTCAGCCAGAGCGGCCAGGATGCAGCGCGGCTGGAGGATTTGCGCGAGCGCTACCAGTTTGCCGGTGATGAAACCTGTACCACCTGCGGGCTGTGCGAATCTGCCTGCCCGGTCGGCATCAACACCGGTGCGCTTACCAGCCAGTTGCGCCAGCAGAGTCTGAGCGATACCGGCTGGGCCCTGGCCAACACCCTGGCCAGCCACTACGGCAGCGCCACCGCCGGGGCGCGGCTTGGTCTGCGCGCACTGCAAACCGTGCAAAGCGTGGCCGGCAATGCCGCTACCGGCGTGTTGATGCGCAGCCTGCGCCGGGTGGTGGGGCGGCGTATTCCCTACTGGACACCATACTTCCCGCGCGCAGCCAGCAAGCTGCGGCTGGATAGTGGCAAACAGGGCGAGCGCAAGGCGGTGTACCTGCCATCCTGCCTCACCCGCACCTTTGCCCCGGCAGCCGCGCTGCCCGACCAGCGCCCGCTGAACGAGGTGGTGGCGTCTGTGCTGGGCAAGGCGGGTTACCAGATTCTCTACCCGCAGCAGATGGATGGCCTGTGCTGCGGCACGCCGTTCAAGTCCAAGGGCGCGGCCGATGCTGCTGCCAGCAAGCTGGCCGAACTGGAAGCTGCCTTGCTGCAGGCCAGTGACAATGGCCGCTGGCCGGTGATTGTCGACAATGGCGTGTGTACCGCCAGCATGCTGGAAGGGCTGCAGGACAAGCGTCTGCAAGTGTATGACGTCACCCGCTTCGTGCAGGAGGTGGCCGCCGAGCATCTGGCCTTCACCCCGCAGCCAGAGTCGGTGGCCTTGCACGTGGTGTGCTCGATGCGCAAGACCGGCCAGGCCGCCATGCTCAATGCCCTGGCCAAACGCTGCGCCAGCACGGTAATCGAGCCGCAAGGCATTACCTGTTGCGGCTTTGCCGGTGACAAGGGCTTCAGCCATCCCGAGCTGAATACCAGTGCCCTGACCGGCTTGAAAGCCCAGGTGAAGGACTGCGGCAGCGGCTTCTCCAATAGTGTTACCTGCGAGATCGGCCTGTCGGCCAACTCCGGCATTCCCTACCAGAACCTGATGTACCTGGTGGACCGCGCCTGCCGCAGCCGCTGATCTGCAGTCCTGTCATCAATCGACAGCCCCGTTTCCATCATGGAACGGGGCTTCGATTATTGCCTCTCTCGCTTTCTGGCATGAAAGCGAGGCACCCTTGCAAGGCAAGGGCGGGGGGATTGGGAATAGATGGGAAGGCTG
>NZ_RFAR01000133.1 GCF_003693445.1 Aquitalea palustris | reverse complement strand
TTTTTCGCCGTCACGCGGCGGGTAGGGTTTGCGCTCGCCATCTCGCTGCGGGAACTGGCGTTCTCCCTGACGTGGCGGCTGGCCGGCGGCCGGACGACGTGCGGAGTAAGGGTCGCGCGGGCCACTGGCCGATGGCGCCTTTTTCTGGATGATGGGTCCCTTGGCCGCGCCTTCGGCTGATGCTGCGGCGTTGCCAGCGGCAGGCTGAGCGGAGTCGGTTTCGCTGCTGCTGATATCGCGGCGCAGATTGGCGCGCTGGCGTGAACGGAAAGTGGCCATGGGTACATCCTTAATAAGCAATCTTTCATTTTACCTTATTTGCCGCGACACTGCTTGGTGCCTCCTCGCCTTTGAGGTAGCATGTCCGGTTCCCTTTTGCATAAACGCGGGCCCGCATGTTGCAGGATTCATTTGCCACCCGCCTGGTGGCCTGGCAAAAACAGCATGGCCGTCACGATCTGCCCTGGCAGGTGAGCGACCCCTATCGGGTGTGGCTGTCGGAAATCATGTTGCAGCAAACGCAGGTCACGGCGGTGCTGGAGTATTACGCCCGCTTTCTGCTGCGCTTCCCCGATGTTGCGTCACTGGCGGCCGCTTCGGTGGATGAGGTGCTGGCCTTGTGGAGCGGGCTTGGCTATTACAGCCGGGCACGTAATTTGCATAAGGCAGCGGTAATGGTGATGGACGAATTTGGCGGCCATTTTCCGGTGCAGCGCGAGGCATTGCAGCGCTTGCCGGGAGTAGGGCGTTCCACCGCGGCAGCCATTGCTGCCTTTGCTTTCGGTCAGCGCGAAACCATTCTGGATGGCAATGTCAAAAGAGTGCTCACGCGCTGCTTCGGCATTGCCGGCTTTCCCGGTGAAAAAGCCGTTGAAAAGCAGCTGTGGGCCTTGGCCGAAGCCCTGCTGCCTGCTGACAGCAGCCAGATGACCGCCTACACCCAGGGCCTGATGGACCTGGGCGCCACCGTATGTGGCCGCAAGCCGGCCTGTACCGTTTGCCCGATGGTGGATGGCTGTGTGGCTGCCCGGCAGGGCCGCACCCACGAACTGCCGACGCCGCGCCCGAAAAAGGCGGTGCCCACCCGCCACACCGTCATGTTGCTGGCGCAGCATGGCGACCGTATCTGGCTGGAGCGGCGGCCGCCTTCCGGCATCTGGGGCGGGCTGTTGTCGCTGCCGGAGTTTGCCGACAGCATGGCGCTGGAGGCCTGGTTTGCCCGGCAGGGCAGTGGTGATGTGCTGCCCTCCTGGCCCGAGCTGGAGCATGTGTTTACCCATTACCGCTTGATCATTACCCCGGTGCCGGCGCGGCTGGATACGCTGGCTGCCACCGGAGTGCAGGAATCCGCCGGACAGTGGATACCCTTGCAGCAGGCGCTGGAGGCGGGCTTGCCCGCACCGGTGAAGCGACTGTTGCAACGTCTGCTGGCCTGACCGACGGAAGTTGGCATCCATTTTTTGTGCAGCGCTGCTGCCCAGGTGTGAAATATGGTTTCCGTAGTACGTTCGATGGCCGATACCCTGGCCGATGCCGCCGACCCGACACGGTGGCTGGAACTGTTGTCCGCCAGCCTGCCCCAGGCCGAATCCGACCTGCTGAGCCGCGCCTTTGCCGCAGCCCGTGAACTCTACCGTGGCAAGGCGCTGGCCAGTACCGGTGAAGACCTGTTCAGCCATGCGGTATCCGCCGCGGCCATCGTGGCCGACCTCAATCTGCTGACTGATGCCATCGTCGCCACCCTGCTGTTTGCCGTGCCGGACCAGCGCGCCGAGTGGCAGGAATGGATGACGGAAAACTTCGGCCAGACCGTGACTGTGCTGGTGGATGGCGTGGGCGGCGTGCGCCGCATTACCGAACTGGCGCGCATCGACAAGCTGGAAACCCCGGAAGAGCGCGCCCGCCAGGCGGAAACCATGCGCAAGATGCTGCTGGCCATGGTGGCGGATATCCGCGTGGTGCTGATCAAGCTGGCCTGGCGCACCCAGACCATGCACTACCTGCCCCATGTGCATGACGAGGCAGTACGCCGTGCCATTGCCACCGAAACGCTGGACCTGTTTGCCCCCTTGGCCAACCGCCTGGGGGTGTGGCAGATCAAGTGGGAACTGGAAGACCTGGGCTTCCGCCACACCGAACCGGACAGCTACAAGAAAATCGCCAAACTGCTGGACGAGCGCCGGCTGGAGCGTATCGACTATATCGGCCGGGTGCTGGACACCCTGCGCAGCGAGCTGAAAGCGGCCGGGGTCAAGGCCGAGGTGGCTGGCCGACCCAAGCATATCTTCTCCATCTGGAAAAAGATGAAGAAGAAAAAGCTCGATTTTACCGAGCTGTACGACATCCGCGCCGTGCGCATCCTGGTGGACAAGCTGCCGGACTGCTACACCGCGCTGGGCATCATTCATGGCATGTGGCAGCCCATTCCCGGCGAGTTCGACGACTACATCTCCCACCCCAAGGCCAATAACTACCGCAGCCTGCATACGGCGGTGATCGGCCCGGAAGACAAGGCGCTGGAAGTGCAGATCCGCACTTTCGAAATGCACGAGCATGCCGAATTCGGCGTGGCGGCGCACTGGCGCTACAAGGAGGGCGGCAAGGGCGATGCGCAGTACGAGGAAAAAATCTCCTGGCTGCGCCAACTGCTGGACTGGCGCGAGGAAATGTCCGACCGCGAAGGGCTGGCGGAAGCCTTCAAGACCGAGCTGTTCTCCGACACCATCTATGTGCTGACGCCGCAAGGCCGGGTGCTGGCGCTGCCGCACGGTGCCACTCCCATCGATTTCGCCTATGCCATTCACTCCGGCCTGGGTAACCGCTGCCGTGGCGCCAAGGTGGAAGGGCAGATCGTGCCGCTGTCCACGCCCTTGCAGAATGGCCAGCGGGTAGAGGTACTGACCGCCAAGGCGGGCGGACCGTCGGTCAACTGGCTGCACGACGGCTGGGTCAAGAGCCACCGCGCCATTTCCAAGATCCGCCAGTACATCCGCCTGCAAAATGCCGATACCGTGCGTGAAACCGGCAAGCAGCTGTTCGAGCGCGAACTGGCGCGCCATCCGCATCTGCAGCCCAATCTGGGTGCACTGGCGGAAAAGCTGGGCTATGCCAAGATGGACGAGCTGTATGGTGCCATGGGCCATGGCGAACTCAGTGTCCGTGCCGTGGCCAATGCCATTCTCAGCTTTGCCCCACCGCCGCCAGTGGATGTGGAGCCGGAAAGCATCATCCGCGCCAGTCGGGGCGGCCATGATGCGGGCGGCATCCTGATCGAAGGCGTGGACAACCTGATGACGGTGCTGGCCAAGTGCTGCAAGCCGGCACCGCCGGATGCCGTGGTCGGTTTTGTCACCAAGGGCCGCGGTATCTCCATCCATCGCACCAATTGCCTCACACTCAAGCGCTTGTCAGCCGATGTGCCGGAGCGGCTGATTTCAGCGGGTTGGGGCGATCAGAAAAGCAGTGTGTTTCCGATTGATATTGAAGTAGTGTCGTTGGATCGTGGCGGCCTGTTGCGCGATATTTCCGATGTGTTGTCACGGGAAAAGCTCAACCTGATCGCCGTACATACCCTGTCGCGCGACATGCGCGCCAAGATGCGCTTTACCGTGGAAGTGCGTCAGGTACAGGACATCAGCCGGGTACTGGCACGCATGATGGAGCTGCCCGGTGTGACCGACGCACGGCGGGTGTAAGGACCGGCCATGCGTGAGTCGTTTTGCGGAGCCAAGGCGGCGCTGTTTTATCAGGACAGCCTGCTGGTGTATCTGCGTGACGACAAGCCCGGCCTGCCCTTTGCCGCCTGCTGGGATTTTCCCGGTGGCGGCAGGGAAGGGCAGGAAAGCCCGTTTGCCTGTCTGCAGCGTGAGACCACAGAAGAATTCGGCATCCTGCTACGGCCGGAGCAACTACTCTGGCAGTGCAGCTACCCCAGCTGGCACCAGCCCGGTGTCGTCAGCTTGTTCATGGTGGGCCAGCTCGACGCGGCGCAGGTCAGTAGCATCCGTTTTGGCGACGAAGGCCAGTACTGGGGCTGGATGACGCCCGCCGCGTATCTGGGCCATCGCGCCGCCGTCCCCTATCTGCAGCAACGTTTGCAACACTATCTGCAACACATGGCCGGCTAAGCGCTGCGACGTCTGCTTCAGAGCCGGTTAGGCCTGGAAGCCATTGTCCTGTTCGGCTGCTTCCTGCTATTCACGATTGCTTTCAGCTAAAGATATTTCCATAATCTGTCCCTTGAATCTGCGGGCATGGCGACTGGCCATGGCCTGGCATGCAGATGACAACCCAGCAGGAATCCCATGTCAGAACTCATTACTGCCGCGCGTCGCGCCCTGTCCATGATGGACCTCACCACCCTGAACGATGACGATACCGATGCCCGGGTGATCGCCCTGTGCCAGCAGGCCAGCAGCAGCGCCGGTACTGTGGCGGCACTGTGCGTGTTTCCGCGTTTTGTCGCGCTGGCGCGCCGCACGCTGGATGAGCTGGGCCTGTCACAGGTCAAGGTCGCTACCGTAACCAACTTCCCGGCTGGCGGCTCTGATGTCGCACAGGCCGTGGCCGAAACCGAGGCCGCCATCGCCGCCGGGGCTGACGAAGTGGATGTGGTGTTTCCCTA
This sequence comes from Aquitalea palustris, assembly GCF_003693445.1. GTDB lineage: Bacteria > Pseudomonadota > Gammaproteobacteria > Burkholderiales > Chromobacteriaceae > Aquitalea > Aquitalea palustris. Next base: position 7,084 of record NZ_RFAR01000133.1, on the reverse strand, counting down.
CCGTGCGCTGATGGCTGGCAATGCCGAAGTCGGGGCCGAACTAGTGGCCGCCTGCAAGGAAGCCTGTGGTGACAAAGTGTTGAAAGTCATCATCGAAAGCGGAGAGCTGAAAGAACCGGCACTGATCCGTCAGGCCAGTCTGATCGCCATCGAAGCCGGCGCCGACTTCATCAAGACCTCCACCGGCAAAGTGGCTGTTAACGCCACGCTGGAAGCCGCCGGCATCATGCTGGCAGCCATCCGTGCAACGGGTGCGCAGTGTGGCTTCAAGGCCGCTGGCGGCGTGCGCAGTGCCGCCGATGCGGCCGAATACATCGATCTGGCCGAACACCTGCTGGGCGAGTCGTGGGTGACGGCCGAGCACTTCCGTTTTGGCGCGTCCAGCCTGCTGGCCAGCTTGCAGGCGGAAATTGCCGGTACCAGCAGCGCGCCCGCCAGCGGCTATTGACCCAAGCGGCAGGGCAGGCGGTGTAGCGCTTGCCATACCAGGGCCGAAGCCTGTCTTCGGCCATCATTTTTTGCGGCCGCTGCCGCAGATGCAGCAGCGTCGCCGCAGGAGAACAGCATGTTTTTGCCACAAGAAGTCATTCGCAGGAAACGCGATGGCCAGACGCTATCGGCCGAGGAAATCCAGCAGTTCGTGGCCGGTATTACCGATGACAGCGTGGCTGACAGCCAGATCGCCGCCCTGGCCATGGCGGTGTATTTCCGCGGCATGGAGCTGGAAGAAAACGTTGCACTGGCCCTGGCCATGCGCGACTCCGGCCGTTGCCTGCGCTGGGCCGACCTGAACTTGCCCGGCCCGGTGCTGGACAAGCACTCCACTGGCGGGGTCGGTGATGTGGTGTCACTGATGCTGGGCCCGCTGATTGCCGCCTGTGGCGGCTTTGTGCCAATGATTTCCGGCCGTGGTCTGGGCCATACCGGCGGCACGCTGGACAAGCTGTCGGCCATTCCGGGCTACAACCCCTTTCCCACGCCCGAGCGTCTGCGCCAGGTAGTGCGTGAGGTCGGCGTGGCCATCATCGGCCAGACCAGCGATCTGGCCCCGGCCGACCGCCGTTTCTATGCCACGCGAGACATCACCGCCACGGTGGAATCCATCGCGCTGATCACCGCTTCCATCCTGTCGAAAAAGCTGGCCGCCGGGCTGGATGTGCTGGTAATGGACGTCAAGGCCGGCAGCGGCGCCTTCATGCCCAGCATGGCAGCCTCCATCGCCCTGGCCGAACGCATCGTCGAGGTGGGCAATGGCGCGGGAGTGCGCACCAGCGCACTGATTACCGACATGAGCCAGCCGCTGGCCAGCAGCGCCGGCAATAGTCTGGAAACCACCGAGGCAGTACGCTATCTGAAGGGCGATGAGCGCAATCCGCGCCTGCACGCCATCACCATGGCCTTGTGCTGCGAAATGCTGCTGGCCGGCGGGCTGGCGGTCAGCGAGGACGATGCACGCCTGCAGCTGGAGCAGGCACTGGACTCTGGCCGCGCTGCCGAGATCTTTGCCCGCATGGTGGCCGAGCTGGGCGGACCGGCAGATTTTATCGAGCACTATCCGCGTTATCTGCCGGCAGCACCGGTGCTGCGCCCGGTCTGTGCTGAGCGCAGCGGCTTTGTCGCCGCCATGGATACCCGAGCCCTGGGCATGGCAGTGTGTGCGCTGGGTGGTGGCCGTCGCCTGGCCAGCGACCAGCTGGACTACCGGGTTGGCCTGACGCAGTTTGTCGAACTGGGGCAGTGGGTGGCTGCCGATCAGCCCCTGCTGTTGATTCATGCTGCCGATGAGCGTGGGGCCGACGAAGCCGCCCGCCGCATCCGCAGCGCCATTAGCCTGAGCGAGGCAGCACCAGCGGCCTTGCCGCTGGTCTATCAGACCATCCACCGCCGCTAAGCGCAGGAGATCACATCATGCAACGCGCCATCATCCTGATACTGGATTCACTCGGCATCGGTGCCGCTGCCGATGCACCGCAATTCGGCGATGCCGGTAGCAATACCCTGGGCCATATCGCCATGGAAGCCGCCGCCGGTCGTGCCGACAAGGGTCGCAGCGGCCCGCTGCACCTGCCCAATCTGTCGAAAATGGGGCTGGGCCATGCCTGTCAGCTGTCCTCCGGCTATTTTCCTGCCGGCATGGAGCAGGCGGCCCCTCTTGCCGCTTATGGCTATGCCCGCGAGCTGTCCAGCGGCAAGGACACGCCGTCCGGTCACTGGGAAATCGCCGGGGTGCCGGTGCTATTCGACTGGGGTTATTTCCGCGACAAGGACAACAGCTTCCCGCAGGCCCTGCTGGACGACATCGTGGCCCAGGCCGGCCTGCCGGGCTATCTGGGCAACTGCCACGCCTCCGGTACGGAAATTCTCGACCGGCTGGGCGAAGAGCACATGCGCAGTGGCAAGCCCATTTTTTATACCTCGGCCGATTCGGTATTCCAGATTGCCTGCCACGAAGAAAGCTTCGGCCTGGAGCGGCTTTATGAGCTGTGCCGGATCACCCGCGCTACGCTGGAGCCCTACAATATTGGCCGGGTAATCGCACGGCCCTTCCTGGGGGAAGGGCGCGGCCAGTTTGTCCGCACCGGCAACCGCAAGGACCTGGCGCTGCCGCCGCCAGCGGCCACCGTATTGCAAAAGCTGGCCGATGCTGGCGGGCAGGTGGTGTCCATCGGCAAGATCGCTGACATTTACGCCCATGTCGGCATCACCGAGCAGCACAAGGCCACCGGCTTCGACCAGATCTGGGATGCCACGCTGGCCGCCATGCGCGACACACAGCAGCGCGCCATCATCATGGCCAACTTCGTCGATTTTGATTCCAGCTACGGCCATCGTCGCGATGTGGCGGGATACGCCGCTGCGCTGGAACAGTTCGACCGCCGCCTGCCCGAGGTCATGGCCGCCCTGCAGCCGGACGATATCCTGATCCTGTCGGCCGACCATGGCTGCGACCCGACCTGGCCCGGCTCGGACCATACCCGCGAGCATATCCCGGTGCTGTGCTACGGCCATGGCGTCAAGTCCGGCTCCATCGGCGAGCGCGGCAGCTTTGCCGATATCGGCCAGAGCGTGGCCGCCCATCTGGGCCTGCCGGCCATGGACTATGGCCGCTCATTTCTGAACTGAACAATCCCACAAGGAAAACCACAATGGCTACACCGCATATCAACGCCCAGCCGGGTGATTTCGCCGAAACCGTGCTGATGCCGGGCGACCCGCTACGCGCCAAGATGATTGCCGAAACCTTTCTGCAGGACGTGCGCGAGGTCACCAGCGTGCGCAATATGCTGGGCTATACCGGCAGCTACCAGGGCAAGCGGCTGTCAGTGATGGCGCATGGCATGGGCATTCCCTCCGCCAGCATCTACACCACCGAGCTGATCCAGCACTACGGGGTGAAAAACATCATTCGCATCGGCTCCTGCGGTGCCGTTACCGCCCGCACCCAGCTGCGCGAGCTGTACATCGCCATGGGGGCCAGTACCGACAGCAAGGTCAACCGCATGCGTTTTAACCAGCACGACTTTGCTGCCATCGCCGACTACGAACTGCTGCGCACCGCCATGGACGTGGCGGCGGAGCAGGGGCGCAAGGTGACCGTGGGCAATGTGTTTTCGGCCGACCTGTTTTACGGCGTAGAGCCCAATATGCTGGAGGTGCTGGAAAAAATGAATGTGCAGGTCATCGAGATGGAGCTGGCCGGCATTTACAGTGTGGCGGCGCAGTATGGTGCCCGCGCGCTGGGCATTCTCACCGTTTCCGACATCATTCCCACCGGTGAAGCTGCCAGCGCTGAAGAACGGCAGACCACCTTCCGCGAGATGATGGAGCTCGCCCTGGCAACCGCCGTCCGGCTGTAAATCCACCAGGACTTTCGTATATTGCAATGCAGCATCAGTGCTGGTTTTCCGGCCGGTTTTCCGTGAAATCCGCACTGAAAAGCAGGTTTTCTATTGTGCCTTACAAGTGTAAAGCCCATTTGCAGTGGGGCTTTTCCTTTTCATAACAATGTGTTGCGAGGGTGTTGCACACTTTGCGGTCTATTTTAGTGCAGTGCACAAAAAAGTCTTGCCAAACCGGGAAGCGGTGCAGATAATGAAACCTGCATCAGGACGTGGCATGCAATGTGTGCGTTTTGGTGTTGTCTCCTCCATCCTCCTTCTTTTAGGTGGAACTTGGCGCAATCAGAATGGATTGCGCCTTTTTTTTTGCTTTATGATCGCTGTCCAGTCCTGGATAGTGGAAAACCGCCCGTTTGCCTGTTTCTGCAACAACTGTGGCAAAAACGAGCGGTTTTTGCCCTGGTTTTGCCCCTGCCATTTTCTTTGTCGCACAATGGTTTGACAGTGCAAAGGCCACTGTACTAGAATCCGTAACTTTCAAGAATTACGATGGAAGAGTTCCATGAAGACCTTTTCTGCCAAGCCGCATGAGGTTAAGCGCGAGTGGTTCGTGGTCGACGCCGAAGACAAGGTGCTGGGTCGCCTCGCCGCCGAAATCGCTCACCGCCTGCGTGGCAAGCACAAGCCGGAATACACTCCGCACGTTGATACCGGTGACTACATTGTCGTAGTCAACGTTGACAAACTGCGTGTTACTGGTAACAAAGCGCTGGACAAGAAGTACTACCGTCACTCCGGCTATCCTGGTGGTATCTACGAACGCAACTTCACCGAACTGCAAAACCAGTTCCCGGAGCGCGTTCTGGAAAAAGCCGTAAAAGGCATGCTGCCGAAGGGTCCGCTGGGTTACGCCATGATCAAGAAGCTCAAGGTGTACGCTGGTACCGAACATCCGCACACTGCCCAGCAGCCCAAAGTGCTGGAATTTCGTTTTTAAGGCATAGAGAATGAACGGTAAATACTACTACGGCACCGGCCGTCGCAAGAGCTCCGTTGCTCGCGTGTTCATGCAAAAGGGTAGCGGTCAGATCATCGTTAACGGCAAGCCTGTTGACGAATACTTTGCCCGCGAAACCGGTCGCATGGTTATCCGCCAGCCGCTGGTTCTGACCGAAAACCTCGAATCCTTCGACATTAAGGTTAATGTTGTTGGTGGTGGTGAAACCGGCCAGGCAGGTGCTATCCGTCACGGTATCACCCGCGCTCTGATCGACTTCGACACTATCCTGAAACCGGCTCTGTCGGCTGCAGGTTATGTTACCCGCGATGCTCGTGAAGTTGAACGTAAGAAGGTCGGCCTGCGTAAAGCTCGCCGTGCCAAGCAGTTCTCCAAGCGTTAATCGCAAGGTTTACTGTTTTCAGAAAAGCCGCCTTCGGGCGGCTTTTTCTATTTTCACCGCCCTCATCTTGCCACTCACGGGGCGACTGCTATCCCTGCTGCTGCTGTTTCCTGCCTGCTGTTCCCTGCTGTTTTTCCTGTTTGATATGACCATATTCATATTAATGTCTTTAAAGTGTCATTTAAATTGATTAGTTTACAAAGAAAATGGCACAGGGTTTAACGGGTTTACCCTTGCCGTATCTCGGTGTATGGTGGCCGCCTTTTCATGGTCTGGCCCATGGTGCCGACCAAATCGGTAGCGGCTTCATGCGGACTGCCAATCAGTTGATCAACGGGAAAACCAGATGTCTTTGAAACAACGCTTGCTGGCCTTTGTCGCCTGCTTGCTGCTGGTGGTGGTGGCGGTATTGTCGGTGCTGTCCTATCAGCGCATGCGCACGGAAATCATCGAAGGGGTAAGGCACGAGCTGGATGCGGCCATGCTGGGCAATCGCAATGCACTGGGCAACTGGCTGGCCCAGCGCAAGGATGCGGTAGAGGCCACGGCCAGTTTGCTGGTGAGCAGCGGCGACGTCCTGCCGCAGTTGCAGCAGGGCAAGGCGGCCGGCCGCTTTGATCAGCTGTTTGCCGGCTATGCCGACAAGCGCATGATTTATCAGCTGGCTGACAAGCACGCACCGGAGGGCTATGACCCGACCGCGCGCCCCTGGTATAAGCAGGCCGCTGCCGCGGGTGGCAGCATCGTTACCGAACCCTATCTGTTTGCCTCGACCAAAAAACTGGGGGTGACGGTGGCCTATCCCTTGCTGCGCAATCAGCAGTTGCAGGGTGTGGTGGGCGGGGATATCTCGCTGGAAGGCATCATCAGTCTGGTGCAGGGCATCAAGCTGCGCGGCGATGGTTATGCTTTCCTGGCTACCCGCAGCGGCAAGATCGTGGCGCACCCGGTGGCGGACAGCACGCTCAAGCCGGTGGCCGAGGTGATGCCAGGGCTGGATGCGGCCTTGCTACAGCAGGCAACGGACAGCAGCCAGAGCCAGGAACTCGAGATCGGTGGTCGTGCGGTATTCCTGCAGCTGACGCCAGTGCCCGGCTCGGACTGGGTGCTGGGTAGTGTGGTCGACAAGGCTGCCATTCTGGCGCCATTGCAGGGTTTGTTGATCACGCTGGTGGTGGCCGGTCTGTTGTGTAGCGTACTCGCCATCGTGCTGGCACAGCTGGCGCTGACCCGCCTGCTGCGTGGTCTGGTGCGTTTGCGTGATGCCTTGCTGGAGATTTCCAGCGGTCAGGCCGACCTGACCCACCAGCTGCATGTGGAACAGCAGGATGAAATTGGCCAGACTGCCGAGGCGTTCAACCGCTTTGTCGCCAGCCTGCGCCGCATGTTTATCGATGTGCGCGAACATGCCTTGTCGCTCAACAGCGAGCTGGACAGCCTGAAGCAGGTGACGCACACCGTGAGTCTGCAGTCTGAGCGGCAGTCCGAGGTGTCCAGCGCCGCCGCCGCCACCATCGAACAGATTACTGTCAGCATCAATCACATTGCCGACAACGCCAGCATGGCTGAGCAAGTGGCGAGCCAGACCGGTGCCACCTCGCAGCACTCGGCACAGGCCGTTGGCCAACTGGCGGATGATATTGCCCATATCGCCCAGGAAGTGGGCCGGCTGGGTGGCGCGCTGAATGCGCTGGGGGATCGCTCCGGTCAGATGAATACCATCATCGGCGTGATCCGTGATATCGCCGATCAGACCAATCTGCTGGCACTGAATGCAGCCATCGAAGCGGCACGCGCGGGCGAAGCCGGCCGTGGCTTTGCCGTGGTGGCGGATGAGGTACGCAA
>NZ_RFAR01000132.1 GCF_003693445.1 Aquitalea palustris | reverse complement strand
GGCATGTCGCCGATTTCATCCAGAAACAGCGTGCCGCCTTCGGCTTCTTCAAAGCGGCCGCGACGGGTGGCCAGTGCGCCGGTAAATGCACCTTTTTCATGGCCGAACAGTTCCGACTCCAGCAGGTCTTTCGGGATGGCGGCGGTGTTCAGGGCGATGAAGGGCTTGCTGGCGCGTACCGAGTGACGGTGCAGCGCTTCGGCCACCCTTTCCTTGCCGGTACCGGATTCACCGGTAATCAGCACGGTGACATGCGATTGCGACAGGCGGCCAATGGCGCGGAATACATCCTGCATGGCAGGCGCCTGGCCTAGCAGCACCGGCATGGCTTCCACGCCGCCGCTGGCTTCAATCTGGCTATTGCTCTCGGCCAGCGCCCGCTCGATCAGCTGCACCGCCTGGTCGACATCAAAGGGTTTGGGCAGGTATTCGAAAGCCCCACCCTGAAACGCGGCCACGGCCGAATCCAGATCAGAGTGCGCAGTCATGATGATGACCGGCAATTGCGGGTGGTCGGCCTTGACCCGCGACAGGAACTTCAGGCCGTCGGTACCCGGCATGCGGATATCGGAGATGATGACGCGCGGGGTGTTGTCATACAGGGCATTGAGTGCGTCGTCTGCACTGGAAAAGCTGTCAAAGCCGATGCCGCTGCGGCCTAGCGCCTTTTCCAGTACCCAGCGGATGGCCTTGTCGTCATCGATGATCCACACCGGGTTATTCATAGCAGCCCTCGTTTCTGTTATTTGGGTTCAATCCGTATTGCTGAAAGGCAGCATTACGGTAAAGCAGGTCTGGCCAGGGCGGGATTCGAATTCGATGCTGCCGCCATGCTGGTGCACATAGGCCTGGGCCAGTGTCAGCCCCAGACCGGTGCCTTCGGCGCGTCCGGTCACCAGCGGATAGAAAATGTGATCCCTGATTTCCTCCGGAATGCCGGGGCCGTTGTCGACAATCTGCAATTTTAATGCCAGCCCATGACGCTTGCGCGCCAGCGTCACCTGGCGGGCCACTCTGGTGCGCAAAATCACCTCACCATTACCCTTCATGGCCTGGATGGCGTTCTTGACGATATTCAGCACCACCTGAATCAGCTGCTCCTTGTCTGCCACCATCTGCGGCAGGCTGGTGTCATAGTCGCGACGGATGGACAGGCCTTGCGGATATTCAGCCAGCGCAATGCTGCGCACCCGTTCCAGCACTTCGTGGATATTGATTTCGCTGCGCACATGGCGGCGGTGCGGCGCCAGCAGGCGGTCAACCAGTGACTGCAGGCGCAGTGCTTCTTCCTGGATGACTTCGGTGTATTCCTTCAGCTCCGGCCGGTCGGACAGCTCGTGTTCCAGCAGCTGTGCCGCACCGCGAATGCCGCCCAGCGGATTCTTGATTTCATGCGCCAGATTGCGGATCAGCTCGCGATTAGCCTGCTGTTGCAGCAATAGCCGCTCTTCGTTGGCAATTTTCAGCTGCTGGTCGAGTGGCCGTAATTCCACCAGTGCCAGCCGGCCATCGGCATCCACCGGCGTCACCGACAGGGCAATGTGCAGCGGCTGCTCGCCATGTGGGGTGCGCAGTTCCAGGTCGTGTTCGATATAGCCGGCGTTGTGCTGCAGGGCGGTGCTCAGCGCCTGGCGCAGGGCCGGGCTGTCCTGGAACAGCTCGAACAGCGTGTGGCGCAATAGCTCGCGCCGGCCGATGGCCAACAGGTTTTCACACGCGGGATTGGCGAATTCCAGTACACCGTCGGCGGTCGTGATCAGGACCGGGGTGTCGAGTAATTCCAGGCCGGCAAAGCTGGGAGAGTTCATGGTGCTCCGGATCGAAGGGGGCTGTGCCTGGTGCTATTAGCAATAAGCACGCCAAGCCAGAGCACAGCGAATGCACGATTACGGAGTCAATTATGCACCATTATTGTGCAGATGATGTGGCCTGCCCCAATTCGCGGCGTAGCGCATCCACATTCTTCTGCCGCTCGGTCACCGCATCTTTCAGCTTCTGCACGCGGTCGAGGTATTTCTGGTAGTTGCGGGTTTCATCGCCATTGCGGGTGGCCGCGCCATCGGTGTAAGCCTTCTGCGCATCGGCCAGTGCTTTCTGCTCATTGGCCAGCTCGTTTTCCAGAATCTTGCGCCGGCTCTCGTCGCGCTTGCTCTGGGTACCGTTGTCGACATTGGGATAGCCATCGGGAGTGGAGGCCGACTTGCTGCCCGCATTGCCCGTCGGCTTGTTCTTGCTGCTGTTGCCATAGGTGGACAGCGGTGTCAGATGCATGGGCTTGGCGCCCTTGATCGGCACATTGGTGAAGGTGACATTGCCGTTGGCGTCTATGTATTTGTACACCTCGGCCTGGGCGAGACTGCAACTGAGCAGCAGACAAAAGGCAAGCGTTTTCATGGGAGTCCGCATCAGCAAGAAAAACAGGATGGTAGTAACGATATGATAAGCAAAAGCCCGCGCCGCGTCACATCGGGCTGTCGTTGGGCTGGTCGGCATGAAAAAACCCGCAGGGCCATGGGCCGTGCGGGTTTTGCCACAGCCGCCGGAAGGCTCCGGCGGTATCTGGTCATTACAGCGAGTAGTACATCGCGAATTCGACCGGGTGGGTCGTCATGCGGGTCAGGTTCACTTCCTGCATCTTCAGTTCGATGTAGGCGTCGATCCATTCGTTGGAGAACACACCGCCACGGGTCAGGAAGTCGCGGTCTGCGTCCAGCGCTGCCAGGGCTTCGTCCAGGCTGGCGCATACGGTCGGGATCAGCTTGTCTTCTTCCGGCGGCAGGTCGTACAGGTTCTTGTCAGCAGCATCGCCCGGGTGGATCTTGTTCTGGATACCATCCAGACCGGCCATCAGCAGAGCGGAGAAGCACAGGTACGGGTTAGCCAGCGGATCCGGGAAGCGGGCTTCGATACGACGGCCCTTCGGATTGGCTACGTGCGGGATACGGATGGAAGCCGAACGGTTCTTGGCGGAGTAGGCCAGTTTTACCGGAGCTTCGTAATGCGGTACCAGACGCTTGTAGGAGTTGGTGCCCGGGTTGGTGATGGCGTTCAGTGCCTTGGCGTGCTTGATGATACCGCCGATGTAGTACAGGGCGGTTTCGGACAGGCCAGCATAGCCGTCACCAGCGAACAGGTTCTTGCCGTCTTTCCAGATGGACTGGTGTACGTGCATGCCGGAACCGTTGTCGCCAACGATGGGCTTGGGCATGAAAGTAGCGGTCTTGCCGTAGCTGTGTGCCACGTTCTGTACCACGTACTTCAGGATCTGGGTCCAGTCGGCACGCTGGGTCAGGGTGCTGAACTTGGTACCGATTTCCATCTGGCCAGCGGTGGCCACTTCGTGGTGGTGTACTTCAACCGGTACGCCCAGTTCTTCCAGCAGCAGCACCATGGCAGAGCGCAGGTCTTGTGCGGAGTCAACCGGCGGAACCGGGAAATAGCCGCCCTTGACGCCCGGACGGTGACCGGTGTTGCCACCTTCGAATTCTTCAGCGGAGGCCCAGGCAGCTTCTTCGGACTTGATCTTCACGAAGCAGCCGGACATGTCGGTGCCCCAGGTGATGCTGTCGAAGACGAAGAATTCCGGTTCCGGGCCAAAGTAGGCGGTGTCGCCCATGCCGGATGCCTTCAGGTAGGCTTCGGCGCGCTTGGCGATGGAGCGCGGATCGCGGTCGTAACCCTTGCCGTCGGCCGGGTCGATCACGTCACACGACATGAATACGGTAGCTTCGTCGAAGAAGGGGTCAATCTTGGCGGTAGCCGGGTCAGCCATCAGCAGCATGTCGGAGGCCTGAATGCCTTTCCAGCCAGCGATGGAGGAGCCGTCGAAAGCGTGGCCGCGCTCGAACCATTCGTCAGCATCTTCCAGCAGAACGTGTGCCGGGATGGTAACGTGTTGTTCTTTGCCACGGGTATCAGTAAAGCGCAGGTCTACGAACTTGACGTCGTTTTCTTGAATCAGCTTGACTACGTCTGCAACCGCCATGAATGTTCTCCTAAAGGCAACGTGCATCGAAAGCAATATTGCTTGATAAAGATGGTACGCCTCACTGGAAGCATGAAGCGTGCCAGGCTACGAACACTAATGTAATCATTGTGTCACAGGGCTTGGTGCACGGCTAGTTGTTATGAATGCACCAAATCAATGCATATCACCGTGCAGATGCACCATGTTTGTGCATTACGTCGGTGGGGGAATGATTCAGGCCCTGCCAGCATCGTGGCATGCCCCTATTACAAAGAAAGGAAAGCAATGGACCAGAGCGATTTGATCCTGCAAACCGCCGCCGAGCGTGCGGCAGCCCAGCAACTGCCTTATCAGGGCGCGCTCACCCCGCCCGAGGCACATTTTCTGGCCCAGCATCTGCCTGGTGCCGTGCTGGTGGACGTGCGCAGCGCGGCGGAATGGCAGTTTGTCGGTGTGGTGCCCGGTGCCTTGCGCATCGAGCTGCGCAGCTTTCCCGGCATGCAGCTGAATGCGCAATTTGTCGAGCAGCTGCAAGCTGCCGTCGACAAGCAGGCTGTCCTGTTACTGATGTGCCGCAGCGGGGTGCGCTCGCACGAGGCGGCCACGCAAGCCCGTGCCGCCGGTTATGCCCGGGTTTACAACGTACTTGAGGGTTTCGAGGGCGACAAGGACGAGCACGAGCATCGTGGCCAGCTGACCGGCTGGAAGGCGCATGGCCTGCCCTGGGTGCAGGGCTGAGCACTACTTGAATTGTTGGGACAGGGGTATTGACCGGTTGATGTTTATGACGTTACACGGCAAAGTGCTACCTCAGCAGATGAACCGCACGACGCGGAAGCACCACAGGAATCCAAGAAAGCTGATCATGATCAACCGTTACGCCGTCATCGGTAACCCCGTTTCCCATAGCCAGTCGCCGTTTATCCACAGTGAATTCGCCAGTGCCACCGGTGAATCCATCCAGTACGAAAAGCTGTTTGCCGAGCTGGGCAAGTTCGACGAAGTGGTCGGTGAATTCGTCCGGGCTGGTGGCCTGGGGCTGAATGTCACCCTGCCGTTCAAGGGCGATGCCTTCCGCATGGCGCAGGAAGTCACCGAGCGTGCCCGCGCCGCCGAGGCGGTGAACACCCTGACTTTCCGTGATGGCAAGGTGTTTGGCGACAATACCGATGGTGTCGGCCTGGTACGCGATATCGTGGAAAACCTGGATTTCCCGATGGAAGGCAAGAGCATCCTGATCCTGGGCGCTGGTGGCGCCGTCCGTGGCGTGCTGGAGCCGATCCTGGAGCAGAAGCCGGCCCGTGTGACCATTGCCAACCGCACGCTGATCAAGGCCGAATCGATTGCCCACCACTTTGCCCCCTGGGGTGAGGTGGTCGCCAGTGGCTACGAGGCGCTGGAAGGCAAAACCTTCGACATCATCATCAATGGCACCTCCACCAGCCTGCACAATGAGATTCCGCCGCTGCCGGCCAATATTTTCACCGCCCGTACCCTGGCCTACGACATGGTGTACAGCAAGGGCCTGACACCTTTCCTCAAGCGTGCCCAGAGCGAAAACGCCGGCATGCTGGCCGATGGCTTGGGCATGCTGGTGGAACAGGCTGCCGAGTCCTTCCATATCTGGCGCGGTGTGCAGCCGGATACCCGCAAGGTCACCAATATGCTGAGGGAAGTGCTGGCCTGATCCGATGCGTCTCTTCCTGAAAATCATGGCGGTCCTGGTGGCCGCCATTGTGTTGTACAACCTGTGGATTCTGGGGCATGTGGTGTACTGGCGAAACCACAATCCGGAAGCCAGTGCCTTCATGAACGAACAGCTGGCCAAGCTGCAGGAGGATGACCCCAATGCCGAATTGCGGCAGAAGTGGGTGAGCTATGGCCAGATTTCACCCAATCTCAAGCGGGCGCTGATTGCGGCGGAAGATGCCAAGTTTGCCGATCACGAAGGTTTCGACTGGGATGGCATCGAGGCGGCTTTCGAGAAAAACCTGAAGCAGGGCCATATTGTGGCTGGTGGCTCCACCATCAGCCAACAATTGGCGAAGAACCTGTTCCTATCCAGCAAGAAAACGCCCTGGCGCAAGCTGGAAGAGGCCGCGATTACCGTGATGCTGGAAAAGGTGCTGGATAAGCGTCGAATCTTCGAGATCTATCTGAATGTGATCGAGTGGGGAAATGGGGTATTCGGTGCTGAAGCTGCAGCCCGCTATTACTTCCACACCAGTGCCGCGCGCCTGTCGGCCGGTCAGGCCGCCAAGCTGGCCGCCATGGTGCCCAATCCGCGCTACTACGACGAACATCGCAATGCACCTGGCTTGATGAAGAAAACCCGCATCATCCAGCGGCGCATGCAGTACGCCGACCTGCCCTAAGCCACCGCACGGCAGCTGCCCCCGGCTGGAAGGCCGGGGGGGCTCATGTTACAATTCCGCTTCTGTTTCTCCGTTCTGCCCTGCTGTAAAGGCAGGGTATTGCACATGGACTTACCCAGTTATCCCATAGCCGCAGGCTTCCCCTTTTCTTGTCGTTGATTCCCGCCGTCCCGACCGTGTAGCCCTGTCTCCGTCGCCGCGGCGGAAGGAGTTGTGCTTGACGGTTGTCGAAAAAAAACAAACTGCTGAACGATTGAGTGAAAGCCTGGCCGAGGTGCAAAGGCTGATCGAGTTGCATCAGACGCATGACGCTCTGGCGCAGGCCGATTCCGATGCGCTGTCAGCCTTGCAGCAGCGACTGCAAAGCCTGCATCCGGCTGACGTTGCCTATATTCTGGAAGCCCTGCCGCTGCAAGAGCGCCTGCTGGTATGGCAGCGTGTCAAGATTCAGCAGGATGGCGACATCTTGCTGGAAGTTTCTGATGCCGTACGCGAAACGCTGATCGACTCCATGGCTCCGGACGAACTGGTCGCCGCCGTGCGCCAGCTGGATACCGACGAGCTGGCCGAGCTGGCTGGCGACCTGCCGCGGCAGGTGGTCTACGAAGTGATGGGCGAACTGGATGAAGCCGAACGCGAGCAATTGCAATCCGCCTTGTCCTATCCGGAGGGTTCAGTCGGTGCGCTGATGGACTTCGAGCTGGTGAAAATCCGCGCCGATGTCAGTTGCGAAGTGGTACTGCGCTATTTGCGGCGCTTTGACGAGCTGCCACATCAGACCGACAAGATTTTCGTGCTGGATGCCGCGGAGACGCTGTGTGGCGTACTGCCCTTGCGCAGCCTGCTGGTGGCAGATCCGGAGCGTATGGTGTCCGAGGTGATGGCGACCGAAGTCGTGTCCTTTCAGCCAGAGGATGAGTCGCGTGATGCCGCGCTGGCTTTCGAGCGTTACGACCTGGTTTCGGCGCCGGTGGTCGACGAGCGTGGTGCGCTGATCGGCCGGCTGACGGTGGATGAAATGGTCGACGTCATGCGTGAGGAGTCGGACAGCGAAGTACTGAATCTGGCGGGCCTGAAGGAAGAAGAAGACCTGTTCGCCCCGGTGGTCGATTCGGTAAAGAACCGCTGGGCCTGGCTGGCCATCAATCTGTGTACTGCTTTTGTCGCCTCGCGCGTGATCGGTGCTTTCGAGCAGTCCATAAACCAGCTGGTGGCGCTGGCCGCACTGATGCCGATTGTGGCTGGTATTGGCGGCAACTCCGGCAACCAGACCATCACCATGATTGTGCGTGCCCTGGCCATGGGGCAGATGCAGGTCGGTCAGGCCTGGCGGCTGTGGCGCAAGGAACTGGGGGTCAGCATCATCAATGGCCTGGTCTGGGGCGGGGCCATCGGCCTGATCGCCTGGGCCCTGTACGGACGGCTGTCGCTGGGACTGGTCATGCTGGCGGCCATGACACTCAATCTGATGCTGGCGGCCACCATGGGCGTGCTGATTCCTTCGCTGATGCAAAAAATGGGGCGAGACCCGGCGCTGGGTTCCAGCGTGCTGATCACTGCCTGTACCGACTCCGGTGGCTTCTTCATCTTTCTTGGCCTGGCCACTCTTTTCCTGCTCTAGACATGCTGACACTGCAACAGGCGCTGCGGCGCCATTCTTTACCCCGGCTGGAAGCGCGCATGCTGCTGCAGCATGTGCGGCCCGGCCTCACTCACGCCCGGCTGATTGCCGATCCCGATCTGTTGCTGAGTGAGGAGGAAACCGAGCTGTTCGAGCAGCTGGCCCTGCGCCGGCTGCAGGGTGAGCCGATGGCCTATTTACTGGGTGAGCGCGAGTTCTATGGTCGTAATTTCCGTGTCAGCCCGGCGGTACTGATCCCTCGCCCGGAAACCGAACATCTGGTCGAGGCCGCATTGGCACGGCTGGGGCAGCTGCCGGCGCAGGTGGTCGATCTGGGCTGTGGCAGCGGAGCCATTGCCATTACCCTGGCGCTGGAAGCACCAGCATGGCAGTTGCAGGCTGTTGATTTGTCCCCGGCTGCGCTTGAGGTTGCCCGTGATAATGCGGAACAGTTGGGCGCTGCGGTGCATTTTCATCAGGGAAGCTGGTATCAGCCATTGGACGGACAGGGGAGTTTTGACCTGATTGTTTCCAATCCGCCTTATATCGAACAGCACGACCACCATCTGGCCGAAGGCGATGTCCGTTTCGAACCACGCATGGCGCTGACCGATGAGCATGATGGTCTGCTTTGCCTGCGCGAGATCATTGCCGGCGCTCCGGCGCGTCTGAAGGCGGGAGGCTGGCTGATGCTGGAACATGGTTTCGATCAGGGAGATGCGGTGCGCCAATTGCTGCTGGCTGCTGGCTTGCAACAGGTAGCGACGCTGCCTGACCTGGCCGGTCTGGACCGGGTCAGCATGGGGCAGCTGGCTGGCTGATGGCCGAGCTTTGCCCCTTGTCGCGGTATTGCTCTCATCAGTCGCTGAGTGGGCCTCTGTCTGCGCGTCAATCGAGCTTGCTTGCCCTGCATCAAAGGGATGGGCCGATTACAGCGGCATGCTGGCCCCTGCGTTGTGCATGCCAGCCTGGGAGCATGGTGGCGGTGGGCCTGAAATGAAAACAGGCGCAGTCCTTGTCCTCTAAACAGGACTCAGACTGCGCCTATAACTAGCACAGATCAGACCGGCACAGGCCGGTCGTCATGGCTTAGTGGTGGTGGCCGTGGGCACCGTGTACGTGGCCGTGGCTGAGTTCTTCAGCAGTGGCTGCGCGTACTTCGGTTACCTTGGCAACAAAGCGGATGGTCTGGCCAGCCAGCGGGTGGTTGGCATCGACAATGGCCTTGCCGTCAGCGATGTCGGTGACACGGAACAGCAGCACGTCGCCGGTTTCCGGATCGTCGGCTTCGAACATCATGCCGACCTCAACGTCGGCGGGGAACACGTCCAGATCTTCGACGCGGACCAGTTCTTCTTCCGGATCGCCGAAGGCGTCGTCCGGAGTCAGCTTGACGTCCACGGAGTCGCCAACTGCCTTGCCGTGCAGCGCCTCTTCCACCAGCGGGAAGATGCCATCATAGCCACCGTGCAGGTAGGCAATCGGTTCTTCGGTTTTGTCGAGGAGAGTATTCTCCGCGTCGAACATCTCGTAGTGGAGGGTAACGACGGTATCTTTGGCGATTTGCATCAGAAATTGTCCGGGATGAAATGAAAAATCTTGACAGGGCAGGGAGCGCGAGTCTTCCTTCTCCTGCAAGGAATGGTGCGGAACAGCCGCTTGAACGTATTGTAAACCATAGAAGGGCCCGCAAGCCCGTGAAACTGCCATGAAACCGATGACATTGCTGGGTGGAATCACCCCCGAACAATTTCTTAATGAATACTGGCAAAAAAAGCCGCTGCTGATTCGCGGTGCGCTGACCGATGTAGGGCCGCATGTTGATTTCAAATGCCTGTCCGAACTGGCGATGCAAGAAGATGTTGAATCTCGCCTGATCGAAAACCGTAACGGTAAATGGCATCTGGAACGCGGCCCTTTCCGTCCTGCCCGTTTCCGCAAGCTCGGTGAAACCGACTGGACCATTCTGGTGCAGAACGTCAATCACCACTTGCCGCATATCGACAAAATCCTGTGGCAATTCGATTTTATTCCCTTTGCCCGGCTGGACGACCTGATGATCAGCTATGCCCCGCCCGGTGGCACGGTTGGCCCGCACTTCGATTCCTACGATGTGTTCCTGCTGCAAGTGGGAGGGCGCAAGCGCTGGCAGATCTCTTCCCAGGCCGATGATGATTTCATCCCGGATGCGCCCATCAGGGTATTGCAGGATTTCCGGGTGGAAGAGGAGTTCGTGCTGGAACATGGCGATATGCTCTATTTACCGCCCAAGTGCGCACACTATGGTGTGGCGCTGGAGCCCGGCATGACTTATTCCATCGGCTTCCGTGCCGCGCCGACGCAGGAGCTGGCCACACAGTTCCTGGTGTACATGCAGGATCGCATCTGCCTGGAAGGACGCTACGCCGACCCGGAACTGCAACGCCAGCCCGATCCGGCGCGTATCAGTGACGAGATGGTGGACAAGGTCAGCCAGATGCTCAGCCAGATCAGCTGGGACAAACAGGTTGTCAGCGACTTTCTCGGTCACTACCTTACCGAGCCGAAGCCGCATGTCTTCTACGATGCGCCTGAAGATGAGCTGGACGAAGACGAGTTTGCCACTGCGCTGGTGGAGAAGGGGATCGAACTGGATCGCAAGAGCCTTATCCTGTTCCGCAATGGAATGTTCTATTGCAATGGTGAGCTTCTCGAAATCGAACCGGATGATGTTGCAGTGTGGCAACAGTTTGCCAACCAGCGTCGCTTGTCGGCTGCGGACATCAGGCCGTCGTTATTGGATCAGCTGTACCAAGGATACTTAACTGGTTATTGGCATTTTCCGCAGTCTGTAGCAAAATAACCACATCAGATGTTCAAATGTACACATAGCAAGGCTGCTACCCTGCATGGATTGGCGTTCAAACGTCTATTTTGCCGGGAATGCTGCATTGCGGGAGGTTGCAGTAGGGTTGGTGGCGTTTTTGCTAGCTTGCCCCCCTACACAGCAATTTTTTTCGTGATACAATTTGCGCACTGAAAGATTTTCAGTCGCCCAGTCATATCCAAAACAGCTTGGGCGATTAAATTGACGTCTTGTTAACTTATCTTTAAAGGTCAAGAAAAAATGAAACAGTCGCTCCTCGTTGCTGCCCTGCTGGCCGTTGCTCTGTCCGCTTGCGGTAAGAAAGCTGATGCTCCGGCTGAAGCTTCCGCTCCTGCTGTTGAAGCTTCCGCTCCGGCTGCTGACGCTTCCGCTCCGGCTGC
>NZ_RFAR01000131.1 GCF_003693445.1 Aquitalea palustris | reverse complement strand
TTTTTTATTTGGTTTTTTTGTTTTTTTTTTTTTTTTTTCTTTTTTTTACATATTTTATTTTTTCTTTTTTTTTTTTTTTTTTTCATGAACATCAATAACAGCTTATAGCTAGGAATTGTTCTGCTATGTATTCATATATGTTTAGTAAATCATTCTTTTAAGAATTTTTATTGAATTTAACCATTATTTATTTTTTTTTTTTT
>NZ_RFAR01000130.1 GCF_003693445.1 Aquitalea palustris | reverse complement strand
GGCATGGCCACGCGCAGCCAGCAGGAGGAGCGGTCGTCGAGATTGGCACCGATGCTCGGGTGTTCGTCTGCGCGCTGCCAGTGGAACTGCACCTTGATGCGGCCCAGTTCGTCGGTATGCACTTCCTCGCCGGCCGGGCCGACCACGGTGGCGGTTTGCACACCTTTGGATGTCGGCTTGGCCTGGGCGCTGTGGGCATAGGCCGGGGTAAGCGGAATGCCGCGGCGTTGGGCGGTGATCTGGGTCTGGAAGGGGCTGCCGCTCTGCGAATCGGCAGCATTGTCGGTGCCGAGCAAGCCGCGCAGGCCGCTGGCCAGATCGCCCGGCAGATTGTTGTTGGCACGGAAGGTTTGTCCCGTCACCACGAATTCGCGCTGCTTGCTGCTGTCGCTCTCGTGTGCCGGGTGTTCATCCAGGCGGAACCACTGACCGGCTTGCAGGCTGCGCACGCTGCCGCTACCAGAGAACTGCTTGGCCTGCACATCGTGCGCCTGCTGGCGCAG
>NZ_RFAR01000129.1 GCF_003693445.1 Aquitalea palustris | reverse complement strand
GTGGTGGCCGATGAAGTGCGCAAGCTGGCCGAGCGCACCAGTGCGTCCACCGCAGAAATTTCGCAGATGGTGTCATCCATCCAGACCAGTACCGGGGCGGCGGTGGACAGCATGAGCGTGATTGGCGTCAAGGCACGCTCCAGCGTGGACAATGTCGGCAAGGTCGGCGACATCATCACCCAGATCCGTAGCGGGGCAGATTCGGTGGTAACCGCCATCCAGCAAATCGCCAGCGAACGCGGCGTCACTACCTGAGCCGCAGTCAGCAGGTGTTGGCAGCTGTTTATGCTCGGCGGGAGGTCTTGCGCCGGATCGTGAACAGCTTCTAGCGGCGCGGCTTGTCGGCCGGGTAGGCATACACCACCCTGCCACGTTCCACCTTGCCGATCACCGGCACATTCAGCTCCAGCGCCTCGTGATCCGTATGGCTGAAAGGCTGCTTGTAAGTGGTGATCACCCCGGCCACCGGCTGCTTGAGGTTTTCCAGCGCGTGCACGATGGCCTCGCCATCCAGCGAACCGGCCTGGCGGATGGCCTCCGCCATCAGTTTCATGCCGTCATAGCCTTGCGCCGCCGAAGGGGGCGATGGAATGCGCCGGGTATGGAACAACCACTGGTAGCCATCGAGAAAATCACGTCGGCGTCCGCTGTCATCCTCGTCGGGAATATAGCTTTGCACCATGCGCGCGCCCTCGCCGTTGGGGCCGGCATTGTCGATGAAATTGGACATCGATAGCGTCCAGCTACCGATGATGGGTACTTTCCAGTCCATGCGCGCCATGGTATTGGCCAGCTCGGCCAGCTCCGGGCCGATGGCATAAGTCAGGATGGCCTGGCTGCCGGCATTGCGTGCCTGCAGCAGGGCATTGGCCATATCCCGCTCCTGCAGGTTGAAGCGCGCCACATAGCTGGGTTTCAGCCCATGCTGGGCCAGTGCGCGGTCCAGCTCCATCAGCCCCTGATAGCCGTAATTGGTGTTGTCGGCAAAAATGGCCAGCTTGCGATAGCCGGAACGCTGCACCGCCTCGCGCACGATCAGCGGTGCTTGCAAGTCATCGGCGGCAGCCACCCGGAAAATGAAATTGTCGCTATTGCCATGCAGCGGAAACTGGCGTGTCAGGATAGCCGCCGTTGCCACTGCCAGCATCACCGGTACGCGCGCGTCCTGATAATTCTTGCTGGCTGCCAGAGCCACCCCGGTGTTGACGAAGCCCACCACCGCCACCACCCGCTCCTGGGTCAGCAGCTGCTGCGCCACCTTCAGGCCACGCGCCGGCAGGCCTGCGTCGTCGCGCTCCACCAGCTCGATCGGCCGGCCCAGCAGCCCGCCGCTGCGGTTGATTTCCGCCGCCGCCAGCCGGATGCCATTGCGCATGCTCAGGCCCATTGGCGCAGAGCCTCCGGTAAAGGCACCTGGCACGCCAATGCGGATGGGCTGCACCGCAGCCACTGCCAGGCCGCACGCCAGGCACAATAAAGCCCCACCCATTAAGCTGATCCCGCGCATGCCGCCCGTCTTCCCGCCTGATTGAAACCAGCCGCGAGATTACCCCCGGCACAGGCATGGACTCAAGTGCCATACGCATTGACTTGCCGGCAGGCCACAACCGGGGGCCAACCCTTACAGCCAGCCGCCGCTGCTTGTCGTAAACTGGAGCAAATCATTCCGGCTCGCCTGCGACCCGGCTCTTCGCCACCCACCCGCTCCCGCCCTCTATGCGCACACCCCGCTTTTACGAGTTTCGCAAACGCAGCGGCTGGTACCAGCTGTTTCCCAATACCACCATCGTGCTGTTCTTCCTCACCATGGGGGTGATGCTGTGGACACTGGATGCCCGCGAAGCAGAACAACAAAAAAGCAATCTGGCCCGTGATGCCCTGTGGGCCGAACAAACCCTGCAGTTGAAGCTGGAAGACAATCTGGCCCAGCTGACCGATCTGGCGCGCAGCCTGGGCAGCGGCGAAACCGATGAAGCCGCCTTCCAGACCCAGGCTTCGCAATTACTGGCCAACACGCCGGAGATGCTGGCAGTCGCGCGCAGCGACAGCCATGGCCTGCTGCGCTGGACCGCACCCTACGAAGAAGGACCGCTCTCACCCGGTGGCAGCATCCAGGCACAAGATGCCTTCAAGCTGGCACAACAGAATGGTCGTTTTGCCTACAGCGCCCCATTTCGCCGCAGCAATGGCAGCTGGCGTTACGAGCTGCATATACCGCTCTACCAGAACGGCCAGTTCAACGGCATGCTGGTGGCCACCTTCGATGCCGACAATGTGGTCAGACGGCTGCCCCCGGCCTGGTTCAGCGAAAAATACCAGCTGGAACTGCAAACCCGCGACGGCAATACCATCGCCCGCAATGCGCAGAATCGCCTGCGCAGTGGCCCGGCGGAAAAGCTGGAACTACCCGGTACCGGCCTGAGCATCAGCGCCCGCCCGGTACGCGGTGCCATGACCCAGGCCCGCCTGCTGCAACTGGGGCTGATCGGCGGCATGGCCCTGCTGACCCTGCTCAGCCTGCTCAGCCTCAACCGCCATATTCGTGGCCGGGTGGAGGCCGAGCGCGAACGCGACCGCGTCTACAAGCTGTCGCAGGAAATGCTGGGCGTGGTGCGGCGCGACACCACCATCCTGCAGCTCAACCCTGCCTTCGAACAGGGGCTGGGCTATAGCGCCGACGAATTGCTGGGCACTTCCTTCCTCAACTACCTGCTGCCCGAGGAAAGGGAAAGCGCCCGCGACAGCTTCGAGCGCCTGTTCGATACCGGCGGCACCGACCGCTTCGTGCAGACACGCATCCTCACCAAGCACGGCGAAGTGCGCTGGATTGTCTGGGCGCTCAGCCCATTGGCCGACAGCGGCGTAGCCTATGTATCCGGCCGCGACATCACCGCCGAGAAACAAGCCGAGCAGGCCTTGCGCCAGGAATCAGCCTTCCGCAAGGCCATGGAAGATTCGCTGGTGGTGGGCATTCGCGCCATCGACCTGCAAGGCCGCATCAGCTACGTCAACCCCTCGTTCTGCGCCCTCACCGGCTATAGCGAGCAAGAGCTGATCGGCCAGGGCGCGCCCTACCCTTACTGGCGGCAAGGCCCGCTCAGCGAGGGCAACCGGCGTGACCTGGACGACACCCTGGCCGGCAACGCCCCACCCGAAGGCTTCCAGTCCATCTTGCAACGCAAGAACGGCGAAGAATTCGACGCCCACATCCTGGCCTCCCCCCTCATCGACGCCCATGGCCGGCACACCGGCTGGATGGCCGTGCTGACCGACATCACCGAGCGGCTGGAAGCCCAGCGCCGGCTGGAAGCCTCGCACGACCGTTTCGTCACCGTCATCGAAGGACTGGATGCCGCCGTGGCCGTGGTCGACCCCGCCACGCTGGAGCTGCTGTTCTGCAATCAGCGCTACCAGCAATGGTTTACCCCGGACCAGCCGGCCAACAGCCAGCTGGGCTATTGTGACCTGCGCCTGGTCGAGCTGATGCGCAGCGCCCGCGACGTGGACATGGAAGTGTGGATGGACCCGCCAGCCCGCTGGATCTCCATGCGCCGGCGCAGCATACGCTGGGTGAACGGACGCATCGTGTCCATGACCATTCTCACCGACACCACCCAGCAGCACGACGCCGAAGAGCGCTACCAGCAGCAGATGCAGCAGCTGCAATCCACCTCGCGCCTGGTCACCATGGGCGAGATGGCCTCCACCCTGGCGCACGAGCTGAACCAGCCGCTGTCCGCCATTGCCAACTACCAGGCCGGCTGCATCGAGCGTATCCGCCAGGGCAAGGCCACACCGGAAACGCTGCTGCCGGTCATGGAAAAGATTACCGCCCAGGCCGAGCGCGCCGGCACCGTGGTGCGGCGCATTCGTGAATTCGTCAAACAGAGCGAGCCAGACCGCAAGACCTGCCTGCTCACCGACATCATCGAAGCCTCGCTGGCCATTGCCGACATCGAAGCGCGCCGTCAGGCCGCCACCATCGACGTCAAACTGGCCCCGGCACTCCCTGCCCTGTACGTCGACCCCATCCTGGTGGAGCAAGTACTGCTCAACCTGATCAAGAACGGCATCGAAGCCATGCAGGATTGCCCGGCCAGCGAGCGGGTGCTGCATGTGGAAGCCCGCCAGCTCAACCCGCGCCGCATCGAGATCGCAATCAGCGACCACGGCCACGGCGTGCCGCTGGACCTGAAAGAACGCCTGTTCGATGCCTTCTTCACCACCAAGGCCGAAGGCATGGGCATGGGCCTGAACATCTGCCGCACCATCATCGAATTCCACGAAGGCCAATTGTGGGTGGAAGACAATCCCGGTGGTGGTAGTATTTTCCGATTCACGCTACCGGTGTCCGAAACATGAGTGCCAGCTCTCCTCACGTTCACATCGTCGACGACGACGAAGCTTTCCGCGATTCGCTGGTTTTCCTGCTGGAAAGCCACGATTACGCCATCTCCTGTCATGCCAGTGCCGAAGCCCTGCTGGAAAACTTCCAGCCACAGGGCGCCGGCTGCCTGATCGTGGACATCCGCATGCCCGGCATGAGCGGGCTGGAACTGTTCGACGAACTCTGCGCCCGCCACAACCCCTGGCCGGTGATCTTCATTACCGGCCACGGCGATGTGCCAATGGCGGTGCAGGCCGTCAAACGTGGCGCACACGACTTCCTGGAAAAACCGTTCAACCAGCAAGCCCTGCTCACAGCTGTCGACAGCGCACTGTCGCTCAGCCAGCAGCAGCAAGCCAGCAGCGCCGCCCGCGACCGCCTGGCCGAATGCCTGGCCTCGCTCACCAGCCGCGAGCGCGAAGTACTGGACAAGGTGGTGGAAGGCAAGATGAACAAAGTGATTGCCGACGAACTGGGCATCAGCATCAAAACGGTGGAAGCCCATCGCGGCAAGATGATGGACAAGATGAAAGTGCGCTCCATCGCCGACCTGGTGCAGGCCGTGATGGCGCATCGCTAAGAGCGGCTAACAAAATAGCGTAGCGTCCCTGGGGC
>NZ_RFAR01000128.1 GCF_003693445.1 Aquitalea palustris | reverse complement strand
GCCGCAGGCCATGCTTGCCGGGGTGGCCTTGGAGGTGACGGAGGGCTTGGCCACACAAGCTCTCTTTCCCGTCCGCCGCGCGGAAGCGGCACTTAAACCATCATCCGCGTAAGCGGATGCTTGCCCTTTGTGTCTCAAGAGCCACCCTTCGCGGATACAAATCCCTCATCCATCTACGCCAAAATCAGCAAACCCATCCTCCACCACCGCTACCGTCACCCCTTCACGCGCCATCTTCGGCAGCAGCAGCCGCCCACGTGGGCTGGCAATCAGCGCGCAGGGTTCGCACACCCCGTCCACGCCCACGTTCTGCTGCACCCAGGCGGAGGGCTGGCCGGTCCAGCCACGGGCGGCGACGTCGGCACGGGCAATCACCCGCAAGGGCAGCGCGTGACGGGCGCAGAATTCCAGCAGGCCGGTTTCATCGGCCTTCAGGTCTATGGTGGCTACCTCGCGCACTTCGCTGAGGCTGCGTCCGGCCAGTGCCTGCAACACGGCCTGTTCGATGGTCTCCGCACTTTTGCCACGGCGGCAGCCTATGCCCAGCGTCAGCGGCTTGAGTGCTTCTGTCGCCGTGGTAATAGCCGGAGTGGCACCGGTCAGGCGGGCGACGTGGTAGGCCAGCACATTGGCACCGCCTTCGTGGCCGGACAATAGCGGAATGGCAAAGCGCGCGGCTTCGTCCAGAACCACCACGGCCGGGTCGGTGAGTTTGCTTTGCGGCAGGCCATCCAGATAGCGCACGGCAATGCCGCTGGCCATCAGCAATACCCATTGGCGGTGCTGGTGGAAAACGGCGGCAAACTGCTGGCGCGCGTTGTCATTCGGCTGTTGCCAGGGCTGGTAGACGGTGGCATCCAGCGCGCGGGCCAGTTGCTGCGCCAGCGGCAGTGCCGATGCGCGTACTGTCCAGATGGCGGTGTGGCTCACGAGGCTTGCTGCTCCGGGTCCTGTTCCGATTGTGCTGGCAGTTCCGGCTTGCGCTTGCTCGGGCGCGGGGTTTTGCGGTCGCTGCCATCGCGGAAGATATGGGTGAAACCAGCGGCGTACAGGCTGGATTCCACTCCGCCTTCGCGCGACAGCGCGGCGCCCACCAGCAGCAGGGTGGTGAGCAGCCAGTCTTTCTGTTTGACCTGTTCCAGCAGCGTGCCCAGCGTGCTGCGGTGGATGGACTGGTCCGGCCAGCTGGCGCGGCGCACCAGTGCCACCGGAGTGTCCGGCGGGTAGTGCAGCAGCAGGTCCGCCACGGTGTATTTCAGCCGCTGGCCGGACAGGAAGATGCACATGGTGGCCTGGTGTTCGGCAAAGCGGGCGATGGATTCCAGCTCCGGCACCGCGCTGGCACGGCCAGAGACGCGGGTGAGGATGATGGACTGCGAGATGGCCGGGCGGGTCAGTTCGCTGCCCAGTGCTGCCGCAGCGGCGGTAAAGGACGACACGCCGGGGACGATTTCATACTCGATACCCAGCGCTTCCAGCCGGCGCATTTGTTCGGCGGTGGCGCCGTAAATGGCCGGGTCGCCGGAGTGCAGCCGCGCCACGTCGATATTGGCGGCCTGCGCGCGGCGGTAGCAGTCTTCCTGCTGGTCCAGCGACAGTTCGGCGGTGTCGAGGATTTCGGCACCTTCACTGCAATGCTGCAGCATGTCGGTGGGCACCAGCGAACCGGCGTACAGCACCATGCCGCAGCTACCCAGCAGGCGCGCGCCGCGCAGGGTGATCAGATCGGCGGCGCCGGGGCCGGCACCAATGAAATAGACTTTCATGAATGACGTTTCTCTCTCGCCTGTCGGCGGATCAGCATGGTGGCCAGATAACCGCTGGCCGAGGCGTCCAGCTGGCTGACATCGGGACACAGGATTTCATCGCTCAGGCCGATGCGGCGGGCGAAGGCGCAATACTGGGCAATGCCCAGCCGCGCCAGCAGGGCCAGCACGTCCGGCAGGCGCTGGCCGATTTTCATCAGCACCACGATGTCGTGGCTGGCGATGTCCGCTTCCAGTGCGGCCATGTCGTCCGGGCAGGGCAGAATCAGCATGCGTTCCTTGCCTTCGCCCAGCGGCCAGGACAGCGCCGAGGCGGTGGCG
This sequence comes from Aquitalea palustris, assembly GCF_003693445.1. Taxonomy (GTDB): domain Bacteria; phylum Pseudomonadota; class Gammaproteobacteria; order Burkholderiales; family Chromobacteriaceae; genus Aquitalea; species Aquitalea palustris. Next base: position 14,294 of record NZ_RFAR01000128.1, on the reverse strand, counting down.
GCAAAGCTGGTGACGCCGGGGAAGGTGGTGTGGGCCAGGCCGGGCAGGCGTTCGCGCAGCGCGGCCAGCAAATAACCGTAGGTGGAGTAGGTCATGCTGTCGCCGATGGTGAGATAGGCCACATTGCGGCCTTGCTCCAGCTCGGCAGCCACGCTGGCGGCCAGCGCGGCGTAGTGGTCGGCCAGCAGGCTGCGGTCCGGGTCCATGATGAATTCCACGTCACGGAATTTGCTGGCGTCGACGGGCAGGCCGGCCAGACATTGCTGTGCCACCGATTGCTCGCTGCCACGCGCGCGCGGCAGGTAGATGATGTCGGCCTGCTGCAATGCCTGCAGCGCAGCCACCGGTATCAGCCCGGCCTGGCCCGGGCCTACGCCCACGCCAATGAAATGTCCCAGTTCACTCATGTGTGTCTCCGGCGGCTGCGCCCAGCGGCGTGCCGTCCATGCTGAACAGCCGCACTGCCACGCGGCGGGCGCTGGGCAGTCGGCTGTGCATGCGGGTGGATACCCGCTGTTCTATCTCCATCCAGAAGGCTTGTGCCTGCGGATGGCCTTGCAATATTTGCACGATGTTTTCCACCGTATTGGCCTGGCGGATGGCCTGTACCAGCGCCATGCTCAGGCCCAGTTCTGCTGCCAGTTGCGCCACATCGCCCATGGCCATGCCGCTTTTGCCGGAGTGGGTGTCCCATACCGTGGGGTCCAGCAGCTTGGCCAGCTTGCCGGGGTGGCCCAGCACCCATAGCGTGTCCAGCTCGCGGCCTTGTTCCTGCAGGATGGCCTCGGCCTGTTCCAGCGAGCTGCCGACAAAGTTGGCAATCTGCACCACCTGCTTTTTCGGCAGGCCCAGTACGTCGGCGGCGTAGCCACGGCCTATCTTGCCGGGGGTGAAGGCGATGGCGGCAGGCAAATCGCCCAGCGCCACGCGGATATACACCTCGATGGAAGCCATCCACGCTGCCAGCGACATCGGCTCGACAATGCCACTGGTGCCCAGGATGGAAATGCCACCGACGATGCCCAGCATGGGGTTGAAGGTGCGCTTGGCAATGCGCCCGCCCTCCACGCAGCCGATAGCCAGGTCAAAACCGGGGTCGGCCCGGCCAGCCAGCACCTCGGCCACCGCCCACTGCATCATCTGCCGTGGTACCGGGTTGATGGCTGGTTCGCCCGGTGGAATGCGCAGGCCGGGCAGGGTGACGGTGCCCACGCCTTCGGCGGCGATAAAACGCAGCTGGCCGCTGCCATTGCGCCGCACCTCGGCAAAGATGGTGGCACCGTGGGTGTTGTCCGGGTCGTCGCCACCGTCTTTCAGTACTTCGGCGCGCGCGGTGTGTGCATCCAGCAGGTCTACCGCCTGGATGGGTACGCTGAGGTAGTAGTCCGGGTCGGGCAGGCTGATGTCCACTTCGCTGGCGCGCACCCCGTCCAGCAGACAGGCCAGCGCGGCTTTTACTGCCGCCGTGGCACAGCTGCCGGTGGTGCGACCGCGGCGCAGGCCGTTGGGGGCCGGCACCGTCAGGTCGTAGGGAACGCGCCGTTCATGGCTCATGCCTCTTGTGCCGCCTGTTGCTGCTGGTAAACGTGGCCGATGGCGTCAATCATCAGCGCATTGACGACGGTGGCCGCCCACGGCGAGCCGCCACGGGTGCCACTATTGGTGATGCGCGGCACTTGCAGCAGGCCGCGCAAGGCGTCCTTGCATTCACGGGTGCCGACAAAGCCCACCGGCAGGCCGACCACCAGTTGCGGTCGCCAGCCGTGTTCGCGCACCAGCCGTACCAGTTCCATGATGGCGGTGGGCGCGTCGCCAATGGCGACGATTACGTCATTGCCAAACTTCTCCCAGGCGCGGCGGATGCCGGCGGCAGAGCGGGTTAGACCATGTGCCTCGGCCAGCAGATAGGTTTCCGGGTCGTGCACGCCGCACCAGGTTTCCACTTCCAGCTGTTGCAGTACCGCGCGCTTGAGGCCGGTTTCCACCATGGTGACATCGGTGACGATGCGGCGGCAGCGCAGCAGGGCGCGCATGCCGATGGCGGCTGCGCCGGGCGAGAAAAACAGCTCGTCCACGCTGCTGAAGTCGCCGGTGGTGTGCACCAGACGGTGCAGCGCGGTGTGCTGTTCTGCCGGGAAGGCCGACCAGTCGCGTCCCTCGCGGATGATGCGCATGCTTTCCGCCTCGATGGGGTGCGGCACATAAGGCGGCCAGGCGGGCGCTGCGGCAGGGGCGGTGTCCTTGGCCAGCAGGCCGCGCACCTTGCCGTGATGGCCTTGTTGCGGCGTGCCTACTTGCTGTTCGAAGCCGATGATCTGCACCCGGTATTTGCATAGCGCACAGTTCATGCTGGCGCGGCCTTCCACGCCTTCCTGCGCCCGCTCCAGAAACACCTCGGCCACATGTTCGTGCACGCCCAGATAAGGCGCAGCCAGCACTTCGATATCCGGGCAGCGCGCGGCCAGATCGTCCACCGCGCCGTAAATGCGCTTGACCAGCACGCCATCGAACAGGAAGTAAGGCAGCACCACGATGCGTTCAAAGCCTAATAAGCTGGCCGCTTTCAGGCCATCGGCCACCAGCGGGCGGGCGGTGCCGGAATAGCAGACAAAGGAGCTGCCAAAGCCCATGCCTTCTTCCAGCATGCGGGTGAGCTTGGCGATTTCCGAGTTGGCGTCCGGGTCGGTAGTGCCACGGCCCACCACCACCAGACAGCTGTCGCCACGCGCCACGGTGCGCGGCGAGCGGGCTTCGGCCTCGATGATGCGCAGGCGGCACAGCTCCAGCAGGCGCGGGTGCAAGTCCATCGCCGCGCCAAAGTGGAAGGCGGTGTCCGGGTATTGCTGTTGCAGCGCCAGCAGTTCGCTGGGCATGTCGTTCTTGGCATGGGTGGCGGCCAGCAGTACGCCGGGGGTCATCACCACCGTCTTGGCACCATCGGCAATCGCTTCTGCCACCGCCTGGTCGATGGTGGGCGTGGCGAACTCCAGAAAGCCGTGGTAGATGCGGCGCTGCGGGGCGCGCTCGCGCATGATGTCCACCAGCGCCATGAATTCGGCGATGCCGGCCGGGTCGCGGCTGCCGTGGCCTGCCAATACGATGCTGTAGTCCTGCGTGCTCATTGCGCCTGCTCCGGCGTGGGCAGATGGCTGGGCTCGATCTGGCTGGCCATCGGCGTTTTGGTGCGGATCAGCATGATGCTCATGTCCGAGCAGCGGTGTTCGGCGCACTCGGCCAGCGTGCCGTGCCATTCGGCTTCGCCACGGGTGAGGTTTTCCCATACTTCCACTTGCTGGTCGGCCGGAATGCCGTTTCCCAGCAGGTAGGCGGCGATATGCCAGGGCATGAAGGAGCGCGCTTCGTCCCAGGGACAGGGAATCACGATGGCATTGCGCTGGTCTTGCAGCACATGCACCAGATGGCGCTTGAAGGGGGTGAGGTCGCCACGGCGGTGGAAGGTGATGAAGGTGGTTTCGTCAAAACACACTTTGGCGCGCGAGGCCAATACCTGGGCCGAGGACAGGCCGGGCATGGTTTCCACCGGGTGGCCGCAGGCGCGTTCCACCCGCTCCAGATACTGGAAGCCGCTGAAGTGGATGTCGCCCATAAACACCACCACGCAGTTCTTGCCGGCGTGGTGCAGCTTGGCCACTTCGTCCAGCTGGGCCACCTGATCGCGGTAACCCATCTGGATGACCTGGGCGCTGTCCGGAATCAGCGGGCGCACCACGTCGATGACGGCGTTGAAACCGGCCACCACGTCGGCGTTGGCAATGAGCTCGGCCGAGCGGCGCGGCAGGTAACCGATATCGCCGGGACCGGCACCGATGCAGATAATCATGTCTATTCCTTTATGCAGCGCGACGGCATCAGCCCAGCCGCGCCTGAATCGTGATGGTGAGTTGTTCGCTGGACAGCTGCTCGCACGGCAGGTATTCCGCCCGCATGGCCTGCGCCAGCTCGCGGGCGCGGCCCAGCTTGACATAAGCTTGTTCGGTATCCAGCACCAGCGCCGGAATGGCGGCGTCGGCCAGCTCGCCCGCCAGTTGCAGGCTTTGCTGCCACGGGTCGGCATGGTCTTCGCCCAGTGCCACATTGGCACGGCCGTCGCTCAGCAACACCAGTAGCGGTGACAGGCCCTGCGCACCCTGACGGCCCAGCGTGGCGGCGGCCAGTTGCAGCGCATGCGGCAGCGGGGTGCGGCCGCCGGTGGGCAGGGCGTGCAGCGCCTGTTCGGCCTGTTCCACCTGACGGGTGGGCGGCAGCACCAGCTCGGCCTGCCGGCCACGGAAGGCGATGACGGCAATCTGATCGCGGCGCTGGTAGGCGTCTTGCAGCAGGCTGAGCACCGTGCCCTTTACTTGTTCCATGCGCTGCTGGGCGGCCATGGAGCCGGAGGCGTCCACCACCAGCACAATCAGATTGCCCTGTTTTGCCGTTCTCACCTTGTCGTGCAGGTCGGCGCGGATGATGGCAAATTCCGCCGGATTGCGCTGGATGGCATGGCGCAGGGTGGCGTCCAGTGCCAGTGCCTGCGGCTGGGTACTGGGCACGGCGCGCACGCTGTGACCCCGCCGTGCATTCAGCACCGTGCTGCGGCGACCGCTGGCCTCGCTGTCGCTGCTGTGGCTGGCCAGGCGGATGGTGCCGATGTCCTGCGGCGCGCGGGCGGCAAACAGCTGCTCGCCGCCATTGTCCGGCTGTGATGGCTCGTCCTTGTCGTCGTCTGCGGACGTGTCTTGCTGCTCGCCCGGCTGTTGCTCTGTGGCGGCGCTGTCATCGGCTGCGCCGGCGGGCGGCGGCGGATTTTGCGCTTGCTGGGTCAGTTCATCCAGCTTGTCCTGATCCAGCCCGCTTTGCTCGAAAGGCTTGCGGCGGCGGCGGTGCGGTAGCACCAGCAGGGCGGCGGTGCGGATGTCTTCGGCACTGACCTGCGCCCGGCCATCCAGCGCGGCCAGTGCGCGGGCGGCCTTGTGCAGCACGATGTCGGCGCGCAGGCTGGCCACTTCAAACTCGCAGCACAGCTGGCTGATGAAGTCGAACAGGTGCTCACTTACCGTGACACTGGCCAGCATGGCCTGCGCTTGGCGAATCTGCTCCTGCAGCGCGCTGCTTTCGGCCTGCCAGCGGGCGGCAAAAGCCTGCGGGTCGGCTTCGAAAGCCAGACGGCGGCGTACCACCTCGCTGCGGATGGCGGCATCGCGCGGGGCGCTTACGTCCACCATCAGGCCGAAGCGGTCCAAGAGTTGCGGTCGCAGCTCGCCTTCTTCCTGGTTCATGGTGCCCAGCAAGGTGATGCGTGCCGGATGGCTGATGGACAGGCCTTCGCGCTGCACGGTGTTGACGCCCATGGCGGCCACGTCCAGCAGCACGTCCACCAGGTGGTCGGCCAGCAGGTTTACTTCGTCGATGTACAGCAGGCCACGGTGGGCATTGGCCAGCAGGCCGGGCTTGAAAGCCTGGCGGGCTTGCTTGAGCGCCTGTTCAAAGTCCAGGCTACCCAGCACGCGGTCTTCGCTGGCACCCAGCGGCAGGTTGACGAAGGGCACGGCGGCATCTTCTGCCACCGCGTGTTCGCCCTGACAGCAGCTGCATTCGGCCAAGGGGGAGGCCGGGTCGCAGTTGAAGGCACAGCCGGGCACGCGGCGGATGGGCGGCAAAATGGCCGCCAGCCCGCGGGCGGCGGTGCTCTTGGCACTGCCCTTGTCACCACGGATCAGCACGCCGCCTATGCTCGGGTCCACCGCGCACAGCAGCAGCGCCTGTTTCAGTTGTTGCTGACCGACGATGGCGGCAAACGGATAAATCTGTTTCATGGGCGGCCTTGCGGATGTTCGCCACGCGCTTCCAGCATGGCTTCGCTATTCAGATGCAGTTGTTGCAGTGCGGCCAGTGTCTCTGGCTTGGGCTGCTGCCACAGCTGGCGCTGGGCGGCTTCCAGCAGGCGTTCGCTGATGGCATTGAGCGCCCACGGGTTGCTGTCGGCAAAAAACTGCTGCATGGCCGGGTCCAGTGCGTAGCGGGCGGCCAGTTCCTCGTAGACCCAGTCGTCCACCACATGGGCGGTGGCATCGTAGCCGAACAGGTAGTCCACGGTGGCGGTCAGTTCCAGTCCGCCCTTGTAACCGTGCTGCTGGATGCTGGCAATCCACTTGGGGTTGGCCACGCGCGAGCGGAACACGCGCAGCACTTCTTCCTTCAGCCCGCGCACTTGCGGCTGGTCCGGGTTATGGCTGTCGCCAAAGAAAGCGCGCGGCTGGCGGCCGGTCAGGCTGCGGATGGTGGCAATCATGCCGCCGTGGTATTGCAGGTAGTCGTCGCTGTCGAAGATGTCGTGTTCGCGATTGTCCTGATTGTGCAGTGCCACTTCCACGCCGGACAGGCGATGGCGCAGCGCGTCGCGCGCATCGGCCCCCTGCACGTGGCGGCCATAGGCATAGCCGCCCCAGTTGAGGTAGGCGGTGGCGAAGTCGGCGTCGGTCTGCCAGTTCTGCTCGTTGATCAAGGGCAGAATACCGGCACCGTAGCTGCCGGGCTTGGCGCCGAAGATGCGCAGCAGCGCCGGTTCGGCGGCTTGGTCGGGCAGGGCTTGCAGCAACTGCTGGCGCATGTCGTCCAGATAATGTTTGCGCAGATAATTGTCCGTCGGGGCTTCGTCCAGCATGGCCACCGCCTGTACTGCGTCGTCCACCAGCGCAATCAGCTGCGGGAAGGCATCGCGGAAAAAGCCGCTGATGCGCACCGTGACGTCAATGCGCGGGCGGCCCAGCTCGGAGAGCGGAATCACCTCGATACCGGCCACGCGGCGGCTTTCGGCCTGCCAGCGCGGACGCACGCCCAGCAGGGCGAGGATTTCGGCAATATCGTCGCCATGGGTGCGCATGGCGCTGGTGCCCCACACGCTGATGCTGACCGATTCCGGATAGCTGCCGGTTTCCTTGCGATGGCGCGCCAGCATTTCATTGGCCAGCTGGCTGCCCACCTGCCAGGCGGCTTGAGAGGGCAGGCCGCGCGGGTCCACCGAGTAGAAATTGCGTCCGGTGGGCAGGATGTGCGCCATGCCACGGGTGGGCGCGCCGCTGGGGCCTGCCGGGACATACCCACCGGCCAGACCACGCAGCAGGTTGTCGATTTCTTCGTGGGTGCGCGCCAGATTGGGCAGCAGTGCATGCTGGATATAGGTCAGCACCTGTTGCAGGGCCTGGCTGTCACCGGCCTGCGGCAGTATGGCGGCAATGATGGCGGGCAGCGGCGAGCTGACCGGGGCCAGCAAGCGTGCCACCAGTTGGCGTGCCAGCTGGTTGATATGGTCGATGGCGTCGCTGCGGGTGTGCAGCAGCTGTGGGCTGCTCATTTCCAGCGGGACGGGCAGGTTTTCCAGGCGGCGGCCTTTGTCGTCCTGCAATGCTTCCCAGTTCACCCCCAGAGCTTGCGCCACGCTGGCGGGCAGGCTGGGTACGGCCAGATTGGCCAGGCGGGTGAGGGCGCACAGCATGTCGATCAGCGCCTCGCCTTGCGGAGCCTGGCCGAGAATGTGCAGGCCGTCGCGGATTTGCGCCGCGCCCAGCTCGCACAGATAGCCGTCGATGTCCTCGATCAGGTGGGCCACGTCCACGCCCTCCATCTTGGCCAGCGTCAGCGGCACGCCGTCGGCATTCAGCGTGGCGTCCCATTCGTGGGCATGGTCGTGGCCGTGATCGTGTGTATGACCGTCATGGTCATGGTGATGGCCGTGTGCATGACCATGCTGATGGTGATCGTGGCCATGCCCATGGTGGTGATGTCCATGGTCATGCTGGTGATGATCATGCGCGCCATGGCCGTGTGCCGCGCCCTTGGCCACCGGGCGGAACTGCATGCCGGCTGCTTTGGCTGGCGTCGCTTTCCCGGCTTTGGCTGGCTGGCTCAGGCGGTAGCCCGCTTGTGCTGCCTTGGGTGGGTGCGGGTGGGCATGGTCATGATCATGTTCGTCATGGTGGTCGTGATGATGGTGAGCGTGTTCATGCTCAGCATGGTGATGGTCGTGCCCCAGCATGGCGGCCAGGTCGCTATCCAGCTTCGCTTCCTTGATCAGGTCCCAGATTTGCTGTTGCAACAGCGGCAGCTTGTTCGGGTCCAGCATTTCCACCTGGTAGTACTCGTCCACCAGCTGGGTAAGCTGGGCCAGCGGGCCGTAGGTGTCGGCGGTGGTCATCGGCGGGGTCAGGTGGTCGATGATCACCGAATGGGCGCGGCGCTTGGCCTGCGAGCCTTCGCCCGGATCGTTCAGGATGAAGGGGTAGAACATGGGCATGTCGCCCAGCAGCGCGTCGGGGAAGCAGTGCTCCGATACGCCCACGCCCTTGCCCGGCAGCCATTCCAGCGTGCCGTGCTTGCCCACGTGGACAATGGCGTCGGCCTGCCATTCGTCGCGCAGCCAGCAGTACAGCGCGTAGTAGTGATGGGTGGGCGGCAGGTCCGGCGTGTGATAGATGGCGTCCGGGTCCATGCCATAGCCACGCGGTGGTTGCAGCGCGACAAAGGCATTGCCCAGTTCCATGCCGGCAAACACCAGCTGGTCGCCATCGACATAAGCCGTGCCGGGTGCTGCGCCCCAGCGTTCCAGCATGCGTTGTTGCAGCGGGGTGGGCAGTTCGGCAAACCATTGTTGGTAGCGCGCCAGCGGCACGCGGGCGATGGCCTGGCGCAGTTGATCGGCGCTCAGGTAGTCGGTGTCGTAGCAGCCACGGTCGATCAGGCTGTGCATCAGCGCGTCGCTGCTGTCCGGCAGGGTGCCGATGCGATAGCCATTGGCCTGCATCGCCTGCAACAGCGCATACAGCGAGGCGGCGGAGTCCAGCCCCACCGCATTGCCCACTTGCGAGGCCTTGCTGTTGGAGTTGGTGAAGATGAAGGCGACGCGCTTGTCGGCAGCCGGGGTGTGCTTCAGCCGCGCCAGCCGGGCGGCAATGCCTGCCAGGCGGCGCATGCGGTCCGGCAGTGGCTGGTAGTCGCTGCTGGCCGGGTCTTCCGGCTTGAAGGATACCGGCACGCCGATGATGCGGCCGTCGAATTCCGGCAGCGCCACATTCATGGCGGTATCCAGCGGGTTCAGCCCGCGTTCGGATTGCTCCCACTGCGCCTGGGTCATGCTGCTGGTGATGGCTTGCAGCACCGGGATGTCCAGCTGTTCGAAGGCTTCCACCGCCCAGCTGGCCTGGGTGCTGCCCTCGGCATTCACTTCGCCAATGGCAAACGATGTGGTGTTGATCAGCACGCAGGGCTGGCCGGCACGTGGGTCGCGCAGCAATTGCAGCGCGGCAGGCAGGCCGCTGTCGTCCTGGCTGCGCAGCGAGGAGGTAAACAGCGGCAGCGCGTTGATCTGCCGCTCGGCAAGCATGTCTACCAGCAGGTCGATAAAGCGGGTGTTGCCGCTCAGCCAGTGGGCGCGGTAGAAGCTGATGGCCACCGTGGGCCAGCCGGGCTGGCGGATGGTACACCAGTCATCCAGGCTGCAGCCGTCGGACAGTTCCGGGTGATACAGGCCGTGTTCTGGCAGTGCGGCTGGCGGCGTATAGCCGTGGCCGGTCAAGAGCAGGCGATCGGACAGATAGCGCATCAGCTGCGCCATATTGCTGCTGCCACCGGCTTGCAGATAGGCATTGGCATCCTGCTGGATGGCAGGTGGCACGGTGCTGAGTGCGGCCAGTTCCGGGTCCGGCTCGCCGGTGCCACTGAGGATGATCAAGGCCTGACGCCGTGCCAGCGCTTGCTGGCGCAGGGCATCGAAAGCGGGAATGGCCTGCACCCTGCCCAGCACGCGCAGCAGCAGGATGCGGGCGCTGGCCAGCGGGCCGTCCAGCAGTTGCTGCATGTGGTTTTCATCGGCGATCTGTTGCAGGGCAATGCCTGACACCGGGCTGAAATCCTGCGGCCAGTGCACACGGCCCAGCGCGGTGAGGTCGGTACCAGCATGGCTGAGCAGCACGATGCCGCCAGTATTGTCATGCGTCATTGCGGGCTTTCCGTGCTGACATCGCCCGTGCCCAGGCGATGGAAAATCAGGGGTTCCACTGGTGTGCCGCCTTGCAGGTGCTCGCTGACAATGCGCTGTACTGCGCTGGTATTCACCTTGCGATACCACACGCCCTCCGGGTAGACCACCATGATGGGGCCTTCCTTGCACACAGCAAAACAATGGCTGCGGGTGCGTTTCACCTTCAGGCCGTCGCAGGCGTCAATGGCCTGGCCCAGTTGCTTGAACATGGCCTCGGCCTGCTGGCCGTTTTCGGTGCAGCGCGGACCGGTGCACATCAGCACATGGCGATAGTGCTGTCTCATCGGCGGCATTCCGGCAGGGAAGGGTGGCGTGCCGGTAACGGCTGGCTGGATGAATTCATGGCGGCCCTCAGCTAACGATAGGTCGCCGCAGGCGAGGGCACGGCGCGCCGGCGATGGGCGGCACGGTGCATTCCCCCGGTACACCCCGCCCGGATTCAGCCTGCGTCGACACGGATGACGGCCGGTCTCCTGGCTCGCGCTTCTTTACCCGGCATCGCCTTCCCGGTTGGCCCCGGTGGCATCGTGATGCGGACTCGTCGCTTACAGTTGCGGGGGCAGCTGCGGTGTCTCACCGCATTCCCGTTTCACCCCTGGCGGGGCACCGTCATTGAAGCGCGCATAATACGTGACAACGGGGTAAATGGGAATTCTGCCGTCTGATTTTCAAGGCTTTTCCCATTGCGCCAGTGCAGTTTCCAGCCGCTGCCAGCCGGCTTCGTCCGGTGGCAAGCCCAGGCGCAGGCTGGGGCCGTCGGCAAACTGGCGCACCAGGATGCCGCGCCGCGCCAGCAAATCGAACAAGGCCGGGCAATGCGCCCCGTGCAGCCACTGAAACAGCAGGCTGCCACCGGCCGGGTGCAGGCCGTGGCGGGATAGCAGCTGTTGCAGGCGCTGACTGTCTGTGGCCAGCTGCCCGCGCATCGCCTGTTGCCAGGCGTGGTCCTGCAAGGCCAGCTTCACCACCTCGCGTGCCGGGCCGTTGATGCTCCACGGGCCGATGGCTTCGGCCAGCTGTTGCAGGAGGGCCGGCCAGGCAAAGACAAAGCCCACCCGCGCGCCGGCGAGGCCAAAGAACTTACCGATGGAACGCAGCACGATCAGCCCCGGCAGCCCCACCTCATCCAGCAGGCTATGCTGGGGAGTGGCATCCATGAAGGCTTCGTCGATGATCAGCCAGCCGCCGCGGCTGGCCAGCCGGGTGCGCCAGTCCTGTAGCTGTTCGCGGGCAAAGGTGGTGCCGGTGGGGTTGTTGGGGTGGCACAGCAGCAGTACGTCCAGCTGCTCGATGGCGCCATCGATATCTTCCGGCGCATGGCGGCTCAGCGTGTGGCCATGTTGCTCCCAGTGCCAGGGGTGTTCGGCATAGCACAGTGGCAGCATGCCCACCCGGCAGGGCTGGCGCAGCGTCGGCAGCAGCTGGATGGCCGGCTGCGAGCCGGCTACCGGCAGCAGCAAGGGGCTGCCGTAGTAATCCGCTGCGGCTTGTTCCAGTCCGTCATTATCTTCCGGCAGGCGCTGCCAGCTGCGCGGGCTGCTGGCCGGCACTGGCCAGCCTTGCGGATTCAGCCCGGTGGACAGGTCCAGCCAGTTTTCCACCGCAATGCCGTATTGCGCTGCGGCACGCAGGATGCCACCACCGTGTTCAAGCATGAGTAAGACTCCAGTTCAGCAAGCCAGCCAGCAAGGCCAGCACCACCCATAGCCACAGGCTGCGCTGTACCAGGGCGATGGCGCGGGCGATGTCCTCGGCCACTGGCGGGCGTTGCAGGCCCAGGGTAGGGCGTTGTTTCAATTTGCCGTGATAGCTGGCGGCACCGCCCAGCAGCACACCCAGCGCCCCGGCACCGGCTGCCATCACCGGGCCGGCATTGGGGCTGTACCAGCTGGGGGCCTGGGCGCGCCAGCATTGCCAACCCTGGCGGGTGTGGCCCAGCAGGATGTAAGTCAGCGCGGTGAGGCGGGCTGGGATCAGGTTCAGCACATCGTCAAAGCGCGCGGCAGCCCAGCCAAAGTGCAAAAAGCGTTCGTTGCGGTAGCCCCACATGGCGTCCAGGGTATTGGCGGCGCGGTACAGCACCACGCCCGGTGCGCCCAGCAGCAAAAACCAGAACACGGCGGCAAAAATGGCATCGCTGCCGTTTTCCAGCACCGATTCGATGGTGGCGCGCGCCACGGCAGTTTCGTCCAGTTCGCTGGTGTTGCGGCTGACGATCATCGACACCTTGTAACGGGCCAGCGGCAAGTCGCCAGCGCGCAGCGCATCCAGCACCGCCTGGGCATGTTCGCGCAGGCTTTGTGCGCCAATGGCCAGATACAGCAACAAGACCGAGGCCAGCTGGCCCAGCCACGGCAGCCGCGCCAGTACGCAGGCGAGGCCGGTCAGCGGCAGCAGCAACAGGCTGATGCCCAGCACGCCGCGCAGGCGCATGCGCCACACCGGCTCCGTCTGGGCGTTAGCCGGGTAAAGTGCATGCTCCACCTTGCGCACCAGATAGCCATAGCCCACTAGCGGATGCCAGCGCCGTGGCTCGCCCAGCAGGCGGTCCAGCACGACGGCCAATAACAGAAAAACAGCTGAAATCACGTCACGCGCCTATATAATCGCCGGCTTCGGGGCAGCCGTTTGCCGCGCCGCCCTACCGTTGAAAAAGCGACATTCTAGGGGTCTTCCCGAAAAATTGCGCGCCGGAGAATTGCATGTCTGCCAAAACCATCATGATTCAGGGCACCACTTCGGATGCCGGCAAGAGCACCTTTGCCACCGGCTTTTGCCGTCTGCTGGCACGGCGTGGGCTGCGCGTGGCCCCGTTCAAGCCGCAGAACATGGCGCTGAACAGTGCGGTGACGGTGGACGGCGGCGAGATTGGCCGCTCGCAAGCGGTGCAGGCGCTGGCCTGCGGCGTGGAGCCGCACACCGACATGAACCCGGTGCTGCTCAAACCCAATAGCAACACCGGCTCCCAGCTGATCATCCAGGGCCATGCCGTGGGCAATATGGACGCGGTGTCCTATCACGCCTACAAGCCGGTGGCGATGCAGGCCGTGCTGCAGTCGCATGCCCGTCTCGCCAGCCAATACCAGTGCATTGTGGTGGAGGGTGCGGGCAGCCCGGCGGAAATCAATCTGCGCGAGGGCGATATCGCCAATATGGGCTTTGCCGAGGCGGTGGACTGCCCGGTGGTGCTGGTGGCGGACATCGAACGCGGCGGGGTGTTTGCCCATCTGGTGGGTACGCTGGAATTGCTGTCCGACAGCGAACGCGCGCGGGTGGTGGGGCTGGTGATCAACCGCTTCCGTGGCGATCCGGCCTTGCTGCAATCTGGCGTGGAGTGGGTGGAGCAGCGTACCGGCAAGCCGGTGCTGGGCGTGCTGCCTTATCTCAACGGCCTGCATATCGAGGCGGAAGACAGCCTGGCGCTGAACCGCCCGCAAGGTGCGGCAGCCGCGCAGCAGACGCTGCGGGTGGTGGTGCCGGTGCTGCCGCGTATCAGTAATCACACCGATTTCGACCCGCTGCGCCTGCATCCGCAGGTGGAACTGCTGCTGGTCAAGCCCGGCCAGCCCTTGCCACCGGCTGATTTGATCATCCTGCCTGGCAGTAAAAGCGTGCGGGCCGATCTGGCCAGCTTGCGCGCCGCCGGCTGGGAGGCCGCCATTGCCCGTCACCTGCGCTATGGCGGCAAGCTGATTGGCATCTGTGGCGGCCTGCAAATGCTGGGCCAGCAGCTGCACGACCCGTTGGGGCTGGAAGGCGAGGCGGGCAGCAGTGCGGGCCTGGGCTGGCTGGAAATGGAAACCACGTTGGCTGCGCACAAGCAACTGACACGGGTGAACGGCCAGCTGACGCTGGATGGTGCCGCGGTGAGCGGCTACGAAATCCACATGGGGGTGAGCACGGGCGCGGCGCTGGAACGCCCGGCAGTACAGCTGGAGGGTGGCCGCTGCGACGGTGCCATCAGCGCCGATGGCCAGATTCTGGCCACCTATCTGCACGGGGTGTTTGATCAGCCGCAAAGCCTGACCGCGCTGCTGGCATGGGCCGGGCTGGCCGCACCGCAGCCACTGGACTACCCGGCCATCCGTGAGGCGCACATCGAACGGCTGGCCGACATGCTGGAACAGCATCTGGACCTGACGCCGCTGGCCAGCTGGCTGCCCTGAGCGCGGGGCCTGATCTAGAGCCGCTAACACAAACCCTGCTGCTACGTTGCGCCTCCTTGCCCCAGGGACGCTACGCTATTTTGTTAGCCGCT
>NZ_RFAR01000022.1 GCF_003693445.1 Aquitalea palustris | reverse complement strand
GCAAGGCGCGCCGACGCAGACAGTACAAGGTGTACGGCAAGGAGGCGCAACGCAGCCACAGGTTTTTGTCAGCGGTTTTTAACTCGCCAACACGTCGCCCTGCCCGGCTGGCTTACAGCTTGAGCATGCCCTTCTCTTCGATGATGGCGATGATGTCGGCCAGCCCCTGCCCGCTTTTCAGATTACTGAACACAAACGGCCGCTCGCCGCGCATCTTGCGTGCATCGCGCTCCATCACTTCCAGCGAGGCACCCACCAGCGGTGCCAGGTCGATCTTGTTGATCACCAACAGGTCTGACTTGCAAATACCCGGCCCGCCCTTGCGCGGGATCTTGTCGCCGGCGGACACGTCGATCACGTAGATGGTGAAGTCGGACAGCTCGGGGCTGAAGGTGGCCGCCAGATTGTCACCGCCGCTTTCGATAAAGATCACGTCCAGCCCCGGATGGCGCGCATTCAGCCGTGCCACGGCCTCCAGATTGATGGACGCATCCTCGCGGATGGCGGTATGCGGGCAGCCGCCGGTTTCCACACCGATGATGCGGTCTGGTGACAGGGCTTCGTTCTTCACCAGGAACTGTGCGTCTTCCTGGGTGTAGATGTCGTTGGTAACCACGGCCACGTTGTAGATGTCGCGCAGGGCGCTGCACAGTGCCCAGGTGAGATGGGTCTTGCCCGAGCCGACCGGCCCGCCAATGCCCACGCGAAGTGCGCTCTGTTTCATGCCGGATGTCCTTTTTGTTGGGGTAGTACGGTGTCAGATAAGGGCTTGGCCTGGATTTGCAGGCTCATGAAGATGCTGAAGGGATCTTCACGGTAATGGGCAAACGGCCCGCAGCGGCTAAAGCCGAAGCTTTCATACAGCGCCAGGGCGGGCAGGAATGCTGCCGTGCTGCCGGTTTCCAGGCTGAGCCGCTGATAGCCACGCTGCTGCGCCGTGTGCAGGATCTGCGCCAGAATGCGCTGCGCCACGCCCTTGCGCAGATGGGCAGCAGCGGTGCGCATGGATTTGATTTCGCCATGCGCGGGGTCCAGCTGCTTGAGCGCGCCACACCCCAGCACCTCCTCGCCCTCCCACGCGGTCCAGAAGGTGAGCGCTGCGGCCTTCAGGCCGGACAGGTCGAGCGCGTGTACGCTTTCCGCTGGCGAATTGGCATACATGCCGGCCAGATGTTCTTGCAACAGCGCATGCACGCGCGGGTCGGTCAGGTCATCGATGATGATTTGCATGGTGTCAGGCTTTTTCAGAATGCGGAAACACAGGGCCAAGGCCTTGCCACAGCACCGTGACCGGAAAGCAGGCCGTGCACTGGCTCATGATCGGAACAACCTGCTGTACTGGCTTTCATGTTTCATCGCCGCCCACATCAGGCCGGGGGCAAAATTGCTGTGTTGTGCTGCGGGCAGGCTGATGGCGCGCTCTACCGCAGTGGTCAGCACCGGCAGCAGCGCAGACAGCAGCTGCTGGCCGGCAGTCTGTCCCATGGGCATGGCCTTGAGCAGCACCATGACCTGGTTTTCCAGCCAGCTCCACAAGAGAGCGGTGACCGCTTCGCGCTCGGCAATACCCAGCATCTGCGCCGCCACGGCCCAGGCTGCGGGCAGGCAGATTTCCTCGCCCGCCAAGCCCGCAGGCCAGCACATGGCCTGGCTTTCCGGCAGGCTGGCCAGCAGCTGGCGCAGGGAATAGCCCATCTGCACGGTTTCCTGCCGCTGTTCGCGGCTGTCGCGGCTGGCCAGATAGCGCTGGTTGAGCCGGGACAGTTCCACTGCATCAGCGGCAGCCACTGCCCGTAGCGCCTGCACCAGCACGGCGGCGTCAAACTGGCACACCGGGCCTTGCAAGACATCCGCCAGCCAGCGGCGGGCGCTGGCGGCATTGTGTACCAGGCCCAGCTCCAGCGCACTTTCCAGCCCTTGCGAATAGCTGAAGCCGCCAATCGGCAGGCCGGGGCTGGCCAGCCGCAGCAGTTGCAACAGGGGCAGCAGTGCCGTCATGCCGGCTGGCCAAACAGATGCAGCTTGGGCGCGTACTGGAAAGCGGCATCCTTGCCGTGCGAGTGATGATGGCCACCACCATAAGCACCGCTTTCCGGATTGAACGGCGCAGACAGGCGGCTCACGTCTGCCCCCAGTTGTTGCAGCATCTGCTCCAAGACATAGTCATCCAGCAGTCGCAGCCAGCCATCGCCCACCTGCAGATGCACATGGCGATTGCCCAGATGGTAGGCGGCGCGGCACAGCTCCTGTGCATTGGCGCAGCGCACATGCAGCAGCGGCTCGTCCGCCGCCCGCACGCGCAGCACCCGCCCGTCCTCGGCCTGCAGCAACTGGCCATCGGCCAGCGGCGCGCCGGCCGGCAGGAACAGGCCGACTTCTTCGCCATTGCTGGCGCGGGTACGCAGCCGGGTCTTGCTGCGCAGCTCGAAGGTCAGCAGCAGCTCGGCATCCCAGCCGGCGGCCTGCTCCAGCCGTTGATTGATCACCAGCATTTTCCTGTCTCGCTTTCTTCTTTTCCATCCAAAGAAACACTACTTGCCACGTCCTGATTTTTCTAAGCTCAGAACAGGAAATAGCGCTGTGCCATGGGCAGCACGGCGGCCGGCTCGCACCACAGCAGCTGTCCGTCGGCTTTTACCTGATAGTTCTGCGGATCCACTTCGATCTGCGGCAGGTAGTCGTTGTGGATCAGGTCGGTCTTTTGCACGCTGCGGCAGTTTTGCACCGCCACCAGCCGCTTGTTCAGCCCCAGCACCTGGCCGATGCCGGCATCCAGCGCAGCCTGGGAGACAAAGGTGACGCTGCCATCGGCAATGGCCTTGCCAAAGCTGCCGAACATCGGCCGGCTATGCACCGGCTGCGGAGTGGGAATGCTGGCATTGGCATCGCCCATGGCCGCCATGGCGATGATGCCGCCCTTGAGGATGAGCGAAGGTTTGACACCAAAAAACATCGGCTTCCACAGCACCAGGTCGGCCAGCTTGCCCACCTCGATACTGCCCACCTCGTGGCTGATGCCATGGGTGATGGCCGGGTTGATGGTGTATTTGGCGATATAGCGCTTGATGCGGACGTTGTCGCAGCCTTCGCCATCGCCTGCCAGCGGGCCGCGCTGCTGCTTCATCTTGTCCGCTGTCTGCCAGCAACGCAGGATGGTTTCCCCCACCCGGCCCATGGCCTGGCTGTCGGAAGACATCATGGCGAAGGCACCCAGATCATGCAGGATGTCCTCGGCGGCAATGGTTTCGCGGCGGATGCGGCTCTCGGCAAAAGCCACATCCTCGGCAATGGCCGGGTCCAGGTGGTGGCACACCATCAGCATGTCCAGATGCTCGTCGATGGTGTTGACGGTAAACGGCCGTGTCGGGTTGGTGGAGCTGGGCAGCACATTGGCAAAGCCGCAGGCCTTGATGATGTCCGGCGCGTGGCCGCCACCGGCCCCCTCGGTGTGATAGGTGTGGATGGTACGGCCCTTGAACGCCGCCAGCGTGGCCTCGACAAAGCCGGATTCATTCAGGGTGTCGGTGTGAATCGCCACCTGCACGTCCATCTCGTCGGCCACGCTCAGGCAGTTGTCGATGGCGGCCGGGGTGCTGCCCCAGTCTTCATGCAGCTTCAGGCCGATGGCGCCGGCGCGTACCTGTTCGCGCAGCGCTTCCGGCAGGCTGGCATTGCCCTTGCCGGTAAAGCCCAGGTTCATGGCAAAGCCTTCCGCCGCCTTGAGCATATTGGCCATATGCCATGGCCCCGGCGTGCAGGTGGTGGCATTGGTGCCGGTGGCCGGGCCGGTACCGCCGCCTATCATGCTGGTGATGCCGGAGGCCAGCGCTTCTTCGATTTGCTGCGGGCAGATGAAATGGATATGGGTATCGATGCCGCCGGCGGTGACGATCATGCCTTCACCGGCGATGATTTCCGTTGCCGCGCCGATGACGATGTCCACGCCGGGCTGGATATCCGGGTTACCAGCCTTGCCGATGGCGGCGATACGGCCGGCTTTCAGGCCGATATCCGCCTTGACCACGCCCCAGTGGTCGATGATCAGCGCATTGGTAATCACGGTATCGGCCACTTCGGCCGCCAGCGCCTGGCCCTGGCCCATGCCGTCGCGGATTACCTTGCCGCCGCCAAACTTCACCTCTTCGCCGTAAATGGTGTAATCGCGCTCCACCTGCGCCCACAGGCCGGTATCGGCCAGTCGCACCGCATCGCCCGTGGTCGGGCCGAACATTTCGGCATAGGCCTGTCTGCTGATCTTCATAAGTCCCCCATCACCCGGCCCTGAAAGCCGAACACCCGGCGCGCCCCCGCCAGCGCCACCAGTTCTACCGTGCGCGTCTGGCCCGGCTCGAAACGCACGGCGGTGCCGGCGGCAATATTCAGCCGGAAGCCGCGCGCTGCGGCACGGTCAAACAGCAGTGCGTCATTGGTTTCGGCAAAGTGATAATGCGAGCCCACCTGTATTGGCCGGTCGCCACGATTGGCCACTACCAGGCTGATGGTGGCGCGGCCGGCATTGAGATCAATCTCGCCGTCCTGCACGCGGATTTCTCCTGGAATCATGTGTTGCTCCTGTCAGGTAAGCGGCGGATTCAGACTATCGGCTGGTGCACGGTGACCAGCTTGGTGCCATCCGGAAAAGTGGCCTCCACCTGGATGTCCGGAATCATCTCCGGCACGCCCTCCATCACCTGCGCACGGCTGAGCAGCGTGGTGCCGTAATGCATCAGTTCGGCCACGCTGCGGCCATCACGGGCGCCTTCCAGAATGGCGGCACTGATATAGGCCACGGCCTCGGGGTAATTCAGCTGCAGGCCACGCGCCAGCCGGCGTTCGGCTACCAGGCCGGCGGTGAAGATCAGCAGCTTGTCTTTTTCGCGGGGGGTCAGTTCCATGGAATGCTTTCGTGTCAGCTTGCCCAGATGCGCGGCTGGCTGGCCGCACGTCCGTGGCTGAAGGGATAGATCAGGTCGCGACAGGCACGCAGCCAGTGATGGCCTGCCTCGGCACTGTCGCCGATGAAACGGGCCAGCCAGACGCCGGGCAACTGGCTGGCCGCAGCACGCCCGGCACAGGGCAGCTCCAGGCAGGCCTGATGCAGCTCGGGCGGCAAGTCCGGCCCGGCCCACAGCAGGGTGGCCAGCACGCTGTGGCCGCCCATGCCCACCGGCGAGGCCAGCAAGGGGCTGTCACCGGGCACATGGCTGTGTTCGCACCACAGCAGCTTGTCGTCACGCCACACTTCGCCGCTTTGCTGCCAGCAGCCGCGATCAAAGCGCTCGGCGCTGGCCGGCCGCCCCAGGCACATCACCTCGCCGGCCAGCAGGCGGGCATCGCCCTGCAGCTGAAAGCGGTTGTCGAGTGCCACCACACTGCCGGCATACAGAATGGTTTCCTGCGGCAGCCATTCCAGCAGGCTGCCCGGCAGCTGCTCCACCCGCAGCTGCTGGGAAGAGGCCCGGCCAAAGCCGTCATACCACTTGGCCGCACCGGGGCTGGTCAACAACACTGCACTGCCCTCGGCCAGATGAATGTCCAGCGTCAGCCGGTCGCCCCCAGCCATGCCGCCCGGGGGATGCACCACAATGTGCTGGCACTGGCCGTGGCCATCGATAAAGTGTTTCTGTACCCGCAGTGGCCCCTGATGGCGGCGATGCACCGGCACGGTGCGCCCTTGCACCACGGCATAGCCCAATTCCAGTGCAGCCGGCCAACCGGCCAGTAGTCCGCTGGGCAAGGGGCTGGCAGACAGCAGCTCGTTCATGTTCATCAGCAGTCAACCAGCAAGGCGAATGGGCTTGAATCAGCAATTACCATGCCGGGCCGGCATCAGATGGCCAATAGTTCGCGCACGCCATCGCTGGCCATCTGGCTGCCCTGCCCGCTGCGGATCACCTCGCCGCGCGACATCACCAGGTAGCGGTCGGCCAGCGCTTCGGCAAAGTCGTAGTACTGCTCCACCAGCAGGATGGCCATGTCGCGCCGTGCTGCCAGATTGCGGATGACTTCGCCAATCTGCTTGATGATGGAGGGCTGGATGCCCTCGGTCGGCTCGTCCAGCACCAAGAGCGAAGGCTGGCTGACCAGCGCCCGGCCAATGGCCAGTTGCTGTTGCTGGCCGCCGGACAAATCACCGCCACGACGCTGGCGCATGTCGTACAGCACCGGGAACATCTCGTACACCGAGGCCGGAATGTCGCGCCCGGCCTTGCCACCAAAGCGTGCCAGCCCCATGCGCAGGTTCTCTTCCACCGTCAGCCGGCCAAAAATCTCCCGCCCCTGCGGCACATAGGCGATGCCGCGTGCCACGCGCTGGTGCGGCGCGCAGCGGCTGATGTCCTCGCCCTGCCAGCGTATGCTGCCGCCCTTGGCCGGCAGCTGCCCCATCAGGCAGCGCAGCAGGGTGGATTTGCCCACACCATTGCGCCCGAGCAGGCAGGTCACCTGGCCGATTTCGGCCTGCAGGCTGACACGGCGCAGAATGTGGCTGCCGCCGTAGTATTGCTCCACTTCTTGTATGTCCAGCATGTCAGCGCCCCAGATAGACTTCGATTACCCGCTCATCGGCCTGCACTTGCTGCAGGCTGCCCTCGGCCAGTACCGCCCCCTCGGCCAGCACCGTCACCTTGCCGGCAATGCTGGCGATGAAATCCATATCGTGTTCCACCACCATCAGCGAATGCCGGCCCTTGAGGGTGAGCAGCAGCTCGGCGGTCTTTTCGGTTTCAGCATCGGTCATGCCGGCCACCGGCTCGTCCAGCAGCAATAGCTGCGGCTCCTGTGCCAGCAACATGCCGATTTCCAGCCACTGTTTCTGCCCATGCGACAGCAGCCCGGCCAGCCGCGCCCGCTGCTCGCCCAAGCGGATCAGCGTCAGCAATTCGTCGATACGGTCGCGCTGCTGACCAGTCAGCCTGGCACGCAGGCTGGCCCAGACCGAACGCGGTCCGGCCAGCGCCAGTTCCAGGTTTTCCTGCACCGTCATCGCCTCGAACACCGTCGGTTTCTGGAATTTGCGCCCTATGCCCAGCTGGGCGATTTCCGCCTCGGAATGCTGGGCCAGATTGATGGTCTGGCCGAAAAAGGCCGAGCCGCTGTCGGCACGGGTCTTGCCGGTAATCACGTCCATCATGGTGGTCTTGCCCGCGCCATTGGGGCCGATGATGCAGCGCAACTCGCCCACGGCTATCGACAGCGACAGGCGGTTGAGCGCGCGAAAACCATCAAAGCTGACACTGATGTCGTCCAGATAGAGAATCTGGCCATGGGTGACATCCAGTCCCGGCTGCAACAGCCGGCCACTGGCAGCGGTATCACCATCCCAGCTTTCACGCTGCACCTGCTGCGAAGTGGTGGTGTGCATCATGCATTCTCCTTGTGACGGCGCAGCAGGCCCAGCAGGCCGCGCGGCAAAAACAGCGTGGTGGCAATGAACAGCCCACCCAGGAAGAACAGCCAGTACTCGGGAAAGGCCACGGTGAACCAGCTCTTGGCTGCATTGATGAAGCCTGCTCCCAGCACCGGACCGATCAGGCTGCCACGCCCGCCCACCGCCACCCAGATGGCGATTTCGATGGAGTTGGCCGGTGACATTTCCCCCGGATTGATAATGCCCACCTGCGGTACGTACAGCGCACCGGCCAGGCCGCACAACATGGCGGACGCCACCCAGATGAACAGCTTGTAATACAGCGGGTTGTAGCCGCAGAACATCAGCCGCGACTCGGCATCGCGAATGGCGGTGAGGATGCGACCGAACTTGCTGTGCACCAGCCAGAAGCCGGCAGCCAGGGCAGCCACCAGCAGCAGCACGGTCAGCAGGAACAGCGTGGCGCGGGTGGCCGGCTCGGCAATGCCGTAGCCGAGGATGCGCTTGAAGTCGGTAAAGCCGTTGTTACCACCAAAGCCGGTTTCATTGCGGAAGAACAGCAACATGGCGGCATAGGTGAGCGCCTGGGTCATGATGGAAAAGTACACACCCTTGATACGCGACCGGAAAGCCAGCCAGCCGAACACCAGCGCCAGCAGGCCAGGCACGCCCACCGCCAGACACAGCGCCCAGGCCAGGTGCTCGCTGCCCTGCCAGAACCAGGGCAGGGTTTTCCAGTCGAGAAACACCATGAAGTCCGGCAGGTCGCTCTGGTAATTGCCGTCATGGCCGATGGCGCGCATCAGATACATGCCCATGCCGTAGCCGCCCAAGGCAAAGAACAGGCCATGGCCCAGGCTGAGCAGGCCCGTGTAGCCCCAGACCAGGTCCATCGCCAGCGCCACGATGGCGTAGCAGAGGATCTTGCCCACCAGCGTCAGGGTATAGGCCGACACATGCAGGCTGCTGGCCGGGTCGGTCCATAAATGCAGGGCGGGCATGGCCAGCAACACGGCCAGTGCCGCAGCACCTGCCAGTTTCAGCGGCAGTGGCCCGATACGCTGGGCCAGCCGCAGGGAAAGTGCGGATTGCATGATAGTGCTCCTAGTCCAGCACCCGGCCCTTGAGGGCAAACAGGCCTTGCGGACGCTTCTGGATGAACAGGATGATGAAGCCGAGGATGAGGATCTTGCCCAGCACCGCCCCCAGCGACGGCTCCAGAATCTTGTTGACGATGCCCAGGCCCATGGCCCCGGTCACGGTACCGGCCAGCTGGCCCACCCCGCCCAGCACCACCACCATGAAGCTGTCCACGATATAGCCCTGGCCCAGCTCCGGCCCGACGTTGCCGATCTGGCTTAGTGCCACCCCGCCCAGCCCGGCAATGCCGGAGCCCAGGCCGAAGGCCAGCATGTCCACCTTGCCGGTGGGCACGCCCACGCTATCGGCCATGCGGCGGTTTTGCGTGACCGCGCGCACAAACAGGCCCAGCCGCGTCTTGTTGAGTACCAGCCAGGTCAGCAGCAGTACGCCCGCAACAAAGGCGATGATGGCCAGCCGGTTGTACGGCAAGGTCAGTGCCGGGGTGATGACCCAGCCACCGGACAACCAGGACGGGTTGGCCACTTCCACGTTTTGCGCACCAAACAACATGCGTACCGCCTGGATCAGCATCAGGCTGATGCCCCAGGTGGCCAGCAGGGTTTCCAGCGGGCGGCCATACAGATGGCGGATGATCAGCCGCTCCAGCGCCATGCCGATGACAAAGGTGACGATGAAGGCCACCGGCAACGCGGCCAGCAGATAGGCATCGAATGCGCCCGGCCACCAGCTGCGGAACAGGTTCTGCACCACATAGCTGGCGTAGGCGCCAATCATCAGCATTTCACCGTGCGCCATATTGATGACGCCCAACAGGCCATAGGTAATGGCCAGCCCCAGCGCGGCCAGCAGCAGCACCGAGCCCAGGCTGATGCCGCTAAAGGCATAGCCCAGCATGTTGTAACGCCATTGGCTGTTTTTCAGATCCAGCAGAGCCTGGGCCGCTGCCGCCCGCACCCGGGCGTCAGACTCGCTGGCACTATCGGCCAGCGGCGCCAGCAGCGTCTGCGTGGCCGGGTCGGCACTGTCGGCCAGGGTGTGGATGGCGCTCAGCCGCTGTGTGGCATCCGGGCTGGCCAGTTGCAGACGGGCGCTGGCCACCAGCAAGGCCTGCTTCACCTGCGCATCCGGTTCCTGCGGCTGGCGGGCCAGCAGCAAGGGTAAGAGGCCGGGGTTGGCACTGTCTTGCAAGGCCTGGATGGCACTCAGGCGCTTGCTGCGCTCGGGGTCGGCCAGATCGCTGGCGGCATGAAACGCCTCCAGCGCGCTGCGCACGCTGTTGTTGACCGGCAGTGCATCCAGGCTGGCGGCGTCACCTGCTACCGGCTGGCCGCTGTCGACATCGCTGAGCTTGCCGTCAGCCCCTTGCAACAACACATGGTTGCCATCGGTGCTGCTGAACAATCTGCCCTCTTCCAGTGCGGCCACCGCCTGACGGCGCGGGCCATCGGCCTGTACTGTCCACTGGGTGATCAGCCCGGCGCGATCGGCCGGGTCGGCATGGGCCAGCTCGGCCAGCGGGCTGGCCGCCACCAGGCCGCTGTACAGCAACAGCAGCAGGAGCAAGGGTTTGAACAATTGCATGGTGCTTTCCTTACTGAATGGACCGCCAGGCCGCCC
Source organism: Aquitalea palustris (assembly GCF_003693445.1). Lineage (GTDB taxonomy): Bacteria > Pseudomonadota > Gammaproteobacteria > Burkholderiales > Chromobacteriaceae > Aquitalea > Aquitalea palustris. Next base: position 69,406 of record NZ_RFAR01000022.1, on the reverse strand, counting down.
TGCCTGTTGCGGGCAGGGCGGCAGCGGTCAATGGCGCGAGTCGTCCCGTACTGCGCTTACTTGCTCTTGACCGGGGTATCGGGCTTCTTGTCATTCCCCGGGATAAAGGGGCTCCACGGCTGGGCGCGGATCGGGGTCTTGGTTTTCCATACCACCGAGAACTGACCGTTGGACTGGATTTCGCCAATCATCACCGGCTTGTGCAGGTGATGGTTTTTCGGGTCCATTTCCAGGGTGAAGCCCGACGGGGCGGCAAACTTGATGCCGGCCATGGCCTTGGTGACGGCGGCTACATCGGTGGTGCCGGCTTTCTTCACCGCCTCGGCCCACATATTGATGCCCACATAAGTGGCTTCCATCGGGTCGTTGGTCACCAGCTTGTCGGCATTGGCCAGGCCCTTTTTCTTGGCCCAGGCGCGGTAGTCGGCAATCCACTTGCTGTTGACCGGGTTCTTCACGCTCATGAAGTAGTTCCAGGCCGCCAGATGGCCGACCAGCGGCTTGGCATCGATGCCCTTGAGTTCTTCCTCTCCCACCGAGAAAGCCACCACCGGCACGTCGGTGGCTTTCAGGCCCTGATTGCCCAGTTCCTTGTAGAAGGGCACGTTGGAGTCGCCATTGATGGTGGAGATGACGGCCGTCTTGCCGCCGGCGGCAAACTTCTTGATGTTGCCGACGATGGTCTGGTAATCGCTATGCCCAAAGGGGGTGTACATCTCCTGGATGTCCTCGTCCTTCACCCCCTTGCTGTGCAGGAAGGCACGCAGGATCTTGTTGGTGGTGCGCGGGTAGACATAGTCGGTCCCCAGCAGGAAGAAGCGCTTGGCGCTGCCGCCTTCCTTGCTCATCAGGTATTCCACCGCCGGAATGGCCTGCTGGTTGGGCGCAGCCCCGGTGTAGAACACATTGGGCGACATTTCCTCACCCTCGTACTGCACCGGGTAGAACAGCAGGCCGTTGAGCTCCTCGTACACCGGCAGCACCGATTTGCGCGAGACCGAAGTCCAACAGCCAAAGGTCACCGCCACCTTGTCCTTGCTCAGCAGCTGCCGGGCTTTTTCGGCAAATAGCGGCCAGTTGGAGGCCGGGTCCACCACCACCGGTTCCAGCTTCTTGCCCAGCACACCGCCCTTGGCGTTGATCTGGTCGATGGCAAACAGCGCCATGTCCTTGAGCGAGGTTTCCGAAATGGCCATGGTGCCGGACAGGGAGTGCAACACCCCGACCTTGATGGTGTCGGCGGCAAAGGCCGGCATGGACACGAGGCCGGCGGCGGCCAGGACCAGCGGAGCGGACTTCAGAAACATGCGACGAGTAGATGCCATGAGATTCCCCTGATGATTGGTATGGATGTTGCGCTGCGTCATCAGAGTACGATCCACGCCGGGCCAGCAAAATACGTTACATGACGTAGACGCATGCGCAGGTCGGCGCTGGTGCGTGCTTGCCGCACAGCCATGCCCTTGTGCTAGGCTGTGTCTCCCCGTCGATGGAGTCTGTTTATGCTGCCACGCAGCGCCTGGCGTGATTTCACCGCCGTCATTTTCAGCGTGGCCCTGCTGGGCCTGGGTCTGGGCAGCACCATGCCGCTGACCGCCCTTACCCTGACTGCTCGCGGCTTCAGCCCGGAGGTGATCGGCTGGACCGTGGCCGCCGGCGCACTGGGCGGGGTGCTGGCCACGGTGGCCGCCCCGGCGCTGGCGCTGCGGCTGGGACGGCGCAATGTGATGCTGGGCTGCCTGCTGCTGGCAACCCTGTCGGTAATGCCGCTGCAATACCTGCAGTCGATTCCCGGCTGGATGCTGGCGCGCTTTCTGTTTGGCGCGGCCATGGCCCCGCTGTTCGTGCTGGGGGAAAGCTGGATCAACACCCTGGCCGGCGACCATGCGCGTGGCCGCATCGTCGCCATCTACTCCACCTGCTTCACCGCCTGTCAGGTATTGGGGCCGCTGCTGACCGACCTGCTGGCACGCTGGCCGGAGCAGTCCTTCCTGCTGTGCGGCGGGCTGTTCTTGCTGGGGGTGCCGGGCATCATGCTGGCGCGGCCCGAACAGCCGGCCAGCCAGCAGGCAGCCCACCCAGCGCCGCCGGCACCCGGCACGCCGGGCAAGCAGAGCGCCACCTCCTGGCTGGGCATCATCCGCAGCGCGCCGGCCATCCTGCTGGGCACCGCCTTCTTTGCCTCATTCGATACCGTCATGCTCAGCTTTCTGCCGCTGGTGGCGATGGATGCCGGCATGAGCCAGAGCCGCGCCCTGGCTTCGGCCTCCATCCTGCTGGCTGGCGATGCGGCGCTGCAATTTGCCATCGGCTGGCTGGCCGATCACTTTGGCCGCCGCCGGGTGCAGCTGCTGTGCGGCATGCTGGTCTGCCTGTTGCTGCCCTTGCTGCCGTGGCTGATGCAGCTGCCGGGGCTGTGGGAGGTGTATCTGTTTGTGCTGGGCGGCTGTGCCGGTGCCATCTATACCTTATCCATGGTGGCCAGCGGCGAGCTGTTCAGCGGCGCGGCACTGTTGCGTATTTCCGGGCTGATTTCGCTGAGCTGGAATCTGTCCAGCAGCCTGGGGCCGGCAGCCACCGGGCTGGTGATGCAGCATGCCGGCGGCAGCTGGATGGTAGCGGTGCTGTGGGGCATGGCCCTGCTGTTTGTTGTCAGCGGCTGGCGGCAGCGCACGGCGACACAGGCCGTTGCCCTACACTGAGCCCTTGCCAGCCCACCGGCTTTTTCGCAGGCTGCATGTTTCAACAAACTGACGGAAGCCAAGCATGCAGCCAGCCAGATGGCCCCAAGGGATACGCGCCCTGATTGCGCGGGAATGGCAGCAATTACGCAGTTTTCAGGCCAGTGACCGGCCATGGCAGATGCCGCTGACTGCCGCGCTGGCCACCGGTCTGCCGCTGCTGATTGCCGCCTGGACCGGCCAGCTTGGCTTTGGCCTGCTGTCCTCCCTGGGTGGCATGGCCTTTCTCTACCTGCCGGCCACGCCCATGCACCACCGCATGGTCACCATCATGGCCTGCAGCTTTGGCCTGATCGCCAGTTTCACCCTGGGCCTGTTAAGCCAGCTGCTGCCGCTGGCTGCCGCCCCGGTACTGACCGTCATCACCATTCTGGTGACCATGATCTGCCGCTTTTACCGCCTGCCGCCGCCCGGCAGCTATTTCTTCGTGATGGTGGCCGCGCTGGCCGCCTACACCCCGGTTCCCGTACTGCAAATACCGCTGCGGGTGGGCCTGCTGGCCATGGGCAGCCTGCTGGCCTGTGTACTGGCCTTCGGCTATAGCCTGCATGTGCTGCGCCAGCGCACACCCCGGCCGATACAGCCCTTGCCGGCGGCCGATTTCGACTTCGTGGTGGTGGATGCGCTGATCATCGGGCTGACTGTTGGCCTGTCGCTGCTGCTGGCCGAACTGTTGCAACTGGAGCGCCCTTACTGGGTGCCGGTGAGCTGCCTGGCCGTGCTGCAGGGGGCCAGCTTGCGGGCGGTGTGGAACCGCCAGTTGCAGCGGCTGCTGGGTACGGCGCTGGGGCTGCTGCTGACCTGGGCGGTACTGAGCCTGCCCTTGAATGGGTGGTCGGTCGCGCTGCTGGTAATGCTGCTCAGCGGCGTGGTGGAAACCCTGGTGGTGCGCCACTACGGCATGGCGGCGGTGTTCATCACGCCCATGGCCATTTTGCTGGCCGAAGCGGCGCACCTGGGCCAGGGCTCGCCCACCGGCCTGATCGAGGCGCGCTTCTACGACACCCTGGCGGGTGGGCTGGTCGGCTTGCTCGGCGGCCTGAGCCTGCACCGGCCGCCCTTGCGCCAGGGCATCAGCCAGCTGGTGCGGCGTGTTCTGCCGGTGAAGGACACTTTTTGAGTCAGTCCTTGTGGCCCTGTGCGTCGGCGTCGGCCTGCAGCCGGCTGCGCACAAAGTCGATATGGCCACGCAATTCATACAGCAAATCTCCAAAGGCTGCCGGCACCACGATCTTGCTCACCGTGGCATCGACATGCTGCAGCCGGTGCAGCAATTCCTCCTGCTTGCCCGGCACCGTGCGCTGGGCCACCGCCTCGCGCTCGATATCGAACAACACCCGGTACCAGCGGTTGATGCCGGACTGGATACGCCAGCGGTAAATGGCCGGTGCCACCTTGAGTGCCGGTATCAGCAACAGCACCAGCGGCAGCATCACCGCCAGCGCCCGCGCTACCAGCCCGGCCAGCCAGAAGGGGAAGGTGCGGTAGAAAAAGCTCTTGCCGGAGGCGTAATAGCGCTGTGCATCCTCGCTGATACGGATTTCATGCTCGGCCAGCACCGGAAACTCGCCGGCCTTCTTGAACAGGCCAGGCTTGCCATGGACTTCGCGCGCGGCCTCCAGCAGCAGATCGGACAAGGCCGGGTGCAAGCCTTCACGGGCAATCAGCTCCACGGTGGGCCCAATCAGCTGGGTATCGGTTTCGGGAATGTCCTTACCCAGATCCAGCCCGCCGCGTGGCAGGGTCAGCTTGTTCAGATAGCTGACCCGACGCGCATAGCCATCGGCCTGCACAAAGTTGAAAAGATGAATGTCCGGCGTGTGCAAAAGCTGACGTAACAGATCCGTCGAGGTGGAATCGCCCATCACGAACAGCGCGTCCACCTGTTTGTCCAGCAAGGACTTGATGGCATTGCCGGGCAGCGAGTCGAGCAAGGTGGTCTTGCCACCCGGCTCTATACCATTGAGCTTGAGCAGGGCCAGCGCCAGGCTGTGGGTGCCGCTGCCCGGTTCGCCGATATCCAGCCGCATGCCCTGAAAGTCCGACAACAAGGTCTTGGGCGTGCCACGGTAGAACACCATCAGCGGCTGATAGGAAATGCTGCCCAGCGACATCAGCCGGCTGGTATCGACACCGGCGGCCTCGCCGCCCAGCACGAAGCCGACATCCACATTCAGACGGGGGTTGCTCAGCTTGTGCAGATTATCCAGCGAGCCGCCGGAGGGCAGTATCTTTACCTTCACCCCCTCGCGCGCCAGGATGGCCTGATAACGCAAGGCGGTTTTCTCGAATACGCTGCCCGGTGGCCCGCTGGCGATGGTGAGGCTGGTCGGAGCCGCCGCATTGGTCAGCAACAGCGCCAGCAACATGATGGCCACACCAGCCAGCACGATCATGAGCATCGACAGCACCAGGCCACGACCAAACAGGGCGTTCAGCCGGGCGGCAAGGCGGGAAAACAGGCTACGGGGAGAGAACAAGGCAAGGCTCCTGGCTGGGGCCGGCCAGCGCAACAGGCGACACGGCCGGACCGCCGCAATCTACCACGGCAGCCCCGCCACCGCGACCCGGCTCGGCGCGGGGCCGGGTATGATGGCGCTTGACTTCGAGCGCACTCTAACTTGCAGACTGGCTTCCATGACCACACTCAGCATCCGGCAAATGGCCCGCCACAGCGGACTTTCCGCCCATACCCTGCGCTATTACGAGGATATCGGGCTGATCGATCCGGTGGCGCGCAGCGCCAGCGGCCACCGCTGCTACGGCGAACAGGAGCAACGCTGGATAGACTTCCTGCTGCGCCTGCGCGCTACCGGCATGCCGATACGCGACATGCTGCACTACGCCGCACTGCGGCGCAGCGGCAATGCGCTGGACAGTGTGGTCGCGCGTCAGCAGATGCTGCAACAGCATGTGCTGACACTGGAAACCCGGCTGGCCACCCTGCAGGAAAATCTGGCACTGATGCGCGACAAAGTCGCCATCTATGCCGGCATGGCGGCAGAACTGCAGGCCGCCAGCCACCGCACCGCGACAGGAGTCACTCATGCACACCCCACGCTACCAACAGGGCTGGAGCCGCCTGCGTCAGGTTGACGCTGCGGCCGGCGAGCGCGTCATCGCCAGCCTGCAGGACATCAGCCCGGATCTGGGCCGCTACATTGTCGAATTCGGTTTTGGCGATGTGTATTGCCGCCCCGGCCTCAGCCTGCAACAGCGCGAACTGGCCACCATCGCCGCCCTCACCGCGCTGGGCAATGCCACACCGCAGCTCAAGGTACATATTGCCGCCGGACTGAATGTGGGCCTGAGCCAGCAGGAAATCCACGAAACCATCCTGCAGATGGCGGTGTATGCCGGTTTTCCGGCCGCGCTCAACGGCATGTTTGCGGCAAAAGAGGTATTTGCCGAACACGACGGGCCTGAAGCAACAGCTTCGGGCTGACAAGCGCTGAGCAAACTGCGTAGAGCACCCCGGCCAAGGCCCGCCGCCGCAGACAGTACATGGCGTAAGGCAAGGCGGGAGCCGGGTTTTGCTGCCGGCTCTAAGCATGGCCGCGCCCCAGCGCCAGGGCGGCCGCCGAGGTACGGGTTTCCACGCCCAGCTTGGCGAATACATGCTCCAGATGCTTGTTGACGGTACGCGGGCTCATGCCAAGGATGTCGGCAATATCGCGATTGGTCTTGCCCAGGCTGAGCCAGTGCAGCACCTCGGCCTCACGCTGGGTCAGGCGGAAAGCCGCCACCAGCGCCGCCACGCTGGATTGCACACCATCTTCGCGCAGCACCACCAGCCACTCCGGCTCGCCGGGGGCCAGATGAAAGCTGGCCAGCAGCCGCTGGCCAGCTTCGCCCGGCCACTGCCCCGGTAGCTCCTGCCCGGCCTGTCTGGCCTGCTGGGCGTTGAAAGCCCAGCGCAGCAAGGCATCAGGTGCTTGTTCGCCCACCACCGCGAAATAGCGCTGCAGCAACTGGCGGGCCAGCGCGGTCTGCCATAGCAGGCGGCCGCTGTGCGGGTCCAGCGCCAGTGTGGCCTGGCCAAAGGCATCCAGCGCGCTGCGGGCCTGCTGCATCTGGCGGGCACTGGCGGTATGCGCGGCGATGCGCGCCAACACTTCCGGGGGCCGCAGCGGTTTGGTGACATAGTCGGCCCCGCCGGCGGCAAAGGCCGCCACCACGTGTTCGCTCTCGGTCAGGCCGGTCATGAATACGATGGGAATGGGCCGGGTGACAAAATCCGCCTTCAGCCGCCGCGCCACTTCGAAACCATCCATGCCCGGCATCACCGCGTCCAGCAGGATCACGTCCGGCAGGCTGAGCCGGGCGCGCTGCAGGGCGGCCTCGCCATGGGTGGCCACCAGCACGGTATGGCCGGCGGCATCCAGTGCATCGTGCAGCAGCTGCAGATTGTCCGGCACATCATCTACGATCAGTACCAGCGCGCTGCGTTGTGCGGCCTTGTCCATCAGGCTTGGTCCTCTTCCGGCTGCGCCAGGCTGCGCAGCGCATCAAATTGAAAATTTGCCGCCAGCGCCTCGGCCCGGCGCAGGAATTCGCCATGCTGGCTGGTCTGGCCGGCCAGGTTTTGCAAGGCCGCCTTCACCCCCTTGGGGTAGCCCAGTTGCAGCGCCTCCAGCAAGGGTTGCAGCAAATCGGCTGGCGGCAGGCTCAATGCCGCTGCGCTGGCGTGTAGCGGCTGCAGTGCCACGGCGGCGGCCGGCTGGCTGTCGGTGTGCCAAGCCAGCTGCAAACGTTTTCCCAGCCAGTCGAGGATGTCGTCGATACGGATAGGTTTGACGAAGAAATCTGCCGGCAGAATGCCCACGTCGTTGTCCTGGCCCTTTTCAAAGGCATTGGCCGAGATGATGGCCAGCGCTGCCGCATCGGCCATGCCTGCCTGGGCCTGACGGATGGCCCGCAAGGTTTGCCAGCCGTCCATGCCCGGCATGGCGAGGTCCATGAAGATTGCATGCGGGCGGAAGCTGGCCAGTTGCGCCAGGCAGGCTTCGCCGCTACTGGCCTCGGCCAGTTCAAACCCCAGCGGCTGCAGCATGCGGCCCAGCATGGCGCGGTCCACCGCTTCGTTGTCCACCAGCAACAGGCGACGACGCGGCCCGGCATAGCCGGTGCGCTGCAGCCGTGGCACGGCCTGTTCGGCTTGCTGGCCGATGAGCGCGGGCAGGAACAGGCGCACGGTAAACAGCGCGCCCTGCCCCGGCGTGCTGTCCAGCCGGATTTCGCCGCCCATCAGGTCGGTCAGCATCTTGCTGATGGTCAGCCCCAGCCCGCTGCCCCCCTGCTGCGACTGGCGGCCGCGCTCGAAGGGTTCGAACAGCCGCACCTGGTCTTCGGCGGCCATCCCCGGCCCGCTGTCGCGGATGGTAAAGGTGGCCATTTCGCGCTGATAGCGCAGCCCCAGGCTAACCTCGCCGCGCAGAGTGAACTTGACCGCATTGCCCAGCAGGTTGATCAGAATCTGCCGCAACCGCTTTTCATCGGCGCGCACCACTGCTGGCAGCTCGCCTTGCGGTTCGAAACGGAAATCCAGCCCCTTTTGCTGTGCCTGCAGGCTGAACATGGCCACCAGTTGCTTGATGAAGGCGGTAAAGTCCAGCGGCCGCATGTCCAGTGTCAGCTTGCCGCTTTCAATGCGGGCAATGTCCATGGTGCCTTCGATCACCGACAGCAAGTGGTCGCCACTCTTGTACACCACCTCCACCGCCTGGCGTGCTGCCGGCGGCAGGCTGGCATCGGCATGCAGAATCTGCGCATAACCCAGCATGCTGTTGAGCGGAGTACGCAGCTCGTGGCTGATGGTAGTGACATAGCGGCTCTTGGCCTGATTGGCCTGTTCGGCCGCTTCACGCGCCTGTTGCAGCAGCAGGTCGGTCTGGCGGTGGGAGTCGATTTCCTGTTGCAGCAGGCGAGTCTGGCGGCGCGATTCTTCCTGCGCCACCTGCCGGCTATTGCGGGTCAGCACCATCCACCAGGCCAGCACGCTGCTGGCCAGCAGCAGCACGGCAAACAGGCGGAACAGCAGGCCGGACAGGCCGGCCACTTCGCCTTCCTGCCGGGCGATGAAATACAGCAGGCCCAGCAGCAATAGCAGGAAAGCCGTGATGCCGGTCATCAGCAACAGGTAATGCCCCAGCCCGCGTTGCAGATACGGTTGCAGGCCACGCGGCAGCAGGCGCTGCAACAGACCCTGCCATTGCGCCGCCAGCGTGGCTTGCGGCTTGCACAGGTCGCCACAGCGCACATCCAGTGTGCAGCACAGCGAGCAAATATGGCCTTGATAGGCCGGGCAGCCGACGATGTCTTCCGCCTCGTATTCGCGCTGGCACAGCACGCAGCGATAGCGCGCCTGCTGCATGCCCGAGGGGCGGCGCGCCAGATAATAGCGCCCGCCACTGAGCCAGGCGAACAAGGGCGACAATAGCAAGGCCGTACACATGGCCACCAGTGGCGACAGCGCCTGTGCCGTCTCGCCCAGCGCGCCCAGATGGGCGGCCACCGCCAGCAGCGACGCCAGTGCCATCGCGCCCAGGCCCACCGGATTGATGTCGTACAGATAGCCGCGGCGGAACTCGATGCCCGGCGGACTCAGCCCCAGCGGCTTGTTGATCAGCAAATCCGCCACCACCGCCATGATCCAGGAAATGGCGATATTGCTGTACAAGGCCAGCACCTGCCCCAGTGCCTGAAACACCTCCAGCTCCATCAGCAGCAGGGCAATCAGCGTATTGAACACCACCCACACCACCCGGCCCGGATGGCTGTGGGTGAGCCGGGAAAAGAAATTGGACCAGGCCAGGCTGCCGGCATAGGCATTGGTGACGTTGATCTTCAGCTGCGACACGATGACAAACAGCGTGGTGGCGGCAATCGCCAGCCGGCCATCGCTGAATACATGGGAATAGCCGATCAGATACATCTGGTTCGGGTCCACCGCCTTGGCCAGCGGCACGGCATTGCGCAGCGCCAGCCAGGCCAGCAGCGCGCCACCCAGCATCTTGGCCACCCCCGGCAGCACCCAGCCCGGCCCGCCCAGCAGGCAGGCCAGCCACCAGCTGCGGGCATTGTCGGCGGTGCGCGGCGGCATGAAACGCAGATAATCGGCCTGCTCGCCCATCTGGGTAATCAGTGCAATGCCCACCGCAAATGCCGCACCAAAACTGCGCAGATCGAAGTGCGTGCCCGCACCGTGCGCACCAGGGTAATGCCACAAGCCCTGCACGGCAGTCGGCTCCTGCCACAGCACAAAGCCATAGGGCAGCAGCAACAGCAGCAGCCACAAGGGCTGGGTCCAGCTTTGCAGGCGGCTGATGGCGGTGACCCCGTGGGTGACCAGCGGCAGCACCAGCAAGGCGCACAACAAGTAGCCGGCCACTGGCGGAATGCCAAAGCCCAGCTCCAGCGCATAGGCCATGATGGCCGCTTCCAGCGCAAAAAAGATGAAGGTGAAGGAGGCGTAGATCAGCGAGGTGACGGTGGAGCCGATATAGCCGAAACCAGCCCCACGGGTCAGCAGATCCATGTCCACGCCGTAACGGGCGGCATATACCGAAATCGGCAGGCCGGCCAGCAGGATCACCAGCCCGGTCAGCAGGATGGCCAGCAAGGCGTTAAAGAACCCGGCCTGCACCAGCATGGTGGCACCCACCGCTTCCAGCACCAGAAACGAGGCCGCCCCGCCCAGCGCGGTATTGGCCACCCGCCACAGCGACCACTGGCGAAAGCGGCGCGGGGTAAAGCGCAGCGCGTAGTCTTCCAGCGACTCGCGTGCTACCCAGCTGTTGTAATCGCGGCGCAGCTGGATGACTTGCTGCGGGGGAGATGGCGGCTCTGCGGACACGGGGTAATCCTGTTGGCGATGACACCCACCACAGACGCAAGAAGTCTGCCAGCACTGCCAGCCAGGCCCCTCCTCCGCCAGACAGGCTGGTGTAACTCAGCTGCAGGTCCGGCCAGTCTCATGACGCAGCCTGCAGATAGCCCTCCACCAGCGCCAGCAAGGCCGCCGCCGCCGGGGTGGGGCTATCGTGACAGGCCAGATAGACACGCCGGCGCGGGCCATCGACCACCGGTAGCGCCAACAGGTCGGCATGCTGGTCGGCACCCAGTGCCGGCACCATGCCGACGGCACAGCCACTACGCACCAGGCTGACCAGTGTTTCGGCATGATTCACCTCGAAGGTCACCCGCCGCTTGATGCCCTGGGCGGCAAACGCCATATCGGTCTGCAGACGCGGGCCGGTACCGGCCGGCCAGTCCACCAGGGTCTGCTGCGCCAGCTGCGGCAAGGTCAATTCCTGACAGCCGGCCAGCGGATGCTGTGGATGCAGCAAGGCCAGCAGCGGCTCTTCCCACAGCAGACGCGCATCCAGCCCCAGCACCGGCTCGCCCGGCCACACGCCGATGAAGGCGATATCGGTCTGCTGCTGCCGCAGTTCTTCCATCAGCACATCGCTCATGCGCAAGGCCAGCTGTACATCCACTTGCGGATGACGGCGGTGGTATTCCGCCAGCAGGCCGGGCAGATCCAGCCGGCTGAGCGTGGAGATGCAGCCTATGCGCAGGCAACCGCGAATTTCGCCGGTGGCCGCCGCCATTTCATCCTCCAGCCGGCGCGCAGCATCACGGACCTGGCGCGCATGGTTGACGAAGGTATGGCCGGCCGGGGTCAGCGTCACCTGGCGTGAAGTGCGCTCGAACAAGCGGGTGCCAAACTCCTGCTCCAGCCGCGATATCTGGTGGCTGAGCGCAGACTGCACGGTGTGGCAACGCTCAGCGGCGCGGGTGAAGTTCTCTTCTTCAGCCACCGCCAGCACAAAGTCGATCTGGCGCAGATTCATAACATCAATCTCGTTTCACGATCAAAAACATGAAAACAATACATTGGTGTCATTACTCAGGCCAGTGAATACTGCGCGGGCATGCATTAAATGCGGCTAACAAAATAGCGTAGCGTCCCTGGGCAAGAAGGCGCATCGCAGCAGCAGGGTTTTGTTAGCGGCTCTACCAACCCCTGCGCAGCCACACCGAAAGCACACACATGCACACCACCCACACCCTCCGCCACCCCGGCCATGAACATGGCGGGCTCCACCCACTATTGATGTGGCTGATGACGGTAGCCACCGGCCTGGCCGTGGCCGGTAATTATTACGCCCAGCCCTTGCTGCCGGAAATCAGCCGCGCGCTGGGCATTAGCGCCGCCAGCGCAGGCGGCATCGTCACCACCGCCCAGCTTGGCTACGCCCTGGGCTTGCTATTGATCGTGCCACTGGGCGATATGCTGGAACGGCGACGGCTGATCATCAGCATGATGCTGCTGGCCACGGCCGGCCTGCTGATCAGTGCCAGTGCCAACAGCATCAGCCAGCTGCTGCTTGGCACGGCGCTGGCCGGCGTGTGCTCGGTGGTGGCGCAAATCCTGCTGCCGCTGGGTGCCAGCCTGGCCGCCGAGGCCGAACGCGGCCGCGTGGTGGGCACCATCATGAGCGGCCTGCTCACCGGCATATTGCTGGCCCGCACCGTGGCCGGCACGCTAGCCGACCTGGGCGGCTGGCACACCGTGTACTGGTGCGGCGCAGCCGGCATGCTGCTGATGACCGTGGTGCTGGCGCGCCAGCTACCAGTCAGCCGCGTGGGCAGCGGCCTGTCCTATCCGCAGCTACTGCGCTCGGTATTGGGCTTGTTCAAGGAAGAAGCCAGCCTGCGCCTGCGCGGTCTGCTGGGGGCCATGGCTTTTGCCACCTTCAGCGTGATGTGGACCTCGCTGGCCTTCCTGCTTTCCGCGCCGCCATTTTCCTTCTCCAACAGCACCATCGGCCTGTTCGGGCTGGCTGGTGCGGCCGGAGCCATGTCCGCCAATATCGTTGGCCGCCTGAGCGACCGGGGCCATGGTCCGCTGGCCACGCGGCTGAGTCTGGGCCTGATGTTGCTGGCGTGGTTGCCGCTGGCGCTGGCACCACACTCGATTACCGCCTTGCTCGTGGGCATTTTGCTGCTGGATCTGGGCGTGGCAGGCTGCCACGTCAGCAATCAGGGTGCGATCTACCGCATCCGCCCGGAGGCGCGCAACCGGCTGACCTCGGCCTATATGACCAGCTATTTCATCGGCGGGGCCGTGGGCTCGCTGGCCTCGGCCTGGGCTTACGGCCACTGGGGCTGGTCCGGCGTGGTGGTAGTGGGCGCGGCCTGCAGCCTGACTGGCCTCAGCGCCTGGGAGCTGTCCCGGACAGGGCGCTGAACGATGGAGGACTGTTTATGGATGATTGTTCATGGTGCGGCTGCTGGCTGCAGCAGCTGGCAGTCATGATCCTGCACATCGCCTTCGGCCGAGGCAAAGTTGCCGGCCAGCAGGTCGGCCTTGCTGGCCAGCAGCCAGAAACCTGGCCCGCTGTCGAAACGGGTGGCAATCACCGCCAGGGTGTAGCGGCCCATGTCCTCGCGGGCGGCAGGAATCCCCTCGGCCAGCAGACGGAAGGGCTGCACGCCCGCCAGTGTCTCGCCCATGATGGCCCTTGCCTGGTAGGCATGACCGTTGATGCCTCCCGGCAACGCCTGCCATTGCGGGCCAATGACCGCCTGCTGCAACTGCCGACGCAAGGCCGGCTGCACACAGGAAACATGAATGTGCAGCTGGTTCTGGCTGCGGCCCCATGGCGAGTTCACCGTCAGCGCCAGCGCCTCGCGCGGCAAGGGACTGCCGTGCAGACGCTCCATCCACTGGCGAGCGTCCCAGGCCGCGGTCCAGTAATCGGGCGCATCATCCTGCAATAGCAGCGGGCTTTCGATGCCGCTGACCCGCGCGGTGGGAATCAGCAGATATTGCAGTACACCGTGGATGTCCTTGAGCACGGCAAAACCCTGCGCCTCGCCCTGCCCGGTTTCCACCCTGGCACAGGGTGCCGGGTCCTCTGCCTGCTGCCAGTGCGGTACACACTGCTCGTGCACGATATTCCACAAGGCATCGGCATTGGCGGCATGCACCGCCCAGGACACCAATAGCAGCAGCGCGGCCAGCACACTGCCGCCACGGATGACTTTCACCGTCATGGAATGATGCTTTCGCCAGAGGAAAAACCGCATGATGAATCAGCCGGATGACAAACTGTCGCTCAGCGCGGCGGCAGCAGGCTGGGCAAGGGCCAGCGCTTGACCGTCCACCAGGCATAGCCGCCCAGCGTGGCCGACAAGCCCAAGGACACCACGAAATAACCAGCCGGGCCGATGGCCGCCATCACCGAGGAGCACAATAGCGGCCCCAGCGTGCCGCCCAGCGCATACACCATCAGCAGCGAAGCACTCACCTCCACCCGATGCCGGGATGGCATGGCATCGTTGGCGATACCGCTGAGCGTGCCGTAAAAGGTAAAGGCCACCGACACATACACCATCACCAGCGGCAGCATCCAGCCGGTGTTCAGCAACTGGGTCAGGATCAGCGACAGCACCGCCACCACCAGCGCGCAGCGCGCCAGCAAGGTGGCGCGGTCGCTGCTGTCCGCCCATTTGCCCATCGGCCACTGCAATAGCGGCGCCGCCAGCAAGGCCAGGCCCATGAAACTGGCAATATCCGGTGCAGAGCGGCCGGACTGGCTGAGCATGGCCGGCAGCATGGTGTAGAAGGCGCTATTGAAACAGCCGGCCAGCACCGCCCCCACCAGGCTGAGCGGAGCGCGCCGCCCCAGCAAGCGCAGGGTACGCATGGCCCGCGCCAGCACATTGCCAGGCGCTGGGGCCGCCAGCACTTGCGGACGCTGCTGGGTCAGGGTGACCGGGATGATGGCCAGGGCAAACAACATGGCCACGATGATGAAGGGCCAGCCAGACTGGCTGAACGGCAGCTTGAGCAGCCACTGGCCGGCACTTGCCCCCAGGTAGCTGATGATCAGGTAAAGCGAAAACAGCTGGCCGCGCTGGCTGTTGCTGACACAGCCGTTCAGCCAGCTTTCCACCACCATGTAGATGCCCACCATGGCCAGACCATTGCCCAGCCGCGCCAGCAGCCACAGCCACGGTGTGGTGAACAGCGCCTGACACAGGGTCAGCACGCAGATGATGGCGGTAAGCGCAGCAAAGGCCCGGTGATGGCCATACTGGCGAATCATGCCGCTGCAGAAGAATCCGCCGAGAAAGAAACCGGCGTAATAGGCCGACTGCACCATGCCGGCCACCGCCACCGGCACGCCATTGGCCAGCAGGCTGAGCGAGGTTTCGGTGCTGCCCAGCGCATTGCCCACCACCAGCAAGGCATAGGCCAGCAACAGGCTGGCCACCGCCCGCAGCATGCTGCGCCAGCTACGCTCCACCACCATTACGCTTTCCATTCGGCAAGCACCCTCGCGACACCTGATGTGAATGGCATTATGCCTGACAGCCCACGACTGGCCATGCCTGGAAACGACCAGTTGACCAAGTCTGAGGGGCTAGTCGCTCTGCCGCTGCCGCCAGGCCGCCAGTTCGCTTAGCTTCAGCCCGCGCGGAAAGGGCCGGTGTTTGCCATGGGCAATGCGTTGTGAGCGGTAAATGCCGCTATGGCCAGAAAAATAATAGCTGGCCACGCAGGCCAGTGCGGCGTAGATGCCCACCTCGCTGCCAAACAGCTCCATCGCCATGATGGTGGAGGCCAGCGGGGTGTTGGCCGCCCCGGCAAACACCGCGACAAAACCCAGGCCGGCCAGCAGGGAAAACGGCATATGCAGCAAGGGAGACAGGGCATTGCCCAGCGTGGCACCGATATAAAACAGTGGCGTGACTTCGCCGCCCTTGAAACCGCTGGCCAGCGACAGCACGGTCAGGCCCAGCTTGGCAGCGAAATCATAAGGCGCCAGCGGCTGCTGGAAGGCGTCGACAATCACCGGAATGCCCAGACCGATATAGCGATCGGCCCCCGTCGGCCAGACGATGGCCAACAACAGCAGGCCGCCCAGCAAAGGGCGCAACGGCGGGTATTTCACCAGACGCTTGATACGCGCCGCCAAGGCATGGGTGCTGTCGGCAAACAGCTTGCCGGCAAGACCGAACAAGGCGCCGGCCACCAGCGTGGCCAGCAGGGTCCAGCCGCTGATGGCCGGGATAAATTGAATGGCGTAGTGGGTGTGCAGCACACCCCAGGCCAGGCCCACCTGGTCGGCCACGATGGCTGCCAGCAGGCAGGGAAACAGTGCGTCGTAACGCATGCGGCCGATGGCCAGCACTTCCAGTGCAAATACGGCGCCAGCCAAGGGCGTGCCGAATACCGAAGCAAAACCGGCAGCAATGCCACACATCAGCAAGATGCGCCGGTCGGCATTACTCAGCTTCAACAGGTGGGTAAGCTGGTCGGCCAGCGCTCCGCCCATCTGTACCGCAGTGCCTTCACGGCCGACCGAGGCACCGAACAGATGCGACATCACCGTGCCCCACAGCACCAGCGGCACCATGCGCAGGGGAATGATACGGGTGGGATCGTGGATTTCGTCGATCAGCAGGTTATTGCCCGCTTCCACTCGGCTGCCATAGCGCAGATAGACCCAGCCAACCACAAAGCCGGCCAGCGGCAACAAGCACAGCAAATAGCGGTGGCTGTCACGCATGGCGGTAGCCCAGACCAGGCTGTGCAGGAAAAAGGCCGAGGCCGTGCCCGCCAGCAAGGCGACAACACAGGACAACAGCAATAATTTGGCCATGCGCGGCAGCATGGCAAGCGTTTCATAACGGGAGATGGCAGACATGACGTTCTTCTGAATGACAACACATAATCACCCCCGGCCGGATAATACAGACGCACCTGCAGCTCCCGGCAAGGGGAATCCTGCAGGCATCATCAGCCCGGACGGGCGGTTTGCTGTCACGGCCGCGACATGCTGCGCAGCAGGACAAGCGGGAGGAATGCCATCTCCCACAAAGAACAGCCATGCTAGCGGCAAAGCCCGAGCACGACAAGCAAAAAGCCGGACTGCCCCTCTGGGGTAGTCCGGCTTCCGCCGACAAGCCAGCGCCAGCTCCTGCTTAGCCCAGGGTGTCGCCTTTCTCGTCACGGGTCTTGTACAGCGAGTACAGCACACCGCTGATCAGCAGGCCCAGCGTCACCACCAGCGATACGCCAGTAGGAATGTGGAACTGCACCAGCTGGATGTCGTTGAGATACACCAGCCCCACTTTCACACCGATGAACACCAGCACGATGGCCAGCGAATACTTGAGGTATTCGAAGCGGTGCACCATGGCCGACAGGGCAAAGTACAGCGCACGCAGGCCGAGGATGGCAAAGATGTTGGAGGTGTAAACCAGGAAAGGGTCCTGGGTGATGGCGAAAATCGCCGGAATGCTATCCACCGCAAACACCAGGTCGGCGCTTTCCACCAGGATCAGCGTCAGCAGCAAGGGCGTGGCCCACCAGCCACGGGACAGACCGTGCTGTTCACCACGCACCAGGAAATGATGGCCATGCAGGGTGGGCGTGAGGCGCAGATGACGGCGCAGCCACTGGTACAGTTTATTGTCATCCAGCGAGGGATGGCCTTCATCCTTGCCCAGCAGCATCTTGATGCCGGTCAGCAGCAGGAACAGGCCGAACAGCACCAGCACCCACTTGAACTCGGCCACCAGCACCGCGCCCAGACCAATCATCACCGCCCGCAGCACAATCACCCCCAGAATGCCCCAGAACAGCACCCGGTGCTGGTATAGCCGTGGCACCGCCATGCCGCTGAAGATCAGCGACATCACGAAGATGTTGTCCATCGACAACGATTTTTCCACCAGATAGCCAGTGAGATACTGCATGCCGGCATCGCCGCCGCGATACCACCACACCCAGCCACCAAAGGCCAGGCCCATGGCGATGTAAAACGCTGACAGCTTGAGGCTTTCCTTGACGCCAATTTCGTGGTCGTCCTTGTTGAGCACGCCCAGGTCAAACAGCAGCAAGGCCGCCACGATGGCCATGAACATCAGCCACATCCACAGCGGTGTGCCGGCAAACAACACATTCAACCATTCCATTATCTTGTTCTTTCACGGTAACGCAGCCAGAGCCGAAGCAGGCTGCGGGGTAAAACGGCGATGAGCAGGACCAGCCTGCTCATCGTCATGTCCTCAGACAATACAGCGGCTTAGCGCACAGCTTGCAGCGCGGCGATGCGCGATTCCAGCGAAGGGTGGCTGGACATCAGGCCCATCAGGCCGGCACCACCGGAGATACCCGAGGCCGCCATGTTCTGCGGCAGCTCGCCAGCATGTACGCCACCCAGACGGTGCAGTGCGGCAATCATCGGCTGCGGGCTGCCCAGCAGCTTGGCCGCACCGGCGTCGGCGCGGTACTCACGCTGACGCGAGAAGTACATCACGATGAAGGACGCCAGGATGCCGAACACGATTTCACACACGATCACGGTGATGAAGTAGCCAATGCCGGTGCCGCTGGATGACTCCTCGTCGTTGCGGCGCAGGAAGTTGTCCACCAGATAGCCCACCACGCGCGCCAGGAAAAACACAAAGGTATTCACCACGCCCTGGATCAGCGTCAGCGTCACCATGTCGCCGTTCTGGATGTGGGCAATTTCATGGGCCAGCACGGCTTCGACTTCCTGCTCGGTCATCGAGGACAGCAGGCCGGTGGAAACCGCCACCAGCGAACTGGACTTGCTGGCACCGGTGGCAAAGGCATTGGGCTCGCCTTCGTATACGGCAACTTCCGGCATCGGCAGGCCGGCGCGGTCGGCCAGCTTGCGCACGGTAAACAGCAGCCAGCGTTCGGTTTCATTGCTCGGCTGCTCGATGACGCGGGCGCCGGTACTCCACTTGGCCATGGTCTTGGACATCCACAGCGAAATGAAGGCACCACCAAAACCCATCAGGCCGGCAAAGGCCAGCAGGCTGCCCATGTTCAGGCCGCCAGCGGTGATAAAACGGTTGATGCCCAGCAACTGGGCGGCGATGCTCAGCACCAGCATCACCGCGATATTGGTGGCGATCAGCAAGATCACGCGTTTCATGATCAATCCTCTCAGTAGTGGTTGATGACAGACCAGCAATGAGTGCCGGCCCGTATGAAGCAGATGCTGCATGATAGATGTTTCCAGTACACGAAAAAATCAAATAAAATAATAATATTTATCAGATTTTTTCGAATAATCATGCTCAGCGACCTCAATTACAAACATCTGCACTATTTCTGGGCGGTGGCCCGTGCCGGCAGCGTCACGGCAGCGGCACGCCAGCTGGGTATGACGGCGCAGACCGTCAGCGGCCAGATCTCGCGGCTGGAGCAACACATCGGCCGCGCATTGTTTACCCAGCAAGGCCGTGGTCTGGTATTGACCGAGGCTGGCCGCATGGCACTGGGCTATGCCGACCGTATTTTCCAGCTGGGTGAAGAGTTGCAGGAAATGCTGGCCGACGAGCAGCTGGACCACACCCTGCGGCTGAGCAGCGGCATCAGCGATGTGCTGCCCAAGAGCATCGCCTACCGCCTGCTGCAACCCGCCCTGGCCTTGCCACAACGCGTCAGGCTGCATTGCACCGAGGGCGCGTTTGACCAGTTGCTGCACGAGCTGAGCAGCCACAGCCTGGATCTGGTGCTGGCCGACCGCCCGGCACCGGCAGCCGCGCAGCAGACGCTGCAATCCTATTTGCTTGCCCGCTGTCCGGTGATGATTTTCGCCACGCCAGCACTGGCCGAGCGCTACCAATCGGGATTTCCGCACAGCCTGCAGCGGGCACCGCTATTGCTGCCCAGCCGCGACAATGTGCTGCGCGGCCAGCTGGAACACTGGCTGGACGAACGTGGTATTCGCCCGGACATCGTGGGGGAGTTCAAGGATGGCGCATTGCTGCATACCTTTGGCGAACAGGGCGCTGGCCTGTTTCCGGCACCGGCCTTTGCTGCCAGCGATATCACTGGCAGCGGCAAGCTCTGCCTGCTCGGCCTGGTGGAGGGCGTGGAAGAGCAGTATTACGCCATCGCCAACCGCCGCAAATTGCAGCATACGGCGGTACAGGCGATCATTCAGCATGCCGAATCGGAATAATCGTCACACGGAAAAACACAGTTCCGCGGTACGATTTTTCCCGGCACGACTGAACCAGCTGTAAATCAGTATTGTCTGATTTGACTTACTTACACTGGCTGCTGCCAAAAGCGGCTGATCTATACTGTTGTTCTGCTGACAAATTATCCATACTGCATGACAAGCCGGCTGCCAGCAGCCGGCATACACTGGCCTGACACTATCTGACCGAATGACCAATTTGCCCAATCCGACTCTCGATGCCATCTTTCAAAGCCTGAGCGCAGGCGAATGCAGCAGCGCTGCCGCACTGGCCGACCTGGTACGCAGCCTGCGTCCGTCCAGTGCCACCGATCATGAACAGGCGGTGATGAATCTGCGTGCGCTGGCCTGGCTGCTGGAGCACCACCCGGCATATCGCCAGGCACTGCGCACTGCCCTGCTGGAACTGCTGACCCAGACCCGGCAGATACCGCTGTATACCGAATCGGGCATTCTGGCCAATACCGGCTTCTTCTCCACGCTGTCCAAGCGGGTGGGCGAACGGCTGCTGCCCATGCCCATCCGCGAAGATTCGCTGCAGGACCGCTTCGGCCGCCTCTTCCGCTGGAAGCAGGACCACATATGGCTGGCCGGCATTCCGGATGAAACCTGGCAGCAGCTATGGCAGGCCATGGCCTGGCAGGAAGAAGCCGACCGAGCCGGCTGGGTACAAACCCGCCTGCAAATGGTGGAGGCGGTACAGATCCTGTCGGCCCGGGTCACCGCCATCGGTCTGGAACCGGAGCTGGTGCGGGTGTATCCGGAAATCGAGCGCTTCGAATCGCCCTTCCTGCACCTGAACGCCGCCGTGCTCAGCTATGCCGACAGCTATCGCCGGGCGCTGGCCGATGACACGCCCCAGACAGAAGACGACAAGCACGTGCTGGTGCTGCTGGATCAGTGCGAGGAAATACTGGGCAAAATCCGCAAGAATGCCTCGCGCAACGGCATCTCGGTCAACCTCACCTATCAGGCCTTGCGCCTGCTGCAAAGCCTGCACCGCCTGCGCGCGCTGCTGGCGCTGCTGGAGCCGGGCCACGATCCGGGACATAACCCGGCATTGTTTCACCTGATACAAGACTTCGCCCGCGCGGAAAACCGCAAATACAGCGTCAGCGATGTATTCAAGTCCAATACCGAACTGCTGGCGCTGCAGGTAACCGAGCATGCCGGCCGCCACGGCGAACACTATATTGCCGAATCGCGCCGGGAATGGGCGGGCATGGCCAAGGCTGCCATGGGCGCCGGGCTGATCGTGGGGGTGATGGCGCTGATCAAGCTGCTACTGGCCCAGGCCCACCTGCCACTGCTGTGGGAGGGGCTGTCGTATGGTCTCAACTACGCCATCGGCTTCATCATCGTGCAATTGCTGCACTTCACCATTGCCACCAAACAGCCGGCGATGACCGCCGCGCGCATTGCCGCCGCCCTGCACCAGCAGGAAAAAAGCGGTTCGCGAGTGCCACTGGATGAGCTGGCCGAACTGGTGGTCAAGGTGATGCGCACGCAGTTTGTCGCCATCCTGGGCAATGTACTGCTGGCCATTCCCACCGCCGCCATCATCGCCCTTGGCTGGCAGGCACTGTTCGGCCAGCCGGTGGTCGGCACGGCCAAGGCACAACACCTGCTGCATGATCTGGACCCGCTGGGCAGCCTGGCGCTGCTGCATGCCGCCATCGCCGGGGTCTATCTCTTCCTGTCCGGGCTGATAGCCGGCTATTACGACAACAAGGCCATCTATCGCCGCATCCCGGAACGGCTGGCTGCCCACCCGCTGCTGAACAAGCTGCTGGGCAAGCATCGCGCCTGGCAGCTGGGACATTACGTAGAGCACAATCTGGGGGCACTGGCCGGCAACTTCTATTTCGGCCTGTTTCTTGGGCTGACCGGCACCATCGGCATCATTCTCGGCCTGCCGCTGGACATCCGTCACATTACCTTCTCCGCCGCCAATCTGGCATTCGGGCTGGTGGCGCTGGACTTCCAACTGCCCCTGGGGATGATTGCCCTATACTGCGGCGGCGTGGCGCTGATTGGCTTCACCAATCTGGCGGTCAGCTTCAGCATGGCCTTGTGGGTAGCGCTGCGTTCGCGCAAGCTGAGCGGCCGCCAGGTACTGCCGCTGCTGCCGCTGTTGCTCAAACGCTTTATCCGCCAGCCGCTGCAGTTCTTCATCCCGCCCGCTGCGCCGCGCCCGGCGACGGACGAGGCCGCCGGGGACAAGCCGGCCGGTTCCTGAGCAGCCCGCAAGCCAGTGCCAGGCCCGCTTTCAGCCGGGCTTGCGCCAGCGCTGATTGCGTCGGCCCAGCAGCCGCTCCAGCAGGCTTAGCAGCAGGGACAACCCGGCCGAGCTCAAGACCACCAGCGTGGCCATGGCCGCTGCCGCAGCAGTATCGCCGGCATCGTCCATGGTGATGATGGACACCGCCGCCAGGCTGTGTTCCGGCGTCATGATGAAGATCAGCGCCGACAACGTAGTCATGGCCGACACAAACAGAAAGCGCGCCACGTCCACCAGCGCCGGCAGGCAAACCGGCAGGCTCACCCGCCACCAGGTCACCCAGAACGGTACTTTCAGCGAAGCGGCCACCGCTTCGAACTCGCCATCCAGCTGCTTGAGTGCCGTGGCGGCGGTCAGGTGCGCCGTGGTATAGAAGTGGGCAATGCAGCACAACACCATCAGGTCCAGGCTGCCATACCAGCCATGCAGCGGATTGGCCGGGTGATTGAAAAAGAACACATAGCCCAGGCCCAGCACCAGCCCCGGCACCGCCATCGGCAACATGGCCAGAAAGCGCAGCAGGCTGCGCCCCAGCGCCATGCCCGGCAGTTTTTCGCAGACATAGGCGCCGACAAACACCAGCAGGCTGCCCAGCAGTGCCGTGGCCGTGGCCAGCTGCAGGCTGTTGCCATAGGCCGACCAGCCACCGCCATCCACCGTGTCGAACTGATAATGGGCCAGGGTAAAGTCCAGATTGTACGGCCAGTACTTGATGA
Organism: Aquitalea palustris; assembly: GCF_003693445.1. Lineage (GTDB taxonomy): Bacteria > Pseudomonadota > Gammaproteobacteria > Burkholderiales > Chromobacteriaceae > Aquitalea > Aquitalea palustris. The sequence goes on along the minus strand of NZ_RFAR01000022.1, from coordinate 46,623 downwards.
AGGATGCCGCCACCCCCACCCCCAGCAGTGCCAGCAAAAGCAGGCCGATGGCCAGCAACAGCAGCAGGGCGCCAGCATCGCGCAGCCATGATGGCGCCGGGGCAAACGGCTGCGCCCGCGCGGTCAGCGCCGCCTGCTGCCGCCTGGCCATGCGCCGCTCCACCAGGCAGGACAGGATGGCCGGCAGCAACAGCAGCAAGCCCACTACCGCTCCACGCGGAAAGTTCTGCTGGCCGATCACCTGCTTGAAGGCCTCTACCGCCAGCACATTGAAATCGCCCCCCACCACCTTGGGCACGCCAAAATCGGTCAGCACCAGGGTAAACACCACCAGCCCCGCCGAGACCAGCCCGTAACGTACCCCGGGCAGGGTGATGGTGAGGAACTGGCGTAGGGGCCCGGCCCCCAGCACCCGGCCAGCTTCGTACAGCCGGGCATCGGCAGCGGACAGTGCCGTCATGATGATCAGCAAGGCATGCGGAAAGGTGTAAAACAACTCGCCCAGCACCACGCCCCAGAAACCGTAGATATTGCCGCCATGCAGCCAGTCCTTGAGCAGGCCCTGGTTGCCAAACAGGTAAACCAGCGAAATGGCCGGCATCAGCGACGGCGCCAGCAAGGGCGACAGGCCGATCTGCCGCCACAGCCCCCTGCCCCACAGCCGGCTGCGCAGCAGGGCCCAGGCAAAGGCAAAGGCCAGCGGCAACACCAGGGCGGTGACGGTCAGCCCCAGTTGCAGGCTGTTGCTGCTGGCACGCAGCAGGCCGGGTGATTGCAGCACCTGGGCAAAATTGACGAGGCCGACAAAGCCGCCGTCGCCATCCTGTACCGCCTTGGCAAAGATAAACAACAAGGGCAGCCCCAACCCCAGCAGCAACACCGCCACCAGCGCCCACAGCAGCAGGATGGCAATGCGCGCCTCGCCTGCGATGCCGGTCTGCCCGCCACGCGGCAGCCAGCGTAATACCGCGCTCAGCATGGCAGGTCTCCGGCAAAGGCCAGCAGGCGGGCCGCCGGCAGTTCCACCGGCACGATCTCACCCGGCACCAGCGGCTGGCGGTCCAGCATGCCGGGACAGACTTCGGCATACAGCACCTGCCCGGGCATGCCTTCCGGCAGCAGGCGGATGCGGGTCAGCGCACCGCCAAAGCTGATATTGTCGACGCGGGCCAGCACGGTATTGGGCGCGTTTTCCCAGCGCGGCTTGATGATGACGTCCTCCGGCCGCAAAAACAGCTGCAAGGCCGGGGCTGGCGGCAAGGCTGCATCCAGGCGCAGCTGGTGGTTGCCCACGCGCACCTCTTGCACGCCGCTGGTAGTGGCCGGCAGCCAGTTGGCCTCACCGACGAATTCCGCCACAAAGCGGCTGCAGGGCTGGCGGTAGATTTCCGCCGGTGTGCCGATCTGCTCGATCCGGCCGGCATTCATCACCACCACCCGGTCGGCAATGGCCAGCGCCTCTTCCTGATCATGCGTCACCATCAGCGTGGTCACCCCCAGGCGCTGCTGCAGGCCTTTCAGCTCCTCGCGCAGCCTGTCGCGCACCCGGGCATCCAGCGCCGACAGCGGTTCATCCAGCAACAGCAGGCCGGGCGAGGTCGCCAGTGCGCGCGCCAGGGCCACGCGCTGCTGCTGGCCACCGGATAATTGCGCCGGGTATTTGTCCTCGGCACCGGGCAGGCCCACCATGTCCAGCAGCTCGCGTACCCGCAGGCGGTGGCGTTGCCGCTCATGCCGTGGCTTGAGCCCGTAGGCGATATTGTCTGCCACGCTCAGGTTGGGAAACAGCGCATAGCTCTGGAAAACAATGCCGTAATCACGCTGCGCCGGTGCGGCACGGGTGATATCACGCGCTTGCAGCGCGATACTGCCGGCATCCGGCAGATCAAGCCCGGCAATCAGCCGCAACAAGGTGGTCTTGCCACAGCCGGAAGGCCCCAGCAGGCAGACGAATTCGCCTTTGCGAATGGATAGCGATACCGCATCCAGCGCGGTAAAACTGCCAAAGCGCCGGGAAAGCCCGCGCATGGTCAGGTGATCGCTCAAGCCGTTTTCGGCCGGTTTCATGACACATTCCTCCTGCCGCAGCCGGTAACAGCGACCGGCGTGCGCGGTATAAATCGACAGACAACAAGCTGACCAGGTGATGAAGCCAAGGCCGGCACAACGCAATGGCCGGCCCGGCAAATGGCGCTAGCGCCAAACAAACGACACCAACAGTCGGCGGACTGCTGGTGTCGCGGGTGATGGACAACTAGCCGTGCGGCACGCCGCCTCAGTTCTTCGGCGCGGCCTTGCTTTCATAACGACGCGACCATTCCTGCAGGATGGCTTCGCGGTTCTTGGCGGCCCAGGCAAAATTGTTCTTGCTCAGGCGCTTGGCATAGTCGGTGGGGATGTAGGGGTTCTGCCTGGCCACGCCCGGCATGGCCACCACAGCGTAGTTCTTTTCATACAGCTGCATGGCCGGCAGGCTGACCGAGAAATCCGCCAGCTTTTTGGCGGCAGCCAGGTTCTTGCTGCCCTTGAGGATGGCCGTGGCTTCCAGATCCCAGCCCAGGCCTTCCTTGGGATAGACCAGATCGATCGGCGCGCCCTTTTCCTTCAGCTCGGCGCCACGGTATTCAAAGGAAATACCAATCGGGTATTCGCCGGCGGCGGCCATCTTGCAGGGCTTGCTACCTGAGTGCACATACTGCGCCATGTTGACGTGCAGTTTGTCCATGTAGTCCCAGCCCTTTTTCTCGCCCATCATCTGCAGCCAGGCGGACACATCCAGATAGCCGGTGCCGGACGAAGCCGGATGCGGCATCACGATCTGGCCCTTGTAAACCGGCTTGGTCAGGTCGGCCCAGCTTTCCGGCTTGGGCAGGCCTTTCTTGGCGGCTTCCACGGTATTGAAGCAGATGGTGGCAGCCCACACGTCCATGCCCGTCCACTTCGGCGGATGCGCCTTGTCGACGAATTCGCGATTGAGTTTTTCCACACCCTTGGGCGCATAGCCTTGCAGCATGCCCTGCTGATCCAGAATCATCAGGCTGGTGGCGGCCAGGCCCCACACCACATCGGCCTGCGGATTGTTCTTTTCCGACAGCAACTTGGCGGTGATTACCCCGGTGGATTCGCGCACAAAGCGCAGTTCGATATCCGGGTTGGCCTTCTCGAAAGCCTCCTTGTAATCCTTCACCTGATCGGCCTCCAGTGCCGAATACACCGTCAGGGTGGTGGTGGCCTGTGCCAGCGGAGCCATCAGGCCGGTACACACCAGCCCAATACATGCAGCCATTTGCTTTTTCATCGACATTACTCCATTAGTTTAGACGTATAGACAAATTTACCGGCACTTGAAGGCTGGTTGGCCAGTCAATGGCTGCCATCATGATCAGCCTGAGTGACAAGGCAGTTAAACCGCCATGAAACTTGTCTTGCGTTGCTAGACCTTTACCGCCACATGCCCGCCCAGCATGGCGCTGCCGATTTTCTTGGCCGCAGCCAATGCCCGCGGTATACACTGCAAACATAAAATCAACGGACCCTGAAGTTGCCCCAATGACCCTGCGTCGCATCTTTGACAGCATCATCACCCGCTTGCTGATCCTGGTGGTCTGCCTGGTATGCATCGGCTCGCTGGCACGCTATTACGCACTGGGACATTTCCTGCGCCAGGATCTCAGTACGGTGATGCAAGAGCAGCAACTGGCGCTGGCCAGCTATGTGGCGCGTGATATCGATGACAAGATCAGCCAGCGCCAGACCCTGCTGACCCATCTCGCCAGCGACCTGCCACAACAATTACTGCAACGGCCAGAGCAACTGCGCCAGTGGCTGCGCCAGCAATACCAGTACCAGAGCCTGTTTTCCGGCGGCTTGTTTGTCGCTGATCTGCACGGCAGGGCCATCGCCGACTACCCGGTAGCGCCCGGCCGCGCCGAGCGCAGCTATATCGAACGCGACTACATCAGGGCCGCCTTGCAGGGCAACAGCTATATCGGCCGCCCGGTGATAGGCCAAGCGCTGGGCATACCGGTGTTGCCGATGGCCGCGCCGGTTTTCAATCGTGACATGCAAGTGGTGGGCGTGCTGGCTGGCATCACGCCGCTGACTTCCGGCGGCTTTCTCGATCTGCTGCAAAAAGCACAGATAGGCCATGATAGCGGTGGCTTTGTGCTGGTTTCGCCACGTGACAATCTGTTCGTGGCCTCCTCGCAAAAGGGCATGAGCCTGAAAAAGCTGCCCGCCAGCGGTATCAACCCTTTGCATGACCGCGCCATGGCAGGCTATCGCGGCAGCGGCATCACCACCAATGCCGACGGCCAGGAAGAAGTTGCTGCCATCGTGTCGGTCCCCAGCAGCGGCTGGTTTGTGGTGGCACGCCTGCCCAGCAGCGAGGCCTTTGCCACCGTGGGCCATGTGCAGACTTTCGCCATTCGCGGAGCCATCGTGGCCACCGTGCTGTTTGCCCTGCTGGCATCGGCCTGCATGTATTACGTGTTGCGACCGCTGTTTCATGCTGCCGCCGACGCCGAACGCATGACGCGCGGCGAATTGCCGCTGGTGCCGCTGGCCATCCGCCGCAATGACGAAGTCGGCCACTTCATCGCCGCCTTTAACCGGCTGCTGCGCAAGCTGCACGAACAGCAGGCCCAGCTGGAACGCATCGCCCACCACGACACCCTGACCGGGCTGCCCAATCGCCTGCTGCTGGCCGACCGGATGAAGCTGGCACTGGCGCAGTCACGCCGCCACGGCAAGCACGTGGCACTGCTGTTCATGGATCTGGACGGTTTCAAGCACATCAACGACAGCCAGGGCCACGACGCCGGCGACGAGGCCTTGCGCATGGTCACCAGCAGATTGCTGGCGGTGCTACGCGAAACCGATACCCTGGCGCGCATCGGTGGCGATGAATTCGTGCTGCTGCTGTGTGATCTGGACGAACAAGCCAGGGAAGTCGCCCGCATCGTGGCGGAAAAATGTCTGGCCGCCATGCAGCCGCCGCTGCGCATTGGCACGGAAGAATTCCAGCTGGGCATTTCCATCGGCCTGACCCTGGCCACCGCCGACAGCACGCCCGATTCACTGCTGCAAGAGGCCGACCAGGCGATGTATCTGGCCAAACATGCCGGTGGCAACTGCCTGATGCGCAACTAGCGCCAGCGCGGCCGGCGCACCACTCTTTGACCACGATCAAACCAATCCGGCCGCCTGCCATTTTCAACACTTTCTCACCAGCAATCAGAAATATCCGGCAAATAACACTGTTGTAGTGAAAAACTACAGTGAATACCCCTGTCGCCGCCTCCATATACTACAAATCATCCCACCACGGGACCGGACGCCGGCCTGCCACTGAGCACGCCCTTGCACGTGCAGAATTTCAGCGCACCGCCGTCCGGATGACATGCCTTGTCATTGCTGCTTGACCGAGCAGGCCGCCTGTCACCAACAGGTTGCCCGGCTACCTGCCCAAGACGTTTGCTGTTGCTTCCATCCAATAACAGAAGGAGACGGTAATGTTGATCGGTGTTCCAAAGGAAATCAAAAACCACGAGTATCGTGTGGGTCTCACCCCTTCCGGCGTGCGCGAACTGGTTGCGCATGGTCACAAGGTGCTGGTGCAGACCCAGGCCGGGCTGGCCATCGGCTTTACCGACGAACAGTACATCCAGTCCGGGGCCTCGATAGCTTCTTCGGCAGAAGAAGTATTTTCAAAGGCCGAGATGGTGGTGAAAGTGAAAGAACCGCAGCCGGTGGAATGCCGCATGCTGCGCCCCGGCCAGATCCTGTTTACCTATCTGCATCTGGCACCGGACCCGGAGCAGACCAAGCTGCTGACCGAATCCGGTGCGGTGGCCATTGCCTACGAAACCGTGACCGACGAGCGCGGCGGCCTGCCTTTGCTGGCGCCGATGTCGGAAGTGGCCGGGCGCATGGCCATCCAGGCTGGCGCCCATGCGCTGGAAAAAGCCCAGGGCGGACGTGGCGTGCTGCTGGGTGGTGTGCCGGGCGTGGCACCGGCGCGCGTGGTGGTGATCGGTGGTGGCGTGGTGGGCCTGAATGCGGCACGCATGGCGGCCGGGCTGGGTGCTGATGTCACCATTCTGGACAAATCGCTACCGCGCCTGAAGGAAATCGACATGGTGTTTGGCGGCCGCATCAAGACCCTGGTGTCCAATACCGCCAATATCGACGAATCCATCCGCGAAGCCGACATGGTGGTTGGTGCGGTGCTGATTCCGGGGGCTGCTGCACCCAAGCTGGTTACCCGCGCCATGCTGGGCAATATGAAACCGGGTGCGGTGCTGGTGGATGTGGCCATCGATCAGGGCGGCTGTTTCGAAACCAGCCGCGCCACCACCCATCAGGACCCGATCTATGTGGTGGATGGCATCGTGCACTACTGCGTGGCCAATATGCCGGGCGGCGTGGCCCGCACTTCTACCCAGGCGCTGAACAACGCCACCCTGCCTTTCACGCTGGAACTGGCCAACAAGGGCTGGCGTCAGGCACTGCTGGACAATGCCCATCTGCGCAATGGCCTGAATGTGTGCCATGGCAAGATCACCTACAAGGCAGTAGCCGATGATCTGGGCTACCACTATGTTGATCCGGTAGAAGCCATCAAGACCGCCTGATTCCCGTCAGACTACCCGCTGCAGACAAGGCCGGCCCACGCCAGAACCATGGCGCAGGCCGGCCTTTTTGCATCCGCGTTCAGGCCAGCAGCAGGGTCAGCAGCCGGCTGCCGGCCTGCTCCAGCGCGCCGTCATTCTGCAACACGATACAGCCCGGCGGCGGCTGATAGGCATCGGCCTCACGCAGGCGGGCGACAATCTGCTGCGGCGTTTCGCGACCGCGAGCGGCCAGCCGGGCAGCCCTGACCTCCGCACTGGCGGTAATCCACAGCGGTTGTAGCGAGGGGAACACCAGCTGCGCCTGGGGCAAGGTGGCACGCGAACCATTCACCACCACATCCAGCCCACTGGCCAGCCAGCTTTGCACCTCCACCCCCAGCGCATAATCCAGACCATTGCGTTGCCAGCACAGGGCAAAGCAGCCGCTGGCCTGGCGTTGGCGAAATTCCTCACTGCTCAGCGCGATATGGTTTTCCCCGCCGGCGTCTGCCGCACGCGTGATATAGCGGTGGGCAAACACCACGCCAGCCGTAGCCGGTAACTGCTGCCGCACATAGGCCAGCACGCTGTCCTTGCCCGCTGCCGACGGCCCCATCACATACCACAGCCGTCCCGGTTTAAGCGACATGCTGCAGCTCTCCGTCAAAGCTGCAGCTGGCCAGATAGCGCAGGGGGCTGGCCGGCTGCGGCTCGACAAACAAGGCCAGCCGGTCCACCAGCAGGGGCGGCAGGTCGGCAAAATGGTGCGCGGCCGCCTGCAACAGCTGCTGTGCTTCGCTGGCATCCGCCAGCGTATCGCTTAGGGTGAAGTGACAGCGGTATTGCTCGAACACATAGGGATAGCCCCAGCGTTGCTGCAATTGCTGCTGACGCTCGCTCAGGCCGGGCCGTGGCCGCAGCACTTGTTGCGGATCGACCAGTCCATCCAGCGCCACCACACAGCTGCTGGCCAGTTCATCCAGCATGGCGCTGGAGGCAAGCGGACGCAGGGCGAGAAAATCCCCCAGCAGGGCCGGCTGCAGCGCCAGGCTGAATGGCTGGAAACGTCGGGCCAGTCGCGACAGCTGCTGCAACAGCATGGCTTCGCTGATACCCGCAGCAGGGGCAAACGGCGCTTTCAGCGTGGCATGCCAGCCATAGCGCGCTGGCGTGCGGGTTAGCAGTTCGAGACGTTCGCCACTGATGCCAGCGAGCACTGGCTGCATTACCGCCACATCCAGCGCAGCGTCACGGCCCAGCCAGCTGCATCCTGCCTGCCACCAGCGGCTGTCCGTAGCCGGCGCCAGGTAAACGGCATAGCGCATCACTGATCCTCCATCACCAGCTGCACCAGATCACCATTGAAACAGGTGATGCCGTACTGCACTGGCTGGCCGTCGGGGTCGACGTTCAGCGATTTGACATGCAATACCGGGCGGTTCTTGGGGATGCCCAGATAGTCCACCACCTCGCTGTCCGGCAGGCGGGCGGTTACCCGGGTAAAGCGCCGGGTGTAGTCCTGGATGCCGAAGTGCTGCAGGGTGAGGGTGACCGAGCGCAACTGCTGGTAGATGGCCGGCAGATCGGGAAAGCGCGCAGCCGGGAAGAACATGGTGCTGTAGTCCACCACCCGGTTTTCCACCCGGCTCAGCGTCTTGATGCGGAACAGCAGCTCGCCCACATTCACCCCCAGCAGCGCGGCCAGTTCGGCATTGGCCGCCAGGCTGTCACTGGCCAGTACATCGACATCCGAGCTGCGATTCTGCCTGGCCATATTCTGCGAAAAGCGCGTGCGCTTGCTGATGGCGTAGTCGATGGCATTGTCCTGCACGAAAGTGCCGCGCCCCTGCTCCACCCGCAACAGGCCGCGCTCCACCAGCGTGGCCACCGCGCGCCGTATGGTATGGCGGTTGACGCGAAAGCGCTCCGCCAGCTGCAGCTCGGTAGGCAGTTGCTCACCGGCCTGCAACTGGCCGCAGGCAATTTCCTCGGCCAGACTGTTTTCGATCTGACGCCATACCGCCACCCCTGAACCGCGTTCAATCATCTTTTTTCTCCGGCACCGCCACTGGTCTAGCGGCGCAATCCAAGCTTCACAAAAACTTCACGCTGACGTGCTGTTCACTTATCGACTGCCGCTATTATCATGCAGTCGTCTATACGTTTATATGAATTTTTCTTGAAACCAGCACAGGTTCACCACCCACATGGAAACCACGACAAGACAACACTGGCTCAGCCTGCTGGCGCATAGCCCGGCATCGCGGCTGGCCGAACTGCTGCAACAGCACCTGCCACCGGCTGGCGATATCAGCTGGCTGCGGCGCGCCCAGACCGGCCTGGTGATGTTGCAGGGTCGCAGCGGTGGCAGCGGCAGCCGCTTCAATCTGGGTGAAATCAGCGTCACCCGCGCCAGCTGCCAGATCGCCGGCTGGCTGGGGCATGGCTGGGTACGCGGCAGCGATGGCCAGCATGCCGAGCTGATTGCCCAGGCCGATGCGCTGCTGCAAAACCCGCAACACTACCCGCCGCTGCAGGCAGCCCTGCTGCAACCGCTGCAACAGGAACTGGCAGCACGGCGCGAGCAGAGCGCCCGCGCGGCGGCGGCCAGCAAGGTCGAGTTCTTTACCATGGTGCGGGGGGAATGATGCTGCAACAAGCTTTCGACAATATGGTGCAAGACTGCCAGCAGGTATTCCGCTGCACCCTGGCGGCACTGGCCGAGCCACTGCTGCCGCTTACCCTGCCCTGCCTGCCGCCGGCGCTGCCCGGCCTCAAACCGGCCACCAGCGCCCTGCTCTACACCCTGATCGATCAGGATGTAACGCTGTGGGCGCCAGCGCTGCCTGCCGCCACCCTGGCCAGCCTGCGCTTTCATTGCGCGCTGCGCCTAGCAGATACACCAGAGCAGGCCGATTTCATTTTGCTGCCGGCCGGCAGCGCACTGCCACCCTTGTCCAGCCTGCGCGCCGGCAGCCCGGAATACCCGGACCGCTCCGCCACCGTGCTGCTGGAAGTGGAAGATTTTACCCCGCAACAAGTGGAAGCCAGCGGCCCCGGCTTCGCCAGCCCGCGCCGTTTTGGCGCAACCGGCTTGCCGCCTGCATTCTGGTCGCAATGGCAGGCCAACCATGCCCGTTTCCCGCTGGGCGTGGATGTGCTGCTGATTTCCGCCACCCAGCTGGCCGGCTTGCCGCGCAGCACCGTGGTACAGGAGGGTTGACATGTATGTAGCCGTAAAAGGTGGCGAAACCGCCATTGCCCGTTCCTGGGATTTGCTGGCCGCCGCACGGCGCGGGGACAGTGCACTGGCAGAACTGAGCCTGGGGCAGATCCGCCAGCAACTGCGCCTGGCCGTGGCCAGGGTGATGCAGGAAGGTTCGCTCTACGACGAGGAACTGGCCGCGCTGGCACTGAAGCAGGCTGCCGGCGACACGGTGGAAGCGGTATTCCTGCTGCGTGCCTTCCGTACCACCCTGCCGCGCTTTGCCAGCAGCAAGCCGCTGGATACCGCCGCCATGCGGGTACGCCGCCGCGTGTCCGGCACCTTCAAGGATGTGCCGGGTGGCCAGATACTGGGCCCCACCGCCGATTACACCCAACGCCTGCTGGACTTCTCGCTGGGCCACAGCAGCGAAGTGCCGCCCTGCGCCCTGGCCGATAACGGCGTGCCGCAACCCTTGCCCAGCGTGCTGGAAGTACTGGCCGCCGAAGGGCTGATCGAAGCCGAGCAGCCCTTGCCCGGCGACCCGGAGCCGGCCGACCTCACCCGCCAGCCGTTGATGTTCCCGGCCGACCGCGCCACCCGCCTGCAAAACCTGGCCCGTGCCGATGAGGGCTGGCTGCTGGGCCTGGCTTACTCCACCCAGCGCGGCTATGCCGAAAGCCACCCCTTTGCCGGTGAAATCCGCATGGGCGAAGTCAGCGTCAGCGTTTGCCCGGAAGAATTGGGCTTCGACATCGACATCGGCGAAATCACCCTGACCGAATGCCAGATGATCAACCAGTTTGCCGGCAGCAAGACCGCGCCGCCGCAATTCACCCGCGGCTATGGCCTGAGCTTTGGCGAGGCCGAACGCAAGGCCATGGCCATGGCGCTGGTCGACCGCAGCCTGCGCGCCGAAGAACTGGGCGAAGCGGCGCACGCCCCGGCCCAGCAGCAGGAATTCGTGCTGTATCACAGCGACAATGTGGAAGCCTCCGGCTTTGTCCAGCATCTCAAACTGCCGCATTACGTCGACTTCCAGGCCGAGCTGTCGCTGATCCGCACCCTGCGCGCCCAGGCCAACTCCTCCGCACCACAAGAGGCCGCCCATGACTGAAGCCTGTCATAGCCAATGGCAATACAATTTCGCTTTCCTCGATGAAAACACCAAGCGCATGCTGCGGCGGGCCTTGCTCAAGGCGGTGGCCATTCCCGGCTACCAGGTGCCGTTCGGCAGCCGGGAAATGCCGCTGCCCTATGGCTGGGGCACCGGCGGCATCCAGCTGACCGCCAGCATCATCGGTCAGGATGACGTGCTCAAGGTGATCGACCAGGGCGCGGATGACACCACCAATGCCGTCAACATCCGCCGTTTCTTCGCCCGTGTCACCGGCGTGTCCACCACCAGCAGCACGGCGGCAGCCAGCCTGATCCAGAGCCGGCACCGCATACCGGAAACCCCGCTGCAGCCAGGGCAGATCATGGTGTTCCAGGTACCGGAGCCGGAAGCACTGCGCACGCTGGAGGCCAGCGAGGTGGAAACGCGCAAGCTGCATGCCCACCAGGAATACGGGCTGATGCACGTCAAGCTGTACGAAGACATCGCCCGCTTCGGCCATATCGCCACCAGCTACGACTACCCGGTAATGGTGAACGATCGCTATCTGAGCTCGCCCTCGCCCATTCCCAAATTCGACAACCCCAAGCTGCACATGAGCCCGGCGCTGATGCTGTTTGGTGCCGGCCGCGAAAAACGGCTGTATGCCATTCCGCCGCATACCCGGGTGGAAAGCCTGGCGTTCGAAGACCATCCCTTCAGCGTGCAGCGCTGGGAGCAAGCCTGCGCCCTGTGCGGCAGCCATGACAGCTATCTGGATGAAATCATCACCGACGATGCCGGAGCCAGGATGTTTGTTTGCTCCGATACCGATTACTGCCAGCAACAGCAGGAGGGCAAGGCATGAGCCAGCCAGTACTGAGCGTGAGCGGCCTGACCAAGGACTATGGCAACGGGCAAGGCTGCTTTGATATTGATTTCGAACTGTACGAGGGCGAGGTGCTGTGCATTGTCGGTGAATCCGGCTCGGGCAAATCCACCCTGCTCACCACCCTGGCCGGCCGCCTGAGCGCCGATGCCGGCAGCGTGCGTTTTCGCGACCGCGCCGGCAGCAGCCACGAACTGACCACCCTGGCCGAAGCCGAGCGCCGCCGGCTGGCACGCAGCGAGTGGGGCTTTGTCACCCAGCATGCCCGCGACGGCCTGCGCATGAATGTATCGGCAGGCGCCAATGTCAGCGAACGGCTGATGGCGCTGGGCCAGCGCCACTACGGCCAGCTGCGCGAAACCGCCGCCCAGTGGCTGGAAAAAGTGGAAATCAGCCGCGAGCGGCTGGACGACCGCCCCACCGCCTTTTCCGGCGGTATGCAACAAAGGCTGCAGATCGCCCGCAACCTGGTCACCCAGCCGCGACTGGTGTTCATGGACGAACCCACCGGCGGACTGGATGTCTCGGTCCAGGCACGCTTTCTCGACCTGCTGCGGCGGCTGGTTCACGATACCGGCATCGCCGTCATCATGGTGACGCACGATCTGGGCGTGGCACGGCTGCTGGCGCAGCGCACGCTGGTGATGCAACAGGGCCGGGTGGTGGAAGCCGGGCTGACCGACCAGATCCTGGATGATCCGCAACATCCCTACAGCCAGTTGCTGGTGTCCTCCATTTTGCAGGCCTGAAATCATGAAGCTACTGATCGATGCTCAACAGCTGAGCAAAACCTTTGTCCTGCACCAGCAGCATGGACTGGCGCTGCCGGTGCTCGCCGATGTTTCACTGCAAGTGGCCGCAGGCGAATGCGTGGCGCTGACCGGCCCCTCCGGTGCCGGCAAAAGCACCCTGCTCAAGGCACTCTATGCCAACTACCTGGTAGGGGGTGGCAGCATCCGCATCAGGCACCAGGGCAGCTGGGTAGACATGACTAGCGCCCGGCCCCATGAAATCGCCGCCGTGCGCCGCCACACCCTGGGCTATGTCAGCCAGTTCCTGCGGGTGATTCCACGGGTGTCGGCCCTGGATATCGTGGCCGAACCGCTGCTGGAATGGGGCTACTCGGCACAGGAAGCCCAACAGCAGGCCGGCGCATGGCTGGCGCGGCTGAATATCGGCGAGCGGCTGTGGCAGCTACCGCCAGCCACCTTTTCCGGCGGCGAGCAGCAGCGGGTGAATATCGCCCGCGGCATGATCGCCCCCCGCCCCATCCTGCTGCTGGATGAACCAACCGCCTCGCTGGATGCGGCCAATCGCGCCGTGGTGGTCGAGCTGATGCGGGAAGCCCGCCAGCGCGGTGCGGCGCTGGTGGGCATTTTCCACGATGAAGACACCCGCGCCGCCGTCGCCAGCCGCATTTTTGATGTACCGCTGGCTCCTGCCCTGTGTGCCTGAGCCCCGATTGCGAAAGAAGCCCGATGAAAACCATCCTCAACAATGCCCGCCTGATCCTGGCCGACCGCATCATCGAACGCGGCGCGCTGGAAATCGACAACGGCCTGATCAGCGCCGTGCATGAACAGCCGCTGCCACCGGATACGCCGGCTTGCGAAGACCTGCACGGCGATGACCTGCTGCCCGGCCTGGTGGAAATCCACACCGATAATCTGGAAAAGCACCTGATGCCGCGCAACGGCGTGCTCTGGCCCATGCTACCGGCGGTGGTCACCCACGATGCCCAGTGCGCGGCTGCCGGCATCACCACGGTATTGGATGCGCTGGCGGTGGGCGATCTCGAAGGCGAAAGTGTGCGGCTCGATACCCTGCACACCGCCTTTGCCGCCATCAACCTGGGCATGGAACAAGGCGTGTTCCGCGCCAATCACCTGTTCCACCTGCGCTGCGAGCTGGCCTATCCCGGCCTGCTGCAAGAATTGCAGCCGCTGATCAGCCACCCTGCCGTGCGCCTGGTATCGGTGATGGACCACACCCCGGGCCAGCGCCAGTATCGCGATATCGAGCAATACAAGAAGTACTACGGCAAGAAAAAGGTCGGCTGGAACGAGCAGACCTTCCTGCAGGCCGTCAGCGAGCGCCAGCGCCTGCAGCAACAGTATGCCGGCCAGCACAAGCAGGCGGTGGTGGAACTGGCGCGCCAGCATGGCATTCCGCTGGCCAGCCACGACGATACCGACCTGTCCCACATCAGCGAGGCGGTGCTGGATGGCGTGACGATTTCCGAATTCCCCACCACGCGCGCCGCTGCCCAGGCCGCCCGCGAGCACGGCTTGCACACGGTGATGGGCGCACCCAATGTGGTGCGTGGCGGCTCGCATTCCGGCAATGTCGCCGCGCTGGAGCTGGCGCAACACGGCCTGCTGGACATCCTGTCCTCCGACTACGTACCCGCCAGCCTGCTGCACGCGGCGTATTTGCTGGTGGCACAGGCTGGCTGGAGCCTGCCGCAGGCGATTGCCACCGTCAGCCACAATCCGGCACAGGCAGTGGGGCTGGGTGATCGGGGCCGGATCGCCGTCGGCCTGCGTGCCGACCTGCTGCAAGTGCGCCCGCACCCGGCAGTGCCGCTGGTACAGCAGGTGTGGAACGCCGGGCGGAGGGTATTCTGATGGCGGATACCATTGCCACCTTGCGCCGCCTGCTGCTGGAACACGGTCAGCAGCACTATGGCGAGGCCATTACCCAGGCCGACCATGCCATCCAGGCCGCCACGCTGGCGCGCGACTGGGGCTGTGACGAAGAAATACAGCTGGCCGCCCTGCTGCACGATGTCGGCCATCTGCTGGAACACGACGGTGCCGCCGCCATGGGCGAGTACGGCGTGCAGGCGCACGACCGGCTGGGGGCAGACTACCTGCTGGCACTGGGCTTCTCGGCGCGGGTGGCCCGGCTGGTGGGCATGCATGTGGCGGCCAAACGCTATCTGTGCGCCATCGACCCGGCCTATCTGCAACAGCTGTCCAGCGCCAGCACCGCCACCCTGGCTTACCAGGGTGGCCCGATGAGCGCCACCGAGGTGGCGGCATTTGCCCACCAGCCCGATCTGCAGGACATCCTGCTGCTGCGCCGGCTGGATGAAGCGGCCAAGGATGGCGGCTGGCAGCTGCAACAGGTGGAATGGCTGTGGCCGGTGATGGCCGAGCACCTGGCTGCGCAGCAGACCAGCAAGCGGCATTGACCGCAGCACATTAAAAAAAACCGCTGCCCGGTAAGGGTTCAGCGGTTTTTTTCATCACACGCCAGCCTGCTGGCGGTGCGGGCAGCAGCGGCTGTTATTCAGTCAGCAGCTTTTGTACCACGTCGATATAGCCTTGCTTGGCTTCATCGCTGGACATGCCCTTGAGCTTGTCCCAGGCATCGTGCTTGGCACGGTTGATGAAGTCCATCATGCCCGGGCGCTCGCCACTGACATCGCCTTCGCTGGCTTGCTTGTACAGCGCATACAGCTGCAACAGGGTCTGGTTGTCCGGACGCTCGGACAGCGAGGTCACATCGGCCTGGGCCTGGGTGAACAGTGCATTCAGATCAGACATGCTTCTTCCTTCGTGATTACTTCGTAATTGGGTAACAGGAGCGGTATGTTCCGCTGTACTGGCACGAGCGGCTGCCTGACGCTGCCGACCCGGCTCCCGGCTGTGCCGGGATGGCTGAATTTAGCACGAAACAGGCGCTGCTGCTTGACCGGCGCGGGCGGCTTAGTTGCCCGGCTGCGCGCCATCGCTGGGCGGGCCGATACGGATCAGCTTGAAACTCTTGACCGGATGACCATCGCGGATCGCCGGATAAAACTTCGCCTGGCGGAATACTTCCAGCAGCGGCCCCTCGACCCCGGCCGGCCGCGCCGACACCAGCTGTACCGCGTCCACCCCGCCTTGCTCGTTGATATACACCCGCAGATTGACCTCGACATCGTCCATGCCCAGGCCATAGGGCTCGACCAGCTGGATAGGCAGCTGCTCCAGCGCCAGCACATCCAGCTGCGGTGCCGCATAGTAAAAATCCAGCCCCAGCTGTTGCGCTTCGGCGGCATCCGTCATGGACGCGCTGGCCGGGCTGGCGAGCAGTGGCTGGCTGGCATCTGGCAAAGGCGGCAGAACGGGCGGAGCGATCGGCTCGGGCAATACCTGTGGTGGCGGCACACTGGCCACGGCAGCACTGGCCGCCTGCGCCAGCCGCGTCTTGCTGGCAGGGGCAAGCAAGAGTCTGGCCTGATGGGGTGGGAAAGACCGGGGCTGGCTGGCCCATGTAGCTGGCGTGGCAGGTGTGGCCGGCTGGCTGGCTTTTGGCGCGGGCCTGGCCTGCCGGGCGGCCTGGCCCAGCCGCACCGACATGGCTGACGGCTGGCCGTGCAAGCTGCCTTCCTGCGTCAGCCGCAGAAACAGCGGCAGGTGCAGCAATAGCGACAGGCTGAGCATCAGCAGCAGGCGGTCGCTATCCGACAGTGCGGCCCAGCGCCACTGGGCCGGCATCCAGTGCAGGCCGGCGGGCAGCTTCATGAAACCGGCCACACTCCGCCAGCTGGTTTACTTGGCATCCAGCAGTTTTTCGATGTCGTCCTTGGCAATGGCACCCGGCACCAGCCGGCCATTGCCAAAGATCAGGCCCGGCGTGCCGGTAATGCCCAGCTCGTCACCCATGGCTTCGATCTTGTCCAGCGCGCTGGTATCGCACTTGTCGGTGCCGGTGAGTTCCTGGCCATCACGCATGAACGCTGTCCAGGTAGCCAGACGATCCTTGGAGCACCAGATCTGGCGTGCCTTGCGCGGGGCATCCGGGTGCAGCTGTGCCAGCGGGTAGAGGAAGGTGTAAATGGTGACATTGGTGATGTCAGGCAGGCTTTCGCGTTCCAGCTGCTTGCAGTACGGGCAGTCCGGGTCGGTGAACACTGCCAGCTTGCGCGCGCCATTGCCACGTACTTCCTTGATGGCGTACTGCAAAGGCAGCTTGCTGAAGCTGACGCGGTTAAGCTCGGTCATTTTCTTTTCGGTCAGGCTGGTCTTGGCGACGGTATCGATCAGGTCACCGACAAACAGGTATTTCGCCTCGGCATCGGTGTAAACGATTTGTTTGCCCTTCACGACTACCTCGTATACACCCTTGACCGGCGTTTCGCTCACGCTCAGCACTTCACGCGTGGGGAAGCGGGTGGTGAAAGCCTTTTTCACCTGCTCGTTGCTGGAGGGGGTGGCATTGGCATTGCAGGCGCTCAGGCTCAGCAGCATGGAGGCGGCCAGCGCCAGGGCTTTTACGGTGGTGTTCATTCAGATTCCTCGGGTTCAGAAGCCAATGGCATGACGGGCAAACTGCCGCTTCAGCGGTGTCAGCCGGTTGGTAAGCGTCAGGCCGGTATTGCGCAACCACGACAATCCCGGCAGGTGTTCGGTATGAAACAGCCGGTACAGGCTGTCACAGGTAAACTGCATGGTTTTCACTGCTTCGCGGCGCGAGCGCTCATAGCGGCGCAGTAGCATCCAGTCGCCGGCATCGTTGGCGTTGGCCAGCATGGAGGCCAGTTGAGCGGCGTCTTGAAAGCCCAGATTGACCCCCTGCCCTGCCAACGGGTGCACAGTGTGGGCAGCATCCCCCACCAGCGCCAGCCGCTGGCTCACCACGGCAGCGGGCTGGATCAGCCGCAAGGGAAAAGCGGCCGCCGGACCCAGCAGGCTCAGATGGCCCAGCTGGTGATCACCGGCAGCCGCCACACGGGCGCACAGCTGCTCACCGGAAAGGGCCATCAGCTCATCCGGGCGCGGGCTGGACCACACCATGGAAATACGATTCCCCGCCATCGGCAGCCAGGCCAGAATGCTGTCGCCGGTAAACCATTGGCGGGCGATATCGCCATGCGGTTTTTCACAGGCAAAATTGGCCACCACGCCGCTTTGGCCATAGGGCTTGATGCTGGCGGCAAGACCGGTCTGCTGGCGCACCCAGGAATTGGCACCGTCGGCTCCCACCACCAGCCGGCTGCGCAGCTCCCGGCCATCGTCCAGGCTCAGGCTGGCTGCTGTGGCCGTGGTCTCGAGTGCCAGCGGCCGCACGCCGGTAAAGCAGTCGACGCTACTGCTGGCCAGCCGCTGCCACAAGCTGGCCAGCAGCCAGCGGTTTTCCACAATCCAGGCCAGCGCACTGGCTCCGGCATCGCTGGCGGCAAACTGGATGCGGCCACCGGCATCGCCACGCACATCCATGCTGGCGATGGTGCCGATACGCGTCATGTCCGGCCAGGCCTGCAGCTGCTCCAGAAAACGGCGGTTGAGCGGGCTGACGGCGTAGATGCGCGCATCCCAGCCCTGCTCCAGGTCGTCGAAGCGGGCGGCAGATCCTTCCAGCAGGGCAATTTTCTTGCCGCTGTCGGCCAGCGCCAGCGCCAGGCTGGCACCGACCAGCCCACCGCCCACGATGATCACGTCGTACTGTGTCATGAAGTGCTTTCTATAGCCCGAACACCAGATGGCGGGCAAAGGCGCGTCGCAGCGGCGGTACGCTGTCCAGCGCGCTCATGCCGGCTCCGCGCAGGGCGCTGACCAGGGTGGAATCGCCGTCAAACAGTTTGATCAGCCCATGGGTAAAGCCGACCACGGCATGGCTGTCCAGCTTGCGGCTGGCGGCATACACTGCCAGCGCTGCGGCGTCGCCCGGGTCGCTGATGCCGTCCAGTGCATCAGCCAGGCCCAGGGCATCGCGCAGGCCCAGGTTCAAGCCCTGCGCCGCCACCGGATGCATGGTCTGCGCGGCATTGCCAATCAGCACCACCCGGCCGCTGCTGACGCGGTTGACCTGGCGCAGTGCCAGCGGGAAGCTGGCACGCGGGCCAATGGCCAGCACCTTGCCCTGGCGTTCGCCAAAGGCCTGCTGCAACTCGGCCATCACCTGTTCGTCTGCAGCCTCCTGCAAGGCTTTGGCATCCGCCGGCGTGCGTGTCCACACCAGCATGTAGTGGTCGCCATGCGGCAGCAGGGCAAACGGCCCTTGTTTGGAGAAGCGTTCGTAGGCAATACCGGCGGGGGGTTGTTCGGTGGTGACCTCGGCCAGTACCGCACACTGCTGGTAATCATGCACCAGCCGCTTGATACCCGGCAGGCTGTCAGCCAGCGCGCCGCCCTCGGCCAGCACCACCAGCCGGGCGGTCAGGCTGATGTCGCCATGCGCGCCGCTGGTTTTCACCGAGGCATAGCAGCCCAGGCTGTTTACCGCTTCGACCCGGGTTTGCCACCATACCTGCACCCCGGCCTGTTCCAGCTGGGCATTGATGGCCAGCGTCAGCGCCGGGTAATCCACCACCACGCCCAGGTGCGGCAGTTTCAGGTCGGCACAATCCAGCCGGGTACGGCCAAATGCGCCTTGCTGCGATACATGGACGGTGTCGATGACACTGGCCGGCAAATCATCCGGCCAGGCACCGGCAGCCGCCAGTGCCGTGCGGCTATGCCAGGACAGCGCCAGTGCGCGGGCGTCGGTCAGCGGCGCATCCTTGGCCCTGGCCTCCACCAGCAGTACGCGGCGGCCCGCAGCGGCAAAGCGCAGCGCGGCCAGCGCGCCCACCGGCCCGCCGCCCACAATGATGATGTCAGCATGCTCGCCGCCATCGTGGCCGGCACAGTTTCCAGTGCGGCCGGTTTGCTTGTCTGTAGTTTTCATGTTCAGACACCCTGCATCAGTATTTCAATTTCGTCGATTTCTTTGGGTACGTCGGCGGTATACACCTCGCGGCCGTCATCGGTCACCAGCACATCGTCCTCGATGCGGATGCCGATATTGTGCAAGGCTGCGGGGACATTATCCGCCGGGCGGATATACAGACCGGGCTCGATGGTGGTGCACATGCCGGGCTGGTAGCTGCGCCACTGGCCGCCAAGCTTGCGCTGGCCGACATCATGCACGTCCAGGCCTATCATGTGGCCGATGCCATGCATGTAAAACTGACGGAAGGCGCCCGATTCGATCACCCCATCCACGGTGCCGCTCAGCAGTTGCAAATCCAGCATACCTTGCACCAGCACCCTGAGCGCGGCGTCGCCTGGGGCATTCCACAGCGCACCAGGCTTGACCGCCGCGATGCCGGCCAGTTCCGCCGCCAGCACGATTTCATACACATCACGCTGGGCAGCGCTGAACTTGCCATTGACCGGAATGGTACGGGTAATGTCGCCGGCGTAACCGTTCAGCTCGCAGCCGGCATCAATCAGCAACAGCTCGCCATCGTTCAGCCGCGCATTATTGGCGGCATAGTGCAGGGTGCAGGCATTGGCTCCGCCGGCCACAATGCTTTCATAGGCAGGATAGCGCGCACCGTGGCGGATGAAGGTGTGCAGGATTTCCGCTTCCACCTGGTATTCCATCATGCCCGGCCGGGTGGTGCGCATGGCTTGCAGATGGCCTTCGGCCGAGATCTGGCCGGCACGGCGCAGCGTGGCACGCTCGCCAGCGTCCTTGACCATGCGCATTTCATCCAGCGGCCAGCGCAGGTCGTGATAGAGCGCCGGTGGCTGCTCGCCGCTGCGGTAGCGCTGGCGCACGCTCTCCAGCCAGCCGTTGACGCGTTCGTCAAACGCCGCATCACGCCCGACATTCCACCACAGCGCCTTCTGTCCGCTGAGCAAATCGGGCAGGCGCAGGTCCAGCTCGGCCAGCGGATAGGCCTCGTCAAAGCCAAAGGCTTCGCGCGCACCATCCGGCCCGAAACGGAAACCTTCCCACACCTCTCGCTCCATGTTCTTTTCACGGCAGAACAAGATGGACTTGCCCACGACGGCATCCAGTACCAGCACGGCTTCCGGCTCGGCAAAACCGGTCAGGTAGAGGAAATGGCTGTCAGCGCGATAGGGATAGTGGTTGTCGGCATTGCGCACCACTTCGGGCGCGGTTGGCAGAATGGCAATGCCCTCCCCCATCTGCAGCATCAGGCGGCGGCGACGCTCGGCATGGCTCTGGTACATGGCTGATTCTTTCGCAGGATGGTGAACCGGCGCTCAATTCCGGCATGGCTGAAGTTTACACTGTGGCGGCCCGGCTGCCGATGCCGATGCGCGGCAAATGGCAGACATGAAAAAGGCTTGCCGGCAGGCAAGCCTTGTCGTGACGCCGGTTAAGCTATCAGTCCAGCAGTGTGGCCGAGGTGTACACGTCCTGTACGTCGTCCAGGTCTTCCAGCGCATCCAG
This sequence comes from Aquitalea palustris, assembly GCF_003693445.1. Taxonomy (GTDB): domain Bacteria; phylum Pseudomonadota; class Gammaproteobacteria; order Burkholderiales; family Chromobacteriaceae; genus Aquitalea; species Aquitalea palustris. The sequence goes on along the minus strand of NZ_RFAR01000022.1, from coordinate 25,639 downwards.
CAGCTTTTGCATGCGCATGGCGTCTTCGCCGGCCAGTTCGGTTTCGTTTTGCGGCTTCATGGTGACTTCGCCCATTTCCGCCTTGAAACCCTTGTCTTCCAGCGCCTGCTTCACATCACTGAATTCGTAGGGGCCGGTAATGACTTCGATGGAACCGTCGTCATTGGTCAGCACGTCTTCGGCACCGCACTCCAGCGCCGCTTCCATCAGCGCGTCTTCATCCACGCCCGGGGCAAACACCAGGAAACCGCAATGGCTGAACTGGAAGGCCACGCAACCGTCGGTACCCATATTGCCGCCATACTTGGAGAAGGCATGGCGCACATCGGCCACGGTACGGGTCTTGTTGTCGGTCAGGCAGTCCACCATCACGGCAGCACCACCAATGCCGTAGCCCTCGTAACGGCATTCGACATAGTCCACACCTTCCAGCTGGCCAGTACCGCGCTTGATGGCGTTATCGATATTATCCTTGGGCATGGATTCGGCCTTGGCCTTGTCCACGGCCAGCCGCAGGCGCGGGTTCATGTTGACATCGCCGCCGCCCATCTTGGCAGCAACGGTGATTTCCTTGATCAGACGGGTGAAGATCTTGCCGCGCTTGGCATCCTGACGACCCTTGCGGTGCTGGATGTTAGCCCATTTGCTATGACCTGCCATAATTGCCTCAATCTCGTGTGGCCCGACCGGGCCGGTTTAATGCCAGAAAAGTTGGCCGCTATTCTAGCAGAAAGCTATTTCGCCTTCAGCATGGCCAGCATGAAGGTGAAGGCCTGGCCATAAATCTGTTCGATGGCCGGCACCATCAAGGGCAGCGTGAGATAGATGGTGATGAAACCTATCATCAGCGTCAGCGGGAAGCCGAAGGTGAAAATATTGAATTGCGGAGCCGCGCGCGTCATCACGCCGATGGCGAGGTTGGTCACCAGCAAGGCAGCGATCACCGGCATCGACAGCCACACGCCCCAGGAAATGATATGGCCGCCCCACAGCACCAGTGCCTTTAGCCCCTGGGCCGGCATGCTCATGCCGATGGGTAGCACCTGGAAGCTTTCCACCAGCGTGGACAACACCACCTGGTGGCCATCGAAGGTGAGGAATAGCAGAAACACAAACATCGACAGCAGCTGCGACACCACCGGCACCTGGGCCGCATGCATGGGGTCGAAGAACATGGCAAAGCCCAGACCGGTTTGCGCGCCCATGATGAAGCCGGCCATTTCCACTGCGGTCATGGTCAGGCGCATGACAAATCCCATGGCGAGGCCAATGAGCAATTGCTGGAACAGGATGGCAATGCCGGCAGCAGAAATCACCGCCACAGCAGGGGTAGGCGGCAGCAACGGCACCACCAGTATGGTCAGCATCAGGGCAAAGCCAGCCTTGAAACGGCGCGGCACACCACGGTAGGCATACAAAGGCTCGACCAGAAACAGGCCGATGATGCGAGCGAAGGGCCAAGCGAACATGGCGACCAGCGCATTGATCTGCGCATCAGAAATGCTGAACATGGCGCGCCGGCTCAGCCGATGACGCTGGGAATGCTCTGAAACAGCCGGGTGGTGTACTCCACCAGGGTGTTCAGCATCCACGGCCCGGCCAGTACCAGCACCAGGAACATCGCCAGCAGTTTGGGGATAAAGGTCAGCGTCATTTCATTGATCTGGGTGGCAGCCTGCAGCACGCTCACCAACAGACCCACCACCAGCGACACCAGCAGTACCGGGGCCGAGACGATGATCAGGATATACAGCGCATTCTGTACGATATTGATGACGAGTTCCGGACTCATGCTTCGCTCCTTGCCACAGCGGGCTCTTGCCAGCCGCCCTTGGCCATCAGCCAGTTTTCCAGCGGGACGCCGTCACGCAGGGCACAATTGGGCCTGAGCAACACATAGCCAGCCCGCTCCAGCAGCGGCCTGGCCGCATGGCTGGCCCAGGCATGCAGGGCTGTCACGCCAGCAGCGGCAGCGGCGTGCTCAAGATCGTGAATCATCTGCCAGGCCAGCCCGCGCCGCTGTGCCCAAGGGGCGACATAGAGCATGTCGAGCTCGCCTGCCTGCGTCAGCCAGGCAAAAGCCAGCAAATGGCCGCCATCGCGGATGCCCACGCTCCAGGCACCTGCCAATCGGGCTTCCCAGTTGACCCGGCTGTCTTCATCCCAGATGCCAGCCCAGGCCAGCCGTGCCGGCAGGGAATAACAGTCATCCGGCAAATTCGCCACGCAGTCGGCCAGCAGGGCATGACAGTCGGGCAGATGTTCGGGCTGCAGTGTGAAGTTTTCCATGTCGGCTAGCCGGTGTAAAAGCTTTGCACCAGCGAACCCATCAGCAGGGTCCAGCCGTCCACCAGCACAAACAGCATCAGCTTGAACGGCAGGGAAATGGTAACCGGCGACACCATCATCATCCCCATCGCCATCAGGATGCTGGCCACCACCAGGTCAATGATCATGAAGGGAATGAACACCATGAAGCCGATCTGGAAGGCGGTTTTCAGTTCACTGATCACATAAGCCGGAATCAGGGTTTTCATGGAAACATCGGCCTTGCTGGCCGGCTTTTCCGAACGGGAAATCTCGATGAAGAAAGCCAGATCCTTTTCGCGGGTCTGGCTGAGCATGAAAGCCTTCATCGGCTTGCTGGCCTCGTCCACCGCCTGATTGAAGGTGATCTTGTCATCGGAAAACGGGGCCCAGGCCTTGTTGTAAACCTGATCGAAGGTCGGCCCCATCACAAACAGGGTCAGAAACAGCGACAGCCCGACAATTACCTGATTGGGCGGCGACTGGGTCACCCCCATGGCCTGGCGCAGCAGCGACAGCACGATGACGATGCGGGTAAAGGCGGTGGTCATGAGCAGCATGGCCGGGATGAAGCCCAGCGCCGTCATGAACAGCAGCATCTGCAGCGACAGCGAATAATTCTGGCCGCCGCCGGCACCCGGGGTACTGGTCATCAAGGGCAGGCCGCTGGCCTGGCTGAACAATGGCAGGACCAGCCACATCAGTGGCAATAGTCGGAAGAAAGGTTTCATTATTTGTTTACGACTTCGGATTGCTGACGCCCCTTGTCCATGGCGGCTTTCAACCAGCGGGCAAAGGGTTCGCCCGGCGGCACGACATCGGCAGCGGCATCAGGCGGGCGGTCCAGCTTGGTCAGCAGGTTGACGCTATGACTGGTGACACCCAACACCAGCCACTCCCCTTCCAGCTCGACGATGACCACTTTTTCCCGCTGACCAACCAGCACCCCGCTGACGACGCGCAAGCGATTGGAGCCGCCCAGCATGCCACCGGACATGCGGCGAAACAGCCAGGCCAGGCCGACAATCGCCCCCAGCACCACGGCCAGGCCCAGAATCACCTGCAACAGACTGGTGAACGGGGTCGGGCTTGAGGCCGCCACCAGCGCCACAGGAGCAGATGCCGCAGCGGCGGAAATGCCGGAAGCCGACAGCAGGCATAAGGCCGCCAAGTGACCTGACAGGCGGCAGGAGCAGCGCATTATTTCTGCAGGCGGCGGATGCGTTCCGCCGGCGTAATGATGTCGGTCAGGCGGATACCGAACTTGTCATTCACCACCACCACTTCGCCCTGGGCGATCAGGCAGCCGTTGACCAGCACATCCATCGGCTCGCCCGCCAGCCCGTCCAGCTCCACCACCGAGCCTTGCGCCAGTTGCAGCAGATTGCGGATGGCAATCTTGGTACGGCCCAACTCCACCGTCAGCTGCACCGGAATGTCGAGAATCATGTCCAGATTGCTGGGCACATTCAGCGAGGACTCGCTGCCGGAGCCCAGTTCCTGGAACAGATTGGTAGCCGGCTGCACATTGTCAGCCTGTGCGGCATCGGTGGTTTCCTGCTCCGCCATGGCGGCGGCCCAGTCATCCATGGATACTTCTTCGTCGGCCGCCCCGGCGGTCTGGCCTTCTTCTAGCTGCTCAGTCATTGCTTGTTGTCTCCTGCGGGCTCGGCGAACTCACCGGCCCCGGCCAATACCTTGTCTACCTTGAGGGCGTAGCGCCCCTGCACGGTGCCATAGTGGCATTCCAGTACCGGGATGCCGGACACGTCGACCACCACAGCCTCCGGCACATCCAGCATCACCACATCACCGTTTTTCAAATTGAGAATCTGCCCCAGCGTTACCTTGGTTTCCGCCAGGGTGGCTACCAGCTCCACTTCAGCTGCCTGTACCTGATGCGTCATCAGGCTGACCCAGCGGTTGTCCACTTCGGTCCGGTCCGCCTGCATGGTGCTGGACAGTACGTCGCGAATCGGCTCGACCATGGAGTATGGCAGACAGATGTGAAAATCGCCGCCTCCGGCACCCAGCTCGATGTGGAAGGTCATGGCCACCACCACTTCGGTGGGGGTGGCGATGTTGGCGAACTGGGTATTCATTTCCGAGCGCAGGTAAACGAATTCGATGGGGTGTACCGGCTCCCAGGCTTTCTGGCATTCGGAAAACACCACTTCCAGCAGGCGGCGGATGATGCGCTGCTCTGTCGGGGTGAAATCACGCCCTTCCACGCGCACATGATAGCGCCCGTCGCTGCCAAACAGATTATCGACGATCAGGAAAACCAGATCCGGATCGAAAATCAGCAGACCGGTACCGCGCAGCGGTTTGACATGTACCAGGTTGAGGTTGGTGGGGACCACCAGATTGCGAATGAACTCGCTGTACTTCTGCACTCTTACCGGACCAACGGAAATTTCCGCATTACGCCGGATGAAGTTGAACAGACCTATACGCAGGTTGCGGGCAAAACGTTCGTTGATGATTTCCAGCGTCGGCATGCGGCCGCGCACAATGCGCTCCTGCCGCCCAATATCGTAGCCGCGGACTCCTTGCGAGTCCTGCGCGCTGTCATCATCTTCGTCCTCGCCGGTGACGCCCCTGAGTAGGGCGTCCACCTCTTCCTGGGACAGGATATCGTCGCCCATCGCTTACTGCTTCTGAATGATGAAGGAAGTAAAGAGTACGCTTTGCACCAGCTCTTCTTCGCCGGAATCCATGGACTCGTTGATGATCTGCTTCACCTGTGCCTTCAGCTTGACCTTGCCATCCGGAGTGGCCAGCTCGGCAGCCGACTTGGACGACAGCAGCAGGATCAGCGCACTGCGAATCTTGGGCATGTAGTCGGTGAACTTCTTCTTGGCTTCTTCATCGCCCAGCTCGGCCTGCATGTCCACTTGCAGCAGGCTGCCATCACCACCCGACAAATTGACAACAAAGGTATCCAGCTTTTCGAAGATGGGTGGGCCTTCTTTTTTCTTCTTGGGCTTTTCCTTGGTCTGTTCGGTCTGTGCAGCACCCTGTGGCTTGTTCATATTGCTGAACATCACATAAGCCAGACCACCCATGCCCGCCAGCACCAATACCAGCAGGATAACCACCACCAGCATCAGCTTGTTGCCCCCGCCCGCTTTTTTCTCGCCCTTGTCCGCTTTGTCCGCTTTTTTGTCTTCTGCCATGGGTCATCAGTCCGTACGTTAGGTTTATAGGGAAAGCTTAAGCCATTTCCCTATTATATTTTCCAGATTTCCGCACGAACTGAATAGAGCCCCCTTTGAGCAAAATCAGGCAAAGATACTGAGTATCCCACGTGCGGACTGGATGGCTGCCAGGGTGTCGTCTTCGTCGTTGCCAGCGGCATTCTGGCGGCGGCCATTCTGGTTCTGGTTGAATTGCTGTTGCCGATTCCCGGATTGTCCGCTGGAAACCTGTGCATCGGCAAGAGCTATACCACTGGAAGCCATCATGGATACCAGTTTCGGCATGTTGTTTTCGATTATTTCACGGGTTGCCGGCACGGCAGAGGTAAAAATCACCTGCGCCTGGTCATTGCCATTCATTTTCAGCGTAACCTCCACCGGTCCCAATTGCGGCGGATTGACCTGGATGGTGGCCTTGTCCATTTTCATGCTGACCATGGACAGGACCTGATCTCCCAGCGCCTTTGACCAATTCGGATCGGTCATCGGCTGCGAGATGGTCAGCGTCTTGGTCTGGCTGGCCTGTGCAGCCTGCGCGGCCTGGTTGGCACTCTGGCTGGCCGAGGCCAGCTGATCGGCATTGGGCGGCAAGAATTGCTGCGCGCTGCCGTCATTAGCCGGCAATTCTTGCGCTGGCAAACCTTGCTGACGCTTCAGCCCGGCTGCACCCTGCAGTAGTGGATCGATCCCCACGTTCTTGATGCCAGCGGTCACGGCATCGCTGGTGGTGGCGGTGACGACAGGCTTGTCCTGCACCGGTTGCACCGGCAAGGCAGCCTGCAGCATGGGCAAGGCTGCCAGCAGCATATTGGGGGAAGCATCGGTGGCGGTTGTATCGTCAGACGCCGTGGAATCCTTGCTCTGCTTGCCTTTGCCGTCGTCGCCACTAGCGGTGACCGGCCCTGACAAGGCATTGGTCAGGTTGCCGATCTGCACTCCCAGCAAGCTGGCAAACAGGCCGCCGCCATCTTGCGGGCTGGCATCCGCCTGCCCTTGCGGCATGGCAGTTTTGGCGCTGGTCGCCGGAATTACGGTAATCGTCATGGCCGAAACCCCTTGGAAAGATGCAGGCATTACAGCAATTTGCATGCCAGCCGCAGGCAGCAGCCTGCTGGCACCCTAATCCTGGCCAATTAACTTTATTAATGCGAATCATTATCTTTTGCATTACAATTGGTTTAATTCCATAGCCAGCCCGGCGATGAATCAAGCGTCCTCGCCGGCCCGGCCTTTCCTGTCAGTTTTCAGCAAGGAGCACCGTACAGATGTCCAGCCCTTCCTCCCGCTTTGCCAAAATCAGCCTGTTGCTCGCCGCCCTGTTTGCTGGCAGCGCCCACGCCGCTCCTAGCGCCGACGGCATCGTGGTGTATAACGCCCAACACGAAAGCCTGACCAAATCATGGGTGGAAGGCTTTACCCGGGAAACCGGCATCAAGGTAACGGTACGTAATGGTAGCGACAGTGAAATGGGCAACCAGATCGTGCAGGAAGGTGCATCCTCGCCGGCCGATGTATTCCTGACTGAAAATTCCCCGGCCATGGTGCTGGTCGACAATGCCAAGCTGCTGGCACCGCTGGCCCCTGCCACGCTGGCCCAGGTTGACCCGGCCTACCGCCCGGCCCAGGGCAAGTGGGTGGGCATTGCCGCCCGCTCCACCGTCTTTGTTTACAACAAGAACCGTCTGACCCAGAAAGAGCTGCCCAAGTCGCTGCTGGATCTGGCCAAACCGGAATGGAAAGGCCGCTGGGCTGCAGCCCCGGCCGGTGCCGACTTCCAGGCCATTGTCAGCGCCCTGCTGGAACAGAAAGGCGAAGCTGCCACGCTGGCATGGCTGAAAGCCATGAAAACCAATGCCCTGCCCTACAAGGGCAACAGCGTGGTGATGAAGGCGGTGAATGCCAGCCAGATCGATGGCGGCGTGATCTATCACTATTACTATTTCGGCGACCAGAGCAAGACCGGCGAAAACAGCAAGAACACTGCACTGCACTACTTCAAGCACCAGGATCCGGGCGCCTTTGTCAGCCTGTCCGGTGGTGGCGTGCTGGCGTCGAGCAAGCACAAGGAAGAAGCCCAGGCCTTCCTGAAATGGATTACCGGCAAGGGTGGCCAGGACATTCTGCGTACCGAGAATTCTTTCGAGTACGCCGTGGGTCTGGGCGCACAGTCCAACCCCAAGCTGGTGCCGCTGAAGAATCTGGATGCGCCCAAGATCGACGCCTCTCGCCTGAACAGCCGCAAGACGGTTGAACTGATGACCCAGGCCGGCCTGCTGTAATTCCATGCCCAGCACGTCATCCAGCACATCGGCTGCCACCGCGGCAGCCGATATTACCCACCCAGCCACCAACCCGGACCTGAAGCTGCCGGGGCGGCGGCTGCCACTATGGCTAAGCGGCAGCTCGCTGCTGATCTCACTGCTGGCCCTGCTGCCGCTGGCCTTCATCATCGTCATTTCCATCCAGACTGGCTGGGAGACGGTGGCGCGGCTGGTATTCCGCCCCCGTGTGGGCGAATTGCTGTTCAACACCAGCCTGCTGGTGGTGCTGGCATTGCCTCTGTGCGTGGTATTGGGCATCGCCATGGCCTGGCTGACCGAACGCAGCAACTTGCCAGCGCGGCGCATGTGGTCGGCGCTCGCCATTGCGCCACTGGCCGTACCCGCTTTTGTACACAGCTATGCCTGGATCAGCCTGCTGCCGGCATTCAACGGCCTGGCGGCGGCCGTTCTGCTGTCTGTCATCGCCTATTTCCCGTTTATCTATCTGCCTGCTGCCGCCGCGCTGCGACGCATGGACCCGGCGCTGGAGGACAGTGCTGCGGCGCTGGGACTCGCGCCGTGGGCGGTATTCCGGCGCGTCACCCTGCCGCAACTGCGGCTGGCGATCTGGGGCGGTGGCTTGCTGGTCAGCCTGCACCTGCTGGCCGAATACGGCCTGTATGCCATGATCCGCTTCGACACCTTCACCACCGCGATTTTTGACCAGTTCCAGTCCAGCTTTAACGGCCCGGCCGCCAATATGCTGGCCGGCGTACTGGCCCTGTGCTGCCTGCTGCTGCTGAGCACGGAAGCCGCCACCCGCGGCAAAGCCCGTTACGCCCGCGTCGGAGCTGGCTCGGCACGCCAGGCAGTAACGACAAAACTCGGTTGGCGCTGGAGCCTGCCGGCCCTGCTACTGTGTCTGGCAACGGCAGCGCTGACCCTGGGTGTGCCGCTGCTGACCCTGGGCCACTGGCTGTGGGAGGGCGGAGGTGAAGCATGGCACAACGATGCGCTGTGGCCGGCGCTGCGCCAGACCTTGCTGTACGGGGCGGCCGGCGCCTTGCTGACCGTGCTGGCAGCCGTGCCGCTCGCCTGGCTGTCGGTACGTGCACCCAGCCGCCTGCAACGGCTGCAGGAGGGCTGCAACTACATCACCAGCTCCCTGCCTGGCATCGTCACCGCGCTGGCACTGGTCACCATCACCATCAACTTTGCCCGGCCGCTCTATCAGACGGTCATCACCATCTTGCTGGCCTATTTGCTGATGTTCCTGCCACGTGCGCTGATCAGCCTACGCGCCGGCATCGCCCAGGCACCGGCCGAACTGGAATACGCAGCACGCAGCCTGGGCTGCACGCCCGGCAAAGCCTTGTGGCGGGTCACCCTGCGGCTGGCGGCTCCGGGCGCTGCCGCCGGCATGGCCATGGTTTTTCTGGCCATCAGCAACGAGCTGACCGCCACCCTGCTACTGGCCCCCAACGGCACCCGCACCCTGGCCACCGGTTTCTGGGCCATGACCAGCGAAATCGACTACATCGCCGCTGCGCCCTATGCGCTGCTGATGGTGCTGCTGTCGCTGCCGCTGACCTGGCTGCTCCATTACCATTCCAAACGGACTGCTGGACGATGAGCTCCCTGCATCTGCACCAACTGTGCAAACACTACGGCAGCGTCAAGGCTGTCGACCATGTTTCCCTGCATGCCACATCCGGCAGCCGGCTGGCCATTGTCGGCCCTTCCGGCTCCGGCAAGACCACCTTGCTGCGCATGATCGCCGGCTTCGAATTTCCCGATAGCGGCAGCATCAGCCTGAATGGCCAGACCCTGGCCGCCGACGGCCGTGCACTACCCGCCCATCTGCGGCGCATCGGTTATGTGGCGCAGGATGGCGCGCTGTTCCCACACCTGACGGTAGCCGACAATATCGGCTTCGGCCTGGCTGACAAGGGCCCGGCGCGCCAGCAGCGCATTGCCGAGCTGGTAGAGATGGTGGCGCTGGAACAGCACATGCTGCAACGCTGGCCACATGAACTGTCCGGCGGCCAGCAGCAGCGCGTGGCGCTGGCGCGGGCACTGGCACAGCAGCCGCAGCTGATGTTGCTGGATGAACCCTTCTCGGCACTGGACACCGGCTTGCGCGCAGCCATGCGCAAGATGGTGGCGCAGCTGCTGGGCGAGGCCGGCATCAGCGCGATTCTGGTGACCCACGACCAGGCCGAGGCGCTGTCTTTTGCCGACCAGTTGGCGGTGATGCGCCAGGGAAGACTGATTCAGTCCGGCACGCCACAGCAGCTATACAGCCAGCCGGCCGATGAGACCACCGCGCTGTTTCTGGGCGAGGCGCTTATCCTGCCGGCGCAGATCAAGGCTGGCCAGGCACATTGTGCCTTGGGGGAAATTGCCATCAATGACGGGCAGTTCTGTGGCGCGGGCCGCATTATGCTGCGCCCGGAGCAACTGTCGCTACAGGCCGAGGCTGGCGCCGCGCCGGCGGTGATGGCGCAAGTGGTGGAGTGTGATTTTGGCGGCCATTCCAGCCTGCTCAGCCTGCGATTGCCCGAGCTGGCCAGCCCGCTGCAGTTGCGCAGCGCCTGCTGGCCGTTGCCAGCGTGTGGCAGCATGGTGGGGCTGACAGTGCAAGGCCGCGCCCATTTGCTGCAGGCCTGAGCCCGGCATCAGGACGGCGCGGCTCAGTCTTCGCCGTGGGTCTGGTCCCAGAAGCGACGGGTGGCAAACTCATCCGTCATTTTTTGTTCGCGCCGCGCCTGTACCAGCTGCTCGCGCTCGCGTTCACGCTCCAGCAGCTTTTCATAGGCTTTGAGCTTTTTATGCTCGTTGCGCCAGGCCTGGCGCTCCATGATGAAGCGCTGTTTGGCGAATTCGGTATCGCCCTGCTGAATGCGTACGGCCTCGTCGAGCCGACCAAGGAATTTCTGAAAGTCCTGCCACTGGGCAATGCTCATGCCCTTCATGCCGCCGGTGGTCAGCCGCTCGCGGTATTCATTGCGGAAATTCTCCAGCTGCTCCTGCCGGTTCATTGCATCCAGCACCTTGGCCTGCGCCTGGCGCATGCGTTCGGCAGCGGCCGCCTGCTTGTCCTCGGCCAGCTTGATCAGGAAGGTATATTTGCTTTGCGCCATGGCTTAGCCGCTTACGCCAGCACACTATCCAGCTGCAACTGGCTGGTGGAGTAGTCCTGCGACTCATGCATGGGCTGGGTCAGAAAGCTGGTCATCTGCAGCTGGCGGCGCATGGCTTCGTCCAGTACCGGGTCCGAACCGGGTACATAGGCACCAACGCTGATCAGGTCGCGGTTGCGCTGATAACGCGAATACAGCTGCTTGAAATAGCGCGCCTGGTCCATCTGCTTGGGCGGCACCACGTCCACCATGACACGGCTGATGGACTGTTCGATGTCGATGGCCGGATAGTGCCCGGCCTCGGCCAGTTCGCGCGACAGCACGAAGTGACCATCCAGAATCGCCCGTGCCGAGTCGGCAATCGGGTCTTGCTGGTCATCGCCTTCGGAGAGCACGGTATAGAAGCCGGTAATGGAGCCACCACCGTTGGCGGCATTACCAGCACGCTCGATCAGTTGCGGCAGGCGGGCAAACACGGATGGCGGGTAGCCCTTGGTCACCGGCGGCTCACCGATGGCCAGGGCGATTTCCCGCTGGGCCATGGCATAGCGGGTGACCGAGTCCATCAGCAGCAGCACATCCTTACCCTGGGCACGGAAATATTCGGCCAGTGCCGTGGCATACGCGGCACCGTGCAGGCGCATCAGCGGCGGCATGTCGGCCGGAGCGGCCACCACCACGGCGCGGGCGATGCCCTCCTCGCCCAGAATGTTTTCAATGAAGTCCTTGACCTCGCGCCCCCGCTCGCCGATCAGCCCCACCACCACCACATCGGCACGGGTAAAGCGCGCCATCATGCCCAGCAGTACCGACTTGCCGACGCCGGAGCCGGCAAACAGGCCCAGCCGCTGGCCACGCCCCACGGTCAGCAGGCCGTTGATGGCGCGCACGCCTACATCCAATACCTGCTTGACCGGCGAGCGGTCCAGCGGGTTCATCGGCTGGCTATGCAGGGGGAAATAGGCTTCGGGATGGATGGGGCCCTTGCCATCCAGTGGCCGGCCCAGCGAATCGAGAATACGTCCCAGCAGGCTTTCACCTACCGGTACCTGGCGGCCAGCCGGACCATTGACGCGAGCCGACACCACATTCTGCCCGTAACAGGGCGGGTGCGATGGCACCAGCGGACGCACCGGGGTGCCTGGCAACAGGCCGTGTACATTGGCCAAGGGCATCAGGTAGACGCGGTCGCCGGAAAAACCCACCACTTCGGCTTCCACCACATGCCGGTCGGCCAGCTCTACCTGACAGGCGCTGCCAACCGGCAGCTTGATGCCGGTGGCTTCCATCACCATGCCGGTGACGCGCAGCAGCCGGCCGCAAGGTTGCCACAGCGCGGCCTCTTGCGCGGCGCGGCCGCAATCGCCCAGAAAGGCGCGTTGTCGATCAATCAGCGAGGTCATCTTGTGCGGCATCCAGCCCCAGTGCACTGCTTAGCGCGGCCAGCCGTGATGCCAGCCGCAGGTCCAGCTGCAGTGACGAGGTATCGATGATGCAGCCGCCGCGCTGGATGTGGGCATCTTCTATCCATTGCCACTGGGTTTCCGGTGTTTCCTGCTGCAGGAATTCACGTGCGGCGGCCAGATCGGCCGGGTTGACCCGCAGGCGTGCCTGACTCATGGTGGCGGGCAATTCGCCCAGTACCTGGCGCAGCTGCGCGACGATGGCCGAGTCGCTGTGGGCAAGGTGCTCGCCGGCCAGCCGCTCGGCCAATTGCATGGCCAGCTGCAAAAGCGAGCCGGAGAGTTCTTCTTCCACCCGCGCCAGTTCGCGGGCGAAATTGCCGGACAGTTCCTGCAAGGGGGTCCACAACTGGGCAAACTGTTCGCTGGCCTGGTCGTGCCCCAGCTGCATGCCGCGTGCCAGCCCTTCGGCATGGCCGGCCTGCACACCTTCGTCGTAGCCGGTTTGCCAGGCTTCCTGATGAATGGCTTCCAGTTCCGAGGCGGTGGGATAGCCAACGGCCTCTTCCTGTGCGGCGGCTTCTGCCGCGGCTGCAGCAGCCTCGGCCTGGTCTTCAGCCATTTCAGCAGCTGCCGCCGTGGGGGCCTGCTCCAGATGACGACGCAAGGCATCCAGCCCGGCCAGCTGGCTCGGGCTTAGTTCGCCATCGTCCTGGCTCAGCTCGGCCGGCATCCAGCTGCTCCAGCCTTGCAGTTGCTCGCCCGGAATAATCGGATTATTCGACAAGGCCTTCGTCACCACCCTTGCTGCCTAGCACGATCTGGCCATCGTCGGCCAGTTTGCGTACGACTTTGAGGATTTCCTTCTGCTCGGCCTCGACTTCGGACAGCTTGACCGGCCCCTTGGATTCCAGGTCGTCACGCAGCATTTCGGCCGCACGCTGCGACATATTGCGGAAGATCTTGTCCTTGAGCTCGGCACTGGTGCCCTTGAGCGCCACCACCAGCGAATCGGACTGCACTTCGCGCAGAATGGTCTGGATGGAGCGGTCGTCGATGTCGAGGATGTTCTCGAACACGAACATCTTGTCCTGGATGCGTTGCGCCAGCTCCGGGTCGTATTCGCGGATGTAGTTGAGCGCCGAGCCTTCCACATTGGAACCCATGAAGTTGAGGATTTCCGCGGTAAGGCTGATGCCGCCGGACGCACTCTTCTTGATGCGGTCCGAGCCGGACAGCAATTGGGTGAGCACGTCGTTGAGTTCGCGCAGCGCCTGTGGCTGTACGCCTTCCAGCGTGGCGGTACGGATCAGCACCTCGTTGCGCAAGCGTTCCGGGAAGAAGGCCAGGATGGAGCTGGACAGGTCCGGCTCCAGATGCACCAGGATGGTGGCGATGATCTGCGGGTGCTCGTGGCGGATCAGATCGGCCGCCGAGGACGGGTCCATCCACTTCAGGCTTTCGATGCCGCTGTGGTCGTTGCCCTGCATGATCTTGTCCAGCAGGTTGGCCGCCTTGTCCGGCCCCAGCGCCTCGATCAGCACATTGCGCAGGTATTCGTCCGAGGCGCCGATGCTGGCGCGGGCCGCGCATTCTTCGCGGAATTTGCCGACGATGTCGTCGATCTGGTCGTAGCTGAGATTATTGATGGCCGCCATGGCCAGCGAAATCTTCTGCACTTCCTTCGGCCCCAGATACTTGAACACCTCTACAGCCTCAGCCTGACCCAGGCTGAACAGCAGTACGGCACTGCGATGCACACCGTTATCACTCATCGGAGCTGATCCATTCCTTGATGATCTGGGCGGCCATGCGCGGATCAGACTTCACCAGCTCGCGCGCGGCTTCCAGATTAAGGTTGTACTGACGCATCTGGGCATCCTTGGGACTTTCCGGCGTGCCATCGGGATTGGTACCGGCCACGGCCTTGCCACCAGCGCCCGCAGCCGCCGTCCCTGCTTCATCATCCCCCGCCACCGCCAGCAGACGGCCACCGGCATCGGTAAGCGGCTTGCCATCCGGGCCTTTCTTGACCGCATCCTGCGGCTTGACCAGATCCTTGACGATAGGCCGCACCACGCCGAACAGCAAATACAGTACGGCAATGGTGAGCAAGGCGTACTTGATCAGGCTGGAGGCGTTGCTGCTCAGGTAATCGGTGACCTTTTCCTGCATGGTGACCGGCACGGCCGCATCGGCAAAGGCAGCATTCACCACGTTCAGCGTATCGCCGCGCTGGCTGTTATAGCCCATGGTCTCCTTGACCAGATTATTGATCTGCTGGATTTCCTGGGCGGTCAGCGGCGTCGGTTTCACCTCGCCGGTCTTGTCCGGCATCTTGCGATAGTTGACCACCACGGCGGCTGACAGACGCTTCACCACACCTTGCGGCATCTTGGTGTGCTGTATGGTCTTGTCCACTTCGTAATTGGTGGTGATGTCTCGTTCCAGCGCACCGGACTGCCCCATGGCCTGACCAGACAGCGTGGCCGTACCCGGCGCAGCACCCGGCGGCAGGGTGATGGGGGCCGAAGCCGATGAGGGGGGCTGATTGGACAAGGCTCCCGGCACGCCACCGGCGTTGGCCGCGCCACTACCCAGCCGCTCGACGATCTGCTGGCTGCGGGTGGCGGAGGGATTCGGCGTCGAATTGGGACGGTAGCTTTCCGAAGTCTGTTCTACCTCGGAGAAATCCACATTGGCCGTGACCTGGGCGTGGATATTGCCCTGGCCGAATATGGGCTCAAGAATGCTTTCGATGCGCTTGACGTAGCCATCTTCCACCTGGCGCACATAGCCCAGCTGGGTCTGGTCCATGCCGGCAGTGTCCTTGTCCGACAGTTTGGACAGCATATTGCCGTCCTGATCCACCACCGTGACGTTCTTCACCGGCAGATTGGGCACGGCACTGGACACCAGATGCACGATGCCGGCCACCTGCCCCTGGTCCATGGTGCGGCCGCGGAACAGATTGAGCATGACCGATGCAGTGGGCTGCTGCTGGTCGCGCACAAAGACGCTTTGCTTGGGAATGGCAATATGGATGCGGGCAGATTCCACCGAGCCGATGGCTTCGATGGTGCGGGCCAGCTCACCCTCGATGGCGCGTTGGTAATTGACTTGCTCGGCAAACTGGCTGATGCCGAATTTCTGGTTGTCCATCAGCTCGAAGCCGACGCCACCAGCCTTGGGCAGCCCTTGGGCGGCAAGGCGCAGACGGGCATCGTAGACCTTGTCGGCCGGCACGGACACGGTGCCACCATCCCCCAATTGATAGGGAATGTTCATCTGCTGCAAGGCAGCCGTGACCTGACCGCCGTCACGGTCGGCAATATTGGAAAACAGGATTTTGTAGCTGGGCTGACGATTGAGCACCGCCGCGCCGACAATGACAGAGAAAAGGGCGGCCAAGGCCACCAAGAAGAGGATTTTTTTATTGTTGGGAAGCGACTTGAAACGATCAGACGCATCGTTAAGCCGGGTTCGCCAAACAGGAGTCGCGTTTTGTTCTGCCAGATCAGCCATACAGTGGTTTTAGTTTCAAGCGCAGCCACTGCCGGCAACATGGATATGTATTCGGCCAGGCTACACCTGGGTATTCATGATTTCCTGATAGGCGGACACCAGCTTGTTGCGCGCCTGGACCATTGTCTGGAACGACAGGCTGGCTTTCTGCAAGGAGACCATCACGTCCTGCAGGTTAACCCCCTCATCTCCCAACTCGAACTGCTTCTGCATTTCCTGCGAAGTTTGTTGAGCAGAATTGACCTGCTCAATCGTGGATTTGAGAACATCGGCAAAGTCAACTTGCGACGTGTCCTGCGACTGCGCTGCCGGCTTGCCGCCAGCCAGGGCCGACGCGGCCCGCAGCTCGCTCAACATCTGGTCTACATTATTAATCGACATGGCTACTCCGTACTGCGTACGTCCAGATCATCCGGATCCACTTCCTGACCATCTTCCTCGCGGTAGCGCTGCAATTTGTAGCGCAAGGTGCGTTCGCTGATGCCCAGTTTTTCGGCGGCGAGTTTCTTGACCCCTCCAACTGCTGCCAGTGTATCCAGAATATGACGTTTTTCCAGCGTTTTCATGTCGGACTCTGCAGACATGATAGGCGGAACGGTGGTTTCTGTCCGGGTAAGCGGTGTCGAACCGGAAACATCATCCAGCAACAGGTCGGCGGCAAGAATTGCCGGCCCGGCGGCAAGAATCACCGCCCGCTGCATGACGTTTTCCAATTCGCGGATGTTACCTTCCCAACTATAGGCCGTCAAATGACGTTCGGCCTCGTCGGAGAGGCTTAATCCGGAACGCCCGGCGGCTTCAGCGTACTTGTTAAGCACAAGCCGTGCCAGCGGCAGGATGTCCTCGCGCCGCTCGGCCAGTGCCGGAATGCGCAGCGGGAATACATTCAGGCGGAAATACAGGTCTTCGCGGAAGCGCCCGGCTTCCACTTCGCCTGCCACATCGCGGTTGGAGGTGGCCAACACCCGGATATCCAGCTTGATGGTGCGGGTGCTGCCCACGCGCTCCACTTCACGCTCCTGCAATACCCGCAGCAGTTTGGCCTGCAGCGACAGCGGCATTTCGGTGACTTCATCCAGCAGGATGGTGCCACCCTGCGCCTGTTCGAACTTGCCGGGCAAGGCCTGGGCGGCCCCGGTAAATGCGCCCTTTTCGTGGCCGAACAGGGTGGACTCCAGCAGGTTATCCGGAATGGCGGCGCAATTCACCGCCACAAACGCACCCTCGTGACGACGCGAATGACGGTGGATGTAACGCGCCAGCACTTCCTTGCCGGCACCGCTGGGGCCGGTGATCATCACGCTGGCATCGCTGCCGGCGACCCGGCTGGCCAGCGCCAGCAGCTGGCGCATTTGCGGTGATTCCGCCACGGCCTCATCACGCTCGCTGTCTGGCAGCTTGAGGATATGCTTTTCCACCTCGGCAATCAGGCTGGCCGGCTCGAAGGGTTTGAGCAGATAGTGGGTGGCACCTGCCCGCAGCAATTCGATGGCGCGTTCGATGATGCCGTAGGCCGTCATCAGGATGAAGGGCACGCCCGGATAGCGCACCTTCACCTCTTCAAACAGGCTATAGCCATCCATCGGAGCCATCTGTGCATCGGAAATGATCAGCCCCACCGGGGTTTTCTTCAATTGCAGCAGGGCAGCGCTGCCATCACCGGCTTCCAGCGTGGGATAACCTGCCAGGCTGAGGGTGTCGACAATGGCTTCGCGCAGGTCAGCGTCGTCTTCGACTACAAGAATGGGCAACTTCATCGCGGGTTTCTATACGGTTGGCTGGCGTTGGGCCACCAGCGCGACCAGGCGGCTGGCGATGGATGTGAGCGGCAATACCTCGTGCTGGCTCTTGAGCGCAATGGCTTCCTTGGGCATGCCGAACACCACGCAACTGGCTTCGTCCTGGGCAATATTGTAGGCACCGGCTTCTTTCAGTTCCAGCATGCCTTGCGCACCATCGCGCCCCATGCCGGTGAGGATGACGCCGATACAGTTTTTGCCAGCCAGATTGGCGGCCGAGCGGAACAGTACATCGACCGAGGGCCGGTGACGATTGACCGGCGGGCCATGATGCAGCGAGGTGGCATAGCCGATGGTGGCAGCAGACTTCAGCAGCAGATGAGAGTGACCGGGGGCGATATACACCGTGCCGGCTTGCAGGCGCTCGCCATCCTCGGCTTCCTTCACCTGCAGCTGGCACAAGGAATCCAGCCGGGCGGCAAAGGATTTGGTAAACAGTTCGGGCATGTGCTGGGTAACCAGAATGGGCGGCATGGTGGGCGGCAGCGCGCTGAGCAGCACCCGCAAGGCTTCGGTGCCACCGGTGGAGGAACCGACCACAATCACGGTCTGGCGTGCCAGCGGGGTGCGTCCGCTCTGGCGTGGCAGGATGATATCTGCGTTATGGCTGGGTACCACTTCCATTGGTGCCAATGGTTCCCGCGAAAACTGTCCCATTTATTTCCTTGCAAACATGCCGGCCATGCCGGCTTTATACAGGTGTCTAGCTTAAAGCCCCACCCGTCTTATGCCAAGATAATCAGTCGGCCGCCGCGCGCAGCGTTTGCCGCAGCTGCTCCACCCACAGCACACTCGCCTGCTCGATCAGGTCCAGCACCCGGTCAAAGCCCCCGGCACCGCCATAGTAGGGATCGGGGACTTCGAGTGCGGGCTGCTGTCCCAGTGGAGCCAGGATGAAATCCAGCCGGGCCCGGCTCTCTGGCGGGCACAGTGCGCGCAAGGCGGCCATATTGGCCCGGTCTGCGGCCAGAATCAGGTCGAAACGTTGAAAATCGGCCACGCTCACCTGGCGTGCACGCTGTGCCGACAGATCATAGCCGCGCCGCAAAGCCGCCTTGCAGCTGCGCGGGTCGGGTGCTTCACCAATATGGTAGGCATGGGTGCCGGCCGAATCGACAGTCACCTGCCCGGCCAGGCCAGCCTGCTGCACATGGGCGCGCAGCACCCCTTCGGCCGTGGGCGAACGGCAGATATTGCCCATGCAAACCATCAAGACTGCGTATTGTTTTGCCATGTCCGGATCCACTCCATGCGGGCTGCGTTGCCGCGCCCCACTTTCACCATAAACCAATCAGCGCCGGCCGGCAGCCGGGGTCTGGTCCTGCGCGGTCCAGTAACGGGCTGCCCAGGCCTGCTGCCCGGCCACATCCCAGAAGCTCCAGGCCAGCAGCCGGCTGCGCTTTTGTCCCTGGGCCATGTCCAGCACCCGGCTTTGCTTGACGCCGGCCTCACGCAAGACATGGCGCAAGGCAGGCAGACTGTCGGCACTGGACAGCAGGCTGGTGAACCAGCAGCAACGCCGGGCAAAGCGCACACTTTCGTTGATCATGCTGGCAACAAAAGCCTGTTCGCCACCGGGATAGCACAACTCGTTTTCCTGGCCACCGAAGTTCAGCAGCGGCTGTTTGCCCTGCTGCGGTCCGCCCTTGCCCAGATTGCGCCATTTGCGCTGGCTGCCGGCGGCAGCAGCGGCCCGCGACGCATGAAAGGGCGGATTGCACATGGTCACGTCGAAATGCTCGCCGCTGGCGATGATGTGGCTGAACATCTGATCGGTGTGCGGCTGGTGGCGCAATGCGATATGCGCGGCGAATTGTGGATTGGCCGCCAGAATGGCCTGGCCATTGGCCAGCGCCAGCTTGTCGATATCGGCACCGACACAGCTCCAGCCATATTCGGCATGAGCCAGCAAGGGATAGATGGCATTGGCGCCCACACCGATATCCAGCAGGCGGATTGCATCGCCCTGCGGCAGGCGGCCTTGCTGGCATTCGGCCAGCAGGTCGGCCAGGCAGTGCACATAGTCGGCCCGCCCCGGAATGGGTGGGCACAGATAGGCGGCCGGGATATCCCAGTCGCGGATGCCATACCAGTCGGCCAGCAAGGCGCGGTTCAGCAGTTTGACGGCTTGCGGGTTGGCAAAGTCTATGCTGGGCAAGCCCTGGGCATTGGGCCGCACATATTTTTTGAGCGCGGGACAGGCAATAAGCAGTCGGGAAAAATCATACTGGCCCCGGTGACGGTTGCGCGGGTGCAGGCGGGGGCCTGA
This sequence comes from Aquitalea palustris, assembly GCF_003693445.1. Lineage (GTDB taxonomy): Bacteria > Pseudomonadota > Gammaproteobacteria > Burkholderiales > Chromobacteriaceae > Aquitalea > Aquitalea palustris. Next base: position 5,732 of record NZ_RFAR01000022.1, on the reverse strand, counting down.
CGACCGCGCCTGGGCATGCGGCTTGGCTGGCATGCAGGCTCCTTGATACAGCAATACGGCGAAAAGCCGGCATTGTGCCAGCAATCGGCAGCGGCGTCCGATCCACGCCAGCCTGTGCCGGGTTCAGGGTTGCGCATGTACCGGCGCTGCATCATAACGGCCTTCGATCTCGCGGTAGCCGCCACTCTGGCGCAGCAAGGCCAGGCCACGGTCAAAGTTGTCGCGCTGCCACTGGTAACGAAAAGCCATCTGATACGGGGTGGGAGCAAACAGGTGGTAAACGGTCACCGGCGGGAGTGGTCCCTGCTCGGCGCTCATCTCCTGCGTGAAATAGCTGATGATGCGCCAGTCACCGACGATGGTATCGACGCGGCCGGCATACAGTAGCCGGTTGCGGACTTTCTGGTCGCCCTCTTCCCGGTAACGGGTATTGGCACTGACCATGGCTTCGAATGAGGGGCCAAGCAGTTGGCGCGCACGCTGGAAGCTGCTGATGGAATAGCGTTGCAAATCGCTGATGTCACGCAGCGTCAGCCGGCGCTGGGCCAGGGCAACCACCACATTGTGATATTCCAGATAGGGCTGGGAAAAATAGGCATGCAGCCCGCTATAGGGATTGGTGGTGGCAATGCCGTCCAGCCGGCCTTGCTGCAACATGCCCTGCAAGCGCTCCATGGGCGCAAAGAAAGGCCGCACTTCCATGCCGGCACGCCGGGCGGCCGCCACCACGATGTCCAGCTCCAGTCCACGGCGCTCGGCTTCGAAGATATAAGGTGGCTTGTTGCTGCCAAAGCCGATCTGCAACACCACGCCATTGGTCGGCAAAGCCTGCACCGGCATGCAAAACAACATCCAGCACCACGCTGCCAACACGCTTCTTAGTCTTGTCATCACCTGAACAGCCCTGCCCTACGCCAGTTACCGCCATCTTCAGATGACAGGCCCGTCGCCCAGTTGTCGCCACAGTCCCTGCAGTTGCCACTGCCGGCACCACTCGTCCAGTTCGGCTGCCGGCATGGGCCGGGCAATGCCATAGCCCTGCACCAGCTGGCAGCCCATCTGCAGCAATACCGCACCATGCGCCATGGTTTCCACGCCTTCGGCGATCACCTGGCGCTGGAATACTTCTGCCAGCTGGATGACGCTGGCAACGATGCCCAGATCGTCGGCATCCTCCAGCATACCGGACACAAAGCTCTGATCGATCTTCAGGGTATCCAGCGGCAGTTTGCGCAAATAGGTCAGCGAAGAATAGCCCGTGCCGAAGTCGTCCAGAGCAAAGTGCACGCCAAGTGCCCGGCATTGCTGCAACACGGCCAGGGCCTGATCCATGTCGGCCAGTGCCGCCGACTCCAGCACCTCCAGCTCCAGCAGTGAGGGCTGGAGCAGCGGATAGCGCTGCAGCGCCTGTTGCAGATGCAGATAAAAATCGGCATGCAACAGGTAGTTGGCACTGACATTGATGCTGATTGCCATGTCCAGGCCCTGCTCCTGCCAGCGGGCGGCTTGCGCCACACCCTCATCCAGCACCCAGCGGCCAAACGCGGTTTCCAGTTCGCTGCCCTGCAAGGTGGGCAGGAAAGCTGCCGGAGCCAGCAAGCCACGCTCGGGATGCTGCCAGCGTATCAGCGCCTCCACACCGATGATGCGGCCGGAGCCCAGATCGACCTTGGGCTGGTAATACAGCAGGAATTGTTGCTGCTGCAGAGCCTGTCCCAGCGACTCCAGCGTGCGGCGGTGCAACTGGGCCTTGCGGTCGCTTTCCGGGTCGAACAGCTGGTAGCGGTTCTTGCCAGAGGTCTTGGCCTGGTACATCGCCTGGTCGGCGTGACGCAGCAAGGTGTCAGCATCGGCATCGTCCAGCGGATAGAGGGTAACGCCCACACTGGCACTAGTGCAGATGGTCGCCGTATCCAGGCTGACTTCCTGGCGCACCGCACTGAGCACGCGGTCGAGCACCGGGATGCATTGATCATTACTCTCCAGCCCGGATAGCAGCAGGACGAATTCGTCGCCCCCCAGCCGTGCCAGCGTGTCATCGGCGCGCAGCACCGACTTCAGCCGCTCGGTCACCGCGATCAGCAACTGGTCGCCGGCTTCGTGGCCATGCAAGTCGTTGACGACCTTGAAACCATCAAGATCAAGAAAGCACACGGCGCAGGGCTTGCCGCTGCGTCTGCTGTGGATCAGGGCCTGCTCCAGCCGGTCGGACAGCAGACGGCGATTGGGCACACCGGTCAGCGGGTCGAAATTGGCGATGCGGTTCAGCTCCGCTTCGTGGGCTTTCAACTGGGTAATGTCGGAGAAAATGCCGATATAGTGCTGGATCTGGCCAAACTGGTCGCGCACTACCGAGATCGACAGCAGCTCGGCATACAGATCGCCATTCTTGCGCCGGTTCCAGATTTCGCCACGCCAGAAATCATGCTGCCGCACCATGGACCACAGTTCCTGATAGAAAGCCGGCCCGTGCTGACCGGAGGACAGGATGGCCGGCGAGCGGCCGATGGCTTCTTCTTCGTGGTAGCCGGTGATGCGGGTAAACGCCGCATTCACCTTGGTCATCAGCCCTGTCGGCGAAACCACCATGATGCCTTCGTAGCTGCTGTCGAACACGATGGCCGCTTCTTTCTGCGCCAGCGCATAAATCTTGTGCTCGGTGATGTCGGTATGGGTGCCGGACATCATCAAGGGCCGGCCCTGCCCATCGAGCTCCACCACCCGTCCCCGCGACAGTATCCAGCGCCAGCCACCCGCCTGGCTGCGGCAACGCATTTCCATTTCATACGCTGGGGTCTGCCCTGCCAGGTGGCGCTGCAAGGCCATCTCCACCTGCGGATAATCTTCCGGATGAATATGGCCTTGCCAGACCTGGCGGGTGATGCCGCCGCTGTCCGGCGGATAACCCAGCATCTCCTTCCAGCGCTGGCTGACCTGAAAGTCGTCGGTCTGGACATTCCAGTCCCAATAGCCTTGGTCGGAGCCTTCCAGCACGCGCGCCAGTTGCTGCTCACGCTGCAGCAGCGTCTGTTCTGCCAGTTTCTTTTCGGTCAGGTCACGGCCAAAGGCCATGTAGCGGCCATCCTGCATGTGCACCGTAGTCAGCTCGGCCAGTACCTCGCTGCCATCGACTCGCCTGAGCATCCACTCACTGCGGATGAAACGCTGCTGCTCCAGCTGACGCAGGTGTGTCGGCAAGGCAGGCTGGCTGGCCGGGGCCAGCAGGTCGGCCAGGTGCATCTGTTGCAACTGGGCCTGATCGTGGCCGGTCATGCGGCAGGCAGATGGATTGGCAAACAGGTACTGGCCCTGCTCGTCGGCAATCCAGATGGCATCACCGGCTTCGTTCAGCACGAAGCGTAAATCCTCATCCAGCCGGCGCCGCTCGGTGATATCGGACAGCGTACCGACCAGCCGCTGCACTTCGCCAATGTCATTGCGCTCCACCGCCCGCCCGCACACCCTCACCCAGCGCAATTCACCAGTACGGGTGATCAGCCGCACATCAAACTCCATCAAGCTGGTTTCGCCGCGCAAATGCGCCTGCAAGGCCTGCTGCCATACATCCAGATCGTCCGGCAGCAACAGTTGCTTGAAAAATCCGATATCGTGCGTGTCGTCCTCCGGCCGGTAGCCGGTGAGTGCGTAATAGCGGGCAGAGCGGTAGACATGGCCGCTGCGCAAATCCCAGTCCCAGAAACCGTCGCTGGTGGCCTCCACCACCTGCTGCAGCCGGCGCTCGCTGCTGCGTATCTGCAAGGTCAGCCGCATGCGCTCGCTGATATCCTGCACCGTGCCCTGCAAACGCAGCAGCCGGCCGGTGCTGTCCTGCACGGCTTCGCCACGCACTGTGATCCAGCGCTGCTCGCCATCGGGCCGCAGCACTTCCGCATCACACTGGTAGGGCTGGCCATCCTGCAGGCACTGCTGCACCAGCGCAGACAGAACCGCCCAGCTTTCGGCAGTGAAATATTCTCGGACCTCGGGGTAGACCGCCGGCGGCAATGCCGGCGAACGGCCATAAAGGTGGTACACCTCGCTGGACCAGACATGCTGGTCACTGGCCAGATCCCAGCTCCAGTTGCCAATCCCCGCCAGGCGCTGCGCCGCCCGCAAGGCGGCCTCGCTCTCCTGCAATTCCTGTTCGGCCTGCTTGTGGCGGCTGATGTCTCGCGAAATGCCGAACAGGCCAACCACCTGCCCATCTGCGCCGAATACCGGGCCCTTGCTCACCTGGAACACCAGCTCGGAGCCGTCCTGCAGGCGCAGGAACTCTTCATGCGTGTGCAGCTTGCCGTCATGCATGATGGCATCGTCCAGCGCCATCAGCTCGGCAGCAGAGGCAGCGTCAAACAATGCACGGTCATCCTCGCCAATAATGGCGCTCACCTCGCGCCCCACCATGCGGGCAGCAGCGGCATTCACCATCAGGTAGCGCCCCTGCCGGTCCTTGACGAAAATCGCGTCCGAGGTACCGGTGACTACAGCTTCCAGCAGATTGCGGTGGGTTTCATTGCGTTTGGCCAGTTGCCGCAGCAAACCGCTGAACAAGCTGACGGCAGCGCCGCACAAGGCGAGAAAACCCCATTGCAAAGTAGTGAACGGTTCGGCGGCGCTGCTATGAAAATGCGGTGTGGCCAGCCAGTCCACCCCGGCCACCGTCAGCGCGGTCGCCAGCAGCCCCGGCCCCAGTCCGCCCAGCAAGGCGCTGAGGATGATGGGAAACATGAACATGATGAGCATGGGCCGCTGGTACACGCTGATCGGCAGCAGATGGCGCAAGGCCAGTACCGCCAGCGCCAAGAGCACCGCCAGCAGATAGCCCAGCCAGGGGGCAATGCGGCCATGGCCCATGCGCTCGGCCCAGTTTTCCAGCAAGCCCGCCACCGGCGAAGGCTCTGCCGCCGGCACCGCACGCAGGGAAAAGTACAGCATGATGGTGGTGATCAGGACGAACACACCACCTTTGTAGGTGGACAGCTGACGCATGGTATCTGCATCAGCCAGCAGGCTGAGCAGGCTGTCCGACAGCAGAATCCACAGCATGGCCAGCACGCCATAGGCGATGACAACCAGGCGGATAAAACGATTACGAACAGATGCGACCATGCCAACCATTGCCTTGAGCGGTGAAGGGGCTGCCTCGAAGTGGCCGGCTCGACCCTGACAGCCTTGTAGTCAGCGAGCGGGCCGAGCATGCAGAAAAATCATGCCAAAACCCGCTGATTATTTATATATTTCCATCAAAAAATCCATCTTTCGATAGAAAATCATTAAAACCGTTGGTTTTCCGCTGATTTGCCACAGCAGCTGCCGGTTCAGCGCAGCCGGAAGCGTGCCACGACGGCGTGAATATGTTCGACCTGGCTGTCCAGTGCGCTCAGCGCCTGGTTGGTGGCATCCACCTCGCTGCGGGTTTCCGAGGCATTGCCAGCAATGCCGCTGACATCATTAGCCACCTCGGCGCAGCTTTGCTGCTGCACCGCCACTTTCTGGCTGACGCTGCCAACCAGTTGCACCACCTGATCCGATTGCAAGCTGATGCTCTTCACCGCATCACCAGCCTGGCTGATATTGCCCACACTGGTACTGACACTAGCCTCGACTGCTTGCATGTCACGCACCGCTACCTGCACCTGGCTGCCAATGGATTTGACAATGGTGTCGATTTCGCCAGTAGAGCGGCTGGTGGAGTCGGCCAGCTTGCGCACCTCGTCCGCCACCACGGCAAA